>NZ_LJPW01000012.1 GCF_001400735.1 Pseudomonas caricapapayae
ACAGAGGGCGTCAACCGTTATTTTGAACTTTCTTCGATACAGCACCAACGGAACCGCCGAGACGCGGGATTCGCCGGGCGATCGCAGGGATTCGCAACGCCAACAGCACAACGCCAAGCCCCGCATACAATGCCCACTCTTTAAGGTCAGCCCTGACAATCCAGAACATGTGCAGCAAGCCCAGCCCCAGAATCACATAGATAAGCCGGTGCAGCTTTTTCCAGCGGGCCCCCAAGCGACGCTGACTATAGCGATTGGACGTCACCGCCAATGCGAGCAGTCCCAGAAAGGCCAATGCACCTACAATGATATAAGGACGCTTCACCAGCTCGACGCCCAACTGCCCCCAATCCAGCCCAAGGATGAACAGTGCATACATAGCCATGTGCAGCAGCACATAGGCAAAGCACCATAGTCCGAGCTGGCGGCGCACCACAATCCACCCCGGCCATCCGCTCAAACGCTGCAACGGCATCATCGACAATGTAATGAGCAGCATGATCAGGGTTGCCAACCCGAAATTTTCCACAAGCACTTTGCCGGGGTCAGGCCCTAGCGCAAAAATCCATGCCTGGCACAGCCACCAGACGGGTGCAACGCAAGCAGCTAGAAATACAGCCAGACGCCAGAACGGGTATCGCATCAATAGTCCTTCCGCAAATCCATACCGGCATACAGGGAGCCAACCTCCTCCTCATACCCATTGAACATTTTCGTGTCGCGCAGATTCGGACTGAACAAGCCGCTTGGCAACCGACGCTCACGGGCCTGAGTCCAGCGCGGGTGATCGACAGTCGGGTTGACGTTGGCATAGAAGCCATATTCGTTTGCCGCAATGCTTTGCCAGGTGGTCTTCGGTTGCTCACTGACCAGACTGATACGCACGATGGACTTCACACTCTTGAAACCATACTTCCACGGCACGACCAGGCGCAGCGGTGCGCCATTCTGATTGGGCAGTTCGCGCCCATACATGCCCACCGCCAGAATCGCCAGAGGGTTCATCGCCTCGTCCAGACGCAGCCCCTCTACATAAGGCCAGTCGATCAGGGCGAAGTCCGAGCGCTGACCCGGCATGGACCTGGAGTCCTCCAGCGTTTCGAAACGGATGTATTTGGCCTTGGAAGTCGGCTCTACCTGCTTGAGCAACGCAGAGATCGGAAAGCCGATCCATGGGATGACCATCGACCAGGCTTCGACACAACGCAATCGGTAGATCCGCTCTTCAAGTTGATAAGGCTTCATGAAGTCTTCGAGCGCGTAGCGGCCAGGCTTGCCGACTTCACCATCGATCACGACACTCCACGGCTCGGTCTGTAGAGAGCCGGCATATTTGGCAGGATCGCCCTTGTCGGTCCCGAACTCATAGAAATTGTTGTAGTGGGTCGCATCCTTGAACGGGGTTATAGCCTCGTCCTTGACGTTGACCGCCTGCCACTGCGTAGAAGGAAGCTTGTCGGCGAACCAGCCTGGCGCCTTCCCGGGCTCAACATCGGCATAGCGTGAGGCGTCTGCGGCAGTGGCCCAGCGCGGCATTGCCGTGACAGCCAGCCCCGCAAGCGAGCTGGCGAGCAATGTGCGTCGCGAGAGATAAATGGATTCAGGCGTGACGTCCGACTCTTTGGAGTCGGACGCAGAACGTAGCTTGATTAGCATGATGACTCCGCAGCCTAGGGGAACTGATGCACCAATAGACTACGGAGTATGGTGGAAATTAGATCATTGGGAGGCTTTATGGCGACGCAATAGATACTGAATCGGTCCGGAGAGGGCATAGGCGAGGAATATCAGCAGCAAAATGCGCGGCGGGTCGCTGAATACGACAGCAAACACCAAGACCACCGCCAGAATCGCAACGAAAGGCACACGCCCTTTCAGGTCCAGCTCCTTGAAGCTGTTGTACTTGATGTTGCTGACCATCAGCATGCCTGCTGCTGCTACCAGCAAGGCCACCAGAAACGACAGCTTGGAACCCTGAATTCCGAAATCACTGAATGCCCAGACAGTGCCTGCCACGACACCTGCCGCCGCCGGGCTGGCCAGACCAATGAAGTAGCGTTTGTCAGCCTTGCCGACCTGAGTATTGAAGCGCGCCAGACGCAATGCCGCGCCAGCCACATAGATGAAGGCGACCATCCAGCCCACCTTGCCCATGTCACCCAGGGCCCAGCCGAATGCCAGCAGCGCCGGAGCCACACCGAAGGCAACCATGTCGGACAGCGAGTCGTACTCGGCGCCAAACGCACTCTGTGTGTTAGTCATGCGTGCAACGCGACCGTCCAGCCCGTCGAGGACCATCGCCACGAAGATCGCAATGGCAGCGAATGCGAAATACTTGCTTGCCCCGGAAAAATCACCAGCGCTCATGGCACTCTGGGCACTCATGGAGCTGATGATGGAGTAGAAACCGGCGAACAGATTCGCCGTGGTAAACAGATTGGGAAGCAGATAGATGCCGCGATGCCGGACCTGACGGCCCTCGGCGTCATGCCCTTCTTCCACGTGTTCATCGATAGGTAGCAGACTTTCAGCGTCAGAGGCCTTGACGGGCTCTTCAGGACGTTCGCTCATGGAGATTACCTTGCAGCGGTATGAAAAGGTTCGACACAGGTCTGCGACGAGGGTTCGCCGGCAAACGATGCAGCTTTATACCAGAGCCTGACCCAGAACGAAAAAACGCGACCGACTGGTCGCGCTTTTTTTCGTAAACCGGCTGTAAACCGGCTATGAACCGGAAAAGTTAGTTCTTTTCTTTGTCGACGATTTTGTTCGCCGCGATCCAAGGCATCATCGAGCGCAGTTTTTCACCGATGATTTCGATACCGTGCGCAGCGTTATTGCGACGCTTGGCAGTCATCGACGGGTAGCCGGTGGCACCTTCGCTGATGAACATCTTCGCGTATTCACCGTCCTGGATGCGCTTCAGAGCGTTGCGCATGGCCTGACGGGATTCGGCGTTGATGACCTCAGGACCGGTGACGTACTCGCCGTATTCGGCGTTGTTGGAGATCGAGTAGTTCATGTTGGCGATACCGCCTTCATACATGAGGTCAACGATCAGCTTCAGTTCGTGCAGGCACTCGAAGTAAGCCATTTCCGGCGCATAGCCGGCTTCAACCAGCGTTTCGAAACCAGCTTTGACCAGTTCGACAGTACCGCCGCACAGAACGGCCTGCTCGCCGAACAGGTCAGTTTCAGTTTCGTCCTTGAAGGTGGTTTCGATGATGCCGGTGCGGCCGCCGCCAACGCCCGAAGCGTAGGACAGGGCGACATTCTTGGCGTTACCGGAAGCATCCTGATAAACCGCGATCAGGTCAGGGATACCGCCGCCCTTGACGAACTCGGTACGCACGGTGTGACCTGGTGCCTTCGGCGCGATCATGATCACGTCGAGGTCAGCGCGCGGTACAACCTGGTTGTAGTGAATCGCGAAGCCGTGGGAGAACGCCAGTGTTGCGCCCTTTTTCAGGTTCGGCTCGACTTCGTTCTTGTACAGCTGGGACTGGAACTCGTCCGGGGTCAGGATCATGACCAGGTCGGCAGCAGCAACGGCAGAAGCGACGTCAGTCGCTTTCAGGCCATGAGCCTCGGCCTTGGCGACAGTAGCCGAACCTTTACGCAGGCCAACAGTGACATCAACGCCGGAGTCTTTCAGGTTGCACGCCTGAGCGTGGCCTTGCGAACCGTAACCGATGATGGCGACTTTCTTGCCCTGGATGATCGAAAGGTCACAGTCTTTGTCGTAGAAAACTTTCATGGAAATCCCCTGTTATCTTGGCCGTTCAGGCCATTTGCTTAATTGATTTAAATGCTCAGCACTTTGTCGCCACGGGCAATGCCCGTTACGCCACTGCGTACTGTTTCCAGGATAGCGGCGGTGCCGATGGCCTGAATGAAGCTGTCCAGTTTGTCGCTCGTGCCACTTAGCTGCACGGTATAAACGCTGGCGGTCACGTCGACGATCTGCCCGCGGAAGATATCCGTGGTGCGCTTGATCTCGGCACGCTGCGCGCCAGTGGCCTTGACCTTGACCAGCATCAGTTCACGCTCGATATGAGCGCTCTCCGACAGATCGACGAGTTTGACCACTTCGATGAGCTTGTTGAGGTTCTTGGTGATCTGCTCGATCACCTCGTCATGGCCTACCGTGGTGAGCGTCAGACGCGACAGGGTCGGGTCTTCGGTCGGCGCAACCGTCAGGCTTTCGATGTTGTAGTTGCGCTGGGAGAACAGACCGACGACGCGAGACAAGGCACCCGGTTCGTTTTCCAGCAGCAGGGAAATGATATGGCGCATGATTATGTCCGCTCCGTCTTGCTCAACCACATATCGCGCATGGAGCCGTCCTTGATCTGCATCGGATAGACGTGCTCTGTCACATCGACCTGAATATCCAGGAACACCAGACGGTCAGTCATGGCAAAGGCTTCTTCCATCTTCGGCTTCAGATCCTTGAGATCGGTGATACGCATGCCCACGTGGCCATAGGCTTCGACCAGCTTGACGAAATCAGGCAGCGATTCCATGTAGGAATGCGAGTGACGGGAGCCGTAGCTCATGTCCTGCCACTGACGGACCATACCCAGAACACCGTTGTTGAGCAGGATGATCTTCACCGGCAAGCCGTACTGCAGGCAGGTCGACAGCTCCTGAATGTTCATCTGAATACTGCCCTCACCGGTCACGCAGGCAACGTGCGCATCCGGAAAGCTCAGTTTGACGCCCATCGCAGCCGGGAAACCAAAGCCCATCGTGCCCAGACCGCCCGAGTTGATCCAGCGGTTCGGCTTGTTGAAACGGTAGTACTGCGCAGCGAACATCTGATGCTGGCCTACGTCAGAGGTGACATAAGCGTCGCCCTTGGTGACTTCGCACAGCGTTTCGATGACGGCCTGCGGCTTGATGACGGTGCCATCGCCACGGTTGTACGGGAACAGATCGCCCGTACCGCGCCACTCGTCGATCTGCTTCCACCATGCGGCAACGGACGCCTTGTCGGGCGTCTCGCCGATTTCTTTCAAGGTGGCGACCATTTCGGTCAGTACGCTTTCGACAGGACCTACAATAGGCACGTCGGCCTTGATGGTCTTGGAAATCGAAGCCGGATCGATATCGATGTGAATGATTTTGGCGTTCGGGCAGAACTTGCTTGCGCCGTTGATGACCCGGTCATCGAAACGTGCGCCAACGGCCAGAATGACGTCGGTGTGGTGCATCGCGAGGTTGGCAGTGTAGCTGCCATGCATCCCGAGCATGCCGACGAACTGGCGGTCAGTGCCCGGATAGCAACCAAGCCCCATCAGGGTGTTGGTGACCGGAGCATTGAGCAGTTGAGCCAGTTCGGTCAATTGCGCCGAAGCATTGCCCATGACCACGCCACCGCCCGCATAGATAATCGGACGCTTGGCAGCCAGCAGCATTTCAACGGCCTTGCGGATCTGGCCGGAATGGCCACGAACCGCCGGGCTGTAGGAGCGCAGCTTGGCTTTTTTCGGGAAGACGTATTCGAATTTTTCGGCCGGGTTGGTCATGTCTTTGGGAATGTCGACGACCACCGGGCCCGGACGGCCGGACTGCGCCAGGTAGAAAGCCTTTTTCAGGACTTCCGGGATTTCCGACGGGTGCTTGATCATGAAGCTGTGCTTCACGATCGGCCGGGAGATACCGATCATGTCGGTCTCCTGGAACGCATCGGTGCCCACCAGCGTGCTCGCTACCTGACCGGACAGGACCACCATCGGAATCGAGTCCATATAAGCAGTGGCAATACCGGTAATGGCATTGGTCGCACCCGGACCCGAGGTCACCAGCACCACGCCCGCCTTGCCGGTAGCACGCGCATAGCCGTCGGCCATATGCGTGGCAGCCTGCTCGTGGCGAACAAGAATATGGCTTACCGCCGGTTCTTTGAACAGGGCATCGTAGACATGCAGAAGGGCACCACCCGGGTACCCGTAGATATGCTCAACGCCTTCGTCACGCAAAAAGCGGACGACCATTTCAGCGCCAGATAAAAGCTCCACGTTGTTCACCTCTAAAACGCCAGAATACCGCCCACTCCGGGACGGGTCTTAATAGGTTTACTGCCAGCAGAGCATGAGCGACGGTGGTCGCCGACTACGTCAGCACTGACTGAGCAAGTATTGGGAGGTCCCTGAGTGTTGCGGAACATTCCCACCCAGCGCGAGGTAACGCGTTGCGGGTGTTACAGGTCGGCGCGGGTGTGCGCCTCATGATCTACCGAGAGGGTCTGCTTCTGGCAGTCCTTCTACAGCGAACTTTGGATTGTTGTGATTCCCCCCCTTCAAGTCAAGTCATCCGTGCGCTTTCTTGACAGCAGAGGGGTGAAATCGCACCGTTTCGGACTGAAATGCACCGTTATGGTAGTTTTCTGCATGCACAGACTCTCAAGGACACGACATGCATTGGATGATTCTCGCCGCCACACTGGCAATCAGCGCAACCAGCCAGGCCGCCTCGATCTACAAGTGGGTCGACGCTCAGGGCGTGACGCACTTTGACGCCCAGCCTCCCACTGGCCAGCAGGTACAGGAAATCAATGTGCAGACACCGCCGCCTGCCGCAGCACCAGGCACACCGGCTGACGACGGCGCTGCGCAGCAACGCGCCATTGACCAGAAAGTCAAAAGTCAGGTGAAGGCCCAGGAAGCAAAACGCGCTGAAAATTGCGAGAACCTGCGCACCAACCTTGCGCAGTTGCAGAACAATCCGCGAGTGCGCGAGCAGGTTGGAGGAGAGTCGAGGCGTCTTACGGATGAAAACCGCAAGACGCGTATCGAGGAAACCGAGAAGGCCATCAACGAATTGTGTCGCTAGACAGATTCCTCAACGAGCCGCCGTGATCAGCTGGTCAAACCGCGCCAGATGCTGCTGCAGCAGGCGGGTTTCGCTCAACCGACCGGCGTAGACCATTTCGGCCATTTCCAGAATGCCGGAGGCATTGGGCAGCGGCAGATCGCGCTCAAGGATGATCTTCATGCGCGGCAGGAAGATCCATTGCAGCCACTGTGCGAACTCAAGGGTATCGACGCTGAACGGCTCCTGACTGGCAAGCGCCTGATCGCTGGGTGGCGTAGCGTCCCACCAGCCCAGCGCACGCAACTCGCGCTCTATCAACAGCAACTGTTCGGCAACCTCAGGCAAACGCACGTCCATCAGCGAGCCTTTTGGCGAGCCAGCGCTGCACCGGCCGCATCACCCTGCTTCTCACGAGACTGAGCGATCAATCCCCACAGACTGGCCTGAAGACTGGTACGCCCATTGGCGTAAGTCAGGCCGCGACGTGCCAGTTGTTCGGCCTGGGCCGCATCACCCTGAGCCAGACGCACCTGGGCCAGACGATAAAGCACCTGAGGCTCGCGCGGTGCAACACGCTGAGCACGCTCAAGGCTGGAGGACGCGCCGTTGAGGTCGCCACTGGTCTGCTGTTGCTGTGCCGTGGTCAGCAGTGCCAGGACCGGGCCGTCAAGCTGTTCGTCTTCCGACAGACCGCCGCCACTGGACGGGATCCCGGTCGGCGCAGATGCAGCGGGCATGCTGTAACTGTTGTTTGCCGGAGCCGGACTGACCGGTGCCTGATTGACCGGAGCAGCTTCGACAGGCGGTGTGTCGACACTGAACGGTGTCTGACTGGTCGGTGCAGAGAAGCTCTGCCCTGCATCAGCGCCACCCGCACCCGGCACCATTACCACGACACCCGAATCCTGCGGCACTGCTTGCGGCTGCTGCTGAACCGGAGCGGTGCCGGTTCGGTAAGCACCATTGCGCGAAGCGGTCACACGCTCGCCGTTGGACACCTTGGAGCTTGAATCCACGACCGGAATCGAGCCGCGTTCCACACTGGCGCAGCCGTTCAGCAAGGCCAGTGCCGTTAAAGCTGGAATCCACCATTTATTCACTTCAAACCCTCGATTGCCTAGTTCAACCAACCCTTGACCCAGTCCATCACCTCAGTGGCAGGTGCCGGAGCGCCGCCGCATGTCGCGCCGGGCTGGGGCTCACTGCCGCGAATATACGGCATCTGCACTGCATTCGGGCAGCTCGCGTCGGAACCCTGTCCTGTCTGCGCGTCGACCCACGCCTGAACGACGTTATCCGGCATCGCCATGTCCAGCGGCAGCGGGCCGGCCTTGCGCATGAAGCTGGTCCAGACCTGCAAGGCACCGGTGGCACCGGTAAACGGTGTTTTACCGTTGTCGTCACGCCCCATCCACACCACGGCCAGCAGATCCTGACTGAAGCCTGCAAACCAGCTGTCACGAGAGTCGTTACTGGTGCCGGTCTTGCCCGCCAGATTCAATGAGCCTGGCAACACGTTGTAAACAGATTTGCCTGTACCTTCGCGCATGACCCGCTGCATCGCATTCTGCACCAGATAAATGGCACCCGGATCGAAGCGCTGTTCGATCTGGAACGGGTAGCGCTTGAGCGGTTCGCCTTCCGCCGTGAGCACACTGCGAATGCCGCGCATGGGCGTATTGAACCCGCCGCTGGCGATGGTCTGGTACATCGTCGCGACTTCTATCGGACTAAGGCCGCCCGCCCCCAGCAACATCGACGGATAGGCAGGCCATTCCCGCGTCACACCCAGCTTGGCGAGCGTCTTGAACACGCTTGGAATGCCCACTTCAAGGCCCAGCTTGGCGGTCGACAGGTTGTACGAATGCGCCAGCCCCTGATACAGGAAGATATTACCGTGGGACTTGTGATCGTAGTTCTGTGGCTTCCATATCTGGCCATCAGCACCTTTGACCTGGAACAGTTCGTCGGCGATCCAGCTGGTCAGCGTGTATTGGCTTGGCCGCTCCAGCGCCGTCAGGTAGATGGCAGGCTTGACCAGCGAGCCGATCGGACGCACAGCATCGATCGCCCGGTTGAAACCCGAGAACCCGGCCTCACGCCCGCCGATCAGCGCCTGCACTTCACCTGTTTCCGGGTTGGTGACGACCATTGCCGACTCCACTTCGTCCGAGCCCTTGCGCCCTGCCAGTTTTTTGAACGTGTCGTCCATGGCAGCCTGGGACTTCATCTGCAGGATCGGATCGAAGCTGGTAAAGATCCGCAACCCTTCTTCGGTCAAGTCTTCATCGCGGTAATCCTCGCGCAACTGACGCTTGACCAGATCCAGAAACGCCGGGAACGAGCTGTCGGCGAGCGTGCCGGTTTTGGTCACACCCAATGGCATTTTCTTTGCTGCGGCAACCACTTCCGGCGTGGCTACGCCCTGCTGCTCGAACAGATCGAGCACCAGATTGCGACGCTCCAGAGCACGCTCCGGATTGCGACGCGGATTGTAGAAGGACGGCCCTTTGACCAGCCCGACCAGCATCGCCACCTGATGAATCTTCAGCTCGGAAAGTGGCTGACTGAAGAAGTACTGACTGGCCAGGCCAAATCCATGGACTGCGCGCTGGCCGTCCTGACCTACAAACACTTCATTGAGATAGGCCTCGAGGATTTCCTGCTTGCTGTAATGAATCTCCAGCAGAACGGCCATCATGGCCTCGGTCAGCTTGCGGGTCAGGCTGCGTTCATTGGTCAGGTAGAAGTTCTTGACCAACTGCTGGGTCAGCGTACTGCCGCCCTGACGCATCTGCCCCTGCGAAGTATTGACCCAGATGGCCCGGGCAATTGACTTGGGCGACACGCCGAAGTGGTGATAGAAATCACGGTCCTCGACCGCTACCAGCCCGTCGAGCAGATACGGGGGGGCCTGATCCAGCTTGATGAGGATCCGGTCTTCGAGGTTCTTCGGGTACAGCCCGCCGATCAGCAAAGGCTCAAGCCGTGCGACCGCAAGCTTGGCACCATTGCCTGAAGACAGGTCAGCCACATAATCCCCGGAAAAGCGAACGCGAACCTGCTGCGCCGCATCAGTGCCTTCATAGAACTGGAAGCCACGTGTGTTGAGATCGACAGTATTGCCGTTCACCGCCGCAGCACCGGGACCATTCGCAACGCTTTCGCGGCGATAGCCCAACGCGTCGAGTTCGATGAGAAAATCGTCGCGGCTCAGCTTCTGTCCGACGAAAAGCTCCAGCGGCCGTGCATAGACCTTGGCCGGGATGGTCCAGCGCTTGCCGGAGAATTTCTCCTGGACGATTGCATCGAGATAAATGGCCAGGCCGCCCAGCAGAACCAGGGCGACAATACCGAGCTTCAACGCCCAGCCCAGCCACTTGTTCAGGCTGCGGGGAGGTTGCTTTTTAGGAGAACGGGAGGTGCGGGATCGAGTCATGGGCGCGGATTATACGCACTTTACCGAGGATCGACAGACGCCCGAGTCAGCGGTTTGCAGCCTTGCGCCAAGCGGCCATAATGGCGGCATTGCGTACTTACATTTTGAACACATTCCTGAAGGATCGCCCGTGAGCCAGTCTTTGATTGCTGCCCTGCAGAACCCTGCCCTTTTCCCACATCCAGTGGAGCATTTCCAGGTCATCGAAACGCACATTTCGTGGGTTCTGCTGACTGGCCCGTATGCCTACAAATTCAAAAAGCCAATGAACTTCGGTTTTCTGGATTTCACTACCCTGGCCCTCCGTGAGCACTTCTGCCGCGAAGAGCTGCGCCTGAATCAGCGTCTGACCGATGACCTCTACATCGACGTTCTGCCGATCACCGGCACAGAAGACGCGCCGCAACTGGGCGGCGACGGCGAAGTCATCGAATACGCGCTGAAGATGAAGCAGTTCTCACAGAATGGGCTGCTCAGCACCCTGCAAGCCAATGGCGAGGTAACGACCGCGCATATCGACGAACTGGCGCGCCAGATCGCAGGTTTTCACCTCGCTTCGCCGCGGGTCGGACCGGAAAGCGAACTGGGCTCGCCTGACAGCGTCATGGCCCCCGTGACACAGAACTTTGAGCAAATTCGCCCACTGATCAGCGAAAAAACCGATCTGGCGCAGCTTGATGCTCTACAAGCATGGGCAGAATCGAGCTTTGCACGACTCAAACCGCTGCTGGCTCAACGCAAAGCCGACGGATTCATTCGCGAATGCCATGGCGACATCCATCTGGGCAATGCAACGGTGATCGACGGCAAGGTCGTGCTGTTCGACTGCATCGAGTTCAACGAGCCGTTCCGCAAGACTGACGTCTATGCCGACATCGGCTTCCTGGCAATGGACCTTGAAGACCGTGGACTGAAATCGCTGTCCCGGCGTTTGATCAGTCAGTACCTGGAAATCACCGGCGACTACGCGGGGCTGGAACTGCTGAATTTCTACAAGGCCTACCGTGCGATGGTCCGCGCCAAGGTAGCGCTGTTCAGCCAGCCGGCCAATGCCGACGGTGTGCAACGCGCGGCGACGCTTCGTCAATATCGCAATTATGCCAATCTGGCCGAAAGCTACAGCGCCATTCCCTCGCCTTTTCTGACTATCACCCACGGCGTATCAGCCGTCGGCAAAAGTCATGTAGCGATGCGCCTGGTGGAATCGCTGGGTGCCATCCGTCTGCGATCGGACGTAGAGCGCAAGCGCCTTTTTGCCAGCCAGAATCAGGATCTTTATGACACGCAAGCCAGCAGCGCAACCTATAAACGCCTGCATGAGCTTGCCAGCGCAACCCTGCGAGCGGGCTTCTCGGTAGTGATCGATGCCACCTACCTCAAGCGCGAGCAGCGTGATGCCACAGCGAAAATCGCTGAAGGCACTGGCGTTCCGTATCTGATCCTGGATTGCGAAGCGCCACATGCAGTGATCGCGGGCTGGCTTGCGCAGCGCCAGGCTGAGAACACTGATCCTTCCGACGCAACTCTGGACGTCATCGAGGCTCAGCAGGCCAGTCGCGAGCCGCTCAGTGCAGAAGAGCTACAGCGTAGCAAGAAGGTTGCAACCAATGTCAGCAGCGATCTGGACAACCTGATCGACAACCTGCGCCAACGCCTGCCAGGCCTGTAAAAATGATGCACGGCCGTTGAGCGGGTAATGCTTCACGGCCTCACAATGATGGCGATATAATGGCGTCATAATTCCAACGCAACCACATGTCCGAGGCCATCATGAGCCAGCCCAAACAGATCGACTCACCGCTTTACATGCTGCTGCGCAGAGATGATGTCGAAGGTTTCAATCAAGAGAAACCGCGAACCGGCACGATTGATATGGTCGGGGGCGACTTCCGGGGGCTGGACCTGCGTGCTCTGGACACTGCCAGGATCGACTTCACCGACGCCTACTTCCGGTCCGCCGACCTTCGCGGGCTGGACTTGCGCCACACACCAATGGAGGGCGCGAGCATCGCTCATGCACAGATTTCGGGTGTGTTCTTCCCTGCAGAACTCTCGGCTGACGAGATTCTGATGTCGGTCAATTTCGGCACGCGCCTGCGCTATCGCACCCGCTAGAACTGAAAACAACGTTGCAGCCTGCATGCGCAATGCATGTCGGGCTGGCGCTGTGTCGCTGCGCTGCTGCCTCTCCTCTCTTCATATCACAACCGTACGCGCCCCATTGCCGTGTTCTGTCAGGCATCTTTTGGCCTGTGAACAAAGGCCTGCGGACAGGCGTTTGTGCGGGCAAAAGAAATGTTGACTTACAAATGAGAATCGTTATGATTATCACATCCGGTCGCGAGACTGGACGGTAACTGAAAGACCTTGGTTCGGACTTTCAGATTATCTCCTCATCAGGCTAATCACGGTTTTTGACCCGGCTCTTTGCCGGGTCTTTTTTTGCCCGCCAGAAAAGCTGCCCCGCCCTCAAAAACCATTGCCGTGCGATTCAAGCAGGCCAAGCCTGACCAGTAAATCGTCCAGCAAGCTGGAGCCGCCCAACCGTAAGCGCCCGGCATTCATCCATTGCCGACCGAAACGGGCGTGGGCCAGCGTCATGTAGATACATGCCTCGTCGAACGTGCGTATACCGCCTGCGACCTTCAACCCAACCTGACCGCCCACATCCGAAATGGACTCAAGCATCACACGTACAGCCTGAGGAGTGACGTGACTGGCGGCCTTGCCCGTGCAGGTCTTGAGGAAGTCGGCACCTGACGCTATCGCATCGCGGCAGGCGTCGAGGATCATTTGCGAATCGCGCAGATCACAGGTTTCGAGTGTCGCAGTGAGTCTGGCCTGCCCTGCACACACGGCGGCACAAGCCGATATCATCTCAAGGCCGGCCAGCCGATCTCCGCCGAGCAGCGCGCGAAAGGGGTAGACGACATCGATCTCGTCCGCGCCAGACATCAGCGCATCACGCACTTCAGTGGTCACTGCCGGGATATTGCTACTGCCATGCGGGAAATTGACGACGCCGACGACCTTGACGCCACGCGCCAGCATGCGGTCCAGAGTGGTTCGCGCCAGACATACAAAACGCGGCTGGACGCAGACCGCAGCCACCGGCCCTACAGGCGTCAATGCGCGCTGACAGATACCGACAATACGCTGCTCGGTGTCGTCCGTGTTAAGGGCAAACAGCTCAAGCAGCCCTATGACCTGACGCGCCAGCCGCTCATCATCTGCTGTCATCTCTTTCATGGCGTTTCCACTCTGCAAAACATAAGCAGGACGATATACGGACACGAGGGCGAGCAGGCGCGAGCGAATTGCTTAGAGAAAAAAACTACAGGAAGACAGGAAAAAACCGACGCAGAGTGTAAAAGGCGCACTGTACGACAACGCACTCGTGGAGATAACTCTGTCAGACTGCCCAGGCCAGGCGCCGACTCGAAAAACAGGCCTGTGGAGGCTTCTTGAAATTCCTTTGCACTTCACGTCATCTGCCCGAAGCCCAAAGCAGAGGCTTTGAGCTGGGCGAACATAGCCTATTCGCCGTACGTCGTCAGGGGCATGTGTTCGTCTACAAAAACCGCTGTCCGCACCGCGGTATCGCTCTGGAATGGCAACCGGACCAGTTCCTGGACAGCAGCGCCAGTCTTATTCAGTGCGCCACGCATGGAGCATTGTTCCTGATCGAGAGCGGCGAATGCGTTGCGGGGCCTTGCGCCGGCCAGTCATTGAGTGCGATTGAAAGCCGGGAAGATGCCGAGGGGATCTGGGTATGTCTGCCCATGGGCGATGAAGAATGCTGACCCTTTCAGTGCGGTTCAGTCCAGCCAGTGAACCTGCAGCCTTCGGTCGATAAGAATCTCTTCCGGCGTCAACTGCACACCGTAGGCAAGAATTTGCACGCCGGCATCGATGGCTTCGCGCAACGCTGATGCGTAAGCCGGGTCGATCTCCTTTGCCGGCCGCACAGCATCGACGTTGGTAAGGTTGACGCAATACAGCAACACGGCGCGCACGCCCTCGCGTGCCAGCGTCGCCAGCTCGCGCAAATGCCGCGCGCCTCGTTGGGTGACGGCGTCGGGAAACGCTGCCACGCTGGAATCATCGAAACCCAGAGTGACGCTTTTCACTTCCAGATACAGATAGCCATCCGGGTACTCCAGGCGAAAGTCCACACGGCTCTTTTCCTGCCCATAGGCCACTTCGCGCCTGAGTGCCGTGAACCCCGCAAGTTCACTAATGATCCCTGCGCGCAAGGCCTCTTCAACCAGCGTATTGGCTCGTCCGGTATTGATACAGGCCAGCCTGCCCTGTGGGGTCTCGCTGATCTCCCAAGTGCCCGGCAGCTTGCGCTTCGGATCACTCGAACGACTGAACCACACGCGCCCGCCGGGCATCATGCAGTTGAGCATTGAGCCCGTGTTGGGGCAGTGAATGGTCAACAATTCACCGCTATCGGTTTCGATATCAGCCAGAAAACGCTTGTAACGCACCAGCAGACGACCCTGTTCAAGCTGCGGAGAAAAGCGCATCAGACGCCCCAGCTACGCAAACCGCGCGCGATTCGCTCGACCGCCTGTTCAAGGCGCGGCAGGCTTTGCGTATAGGCAAAGCGCACGTGGTGCCCGGCCTTAAAACGGCCAAAGTCCAGACCTGGTGTGAAGGCGACATGCTCGGTTTCCAGAAAATACCTGCAAAACGCGAAGGCATCGCCGCCAAATGCAGAGATATCAGCGTACAGGTAAAAAGCACCTTCCGGCTCGACGGCAATACCGAAGCCCAGTTCGCGCAGCGCTGGCAGCAGAAAGTCACGGCGGCGGCCGAACTCGGCGCGCCGCTGCTCGAGTATGGCCAGTGTCTGCGGCTCGAAGCAGGCGAGCGCGGCATGTTGCGCCATGCTTGGCGCGCTGATGTAGAGGTTCTGGGCCAGTTTTTCCAGATCGGCCACGGCATCCTGTGGCGCGACCAGCCAGCCAAGACGCCATCCGGTCATGCCGAAATACTTTGAAAAACTATTGAGAACGAAAGCGTCGTTATCAACTTCCAGCACACTGCTGGCGTCCACACCGTAGGTCAGGCCGTGATAGATCTCGTCCACCACCAAGTGCCCACTGCGGGCTTTCAATGCCTGAGACAAGGCTGCCAGTTCGTCGCGGCTCAACAGGGTGCCGGTCGGATTGGCCGGTGATGCCACCAGAGCGCCGACACTGTTGTGATTCCAGTGCGTCGCCACCAGCTCAGGGGTCAGCTGATAACGCTCTTGCGGACCGACCGGCACCAGTTGCGCCTCGCCCTCGATCAAACGCAAGAAATGCCGATTGCACGGGTAACCAGGGTCCGCCAGCAACCAGTGCTTGCCTGGATCGACCAGCAGACTGCTGGCAAGCAACAAGGCCCCAGAACCGCCCGGTGTGATCAGAATGCGATGGGGATCGATATCAACCCCGTAGCGCTGGGCGTAAAACCCGGAAATGGCTTCGCGCAATTGCGGCAGACCACGCGCGGCAGTGTAGCGGGTCTTGCCGTCTGCCAGGGCCGCCTGGCCAGCCTTGATGATGGGATCTGCGGTGGTAAAATCGGGTTCGCCGATTTCCAGGTGAATGACATCATGACCCGCAGCCTGCAATTCGTTGGCACGCGCCAACAGCGCCATGACATGAAAAGGTTCGATGGCGCGACTGCGCGCACTGTAGAGCTGGGTCATGGGTATTCCTTTATAGGTGCGCGCATTAAAAACATGATTGTCATGACGACGCGGCATGATTCTACCGAACCGACCGCCCAGTGGTGGGTTTACAGGCTGAAAAACCCGGTCGCCGAACGCTGAATAAAAGAAAGCTACGACGGTGTTCAGCGACTGGAGTTCATTTAAGTGGAAGACAGATGCGAAATGGCCATCTCTGTAAGCAGACGGCGTCGTCATGCTCGACAACCGGGAGTAGCGCACTCCGATTTGATCTGGTAAGTTCGCCCGCTTGCAGCTGCAGGGCCGACGGGTGTCGGTGATGGAACAATCCTGCGCAATAGATTAGAAGAGTGAGAGGCGGTCCAGACATGCCCACCCCAGAAAAGCAACAGAACCATCTAATCAGCGGCTTTGAACCCTACGTACCAACGAAGGGTGAGGAGTATATGGGTGAGCCCATGCGCGCTCACTTCACCAAGATCCTGAACAAGTGGAAGCAGGACTTGATGCAAGAGGTCGACCGAACGGTAGACCATATGAAGGATGAGGCTGCCAACTTCCCCGACCCGGCCGACCGTGCCAGCCAGGAAGAAGAGTTCAGCCTGGAACTTCGCGCCCGTGATCGCGAACGCAAGCTGATCAAGAAGATCGACAAGACGCTGCAACTGATCAAGGACGAAGAGTACGGCTGGTGCGAATCCTGCGGCGTAGAGATCGGCATCCGCCGTCTTGAAGCACGCCCGACCGCGGACCAGTGCGTCGACTGCAAGACCCTTGCAGAAATCAAGGAAAAACAGGTCGGTAAGTGACCTGGGGCCGCCTTTGACTGAAAAGACGCTTCGGCGTCTTTTTTTGTGCCTGTGGAAGGCACGATAACGGCGAGTCCTGTTCCCGCATTGCTTGCTCATCGCTGTCCACAAGTCCAACTGGCCCCCACGCGACGCGACATCATGTCCTGGCTATAGCGACTGCCACACAAACGCTCTTTGATCGCGAGGGCACTAGCGACGCAGAGCGCGACGCTAGTGCCAGGGCGAATGAACACGACGAAGTCGGGCCGGAAACAGAAGCGAAAGGCTTTGGTGACTTTGGCCTCATAAAAGCAACTCGCCGAGAGGCGAAAAGGTGATCTGAGTCGAACCCCGCCCCTCTGACATCGCAGAACCGCTTTGCCATCGCGACCGAAAAGCACTTCAAATGGCAACCGAGCACAACCGTCCTCTGCGTTCCACTTGCCCGCCCAAGCTCGCCACCCGTAACATCCCGCCCATGAAAAAACCCGCCTATATCGGGCGCTTTGCGCCGACCCCCAGTGGCTACCTGCATTTTGGCTCGCTGGTCGCAGCACTCGCTTCCTATCTTGATGCACGAGCGGCAGGAGGTCAGTGGCTATTGCGCATGGAGGATCTCGACCCGCCGCGCGAAGTGGCCGGCGCGCAGGCGGGGATTATCGAGACGCTTGAGCGCTACGGTTTTGAATGGGACGGCCAGATGGTGCGGCAAAGCGAACGCCATGACGCCTACGCCGAGATCCTCCAGCGCTGGTTCAATCATGGCCTGGCCTACGCCTGCACCTGCTCGCGCAAACAGCTTGAAGACTTCCAGGGTATCTATCCGGGTTTCTGCCGTAATGCAGGGCATTCGCCGGAAAACGCCGCAATCCGCATTCGCGTCCCGGAGCTGGAATATCGGTTTGAAGACCGGGTTCAGGGCCTCTTCAAAATGCACTTGGGGCGCGAAAGCGGCGACTTTGTGATTCGCAGGCGCGACGGGCTTTACGCCTATCAGCTCGCGGTGGTTATCGATGATGCCTGGCAAGGCATCACCGATATCGTGCGTGGTGCCGACCTTCTGGACTCGACACCCCGGCACCTCTATCTGCAGGAACTGCTGAGCCTGCCTCAGCCACGCTACCTGCATGTACCGCTGATCACCCAGCCTGACGGCCATAAACTGGGCAAATCCTACCGCTCCCCGCCCCTGGAAGCCGATCAGGCGACCCCGCTGTTGCTGCGCGCCCTGCGCGCGCTCGGTCAGCCGGTCGACGCACACATGGCCGATGGCACGGCGCAGGAAGTGCTGGCCTGGGGCATCCAGCACTGGAACGCAGACCTGATTCCCAAACTGCGCACGATTGAAGAAGCCCGGATAGACTGATCCAGAGCGGTCGCGGAAAACTACGACGCAAGGATACTTGCAGGTTATCCGCCATCCGTTAACATGCCGCTCCTCATCTACCAGCGCAGGGAGACCAGATGTACATATACCGATTGGTTTTGCTTCTGGTGGTAGGCATCTATCTGTTCTCTCCGGCCATCATGGACTGGTGGATCGATGCCACTGGTGCCTGGTATCGCCCCTATATGCTGTGGCTGATCCTGATCGTGGTGACGTTCATCCTGCAGAGCCAGCGAGATGCCGATGAGCTTTAGTCTGACGCAGATGCTGATGGTCAGCGCCGCCTATCTGCTGGTGCTGTTCGGTGTCGCCTGGATCAGCGAGCACGGCCTGATTCCGCGCTGGATCATCCGCCATCCGCTGACCTACACCCTGTCGCTAGGCGTATATGCCAGCGCCTGGGCGTTCTATGGCACCGTCGGCCTGGCCTATCAGTATGGCTATGGCTTTCTGTCCAGTTACCTGGGCGTTTCCGGGGCATTCCTGTTGGCACCGGTGCTGCTGTATCCGATTCTCAGAATTACCCGTACCTACCAGTTGTCATCGCTGGCCGATCTGTTTGCCTTCCGCTTTCGCAGCACGTGGGCTGGTGCGCTGACCACCGTCTTCATGCTGATCGGTGTATTGCCGTTGCTGGCCTTGCAGATTCAGGCGGTTGCCGACTCCATCGGCATTCTGACCCGCGAACCGGTGCAGGACCGGGTGGCCGTGGCGTTCTGCGCGCTGATCACCCTGTTCACGATTTTCTTTGGCTCGCGGCATATTGCAACCCGCGAAAAACATGAAGGCCTGGTGTTCGCCATTGCCTTCGAATCACTGATCAAGCTGATCGCGCTGGGCGGAGTCGGACTGTACGCCTTGTATGGCGTGTTCGACGGCCCGCAACAGCTGGAGCTGTGGCTGCTGCAAAACCAGACTGCCCTCGCCTCGCTGCATACCCCGTTGCAGGAAGGCCCCTGGCGCACGCTGCTGCTGGTGTTCTTCGCCTCAGCCATCGTCATGCCGCACATGTACCACATGACCTTCACGGAAAACCTCAACCCGCGCTCGCTGGTCAGCGCCAGCTGGGGGCTGCCGCTGTTTCTGCTGTTGATCAGCCTCGCCGTGCCGCTGATCCTCTGGGCGGGTCTCAAGCTGGGTGCCACGACCAGCCCGGAATACTTCACGCTCGGGATCGGTATCGCGGCCAACAGCAAATCGCTGGCCCTGCTCGCTTACATCGGAGGGCTGTCGGCAGCCAGCGGGCTGATCATTGTCACTACGCTGGCGCTGTCCGGCATGGCCCTCAATCACCTGGTGCTACCGCTTTATCAGCCGCCAGCTGAGGGTAATATCTATCGCTGGCTGAAGTGGACGCGGCGCGGGCTGATTGTCGCGATCATCGCTCTGGGTTACGGCTTCTACCTGCTGCTGGGCGCGCAGCAGGATCTGGCCAATCTGGGCATTGTCGCTTTCGTTGCGACACTGCAATTTCTGCCGGGTGTGCTGTCGGTGCTGTATTGGCCGACCGCCAACCGACGCGGTTTCATCGCAGGCCTGCTGGCCGGCATTGCGGTCTGGGCGGTCAGCATGCTGTTGCCGCTGATCGGCAATCTGCAGGGCTTCTATATTCCCTGGCTGAACATGATCTATGTGCTGGACGACACCAGCTGGCACATGGCAGCTATCGCGTCGCTTGCGGCGAACGTGTTGCTGTTCACCCTGATATCCCTGTTCACCAATGTCAGCCCCGAAGAGGTCGGTGCCGCCGAGGCCTGCGCGGTCGATAACGTGCGCCGCCCGCAACGCCGCGAACTGCATGCCGTGTCGCCTCAGGAGTTCGCCACTCAACTGGCCAAGCCGCTGGGTGCCAAAGCGGCACAAAAAGAAGTCGAACAAGCGCTGCGCGATCTGTACCTGCCGTTCGACGAACGCCGTCCTTATGCACTGCGCCGCCTGCGCGACCGGATCGAGGCCAATCTCTCCGGGCTGATGGGTCCCAGCGTCGCGCAGGATATGGTGGAAACCTTCCTGCCGTACAAATCGGGCAGCGAAAAATATGTCACCGAAGACATACATTTCATTGAAAGCCGGCTTGAGGACTACCACTCGCGCCTGACGGGTCTTGCCGCCGAACTCGACGCCCTGCGCCGCTATCACCGTCAGACCCTGCAGGAACTGCCGATGGGCGTGTGCTCGCTGGCCGAGGATCAGGAAATCCTGATGTGGAACAGGGCAATGGAGGAACTGACCGGGATCGTCGCCCAACGCGTGGTCGGTTCGCGACTGGAAACCATTGCCGAGCCCTGGAAAAGCCTGCTGACCGGATTTACCAGCCTCCCAGATGAGCATTTGCACAAGCAGAAGCTTGGTCTGGACGGCCAGACACGCTGGCTCAACCTGCACAAGGCGGCCATCAACGAGCCGCTCGCGCCGGGCAACAGTGGCCTGGTGGTGCTGGTCGAGGACCTGACCGACACCCAGATGCTCGAAGACAAGCTGGTGCACTCCGAACGCCTGGCCAGTATCGGCCGGCTGGCAGCAGGCGTGGCCCACGAGATAGGCAATCCGATCACCGGCATTGCCTGTCTCGCGCAGAACCTGCGTGAAGAACGCGAAGAAGACGGCGAACTGAAGGAAATCAGCAGCCAGATACTCGAACAGACCAAACGTGTCTCGCGCATCGTCCAGTCATTGATGAGCTTCGCCCATGCGGGCGCTCATCAGCACAGCGACGAAGCCGTTTGTCTGGCGGTGGTGGCTCAGGATGCTATTGGTCTGCTGGCGCTGAACCGGCGCAATTTCGAAGTACACTTCTATAACCTGTGCAACCCCGAGCATTGGGCCGTTGGCGATCCGCAGCGATTGGCACAAGTGCTGATCAATCTGCTCTCCAACGCCCGCGACGCTTCCCCGGCAGGCAGTGCGGTCAGGGTCAGAAGCGAAGTGTCCGAGCACACTGTGGACTTGATCGTCGAAGACGAAGGCAGTGGGATTTCAAAGGCAATCATGGACCGATTGTTCGAGCCGTTTTTCACCACCAAGGAGCCTGGCGAAGGAACCGGACTCGGCCTTGCGCTGGTCTATTCCATCGTTGAAGAGCATTATGGACAAATCACTATCGACAGCCCGGCCGATCCCGAGCAGCAGCGTGGAACCCGTATTCGGGTGACCTTGCCACGCCATGTCGACGCGACGTCCACCGCGAACTGAGACCGTCGAGAGAACTGAATCAATGCCGCATATTTTGATCGTCGAAGACGAAACGATTATCCGCTCAGCCCTGCGTCGCCTGCTTGAACGCAATCAGTACGAAGTCAGTGAGGCCGGCTCCGTGCAGGAAGCTCAGGAACGCTTCAGCATTCCGTCTTTCGATCTGATCGTCAGCGACCTGCGTCTGCCAGGCGCACCCGGCACCGAACTGATCAAGCTGGGTGAAGGCAAACCGGTGCTGATCATGACCAGTTACGCCAGCCTGCGCTCCGCCGTCGACTCGATGAAGATGGGTGCCGTGGATTACATCGCCAAACCCTTCGACCACGACGAAATGCTGCAGGCGGTCTCGCGAATCCTGCGCGATCGCCAGACGGTCAAGGGGCTCCAGGACGAGCGCAATGCCATCGCCAAAGCGAGCGGCGCTGAAAAAGGCCCGGCGCACAACCATAATGGCGAAATTGGCATCATCGGGTCATGCCCGCCCATGCTGGATCTCTATAGCAAGATCCGCAAAGTGGCCCCGACTGATTCCAACGTCCTGGTTCAGGGCGAGTCGGGTACCGGCAAGGAACTGGTGGCCCGCGCCCTGCACAACCTGTCACGCCGCGCCAAGGCACCGATGATCTCGGTCAACTGTGCGGCCATCCCCGAATCGCTGATCGAGTCCGAGTTGTTCGGCCACGAGAAGGGCGCGTTTACCGGTGCCAGTGCGGGTCGTGCAGGTCTGGTCGAGGCCGCTGATGGCGGCACGCTGTTCCTCGATGAAATCGGCGAGCTGCCTCTGGAGGCGCAGGCTCGCCTGCTGCGGGTGTTGCAAGAGGGCGAGATTCGTCGCGTCGGCTCGGTGCAGTCGCAAAAAGTCGATGTACGCCTGATCGCTGCGACCCATCGTGACCTCAAGACACTGGCTAAAAATGGCGAGTTTCGTGAAGACCTGTTCTACCGTCTGCACGTCATCGCCCTGAAGCTCCCTGCCCTGCGCGAGCGTGGCGGCGATATTCTGGAAATCGCCCGTGCGTTTCTGATACGCCAGAGCGCCAAGATCGGGCGCGACGACCTGAAATTTGCGCCCGACGCCGAGCAAGCAATTCGCCACTACAGCTGGCCGGGCAACGTACGCGAACTGGAAAACGCAGTAGAGCGCTCGGTGATCCTGTGTGAAAACCCGGAAATCACCGCGGACCTGCTGGGCATCGACATCGAGCTCGACGGCCTGGACGATGACGAATACATGGGCATGGCACCTTTGCCGGGTTCTTCCGGTTCGACCGGCAACGAGCCCGCTGAAGACCTCTCGCTCGAAGACTACTTCCAGCACTTCGTTCTGGAGCATCAGGACCACATGACCGAAACCGAGCTGGCCCGCAAACTGGGCGTCAGCCGCAAATGTCTGTGGGAACGCCGCCAGCGTCTGGGCATCCCGCGTCGCAAAGGCGTCGCCAACGAGACATAAACGCATTGCAAGGCTCTGGCACGCGGTGCGCAGCGCGGGTACAAACTGTTACCTCAAGCACTTCACGTAACAAAAGCCGGGTCTTACGGTAACGCAGGCCCGGTTTTTTTGTGTGCGCAATAACCTGCTTGCGCCTGAAAACGCCCGGTTTACGGGGCCTGGCAAAAGTTGGCACAGCTTCTGCTATATGCTTGGTACAAGAAAAACAACAAGCAGTACGACACCCATAATAAAAACAATACGAATCGACTCACGCATAACAAGAACAACACGGCGGAGGCGCAGCTAACTGATTCTTTTGGAGAGGAGTTGTATTTGGGGCTTGCCCCGCAACCAGGCCGAGAACAACAAAAACTACCCTTAGGTAGAGCCTGAACTGGTTGGATCGAATGATCATTGCAACGCAGCGACCAAAGCAATCCGTTTGCTCTTGACTCCCGATTGGGAGGTTTCACAGGCGAAAGTCTTGTGAATGGGCACTCAACAAAAACAAGAAGCCCGTACAGAAAACAATAATAAAGAGCACACACTTTGGGGGAGCTTCGGCTCCCCCAGTAGCTTCTCCCGCCTTGATCCACGCCATCGTTTGTCCTTGCGCGACAGCTTCCTACACCATCCCTCGACTAAATGCTAGAATCCCCGCCCATCATGCGGTCATTCCACGTTTTTGGCCGAATATTCCTTCAAACAGTGCATCCCATGCTGAAGAAGTTGTTCCAGTCATTTCGTTCCCCACTGCGCAAACCGCAGCAACATACGCGCACCACGCCTGAAGTGCTCAACAGCAGCCAACATTCGCTGCAACGCAGTCAGTTCAGCCGCTATGCCGTCAATATCGTCGAGCGCCTTCAGAACGCTGGCTACCAGGCCTACCTGGTCGGTGGTTGCGTACGCGACATGATGCTCAATATCACGCCCAAGGATTTCGACGTCGCCACCAGCGCCACGCCAGAACAAGTGCGTGCCGAATTCCGCAATGCGCGGATCATCGGCCGCCGGTTCAAACTGGTGCACATCCATTTCGGTCGTGAAATCATCGAAGTGGCGACCTTCCGCGCCAATCATCCCCAGGATGACGAAGAAGAGGACAGCAACCAGTCCTCGCGCAACGAGAGCGGTCGCATCCTGCGTGACAATGTGTACGGCACGCTTGAAGAAGACGCGCAACGTCGCGACTTCACGATCAACGCGCTGTATTACGATCCGGTCAGTGAACGTGTTCTGGATTACGCCAATGGCGTACACGACATCCGCAACCGTCTGATCCGCCTGATCGGCGACCCGGAACAGCGTTACAAGGAAGACCCGGTGCGCATGCTGCGTGCCGTACGTTTCGCTGCCAAGCTGGACTTCGGCATCGAAAAGCACAGCGCGCAACCTATTCGCTCGCTGGCACCGATGCTGCGTGACATTCCGTCGGCACGCCTGTTCGAAGAAGTGCTCAAGCTGTTCCTCTCCGGGCACGCTGCCCCCACCTTCGAAATGCTGGTGGACCTGGAACTGTTCGAACCGCTGTTCCCGGCCAGTTCCAAGGCGCTGGAATACAACCCGACCTACACTCATACGCTGATCAGCAACGCCCTGATCAACACCGACCTGCGCATCAAGCAGAACAAGCCGGTCACGCCGGCATTCCTGTTTGCCGCCCTCCTCTGGCCTGCGCTGCCGGCCAAGGTGCTGCGCGCTCAGGAACGCGGCATGCCGCCGATCGCAGCCATGCAGGAGGCCGCTCACGAGCTGATCATCGAGCAATGCCAGCGTATCGCGATTCCCAAGCGCTTCACCCTGCCGATCCGCGAGATCTGGGACATGCAGGAACGTCTGCCGCGTCGTTCGGGCAAACGCGCGGACATGCTGCTGGACAACTCAAGGTTCCGTGCTGGCTACGACTTCCTCCTGTTGCGTGAAACGGCGGGCGAGCAGACCGATGGTCTGGGCCAGTGGTGGACCGATTATCAGGACTGCAACGACAACGAACGCCGCGACATGATTCGCGACCTGAGCAGCAAGCCCGAAACAGCAGGCACAGCGCCGCGCAAGCGCCGCCGTAACAGCGGGGCCAAACGCAAGCGCACCACCGGCGAGGCGCAAAGCGGTGAATGAACCGCTGCTGACCTCTGAACGCGTTTACATCGGCCTGGGCAGCAACCTTGCCGACCCTGCCGAGCAACTGCGCAGCGCTCTCAAGGCAATGGCGCAGTTACCCGGATGTGAGCTGATTGGCGTTTCATCGTTCTATGTCAGCGACTCGCTGCTGCCCGGCCAGCCGCGCTTTACCAACGCTGTGGCGGCGCTCGACACCTCTCTGACGCCACTCATCCTGCTTGACGCGCTACAGGCCATCGAGCTGGATCAGGGCCGCGAACGCCTCGAACGCTGGGGGCCACGCACTCTGGACCTCGATATCCTGCTGTTCGGCGACCGAATGATCGATGAGCCGCGCCTCAAGGTGCCGCATTACCACATGCAGGCCCGAGCATTCGTGCTGTACCCGCTGGCTGAGCTGGCACCCGGGTTGACGCTGGCCGACGGGCGCGAGCTGAATAGCCTGCTGGGCGAGTGCCCGTTTAGCGGCCTGGAGCGCCTGCCTGCCGAGGCATGACGCCCGCCTGTCACCGCACATGTGTAACCGGTGCGACACACAGGTAACACCTTCAATTGACTTCACGCCCCCTCCTCACGAAGATAGGCCTCCCGCCGCCACACCACAGGCGAACGGGCGCGAAACAGGCCTTTGCAAAACACCGCGACACGACGGTGTGCCTGCTTTTCCAGGATGACTCTCACGCGCTGATCACCGGTCTTCACAGCGCCTGATGGAGGACTTTACATGCCGAACATAACCGTTACGTCGCTGCAGGCCATGAAACAGAAAGGTGAGAAAATCACCATGCTGACCTGCTACGACGCGACCTTCGCTCACACTGCCTGCGAGGCAGGTGTCGAAGTGCTGCTGATAGGCGACTCGCTGGGCATGGTCCTGCAAGGTCACGACAGTACCCTGCCTGTAACCACAGCCGAAACGGCATACCACGTTGCGTGTGTGAAACGCGGCAATCGAGGTGCCATGATTCTCGCTGACCTGCCGTTCATGGCCAACGCTACGCTGGAACAGACCTTCATCAATAGCGCCACGTTGATGCAGGCGGGTGCGCACATGGTCAAGGTCGAAGGCGCAGCATGGCTGAGCGAGTCGATCCGCTTGCTGGCAGAGCGCGGTATTCCGGTGTGCGCACACATGGGCCTGACGCCGCAGGCGGTCAACGTGCTGGGCGGTTACAAGGTTCAGGGAAGGCTGGAGACCCAGGCCCGGCAGATGCGTGCCGATGCCATCGCGCTGGAACAGGCCGGTGCCGCGATGATCCTGCTGGAATGCGTGCCCGGCGAACTCGCCGAAGAGATCACCCACGCGGTAAAGATTCCTGTCATCGGCATTGGCGCAGGCAGCGCGACCGATGGCCAGGTGCTGGTGCTGCACGACATGCTGGGCCTGTCTATCAGCGGACGCGTGCCCAAATTCGTAAAGAACTTCATGACCGGTCAGCCTGACATTCAGTCGGCAATCCGGGCCTATGTGGCCGCAGTCAAAAACGTCAGCTTTCCGGCAACCGAACACGGATTCTCGGCATGAATACAGTAAAAACCGTACAGGAACTGCGTGCAGCCGTCGCCCGGGCACGCAGCGAAGGCAAGCGGATCGCACTGACCCCGACCATGGGCAATCTGCACAGCGGGCACGCAGCCCTGGTCGCCAAAGCGGCCCAGCGTGCCGACTTCGTGGTCGCTACCATCTTCGTCAATCCGCTGCAGTTCGGCCCTAACGAAGACCTGGCCACCTACCCTCGCACGCTGGCCGCCGACCAGGAGAAACTCCTGCAGGCCGGTTGCAACCTGCTGTTTACCCCTAGCGTCGAGGAGATGTATCCGCATGGCATGGCCGACCAGACACTGGTCAGCGTGCCGCATCTGTCGCAAGGCCTGTGTGGCGCGAGCCGCCCCGGTCATTTCGAAGGTGTCGCTACGGTCGTCAGCAAGCTGTTCAATATGGTGCAGCCTGACCTGGCGATTTTCGGCGAGAAAGACTTCCAGCAACTGGCGGTGATTCGCGCCATGGTCCGGGATCTGAACATGCCGATCCAGATCATCGGCGAACCGACCGTGCGCGCCCACGACGGCCTGGCGCTGTCCTCACGTAACGGTTATCTGAACGACGATCAACGTGCTGCGGCACCTGCGCTGTATCAGGCCATCCGCCAGACAGCCGACGCGATCAACGCAGGCGAGCGGGATTTCGATGCACTGCTGACCGGCAAGCGGCAGCAACTGGAGGCCGCAGGCTTTCGCATCGATTATCTGGAAATACGCGACGCCACCAGCCTGCGTCCGGCGACTGATGAGGATCGCGATCTGGTGATCCTCGCAGCTGCCTTCCTGGGCAAAACCCGCCTGATCGACAATCTGCACCTGACCGGAAGCTGAAACGATGCGCCGAGGCAATGAACTAAGCCACACCGGTAATGCCATACCGGTACAGGTCGCCTGAACCGCAACCGACAGCATTTGAGTGGAAGCCCCGGTTCCTTGTGTGCGAAAAAGTACCGGGGTCATGCAAGGCGAGGCGCAGACAAAAGGGTATGCGAAGGGTAGTCTGCTATGTATAGCCCGTGAGAAAGCTTGCGACCTCGCTCCAAGAATATCCAAAGACAGATCCAGTTAAAGGAAACCCGCAGCGATGGCGTACTACCGCACTCCTTCCGATGTGACCGCTCTGCCCGCCTGGCAAGCGTTGAGCAAACACCGCCAGGCCATGCAGAATTTCAGCATGCGCGAAGCGTTCAATACTGACCCGCAGCGCTTCAGCCAATTCACCCTCAGCAGCGCCGGTCTGTTTCTCGACTACTCCAAAAACCTGATCACCACCGAAACCCGTGATCTGCTGGTCAGCCTGGCGGGCGAAGTGGGCCTCAAGGACGCGATCAAGGCTCAGTACGATGGCGAACTGGTCAACTCATCCGAGGGTCGTCCGGCGTTGCACACCGCCCTGCGCCGTCCGGTAGGCGACAAGCTGAAAGTCAACGGCAACGACGTGATGCCCGATGTGCACCGCGTGCTGAACCAGATGACCGAGCTGGTCGGCCGCATCCACGACGGCCTGTGGCGCGGTTACACCGAAAAGCCGATCACCGACGTGGTAAACATCGGCATCGGCGGCTCGTTCCTCGGCCCGGAGCTGGTCTCCGAAGCGCTGGTGGCCTACGCGCACAAGGGTGTTCGCTGCCATTACCTGGCAAACATCGACGGCAGCGAGTTCCATGAGCTGTCGATGAAAATTCGCGCCGAGACCACGCTGTTTATCTTCTCGTCGAAGTCCTTCAATACGCTGGAAACCCTTAAAAACGCTCAGGCGGCACGCGCCTGGTACCTGGCGCAGGGCGGCTCCGAGGTCGAACTGCATCGCCACTTCATCGCCGTGTCGAGCAACAATGCGGCGGCCGTAGCATTCGGTATCCGTGAAGAAAACATCTTCCCGATGTGGGACTGGGTGGGCGGTCGCTATTCGCTGTGGTCGGCCATCGGCCTGCCTATCGCGCTGGCCATCGGCATGTCCAACTTCAAGGAACTGCTGTCCGGTGCCTACACCATGGACCAGCATTTCCAGAGCGCGCCTTTCGAACAGAACATGCCCGTATTACTGGCATTGCTGGGCGTCTGGTACGGCAATTTCTGGGGCGCACAAAGCCACGCGATCCTGCCGTATGACCATTACCTGCGCAACATCACCAAACACCTGCAACAACTCGATATGGAATCCAACGGCAAGAGTGTCCGCCAGGACGGTACGCCGACGTCCACCGACACCGGCCCGGTCATCTGGGGCGGCGTCGGGGCCAACGGTCAGCACGCTTACCACCAGTTGCTGCATCAAGGTACACAGATGATTCCGGCCGACTTCATTGTGCCGATCGTCAGCTTCAACCCGGTTGCCGACCATCACCAGTGGCTGTACGCCAATTGCCTGTCGCAGAGCCAGGCGTTGATGATGGGCAAGACCCGCGCCGAAGCCGAGGCCGAACTGCGCGAAAAGGGCATGGCTGAGGAAGAGGTGCAGAAACTGGCACCGCACAAGGTCATCCCCGGCAACCGTCCGAGCAATACCCTTGTGGTCGAGCGCATCAGCCCGCGCCGGCTTGGCGCTCTGGTGGCAATGTATGAGCACAAAGTGTTCGTGCAGAGCGTGATCTGGGGCACCAATGCCTTCGACCAATGGGGTGTGGAGCTGGGCAAGGAAATGGGCAAGGCCGTGTACCAGCGTCTGACCGGCGGCACTGAAGAACCGGCTGACGATGCATCGACCCAAGGCCTGATCAATTACTTCCGCGGCCGTCACCGCGGCTAAACGCAATCGCCCCCAGGCTCCTTGCTACACACAAGCTCGCTCTTGATTCTGGCCGAAGGCCGTGGGAGCGAACTTGTTCGCGAATACGGTATTTCAGACGATATATTCTTGGCGAATGTAGCGGTCCTTTCGCGAACACGTTCGTTCCCACGCCCTGCGGGCAGAAGCTCGGGGCCTCAGGGCGTGTGTCTAACCATGAGTGCGTAACGGGGTTTACCTCTCCCGATGCACGAGCACGACATGGAATTCATCCGCACCCGCATCGAAACCCAGGTCATCAGCCTTACCGGTCTGGCCCTCGGTCAACTGGATCTGGAGAACCCCAAAGGCGATCCCGGCCTGTTCGGCCCACAGGCGGTGTGCTGGAGGGTGCACGGCGACTTCACGAGCATGCTGGTCGGCGGCATAAGCGCACTGATGCTGCAGGCTCTACACCCACTGGCATTGGCAGGCATCTGGGACCATTCCAACTTTCGGCAGGACATGCTTGGCCGCCTGCGACGTACCGGGCAGTTTCTGTCCGGCACCACCTACGGTGCAACCCGGGATGCCAACTGGCTGATCGACAAGGTGCGCAAGATTCACCTGAACATTATCGGCACGGCCCCCGACGGTCGGCCTTACGCTGCCAGCGATCCGGATTTGCTGACCTGGGTGCATGTGGCTGAAGTCAGCAGCTTTCTCGCCGCACACCTGCGCTACCTCAATCCGGAAATGTCGCTGGCCGATCAGGACGCGTATTACGCCGAAACAGCGCTGATTGCCGAACGGCTTGGCGCATGCAATGTTCCGCGCTCTCGCCAGGCCATTGCTGACTATCTGGCAGGCATTCGCGGGCAACTGATTTGTGACGACCGCAGTCGCGAGGTGCTGCGTCTGCTGCTCGACGCGCCTGCGCCGAACTGGCTGGCCAAGCCGTTTGGCGTACTGATTATGCGCGCCGGTATCGATTTGCTGCCGGATTGGGCCAGCGAAATGCTCGACGTCACCCAACGTCCTTTGAAACGCCGCCTGATCAGGCTGGGCGTGAACGGCACCGCGCCCATTCTGCGCTGGGCAGTGCGGGACGGATCAGCGCAACGCGCCAGACGCCGCATGGACCTCTGAACGTGGCAGGGAGGTCTTCGGCATAACGTGACCGAGCGGTTCGCGGTTGGAACCTGCCTGCCTATGTGTGCCACCATGAGCCCTCAATAACAATGAGGATCAGCACCATGCAGGACGTCGTTATCGTCGCCGCCACCCGTACCGCCGTAGGCAGTTTCCAGGGCTCTCTGGCTGCTGTAGCTGCTGTAGACCTGGGCGCTGCCGTCATCCGTCAACTGCTGGTTCAGACCGGTGTGGACGGCGCGCAAGTCGATGAAGTCATCATGGGCCAGGTGCTGACTGCGGGGGCGGGCCAGAACCCGGCGCGGCAGGCAGGCATCAAGGCCGGCCTGCCCTTCTCGGTACCGGCGATGACCCTCAACAAGGTCTGTGGCTCTGGCCTCAAAGCCCTGCACCTCGCGACCCAGGCGATTCGTTGCGGTGATGCAGAGATCATCATTGCCGGTGGCCAGGAAAACATGAGCCTGTCCAACTATGTGCTGCCAGGCGCGCGAACCGGTTTGCGCATGGGCCACGCCAGCATGGTCGACACGATGATCACTGATGGCCTGTGGGATGCGTTCAACGATTACCACATGGGCATCACCGCCGAAAACCTGGCGCAGCAGTACGGCATCAGCCGTGAAGCCCAGGATGAGTTCGCCGCCCTGTCTCAGCAAAAAGCGATCGCCGCCATTGAAGCCGGGCGCTTTGTCGATGAGATCACGCCGATTCTGATCCCCCGGCGCAAAGGTGATCCGCTGTCCTTCGCCACAGACGAACAGCCTCGTGCCGACACCACCGCCCAGACGCTGGGCAAACTCAAGCCTGCGTTCAAAAAGGACGGCACGGTCACCGCCGGTAACGCCTCTTCGCTCAACGACGGCGCCGCTGCCGTGATGCTGATGAGCGCTGGCAAAGCAGAACAGCTGGGCTTGCCGGTACTGGCACGCATAGCCGCGTATGCCAACGCAGGCGTCGACCCGGCGATCATGGGCATTGGCCCGGTCAGCGCAACCCGTCGCTGCCTCGACAAGGCTGGCTGGTCGCTGGACGAACTGGACCTGATCGAAGCCAACGAAGCCTTTGCCGCACAATCATTGTCGGTCGGCAAGGAACTGGGGCTGGATCCGCAAAAGCTGAACGTCAATGGCGGCGCTATCGCCCTCGGTCATCCGATTGGCGCCTCGGGATGCCGCGTGCTGGTGACCCTGCTGCACGAAATGATCAGGCGCGATGCGAAGAAGGGTCTGGCCACGCTGTGCATCGGCGGTGGCCAGGGGATTGCCCTGGCACTGGCGCGCTAGGGCGGGCATGAGGCGCGGAACAGGCCGCGCCTTGATCAGGCGGCGGCCGGGGCCACTTCCATGTCGGCAGGCTCCGGGCGCTTGATCAGCGCGTAGACTACGCCGGTCAGAACGCTACCCGCTATGATCGCCACCAGATAAAGCAGCGCGTGGTTGATGGCGTTGGGGATCAACATCACGAACAGGCCGCCGTGGGGTGCCATCAGCTTGCAGCCGAAGTACATCGACAATGCGCCGGTCAGCGCGCCACCCACGACACTGGCCGGAATCACCCGCAGCGGGTCCTTGGCAGCGAACGGAATGGCACCTTCCGAAATAAAGCAAAGCCCCAGTACGAACGCAGCCTTGCCTGCCTCACGCTCGCTCTGGGCGAACTTGCGGCGCGCCAGCAGCGTGGCGATGCCCATCCCGATGGGCGGTACCATACCGGCGGCCATCGCTGTCGCCATCGGCGCATAGCTCTGGGACGCCAGCAGACCGACAGAGAACGCATAGGACGCCTTGTTGATCGGCCCGCCGAGGTCGACGCACATCATTGCGCCCAGCACCACGCCCAGCAGGATGGCGTTGGTGGTGCCCATACTGTCGAGGAAATGGGTCAACGCTTCCAGCATCCCGGCAACCGGCTTGCCGACCACGTAGATCATCACCAGCCCGGTAAACAGGCTCGACAGCAACGGGATAATCAGAATCGGCTTGAGCGCTTCGACGCTGGCCGGCAGGCGGGCGTAGCGGTTAATCGCCGCGGCACTGTACCCGGCCAGAAAACCGGCAACGATACCGCCGATGAATCCGGCCCCCAGAGTGCTCGCCAGCAGACCGCCGATCATGCCGGGTGCCAGCCCCGGACGATCCGCAATCGAATACGCAATGTAACCGGCCAGCAAAGGCACCATCAGCTTGAACGCCGCTTCCCCACCGATCTGCATCAGTGCCGCAGCCAGCGTACCCGGCTCCTTGAACGCGGTGATACCGAACACGAAGGAAAGGGCGATCAACAGTCCGCCTGCCACGACCATCGGCAGCATGAACGACACGCCGGTCAGCAGGTGTTTGTAGACGCCCGTTTTCTCTTGTCTGGCTGGTGACTTGGCGGTGGCCTCATCGGATTCTACCTGCCCTTCCGCCAAGGCTTTTTTCAGGGTCGCCTCGGACTGCTTGAGCGCGATCCCGGTGCCGCAACGATAGATCTTCTTGCCGGCAAAGCGGTCAGTATTGACTTCGATATCCGCCGCCAGCAGCACCACATCGGCCTCGGCAATAGCCTTGGCGCTAAGCGGGTTGCGCGCACCGACCGAGCCTTGGGTCTCGACTTGCAAGTCGTAATCCAGACGCTTGGCCGCTTGCTGGATCGCTTCTGCGGCCATGAACGTGTGCGCAACCCCGGTGGGGCAGGCCGTGATCGCAACGATGCGCGGCTGCGCGCCAGCGCCCCCTGTCGCTTGCGGCGCGGTTGTCACGGACGCCGCATGCACCTGCGCGTCTCGCTCGGCGCGCTGCAGAAAACCGTCGACGTCCTGCAACGCATGGGCAGGCGAATCCTGAAACAGGCGCTTGCCGACAAAGCGGTTCAAGTCCACCGGACCGGTATTGACCACCAGAACAAGATCGGCAGCCTCAATGTCCTGAGCGGACAACTGCTGGTCCGACTTGTTGGGATCGATGATTTCGACACTGGTTTCCCAGCCCAGGCGCAATGCCGCCGCTTCGAGCAATCGTGCGCTGAGTACGCTGCTGACCTTGCCGTTCGGGCAGGCCGTAACTATGGCTAACTTCATGACGATCCTCTCTTATTGTTCTGAAAGGCTGCGTACAGTAACGCCGCCTTCAAGCCGTTTGAGTTGCGCGGCATCGGTGATGCCGAAACCGATCTGGGTCACCGCCATGACGGCAATCGCCGTAGCGGTGCGCAAGGTCTTCTGAGGTTCATGACCGCTGATCAGACCGTGCACCATGCCGGCCAGAAGCGAGTCGCCAGCACCTACCGTGCTGGCCACCGTGACCTTGGGCGGCAGAGAGTGCAGCGCCACATTCGGGCTGAACCAGTGCACACCTTCGGACCCTTGAGAGATCACCACATGCTCGATGCCCTGCGTGTGCAGACGTGCAGCTACCTCGGCTTGTGCAGCGATGGAAATGATCGGTGCATCAAGCGCGTCGGCCAGCTCTTCGGTGTTGGGCTTGATCAGCCACGGCCCGGCCGTCAGACCGGCACGCAAGGCCAGACCACTGCTGTCGAGCGCCACTTTCAGACCGAGGTCCTTGAGCATCACCAACAGTTTGTGCAGCCACTCTGGCGTGACACCGCGCGGCAGGCTGCCGGCAACGACGACCACGTCGAAACCTGATGCAATCTGTTGCACACGGGTGAACAGCGCTTGCTGCGCCTCCTCACTGACCTGCGGTCCGGGGCCGTTCAGGTCGGTGATGCGGCCACTGCCTTCGGCCAGTTTGATATTGCTGCGGGTTTCTCCCGGTACACGGACAAACTCGTCAACAAAGTTGCGACGCTCGAACAACGCCTCGAACGCTTGCTGGTTGTCGACGCCAAGAAAACCGGCGACGGTCAGGTCGTGCCCCAGGTCAGCCAGCACCTGCGCCACATTCAGACCCTTGCCCGCCGCGTGGGTGAGCATTGCCGTGCTGCGGTTGACCTGGCCCAGTTCCAACTGGCCCAACTGCACAGTCAGGTCCAGTGCCGGGTTCATCGTCAGGGTAAGAATCTTCGCCATTACACAGCCTCCACAAGCGCACGAACTTCGGCGGCGCTGCCCGCCGTCAGCGCATTTTGCGCCAGTTGCCGAGCGCTGCTCAGGGTCAGTTCACGGACACACGCCTTGACCTCGCCAATGCTGCGCGCCGACACGCTCAATTCATCCACACCCAGGCCGACCAGAACCGGCACCGCCAGCGGGTCTGCGGCCAGTTCGCCGCACACGCCCACCCATTTGCCATTGGCATGGGCAGCGCGCACGGTCATGTCGATCAGTTGCAGCACCGAGGGATGCAGCCCGTCAGCCTGAGCCGACAGGGTCGGGTGACCACGGTCGATGGCCATCGTGTACTGCGTCAGGTCATTGGTGCCGATACTGAAAAAATCCACTTCCTTCGCCAGAACCGGGGCAATCAGAGCCGCCGACGGCACTTCGATCATGATCCCCAACTGCAGGTCGCTGACCGGAATTTCCTCGCGCAGCCGCTCAGTCATTTCCCGCGCCTGACGCCACTCTTCAAGGGTGCCTATCATCGGGAACATGATACGCAGCGGGCCGCTGTCTGCGGCACGCAACAGAGCGCGAAGCTGGCTTTCCATGACGTCCGGACGCTGCAGGGTCAGCCGGATACCACGGACACCGAGGAACGGGTTTTCTTCCTTGGCGATCGGCCAGTAGGGCAGCGGCTTGTCGCCCCCCACATCCAGCGTGCGGACCACCAGCGGACGCCCTCCCAGATCGGTCAGCACGCGGCGGTATTCAGCTTCCTGCGTGGCTTCGTCGGGTGCCTGCGAATGCGCCATAAACAGCAGCTCGGTACGCAGCAGGCCAACACCTTCCGCGCCCTGCTCCACGGCAGCCGGCGTCCCCGTGCTGTCGCCGATATTGGCGAAGACTTCAACGGCATGTCCATCACGTGTTACGGCCGGCTCCATACGCGCTGCCGCCGCAGCCTTGAGACGCTCTTCGCGGGCATCACGGTCTTGCACTGCGCGCTGCAGGGTAGCCTCATCAGGCGCAACGGTCAGCCGCCCGCGCTGGCTGTCGAGCAGCAGCACAGTGCCCGGCTTGAGCAGCAGCACTTCATCACCGGCACCGACCAGCGCGGGGATACCCAACGCACGCGCCACAATCGCGCTGTGTGCAGTCGCGCCACCACGCGCGGTCAGGATGCCAGCGACCTGCGCCGGGTCCAGACGGGCAACGTCGGACGGCCCTACTTCATCCATCACCAGAATGTAGGGTTCGTCCGGGGCGGCGATGGTTTCAACACCACAAATCTGTGCCAGCACACGGCGCCCTACATCGCGCAGGTCGGCGGCGCGTTCGGCCAGCAGCGCATCTTGCAATTGTTCCTGCTGAACGGCAGCCGTTTCGATGACCGTAGCCCAAGCCGCGGCCGCGCTTTCGTTGTTATTCAGACGCGACTCGACTTCGCTGGTCAGTTCCGGGTCTTCGAGCATCTCCTGGTGGGTGATGAAGATTTCCCGGATGGCCTTGGACTTGCTGCGCTGAATGAGGTTTTCGATATCACTGCGGACTTCACCAACCGCCTTGTGCAGGCGCTCGCGTTCGGCAGCCACCGATTCGCCCTGCTGCGGATAATCGAAGCTTTGCAGCACCTGAACGTGCGCCGGGCCGATGGCAATGCCCGGCGAAGCAGACACAGCCTGCAACACACTGCCGGCAGCCGGAGCATTGAGCGGTCTGGCGACAGCAACAGGGGTAGGGGCAGCCTGCACCTCTGCGGCAACGGGCAACGGTTCGACTTCTTCACCCAGGCCCTGCTCGACTGCGGCGATCAGGGCGGGTAACGCATCGTTGGCGATGGTCGGCTCGGCAATGAACTCCAGCGTCTGACCACGGCGTGCGCCGAGGCTGAGCAGCTTGCTCAGGCTTTTGGCCGACACTGCCGATTCGCCGGTTTCCAGGACACGCATGCGAATTTCGCCGTCAAACTCCTTGGCCAGCTGCGCCAGTATCTTCGCCGGACGGGCGTGCAGGCCGTGCGCGTTGGCCAGCTGGACACGCTGGGTCGGCCACTCGGCAGGCACTTCGCCGCCTAGCGCTTCCAGTACCACACGGCTATTGGTGGCGTGGCCCAACTCATGGCCACGACCTTCGATCAGCAAAAGGCAAAGGCGCTCCAGCAGGGCTTGATGTGCCTCACCCAGACTGGCGAGACAGAACAGGCCGGTCAGCGGCTGGCCCAGGTAGCGGATCGGTTTGTCAGGTGTAACGAACGCCAGACCGGGGCGCTTGACGGTTTGTTCGCTGTGCAGCCACCACAGGCCATCACCCAGCGACAACGCTTCGACCTGCTGGAGCACCGCAGCAAAGCCATTGCTCACGCAGTCGGCCTTGCGCAGCAGACGTGCACCACGCCAGACCAGCTCTTCAAAATCGTCGGCTGATACGCCGAGGCTGATCATCTGCGCATCGAGGGCCAGCTCCTGAGGCGCGCCCTGTAACAGTTTGAGCAGGTCTTCTGGTGTATTCGCCTCGCGCAGCGCCTGACCCAGATCTTCTTCGCCCAGTGCGCGCGTCAGCAGTTGCAGCAGGCGCAAATGCTCGTCGGACTTGGCCGCAATACCAATCGCCAGGTAGACAATCTGCCCGTCACCCCAGTCCACCCCTTCAGGGAACTGCATCAGACGCACACCGGTGGTCACCACCAGGTCGCGGGTTTCGGGTGTGCCATGCGGGATGGCGATGCCCTGACCGAGAAAGGTCGAGCCTTGCTGCTCACGGTTCATCAGCCCGGTGAGGTAGCCCTCGGCCACCAGACCATCAGCGACCAGGTGGTCGGCAATCAGCTTAAGTGCGGCAGTTTTATCCACAGCCGAACGGGCCATGGATATTTGCTCCAGAGTGAGTTCGAGCATTGCCTTGACTCCTGTGCAGCGCCAGGGCGCCACCTGATTCTTGTTTTAATGACGATCACGTGATCGACAGCTTGGGGGATGCAAGTGATGCTTTGCCGGACATCGTATCGGACATCACTTTCATCTCGATTGCAGCAGACAACAGGCATGCTGAATCGTTTAATCTACAATTGCCCGGCACGTTACTCGATTCTGGGGCGTCATTGAAGCCCAGTCGGTCTGATCACTGTGGGACACTTCCCAAAATACTTGAAGCACATGGGAATTTCCTACGGTCTGGTGTAAAGATCATCGTCATAGCAAAAATAATTCGACTGTCCTGAGCCACTTACCTGACTAAAGGAAATTCCGGGGTGAAACTGAGCGATATTGCACGTCTGGCGGGTGTTTCTGTCACAACGGCCAGTTACGTGATCAATGGCAAGGCCGAACAACAGCGCATCAGTCCGGCAACGGTGGAGCGCGTCAAGGCCGTGGTCGAGCAGCATGACTTTCGGCCTAACCCACAGGCGGCGGGCCTGCGCAGCCGTCATAGCAAAACGCTGGGCTTCATCCTGCCGGATCTGGAAAACCCCAGCTACGCACGCATCGCCAAACTGCTTGAACAGGGCGCCCGCAAGCTCGGCTATCAGCTGCTGATTGCCAGTTCCGATGACGACCCTGCCAGCGAACTCCAGCTTTTACAGCTGTTCCGTGCGCGCCGCTGCGATGCGTTGCTGGTCGCCAGTTGCCTGCCGCCCGGCGACGAGAGCTATCGGGACCTGCAGCTCAAGGGCACGCCGATCATCGCCATCGACCGGGAAATGAATCCAGGGTTTTTCTGCTCGGTGGTCAGCGACGACCACGATGCAAGTCTGCAACTGACCCGCAGCCTGCTGCAGACCAGGCCGCGACACATCGCCCTGATCGGAGCACGCCCCGAACTGAGCATCAGCCGTGCTCGGGCCGCAGGCTTCGAACACGCACTGGATGGTTTTGCCGGGGCAACCATCATCGAACACGGCGAAGCGTTCAGCCGCCAGTGTGGCCAGCGTTTGATGACCGAAATGCTACAGCGACAGGGGCATTTTCCTGATGCGCTCATCACCACGTCCTACGTGCTGCTGCAAGGCGTGTTCGACGTGCTGCAAAGTCAGGCGCTGCAATCGACCCAACTGCACCTGGGGACATTCGGTGATACGCAACTGCTGGATTTCCTTCCGCTGCCCGTCAACGCGATGGCCCAGCAACACCAGTTGATCGCCGACAAGGCCCTGCAACTGGCTCTGGCCGCCATTGAGAAGGATGATTATCAACCTGGCGTGCACGCCATTGCACGGGCCTTCAAGCAACGCATTCACGAGGCGTGAGCATGACGCTGATCGACACCCACACCCACCTGGACTTTCCGGACTTCGATGCCGACCGCGATCAAGTCCTGGATAGCTGCCTGGCGCTCGGCGTGCAGCGCGTTGTGGTGCTTGGGGTATATCAGCGTAACTGGCAGCGACTGTGGGATCTCACAAAGGCCAACCCTGCCGTGCACGCAGCGTTCGGCCTGCATCCGGTGTACATCGATGAGCACCGTACCGAACACCTGACCGGGCTGGGGGACTGGCTGACGCGCCTGCAAGGCCATCCGCAACTGTGCGCCGTGGGCGAGATCGGTCTGGATTACTACGTCGAACATCCAGACAAGCCGCGTCAGCAGGCATTTTTTGAAGCACAACTGCAATTGGCGTCAGATTTCAACCTGCCCGCCTTGCTGCATGTGCGCCGCAGTCACGCGGACGTGATAGCGACCCTGAAGCGCCACAAGCTCAAGCGCGCCGGCATCGTTCACGCCTTTGCCGGCAGCCGTGAGGAAGCACGCGAATACATGAAGCTGGGCTTCAAACTTGGCCTTGGCGGTGCCGCGACCTGGCCACAGGCGCTGCGCATGCACCGTGTTATCGCCGAACTGCCGCTTGAGAGTGTTGTGCTGGAAACCGATTCTCCGGACATGGCCCCCGCCATGCACCCCGATACGCGCAACAGCCCGCAGCATCTGCCGGACATTTGCCAAGCACTCGCGGGCCTGATGAAAACTACCCCGCAGCGCCTGGCTGAAGCGAGCACCGACAATGCCTTCGAGCTGTTTGGCTGGCCCAGAGAGAACGCTTGCTGAGCAGGATCAGAACAACAGGGTCCACAGCGCAAACCCTGCGTACCAGACGATCGCAGCACGAACCAGCAGCTCCCAGAGCATGTCGAGACCGGTTACACCTTGCGGGCCGATCACCGGAGGCGGGACCTCGCTGGCGGCGCAACCCACACGTGTAATTAACTGCGCGGCGCTGATATTCCAGTTGAGCAGCTCGTGCAGCATGACCCGGCTGACCGCAACAAAATTGCCGACCAGCGCAAAGCTCGCGGCAAGCAACCTGACCGGCACCCAGTCAAAGGCGTGGCGCAACTGCCCTGCCCGCTCGACCAGCGCGGGTGTCCTGCCATGCTCGGCGGCAAGCGCCAACAGCCTGTAGGCGAGCGCGGCCACGGGCCCTAGCACGAAGTACCAGAAAATCACGGCAAAGAAACTCTGAAACGCCTGCCAGAGCACGTAACCCTGAACACCCTGCAGCAGTTGCTCGCCATTGTCCGCCTGTACGCTCATGTCGCGCTCGGCAACATGCACCGCCGCCTGCGCATCGCCACGCCTGCAGGCGTCGCGGAATGGCCCGAGAACTGCAATCAGGTCAACCCGGCCCAGGCTGTAGATCAGCACCAGCAGATGAATGGGCAGGACCAGCCAGCCGTAGGCCACCGAGCCGATGATGGTCAATGCCAGTTGCAGGATCAGGACTGGCACAAGAACCAGCAGCGCCAGCATGACCCATGGACGCGTCGCCGTTCGCGGACTGGCCTCGAGTTTTGCCAGCTCTTTCAGCCATGGCCCGTCGCGTTGAACACGCTGACGCAGAGCAGAAAATTTTTCGATAAGAACGGCCAGCAGTAGCACCAGAAAACTCATTGTTCGTCCCTCACATCAATCCAGCAAAGCCGCTCGAAACCTGGCCCAGTCAAAACAGGGGCCAGGATCAGTCTTGCGTCCCGGCGCGATGTCACTGTGACCACAGATACGCTCGGGGGTGATTGCCACAAAAGCCTGACGCAACTGACGCGTCAGGTCGATCAGTGCGTCGTATTGCGCATCGGTGAACGGCTGCTCGTCAGTTCCTTCCAGCTCGATGCCGACCGAAAAATCGTTACAGCCCTCACGGCCCTGAAAACTGGAAACACCAGCGTGCCAGGCGCGATCAAGACAAGAGACGAACTGAATGACGTCGCCATCACGCTCGATCAGAAAATGCGCTGAAACGCGCAGATCGGCAATCCCCACAAAGTAGGGATGCTCGGTGGTGTCGAGCTGGTTCTGAAAGAAGGCCTGCACCTTGCCAGTCTTGAATTGTGCGGGCGGCAAGCTGATGTTATGGATCACCAGCAGCGAGATCTCGCCGTCGGGTCGCGCATTGAAGTTGGGCGAAGGGCAATGCTGTACGCCGTCGCACCAGCCGCTTGCGGAGTCCAGTTGCATGAACGCTCCTTGATCGGGGATGAGTAAGTCGCGCTGATTATGCCCGTGACAAGAGCCCGTGTGGGGTCGGGTACAGATTTGCGGTGCGGGGGATACGCTATTCACCACCGAGCGGTGTGACGCGAAGCATCAGCAGCTGCATGCCGACGCGGAGCGCCGGCACAAATAAGGAAACGACAGGAAGACAAGGGCTTCAAGGCAGGCGATCACGCGCCCTTGAGCTTGCGCAGGTTGCTGATGACCGACTCCAGTGCGCGATCAAACAGCAACGCGTCGTCAAGAATCCGCACCGCACCGCGACGAAATTCGATGGCAAGGCCGACGCGGGTCTTTTCCAGGACCTTCATGCCGGTCCGGTTGACGAACACATAGCGCCCCGTCGGCTCGACAATCGCGGTCAGCTTGCAGCGCAGCTTGTGCTCCTCATCTTCCTGAATCTCGACCCAGCAACCGACGCGCAGCTTGTCGACCATCTGCAGACCGGCGTCGTCGTCAGGCAGTTGCACGGTGGGCTCGTTGAGCATTCGCTCTTCAGGTGCGATCAGAACGATCTCTTCAACAACAGCCATCATCGGCGGGCCTTCGGCAGGGTACAAGCCGGTCGGCGGCGTATCGTCCTGCGCATCGTCCTCACTGCCTTCCTGCAACCGCGAGAAATGCTGAAACGCCTGAACGTGCAGCGATTCAAGCTGGCTGAAGAATTCGCTGGTGGCAAACGGATCGAATGCTGCGCTGGTCAGGCCATCACGCAGAGACTTGAGCAACCCCGGCACCAGGTCAAGCAGACGCTGGAGTGCCTGCGGATCGTCATGTTGCTCGACGCTCCAGATCAGCTCGTCCATGGTTGCCAGCCCGGCCTGCCACTCGCTGGACTCTTCGCCATGCTTGAGACAGGTCAGCAGAAGCACCTTGCTCCAGGCCTCCTGCAACAGGCGCACAACCACTTCAGGCAAAGTTCTGCCCAGCAGGCGCTGATTCAACTCATGCTGCACCTGTTGCCGAGCCAGTTCGGCGCGCGCGCGCCCTTCTTCGGCGTCACGGGTGCGCTGCTCAAGCAACTCGCTGCGACGGCGCTCGTCGCTGGTGAACGCCAGAAAATCTGCCAGCAACTCGGAAAAGATTGCCGGGTCATCAACAAAATCGTTGAGCAGACGCTGCACGATCTGTTCGACCCGCTGGTAGAGCGAGTCGCGCTGATAATCGTCGCGGCCGCCCCAGCCCAACGCGGCAGTGGCAATTTCGTTGAGCAGGCGACGGGCCGGATGGCTGCCACGACTGAAAAAGCTCTTGTCGAGCACCGCTACCTTGAGCATCGGAATCTGCAGGCGTCCGATCAGCGCGCGCAATGACGGCGTCAGGTTGCGATCATCGAGAATAAACTCGAACAGCATGGCAATCAGGTTGATCACATCTTCATCGCCAACGCCGACAATTCTGGACTTGCCAGTCTTGACGTTGACCCGGGTCAGCAACTGCTCCAGCTGATCACGCAGGTCAAAATCGTCTGCGGTGTCCTGAGAGGGAACGTATTGCTGCAGGTGAGAAAGCAGACGCAGCAGATCCTTGCTGGAAATCGGACGCACTTCGGCATTGGGCTCATGGCGCGGAGCGAGGTTGCCACGAACCTGCAGCAACAGCTCCTGCAGAGCAGAAAAAACTTCCTGCACGCCCTTGTCGAGCTTGTCGGCGGCTTCGTTCAGGGCAGGATCGGACATTTCGGAACCGCGGTTTCGCGGAGCGGCCCGGTCTGATGATCGGCGGGTCGGCAATGCCTTCATGTCCGGCAACACACCCGTCGCAATCAACAGCTGGTTGGCTTCGCTGTACAGGTGGTCAGTGTTGGCCAGAACATATTTCTCGAACAGCTTGAGAATGATCAATTTGACCTTGATCTCGACACCAAGGCTACGTCCGGCCTCCAGGAAAAACCTGCACAACATGGCCGGCCCCAGCGGGTTGGCGTCCTCGGTGATGGTCTGAGGAATCAGAACATTCAGCCGCGCAGTAAGCTGGCCCAGCGCCAGGCTGTCACGGCTCATGACCTTGCTGACCATCGCATCCACGGCCACCGTCTTTTCCAGGTCGTCGTTATGCACCAGCGCCAGTTTGTCGAAGGACACCGAGGAGGGAAGCACGGGCTCATGAATCTGATACTGGCCCAAAGCCAGAAAAGACTCATAGAATTTGTCGAGAAAGCCACGTTCTATGCTTTTGCGCTTGAGGCGCAAGTCACGCATGGCTTCAAAGAAAATGTTCTGGTCAGTGTTGCTGCGAGCACGATCAGCCATTTCGAACAGCGTGTCGTCGGCGTTGTCGAACAGCGCCTGCAATGCATCCTTGAGCTGCTGGGCGGCCTTGTCGCGGACCTGCAGCAACACAACGGGTAATCGGGCCAAAGGAGTACCGGCCCCTTGCGCGGGGAGCGATTTGCTCAACGGCACTACTTTTTCGTCGTTCGGCATTACACCCCCTGACAGGAAACAACCTGAACCCCATCACAAACGTGGCTTGCTATCCTCGCACTGTGAAGCGACCCGCTTGGCCTTGCACAACGTCAAAGTCATGACGTCAATTACAAGTCGGATTATCTTTCAAAACTTGTCGTGAACGCCAGTGAGACTTCTTTCACTCTGGTGAGAAATGTGACAAGGCACTCATATGCTGCGATAGACCGCGATATTCGCTTTCCATCGCAAACGAATTTGCCAAACCGACCAACTGCATGTTCCCAGTGCCGCACCTGAGCATTGCCGCAGGTGGGTTCGCGGTGTGCGGTGCCTTATACTCGGACGACTTTGCTACTGGAGCCCGCTATGCCGAATTTACGAATTGCCGACCTGACCGCCGAGATCGAAGCCAATGTGCGTCGTGCATTGCTTGAGGATGTCGGCAGCGGCGATATCACCGCCCAATTGATTCCGGCAGAACGGCTGGCCAAGGCCACTATCATTTCCCGCGATGCAGCGGTGATCGCAGGAACCGCGTGGGTCGATACCGTCTTCCGGCAACTGGACCCTCGGGTGGCAGTGCACTGGCAGGTGAGCGACGGCGACCGGGTCAGCCCGAATCAGGCGCTGTTCCATCTGGAAGGCCCGGCTCGTTCGCTGTTGACCGGCGAGCGCAGCGCGCTCAACTTTTTGCAGATGCTCTCGGGCGTGGCCACGCGTGCGCAATATTTCGCTGACATGGTTGCCGGCACCCAGGTCAAGCTGCTGGATACCCGCAAGACGCTGCCGGGCCTGCGCATGGCGCAGAAATACGCAGTTACCTGCGGCGGCTGCCACAACCACCGGATCGGTCTGTACGACGCATTTCTGATCAAGGAAAACCATATTGCAGCCTGTGGCGGCATTGCTCAGGCGGTAGAAGCGGCGCACCGGATTGCACCGGGCAAGCCCGTGGAAGTCGAGGTAGAAAGCCTGAGTGAGCTCAAGCAGGCCCTGGACGCGGGTGCCGACATCATCATGCTCGATGAGTTGAGCCTTGATGATATGCGCGAGGCCGTGCGCCTGACCGCAGGCCGCGCCCGCCTGGAAGCCAGCGGTGGCATCAATGACGACACGCTGCGGGTGATTGCCGAAACGGGTGTGGATTACATTTCCATCGGTGCCATGACCAAGGACGTAAAGGCTGTGGACCTGTCCATGCGCCTGAGCCTCTGACCCATCACACACAGACGACTGTCACGATTCGCTCGGGAGTGGACGCTTTGGAACAATGGTTTGTCATGAATGCGGGCAAGCAGCTTGGCCCGATGGATGCGGACGCCGCACGGCTGATTGCACGTGAATCACCCGGTGCATGGTGCTGGAAACAAGGCATGCCGGACTGGCAGCCGATCTATCAGGTGCCGCAGGTTCGTGCGATGAAGAAGGATGGCGTGACGCCCTTTCCGGCCCCGACACCGGACATGATCCAGCCGAAACCCTCCGGGCTGCCTGCACAATCCGCCCCGACACCTGCACCTGCACCTGCACCTGCACCTGCACCTGCAAAACGTCCTTCATTTACGCCAGACCCGAACGCATCGGGTGGCTATGGTTTGTCGCAAGCGACCGCCGGGGTGGACTTCAAGCTGTACGGTGCGGAAACACAGTTCGTCGAACTGGAGCTTGATCCTGGCGAAAGTGCCGTCGCCGAAGCCGGGGCGATGATGTACAAGACCTGCGACGTGCAGATGGAAACCATCTTCGGCGACGGCAGCAACCAGTCATCAGGGCTGCTGGGGTCGCTGTTCGGTGCCGGCAAACGCATGCTGACGGGCGAAAGCCTGTTCACCACAGTGTTTTCGCAACAGGGATCGGGCAAGGGACGCGTGGCATTTGCAGCGCCCTACCCCGGCACCATCCTGCCACTGAACCTGGGTGATTTCGGCGGCAAGCTTATCTGCCAGAAAGACAGCTTTCTGGCCGGTGCCAAAGGCGTCTCCATCGGCATCCAGTTTCAGAAAAAAATCCTCACCGGTTTGTTCGGAGGCGAAGGTTTTGTCCTGCAAAAGCTGGAGGGCGACGGCTGGGTGTTCGTGCACATGGGCGGCACAGTGCGCAAGATAGAACTGGCTGCAGGCGAAGCACTGGACGTCGATACCGGGTGTCTGGCGGCCATGACGCAGACGGTAGATTACGATATCCGCATGGTCGGTGGCGGTATCAAGTCGATGTTGTTCGGCGGCGAAGGTGTGTTTTTCGCCAGGCTGACAGGGCCTGGCACGGTATGGCTGCAAAGCCTGCCCTTCTCACGACTGGCCGGACGCATGCTGGCAGCAGGGCCAGCCGGAGTGGGCAGAAGCGAACGTTAACGTCAGCATTTCGTCATTCGATCGGGGGCCATGCAGCGCCCCCATTGCCAAGGAAGAGACATGCAGATTACTCAAGGTCAACGCATTCCCCTGTCCAGCCTGATTCAGGGCACTGACCTCACACTGTCGATTGCCATCCAGTCTGCGCAGGTCATTGATTACGTCTGCTTCGGCATCGATGCCAACGGCAAGCTGTCGGACGATCGTTACATGATTTTCTTCAATCAGCCGAGCAGCCCCTGCCACAGTGTCAAACAGCTGAACGGCGGCGATTTCCAGCTATCGCTCGCGAGTTTGCCTGCCTCGATAGACCGGTTGGTATTTACGGCGTCCATTGATGGTGCTGGCACCATGAGCGAGATTCAGGCGAGCCATTTCAGCATCCGGCATGAGGGCCGCGACGTGGCCCGTGGCGAGTTCTCCGGCGCAACTTTTGCCGCCGAAAAAGCCATCATGGTTGCCGATATCTATCGCAAGGGCGGGGAATGGCGCATAGCGTCCAACCTGCAAGGTTACAACGCCGGGCTGGATGCACTGGTGGTCCACTTCGGCGGCGAAGTGGCTGATGCGCCGGCACCCGCGCCGGCGGCACCTGCGCGTATTTCGCTGGAAAAGAAAATCGCTGACGCCGCACCGCAATTGATAAGCCTGGCCAAGAAGGCTCAGGTCAGTCTTGAAAAAGCCAGACTGACCGATACCAAAGCCCGGGTCGGTCTGGTACTGGATGCATCCGGCTCGATGAATCCGCAATATACCCGCGGTCATGTTCAGGAGGTGGTGGATCGCCTGATCCCGCTTGCCGTGCATTTCGATGACGACGGCGCACTGGACTGCTGGGCGTTCGGCGCCAAGCCGCAGCAACTGAGCGCGGTGACGCTGAGCAACTTTCAGCACTTCATCAAGACCGATCATGGCGGCTGGAAAGACTGGGAACTGGGCGCGCGCATCAACGATGAGCCCAAGGCAATGCGCATGGTCATCGACTATTACAGAAAGTCCGGTGACAAGACGCCGGTCTACATCCTGTTCATCAGCGACGGCGGCGTGCATCAGGACCGCGAAATTACCCGCTTAATGACCGAAGCGGCAAAGCTGCCGATCTTCTGGCAGCTCGTAGGCCTTGGTGGACGTGGTTACGGGATTCTGGAAAAACTCGATGACATGGGCGGCCGCGTTGTCGACAACTGTAACTTCTTTGCCCTGGACCGGCTGGATGAGGTCCCGGAAGAGAAACTTTATGACCTGCTGATGGAAGAGTTCCCGGACTGGCTGAAAGCGGCCAAGGCGGCGGGGATTTTGTAAAACATCGAGCGTGCTCAACTGGCGTGCGAAAGGCACTTGCATGCTGGAGCGCTCCCAACGACAACCTCTACTAACGATCACCTTTACTATCGTGCGACGCTCTGCGTCGCCATGCCGTTCTGGACGCTCCGCATCCTCTTTTCGACATAACAAAAAACCCCTGCCATCGCTGGCAGGGGTTTTATTGTGCGTTGCCCGGGGTTAGCCGATTGCCACGCCGTGCGCCTCTGCCAACGGCTTCAGGCCGCCTGCAAAGCCTTGACCAATGGCCTTGAACTTGAACTCTTCGCCATTGCGGTACAGCTCGCCGAAGATCATCGCAGTTTCGGTCGATGCATCTTCCGACAGGTCGTAACGAGCGACTTCTTTGCCGTCCGCCTTGTTCACAACGCGGATGTAAGCGTTGGATACCTGACCAAAGCTTTGCTTGCGCTCTTCAGCCGAGTGGATAGTGACCGCAAAAACCAGCTTTTTGACCGCAGCGGCCAGACCGGTGAGCTTGACGTTCACCGACTCATCGTCGCCATCGCCTGCACCGGAACGGTTGTCGCCCAAGTGCTCGACCGAACCGTCAGCCGATTTTTTGTTGTTGTAGAAAATGAAGCTGTTGTCGTCCAGCACCTTGCCATTTTCACCCACGATAAATACCGAGGCGTCCAGGTCGAATTCGGTGCCATCGGTAACGCGTGGATCCCAGCCCAGACCAACGGTAATTTCTGTCAGGCCAGGAGCCTCTTTCGACAGGGAAACGTTACCGCCTTTACTCAGACTTACTGCCATGTTCGTAATCCTTTCTGGAAAATTGGTTAGGCGCGAGTCAGAAACTCATGCCGAAATGGTTGGCGACAGCCTTCAGGCCACCGGCGTAACCCTGGCCAACCGCACGAAATTTCCATTCCTGGCCATTGCGATACAGCTCGGCGAAGATCATTGCGGTTTCAGTCGACGCGTCTTCCGCCAGGTCGTAGCGAACAACCTCAGAACCTGACTTTTCATTCAATACGCGAATGAACGAGCCGCCTACCTGACCGAAATTCTGCTTGCGACCTTCAGCCTCATGAATGGTCACCACAAAGACGACCTTGTTCACATCGGCTGGAACGCGGGTCAGGTCGACCTTGAGCACTTCGTCATCGCCGTCGCCAGCACCGGTACGGTTGTCACCGGTGTGTTCGACAGAACCATCGGCGCTCTTGAGCTGGTTGTAGAAAATGAAGTCAGCTTCACTGCGGACCTTGTCATTGGCGCCCAGCAGGAATGCGCTGGCGTCCAGGTCGAATTCCTGGCCGTCAGTGGCTCGCGGGTCCCAGCCCAGACCGATCAATACATTGGTCAGGGTCGGGTCGGTTTTCGACAGCGAAAGGTTGCCACCTTTTTGCAGAGTCAAAGCCATGATTCGTTTATCTCCTCTATCCAGTGTTTACGCTTTTTCTTCGGCGGGTTCTTCTTTACCCGGGAAGAGCAGGCTTGCAACGATACCGATGATCAACACGACGACCACAACCAGCAGGCTGGTATTGGCGCTGATCTCGTAACCGTGATGGAACAGGTGGTTGGTTGCGTTCAGACCCAGTTTGATGGCAATGAAGAACAGCAAGGCAATGACCGCTTTCTCCAGGTGCACCAGATAGCGCTTGAGGGCTTCAAGAACGAAATACAGAGTACGCAGACCGAGAATCGCGAAGAGCATGGCCGAGAATACGATCAGCGGCTCGCGGCTCACAGCGATGATCGCAGGCACGGAATCGAACGCGAACAGCACGTCGGATATTTCCGCCACGACCAGACACAGGAACAACGGAGTTGCGAACAGGGCACCCTTGGAAGCCAGCGTGATACCGGCGTTTTCTGGCTTTTTGACTTCTTCTTCCAGAACCGAGCGACGGACGAAGAAATTGCTGCCGTGCAGCTTTGGCCATACCGGGAACAGCTTTTTGGCGAAGCGATACGCCATGTGTTGCGAGTAGTCGACTTCTTCGTCGTCATCATCACCCGCTCTGAGCATCATGATGGCTGTCCAGGCAACGATGACCGCGAACACCACTTCGACCCAAGGGCCCAGAGCCAGCAGGCCGGTACCAATGGCAACGAAAATGCCGCGGAAGACGATGGCACCGATGATGCCCCAGTACAGAACGCGATGGCGCAGGCCATCCGGTATCTTGAACCAGGAGAACAGCGCCATGAACACGAACAGGTTGTCGACGCTCAGTACTTTTTCCAGCGCATAACCGGTAACAAACAGCGTCGCGACTTCAGAGCCGTGCTGCACATACAGGAACCCGGCAAAAGCCAGCGAAATGGCGACCCAGAAAATCGACCACGCCGAGGCTTGCGCAAGGGTAATTGGTTTGTTTCCCCGGTGGGAGAACATGTCGATAGCCATAGCCGTAATGGCCAGACCGACGAAAACCGCCATCGTGAGTGGAGGGAAGCCTAGAGAGGTGCTTTCCATTTAACTGCGTTCCTTAGGGTAAAAAATTACAGGTCGAAATCGGACGGGTTCAGGCCAAGCTCTCGACAGATCGTGCGGCACACTTCCCGCTCTTTCTCATCGAAGCTGCCATCGGCGCCACCGATAGCACAGCAGACGCGCACCAGCAAACGGGCAGCATCTTCTTTCTTTTTGATCTTGCCGATGGTTTTCAACGCTTCGGCACGGCCAATTTCAAAATCGAACTCGAACTTGGAGCAGGCATCCTGAAAACCCTGAATGACTTCCTTCATGTCAAAAACTTTCAGCTCCTGAGAGTTCTGAATGAAGCCTGCCATTTTCTGCTTTTCACTGGAGCTGATATCGCCGTCTGCGGCCGATACCAGAGCACAGCCGGAAACCACAGCCTCCATGAATTCACGATTCTTGAACTTCGAGACTTCCGAAGCCAGCTTGTCGCGAGCAGCGGTCGCATTTGTTTTCAACCAGTCCAGCATGTCTATCTCCCATGAGGCGGCACAGCCAGCCCAGAAATACCACGGTATTGTTTACTTGGAACCGGCAGCCCAGCGCATGCCCCAGCCATAGGCTTTGTCCATGTTGCTGTGGCCGTTATGGAAATCCACACGACGTGTCACCTTGACCGCACCATTGTCGTTTTCCAGCAAAGCAATTGCACACATGCCCTGACGCCCGCCCTCTTCGTTAAGGCGGACCTCGATAGGTGGCTGACCCGGCGCATGAATGGTGACGACCCCGTCGGTTTCTTTCCAGTTCGGCGCACCTTCATAGATGAACGCATAGACCAGAATGCGGCGGATCTTGTTCCAGTGCGCGCCATTGATGTGCAGCCATTCGCCATCACTGATCGAGCCGGTGCGGTCATCACCCATCAATTTGATGAAAGGCTCGGTGTCGAGCGAACCGAACGAGTTGCCCAGCGCCTGAACAGCGCCTTTCAAGCCGTCCTGCAATTCGAAGAGGCAGCCTACATCAAGGTCGATGGCATTGCTCTTCTTCATCGAGAAGAAGCCGCCGCCTTTGCTGTCACTGCGACGGTTCCAGTTCAGGTTGACCCGGATTTCTCCGAAACCGGCGCTGGATTTTTCCAGACTGATCGAAGCACGGGTCTTGTCCAGCGTGATCTTGCTGAGACTGACGGTCGACCTGACGGCAGGTGCAGGTGCAGGTGCAGGTGCAGGTGCAGGTGCAGGTGCAGGTGCAGGTGCAGGTGCAGGCTGATCCTGAGGCGCGGACACTTCAATGCCAAAGTTTTTTGCCAACGGCTCAAGGCCGCCTGCAAACCCCTGGGCCACGCAACGGAATTTCCACACGCCCTGACGCAGATAGAACTCGCCCAGGATCAGCGCGGTTTCTTTCATGCCGTTGGTGGGGATATCCGCTTCGATACCGCCAGTGATGCTCAATGCCAATCGTGACACGCTGCCAAAGCTGGCCTTGTTCTCGTAAAGGGTGGCCGTCAGGGCAACTTTCTCGATGACGGAGTCCAGACGGCTCGGGTCAAAACTGAACACAGCACGCCCGGCCGATGCTTCTGTTTGCTGGACCGCACCGCCGTTTACGCTTTTCTGGCCATAGAAACACATGTCCTGGTCGCCACGCACCTTGCCAGTGCCGGTCAGCAGGAATGCAGACACGTCGATATCCGCATCCGCCAGCGGCGAGTAATTGACCTCGATCGTCAATGGACCTGCAGCGACTGGCGCGTTGGCACCCGGGACAAGTCGGGTCATGCGCGCACAGCTCCAATCGCCAGTTCGACCAGGTCATCGGCAGTGCGGCCGTTGGTAACCTGCCCTACCGCGGTGAAATCCCAGCCTGCCGGGGTACGCGCCAGGTAGGACATCACCACGCCGGTGTGCTGACCTTTCTCGGACAGATCGAAGCGACCCAGTTCGTTGCGGCTGCCCAGATCGACGATACGGCAGTAGGCATTGGCGACTTTTTCAAAATTCTGACCGGTGAACGAGTTGACCGTGAACACCAGGTATTTGACGGTGGCTGGCAGTTTCTCCAGGTCGACACTGATGGTTTCATCGTCGCCCGCACCTTCGCCGGTGCGATTGTCACCCGAATGCTGAATGGCACCGTCGCGTGACTGCAATTGGCGGAACCAGACAAGATCAAGAGGCTTCTTGTCGGCGTCGAGCATGATGCAGGACGCGTCCAGATCGATGTCACCGCCGCCACCGCCGAGCAATTTGCCGAAGAAGCCAGTGGCTTTTTCAGGGTCCCATCCAAGGCCCATGCTGACTTTCTTGAGGCCGGTCCCAGCGGTTTTCTCGAGTGAGATCGTCTGGTTCTTTGCCAAAGTGAGTGCCATTTTTCGCTCCATGTGGACGTCGGAATTCGGATAAAAGTGTTACAGCCTTACCGTGTTGGCCCGTCATTGCCATCAGGATTGTGTAACTTGGCGTTAACGGGACCTTTATAACGGCCTCGACGCCACGTCGGATGGAACAGACGCCAGTGCGCATCCTGAGCAGCGGCGAGCAATTCGTGATCCCCCCGCGTGTCGCCCCAGGCACGTACCCGGAACTGCGTAAGCGGCCCGTAAACACTTTCAAGACGCGCAACCTTGGAGTCGCAACGGCAGTTGCTGCCCTCGATCAGTCCGGTCAATTTGCCGTCGATGACTTCCAGATTGGTGCCGATCAGCTCCACTTTCAAGCGATCAGCGAAGGGTTGCAGGACCATAGCAGGCGATGCTGAACAAAGCGTGACAATGGCACCCTTCTCGATTTCGGCGGCGATCGATTCCAGCGCAGCAGGGCGCATGAGGCGACTCCAGTGCGACTGGCAGAACGCTTCGGCCTTTTGCTGCAGCCATTGCACCTCGACGCCGCTGAGAAACGCCTTGATAAGGCGGCCCTTCAGCTCGTCGCGGGTCACACGCTTGGCCAGATAACCAATGCTCGGCAATACCAGCCGGGCCATGCGCACAGAGAAGGCCCGTTGTCCGAAAGCGAACTTGAGAAACGGCACAAAGCTGTCGTGCCGGGTAATGGTCCCGTCGAAATCGAAAACCGCCAGCAGGCGTTGCTCCACTTCGATTTCAAGATCAGGCCCTGCTGGTTGAAGATCAGGTTCTACGGTTTCAAGGTCAGGTTCTATCATCTAGCTAACTGCCTCAGCGAGTCGAATGCTGGCATCCATGATCGAAGCGGGTGCGGATAACACTCCATGCCATTTGGCGCGCTCCATGATGTGGGTTGCCCATTTGTAATGGGTAGCCGGTTCACACATCGCATCGTTGTACTTGAACACTGCGGGGGCCACAGAGTTCAAAATCATCCGGGCGGAGTTCATGTCCTCCAGACTGACGCGGAGTGCATTCTGAATGATATTGACCTGCGAGGGGTGAATTGCCGTTTTACCGACCAGCCCGTTGGTAATATCCAGCGCCAGCTCATGCTCCAGAATGTCCGGAGTGGCCAGTTGCTCGAACACCGGCGCGGTGAGTGCAAAGCCCTGCGAGCCCATTACGCCAGCCAGCATCGGGATGACATACCCCATTGGGGTGGAATACAGGGTCATGGCCGGATTGCGACGCAGCCCCAGACAGCCCATCAGGTCATTGCCACCGATGCGCAAGGCGATTATCCGCTCGTAAAGGCTGGCCTTCAACGCCTCACCCAGCTCGACCATTGCCGTCGGATTGAACACTTCCGGTGTTTCCAGCGTAGGCATCAGCGCCAGCGCCGGGTTGGTCACAGCCTGCTCCCAGCTTGTCAGGCTTTTCAGCGAGAGCTTGGGGACAACGAACCCGTCAACGTGCGCCATCAGCGGCCAGTCGTTGAGAATCCGCGCCATCGCCGCGTCTCTCGGGCGAACGAACAACAGCGGACCATTGGCCGGACGGCCGTCACGGTCCTGAATGCGGGTCAGCACCTGGCGAAGGTTGACCAGCGCCGTGTCGACATCGATCAGCGCTACCGCATCTTCCAGGCACACAACCAACGAACGCAACTCGGGAATCTTTTCACCGAACACCACATCGACGATGTCGTCCCGGGTAGCAGGCATGTACAGCGTTGCCCCCAGCGCGTAAGGCGAGAATAAGGCCATTAGCTCAGACTCCGAATGATGGTCACTGCCCGATAAGGGCCCAGGACATCGCCGACTTCTTCAACGGGAATGCCCGCTTTTTCTGTCAAATGCAGTAGCAACTGCACATCGCTGTCAGCGAGATTGCGTACCAGCACATGATCCGGTACGCGGCGCATCACCGCTCTAGTGGCTTCGGCAATGCCCGGCTTGATGCGATTGAGGTTATTGATCTCGAAGCGCTCGGCCAGGCGGTCGATCACCTGCAATGCGCCAGCCTTGAGTTCGGTTCGCTGACGCAGCGTCCAGGGTGTCAAGGTGAGCGTAGAAGTGTTTTGACGACGCTGGTTGTCGATCTGTTCAATAAAAGACTGCGTGACGTCGTGCCTCTGCAACTGCTCGTACACCACACAACCGTGCAGCCCGCCGTCGGTCGGCCAGATGGAGCGTGACACCAGACCGGACACCGTGGCACCCAGGATCCCGGAGGGAATCACCCAGTCTTCCGCCGACGCTGCCAGCCAGGCGCTGCCGCAGGGGTCGGCCAGCACGACCAGCCGTGGCTCATCGGGAAAACGTGCATCGCCCGCCAGACTGCGACGGATCTCACCTGAAATAGCACCCTTGCCGGTCCAGCCGTCGACAAACACGATGTTCTGCGCGCCATGGGCCTGGATAATGGCTTCCAGTGCCACGTTATCGATACCACGATCACGAACGATACTGATGCCGTAGTGATGCGTTTCGCGGCCAAGATCGATCAGCGCCCGGCGCAGCAGCACACCCAGCGGCAAGCCGGCGCGTACAAATGACACCAGAACGATTTCAGCGCCGGTGCATTCCCGGTCAAGCGCCTGCGCCAGGGCTTGCACGTCACCGGCCATGCGCGTGCCGTTCTGGCTGAGCGCCCGCTCATACAATGCCTTGTGAGCGGTGCTGGGGGCAGACTCCTCGCTGATCATTTCCGAATAATGCTTCTGCCGCGTCTGGATCAGGCGCTCCTTCTCCTCGAAGCTGGTGGTCTGCATCGCGATGCTGCGCAGCAGAAAATGCACGTCATCGTGCAGATAACTGCCGCTGCCAACCGTGTCGAGCCCGTGAACGGGATCACTCATGTGCTGCTCCGACAAACATTTTCGCCAACTGACTGCGGGCAGGGGTCGCCCACCAGTGGCACTCGTCCATGAAACCCAGGTCGGTAATGCTGTCGCCAAAACCGAGCACCGGGCGTTCGCCATTGATCGCCCTGTCGCGCCGCAGCCATTCCTGCACCGCGTAGCGCTTGGCCAGCCCCTCGGGCAGAAAGGCAAGGTTGTTGCCATTGCCGTGAATATGCATGCCATCGAGCAAGCCGCGGGCCCGCACTTCGGCCAGCACTTTGGTGAGGATGCTGTCATCGCTCTTGTTGTGCTTGGTCACCACGTAATGAAACAGCTGCGCCTCTTCAACCACCCAGCCGCGCAGTGAAAAACCCAGTTCCTGACCAATCGCCAGTGTGGTGGCAGACAGTTCATGCAGACGCGACTGATAGCTGGCCAGGGTCTGTTTCATCTGCTCGTTCCAGTCAGGGTCCAGTCGACCCATGACATCGAGCATCACACCACCGTGCGAACAGATCGCGCCTGCGGCGAACGGCAGTTTGACCCGACTGTAGGCCTCGACACTGCGCGCCGTCACCGGCACGACGTCCGAATGGGCCAGCAGCCAGTGCGCGAAGGACTTCTGCACGTTGGTCATGTAACCGTTGGCGTTACCAGCGATGTCGAGGGTTGCGACATGCTTTTCAATGTCAGCAGGGGTTTTGCGCGCGGTCTGGAACAGCGTGTCGTCCAGATCGACGAAGATCAGCGGGCGCTCGTTACTCATCGCAGATGACCTCGGCGTTCAGCGCTTCGATAAGCTCGGCAGGCACCGCCTGCCTTGGGGTTTCGGTGCAGATCAGCACCCGGTCGAACTGACCCGGCCTTACGTTGTAAAGAAAATTGGGAATGCCCAGCCCATAGTTGTCGGAGAAAGACAGCGCATGATCGATGGCATGCCCCAAGGCAATCGGTGAACGGCTGGTAGAGCTGAAATGCACATCGGCCCCAGCTTTTTCCAGACGCTCGGCCAGCAGAAACGGACGCCAGACGAACTCGCTGGTGCCCACGACCAGAACGCGTTCACCAGTTTTGACCGTGAGCCCGGGAGCCAGCGTATCGGCCACCGACAGCACGCCCATCCGCCCCCAGTCGTTGGCGGTCACCAGCGGCCAGTCGCCCATTGCGACGGTGCCGACCTCCGGCATGTCCGGCAATGGCGCACTCACGTCCTCATCGAAGGAATACGAGCCTTGCAACAGCGAGACCTGCTCCGCCACTGCCCCCATCGATGAGCTGACCGCTCCGGCCGACCAGTCGGTGAGCACGCAGGTCACCACCCGCTCGATCTTGCTCAACCCGGCTTCGACCAGCGCCTGATGCAGATTGATGAAGGTCTTGCCCGTCGAAGCCTCGTCGTCGACCAGCACCAGCGAGCGTGCGCCAAGCATCATCTCGCGTAACGCCGGATCGACCGGCAGATGAATAAGGTGAGCGCTGGCGTGGCTATGCTCTTCTTCAAAACGGGCAAACAGCTGGCTACCGGTCGGATGGCGCGTGCTGACCAGATACAAGGCATCAGGGCGCGTTTCGCTGTAGGCACGGTGCACCCCGGCACCGAGGCCGACTGCCGTTTCGGCCATGCCGATGACCAGCACCGGACCGGGCAGGTCTGCCGGGATCTTGTGCGCCAGGTCCTGAAAGCTTTTCAGCATCACGCCCGGGCGCGCAGGGATATGGCGCCCCAGCACTCGGGACACGAACAGAAAAGCACGCTTGGGGTTGCGCCGCTCGGCAAAGCCGAACAGGGAGTCCGGAGCAATGGTCGACGAATCGACACTGACATCGAGGCGACCACGAAGCAGATCAGCACGAAGCTTTGTAGGGTTGGAAAAAGCTGCGCTGCTGTCCATCGATAAATTCCTGATTAACGGGGCCGCAGCCCCAGACGCCTGCGGATTGAGCAGGCAACACCGATTTCACTGACGTGAGGCTTCGACGAGCCACAACGATGACTGGGCGGTGCGCGAGATTTCGGTGGTGGTGTACGACCTTTCCGCACGGGCATGCGGCGCATCGATGCGGCAAGCCTGCAGAAAGGACATAAGCAGTGCGGACTTCACGGCGAAGTTCATGTTTTGCCCGTCCGGCACGGTGGACGTCACCATGCCGATCACCGCACCACCGTTATCGAATAACGGACTACCGCTGGAGCCCGGCTGAATCGGGGCCGTGAACTGGAACAGGCTGGCGTCATTGTGCAGGCCGAACAAACCGGAGATACCGCCCTGAGTCACCTGCAGCCCGCCGCCGGAAATGGACGCCAGTGGATAACCCAAGACCGCTACGGTATCACCCGGCTCACAGCCCTGCCCGTCCCGGAATGTAACCGGAGACAACGGCGGTGCGCCTTGCACGCGCAGCAGCGCGATGTCGTTGCGACGGTCGATCACCACCGGCTCGGCCTTGTAACGACCCTCCAGTGAAGTGATATAGAACACGCCCATGTCTTCGATAACATGCGCACAGGTCATGACGTGCGCAGGACCTACCACAAACGCCGTACCCGTCGCCGACTCATGCCGAGGCGCGCTACCGGCCGCTCCGGACGGGCGGCGCGGATGACGGTCGTCGACCTCCAGCCCGATCTTGCGCCCGAACGCCGACAGCCCATACGCAGAACCTTCGCTCAGCGCACGGAATTTCCACTGTTCGTTACGCTTGTAGAACTCGCCGATGATGATCGCCGCTTCGCCGTTATCGCGCAGGTCCAGGCGGTGCTCGATGTCGCCATCCACCTTGAGGTGCAGGCTGCCGATATCACGGACCGGCCCCATGGCCGCATACACGTAGACCATCAACAGCACGCGATCACTGCCGCTCGGGAGCCTGTCCAGCCTGAGCGTACAGCCGACATCCTGAGGGCCGCCGCTCCACTCCATCCAGTTCTGTTCCTGATGCAGCAGCGCCGGATCGCCCATAGGCTGGCGCTTGTCGTTGACCGCCAGCAAGGCGACAGCGGCGTATTCACCGAACACCGAAGATTGACCGCTCTCCAGGTTCCAGGAGCAGTGGGCGCCAGCTAAAGCAGTATTTGCACCTGGCGCAAGAAGCTTCATGCCCGATCCTCCCTGATAAGAGCGATTAGTGATAGCAAAAATCTATTATCGCGATCAAACCAAGGCCCGTACAGCGACCGTGATGGCCTTCACGCGGATATCTTCAAGCCAATGTGTTTCCGGTTCTTTCAAGCCGAGACGGCGGGTCGCAAAAATACCCGGCAGGTTAACGCCGGTTTCACGCACATAACCGATGCCGCCCGAGTAACGCGGGTTGATTTCCAGCAAGCGCGGCTTGCCGTCGGCATCGTCGCGGGTCTGCACATTAATCAGCCCGTCGCAGGCAAAATGCTCCGCTGCGCGCACCGCCAGTTGCACCGCTTCGCTGTCACGCTCGAAGGTCTGATTGAGCCCCACCTTGCGCCGTCCGACGAAGGCAACCGCCTTGCCGTGCTCGCAGACCATGTCCACCGAGCACTCACTGCCCGGCATATACGGCATCAGCAACATCGCCGGAACGTCATCGGACTGGCGATAAGCATCAAGGTACGCCTGAAAGGTGGTTTCACGCGCATCCGGGTTGGCGAAACAGCGAAAATCGTCGACATCGGTCTTGAAGCGCCAGAAACCGCGGCCATAAATCCCGACCACCGGTTTGATACACACTTCGCCATATACCGACAACGCTTCGTAAGCCGCCTGCAACTCCTCGGCATTGCTCGCGGCGATTCCCGGAATACACGCCAGCCCTGCCGCCTCGGCCGCTGCCGTGAAGCGGCTCTTGTCATCGACATCCATGAAAGTCTGCCGGGACGTTCCGCCTGTGACGAGGTCCAAACCCTGTGCAACAAAACGTGCACGCTGCGCTTCGTAAAAGCTGCCGATGCGCCCGGCGACGATAACCCTGACGCCCAGCGCCCGAGCGGTCTCCAGCACCCAGTCGATACGCTCTTCATTGTCGACCGGCTCTTGCAGTGCCACATGGGCCTGCCCGGTAATTTCGGAGCGCTGCTGGCGATGGGAGGCGATAATCTGCACTGACGCAGGCAACGCGTCGCGCGCGCCCATGATCACTTCACGCTGGCTGGACTGCCCTTCAAGGAACCAAATCATGTCAATCTCCGGGAGACAATGCCATCCGCAACGGCCTTGTCGAATTTTGTAATAACTGTTTTGCTTCGAAATGTTCGGATTAGGGCAAAGTCACGCAATTTAAACAGAGGACGCTGGTATGAAGTGGCTTAAAAGGTCGATTTGGCTTGTGGTATTCGTTGCACTCGGGATCGGCGCATTAAGCCTCTATTACGTCCTGCCGCGCCATGATGTCGTGATGATCACCGGCGTGGAAGTCAAAAGAATGGACGCCGACGGCGTCATCAACGCCGAAAACCCGGCAGACGGCCCGACCCGCGACGTGTACTTCATCAACACCGAAGACCCGGACAGCAAAAAGGTCGTGGTCTACCGCAACGAAGACACTGGCTGGAGCTTCCCGTGGTACTTCAAATTCGACTCCGCCGACATCCAGGCCAAAGCCCAGGGCTACTCGCGTGACTCCCAACAGCTGGCGCTGATTCGTTATTACGGCTGGCGCATAACGATCCTGTCGATGTTTCCCAACGTGACCGAGGTTGAGGCGGTGACGAGTCGTGATCAGCCGTTTCCGATTTTTAATACGATTTTTTTTGTGGTGGTGGGGTTGTTGGTGGTGATGGTTGGGGTGAGGAGGCGGTTTAAAGGGCGGGCGCGGGTTGATGGGGTGGTGAGGTAATTTTCGTACTTTAGATACTGCGAAAAGCCCGGTCTATGATCGGGCTATATATGGAGCTGCTGGAACTTGCGGGCCGCAGAAAACGTCCATGGCACACGAAAGGCTGCGCCGCCTTCGATTAACAAAGCCTGCTCGGTAATTGAAGGCCACCACCTGACCAGGTTTTCTGCCTTGTTCCAGTAGGTCATTTTCCCCCATTGCCTGGCAAGGCAGAAAATGGGCATCCCACACTCCCGGAATGCCCGACGCTCAGCGTCTCCCTTGGAAAACTTGTCCTGAGACACGACCGCCCAACCGCCTTCTTTTTTGAGATGGGTCACCCAGTCAATATCAGCGGAGTTGGCAGGGAATCTTTCACGCAGCGATACCACTGAGTGACCTTCACTCTTTGTCAGCTCATTGAGCGCTCTGGCGATAGCGGGCGGCAGATTGTTATCGATCAAAAAATTCAAGCCGCGATCCTGTGCTCAAAATTGACTGCGGCTTCCACTGCTGCAGGCGGAATCTCATAAAGTAACGCTACACGCTTCGCGTTCTGGCCTTCAGCCAGATAAGAATGATAGATCGCTGCTGTGTCGATTCCCGTCGTTGCCAACACCGGTTTGCCAAAATTCCTTGCCGGGTCCAAAACAACTGCCTTGCTTCGCTTTACTGGATACCAGCGCTTTGCCGACTCTTCACCTGCGTAATCAATGCCCTCGTACAGAGAGGGCGTAATGACCTGCTTGAACGCGTATTGCCGCTTCACCAGATCCAGAAGCGCCTCATCACCCGTTTCATACAGAACGGTCGCGAAAATATCTCGTCCGTCAGTTTGAAAACGTCTGCACGTAAACGGGTAGAGCTGGCCGAACATTTCTCTGGCTTGTAACGAGGCGCTGCGGATCGCTTGCAAGCTGACGCCGTGCTGGCGAAACGCATGGACAAAGCGAATTTCCAGCAGGTCGTGGAAGCCGAGCAGCTTTTCGTCCAGAAATGCGACCTCTGGCGTCCAGAGGCCGGGGTGATCGACGCCTGCCGCGCAATAGCCGAACATCCATCTGCGAATGTCTTTCGCCGGAATGCCGGTGTATGAGGACGCTTCTGCTGGGGTGTATAGGCCCACACCGAGGAGGCGGCTGGGTGATGTAGTGGTGTTCATAGCTCCTCTCTTCATGTGTAGGGTAATCAGGAGAGTAATTCTGGGCTTGATTCGGATATCAATCAACGGACGTTTTGATAACCGAAGCGGATCAGGAAGTGACCTAATGCAAAAGCTGAAATTTCCTACGATGCCATCGTGATAACACCAAGTAATCGAATCAAAGCGCCCGCAACGAAGCACATCCGCCGGGGGCGCTATTGTTTAAAAGGTGAGTCTAACCTGAGTCTTAAGCAGGCTCAGGTCTTGTTGAACAGTTTGGGCAAACCCTTCGCTTTCAGTACAGCCTTGACGGATGGACGTGCTTCTACTCGCGCCACGAACGCTTGCAAAGCAGGTTGCGCTTCCAGCGAAATGCCAAAATTGACAGGCCAGCGTGTTACCGCGAACAGGTAGGTGTCGGCAACGCTGAAATCGTTACCCAGCAGGTAATCAAGACCATTCGCCAGCAGACCATTCAAGTAGGTTTGTTTGGCGATGACCGGGCGCTGGGCGTCGGTGGCATCCACCCCCTTCGCCAAATAGAAAAGCGGTGTCCAGGCCTTGTGATATTCAGCAGCCAGATAATTGAGTATCTCCTGCAGCCTTGCGCGCTCCAGCGTCCCGTTGGCTGGCACCAGCATTGGTACGAAGTGGTCACCCAGATATTGCCTTCAGTCAGAACAGCACCGCCATCCAACCCCAACGCAGGAACAGCCCTTTGGGGTTGATCGCGTAATAGTCATCGCCGGATTCAATCGTATGCTGCCGCAGATTGACCTTGACCAATTCGTGAGCGACACCCGCTTCGTGCAACACGATGTGAGCAGCAAGCGAACAGGAGCCAGGTGAGTAGTAAAGCTTCATAGGTGATTGTTCCGGTGGCTGAGAATGACCAGATCCTAGCACTCAGATAACTTTTTATAGCTGGTAACTTAAGGTTACTCTAGTTCTCCGGTTGCCGTTATGTAACCTGGTTACGCTCTGGAAACTCGCGATCCGACAAGGAAAACCCTGCCATGTCATTGAAAATGCGCAAAAGCAAGTCAACCATCCCGTCCCCGAATGCGCGATAGCGGCGTGCATGTGGCTCCTGAGCGGTGTCTGGACTCCAAATTTGCTGTGGAGTTAAAGTGGTGGGCCTCGGCGATTCGGCGAACTGCGCGTCGACATCCCCGGTATTTCGGCAAAGATACTGTCGGTAGGCTTGAAGAGGTGGGAGATAAAGGTGTGGTTGTTCGGACGGTGCTGGCGACTTCGCCACCTCCTGCGGAGTACAGTCTTTCGGAGTTGAAATTGGAGTTGCTGCCGGCGATTGCGAAGATTGAATATCGGTTGAGGTTGAAGCGGGGGAAGGACGTGGCAGATGGTGTGCGACTTGAGAATTAAATTCCGTTAGTTGCAAGCAACAGATACAGTCTTGAGTTTGAAATACTTGCCTGAAAAAAAAAGCAAAGAGAGAAGGCTCGACCAGCATAGATCGAAATTTTTCTCTGATTAATACTGAGAACTGCCCCCCTACAAACTTATAGCAAAGACAATCCTGTGCTAACAGGCTATCTAAATCGGCCTCTTTAACGCTAACATTAAAGAGGCGCGATTAGCTGCATGTTGGAATTAGTTTTTCACGTAACCCTGTGTCAAACAACCACCGCTGTACTGCCAAGTAAGAACGTCGGTGTTACCAACCAAGCGGGTAGGGGTCAATATGCAGGTATCCGCAGCAGCAATGCCCTTGTAAGCATTAGGTGTACCGGTGATAACCGCTGTTGTAGCCGTAATACCAACGCTAGCCAAAGCACCTGGGGTGGCGGTTGGAAGAGTGATGCCTAATTTTGCTGCAGTATCGCATGCGGTGAGGTCAGTCGTCTGCGCATAGCAAACGGCGACGGCAGATTTAACGGCGTCCATAGCCAACACGACCTCTGTGTAAGCCGCTTTTCTGGTGTAATTCTGATATGCAGGCAGTGCCACCGCAGCCAGAATCCCGATGATCGCCACTACGATCATCAGCTCGATCAACGTAAAACCTTTTTGTGTTTTCATAGCTTACTTCTCCGAGGCGTCAGTTTTTAGTGCCTTGATCCACCTAAAGCACACGGCGTGCCAAAGTGCAATGCGTTGCGAACCATTTGGAAAGCCGTTATCCGTGGCATCAGGTTGCTCCGTAATCCGCAGAAACTGACAATTTACGTCACATCCCGCACTGCCATTTGGCAGCACCGCCCGACTGCGCTATAACCCACCCATTGTCTGTGTCTGGTGGTTTTATGACTGATGCTGTCCTCACTGGTTTGGCCAAGCAATTGGTCCTCGCCGAGCTCCTTACTGAACCTGTTGCGCAGCAAGCGTATCAACAGGCGCGCCGCGACAAGATTTCGTTGGTGAGCTATCTGGTTCAGAACAAGCTGGTCAAAAGCCTCACGCTGGCGGAATTGGCTTCTGATCAGTTCGGCGTGCCGTTCATGGACCTCGCCAGCCTGGACAAGGAAAGCCAGCCTAAAGGTCTAGTGAGTGAAAAGCTGGTTCGGCAGCATCACGCCCTGCCGCTCTGGCGACGAGGTAACAAGCTGTTCATTGGCATATCGGATCCGACCAATCATCAGGCTGTGACCGATATTCAGTTCAGTACTGGCCTAAACACCGAAGCGATTCTGGTCGAAGATGACAAGCTGACCACTGCGATAGATCGATTTTTTGACAGTGATAGCGGTCTGGGCAATCTGGAAGATGTCGATCTGGGTGTGGATATCGAACCGGCTGATGGTAAGGAAACGTCCCTCGCGACGCAGAATGACGCTGACGATGCCCCGGTGGTCCGTTTCGTCAACAAAATGCTGTTGGATGCCATCCGGTTAGGATCGTCCGATCTACATTTCGAGCCCTACGAAAAGATCTTTCGCGTGCGCCTGCGTACCGATGGCATTTTGCATGAGGTTGCCAGGCCGCCGATTCATCTGGCAAATCGTATTGCTGCACGCCTGAAAGTCATGGCGAGCCTCGACATTTCGGAACGGCGCAAACCACAGGACGGCCGGGTCAAGTTACGAATGTCCAAAACCAAAGCTATTGATTTTCGTATGAATACCTTGCCCACTCTATGGGGCGAGAAAATCGTGATGCGGATTCTCGACCCGACCAGCGCACAGATGGGCATCGATGCTCTGGGCTACGAGCCAGAGCAAAAAGCACTGTATCTGGAGGCGCTGAAACAGCCGCAGGGCATGATTCTAGTGACCGGCCCCACGGGTTCCGGCAAGACCGTTTCTCTGTATACCGGTCTGAATATCCTTAATACTGTGGACATCAATATATCCACGGCCGAAGACCCGGTAGAGATCAACCTAGAAGGTATCAATCAGGTCAACGTCAACCCGCGTCAGGGGCTAGACTTTTCTCAAGCATTGCGCGCGTTCCTGCGTCAAGATCCCGACGTGATAATGGTCGGTGAGATACGAGACTTGGAAACGGCAGAAATTGCCATCAAAGCCTCGCAGACCGGGCATATGGTGCTTTCCACACTGCACACCAACAGCGCAGCGGAAACGCTGACTCGACTGCATCATATGGGTGTCGCGGCATTCAACATTGCTACGGCAATCAACCTGATTATTGCGCAACGGCTGGCACGTAAGCTGTGCAGCCACTGCAAGAAAGAATTGGATATTCCTCGCGAGACACTTTTTCAGGAAGGTTTTCCAGAAGAGAAAATCGGCAATTTCAAGATATACGGCCCGGTGGGCTGTGAGCACTGCAACGGGGGTTACCGAGGCAGGGTGGGCATTTACGAAGTGGTCAAGAAAACACCGGAACTGGAACGCATCATCATGGAAGAAGGCAACTCGCTGGAGATCTCTAGACAGATGCGCAAGGACGGTTTCAATGACCTTCGCACATCAGGGCTTTCGAAAGCCATGCAGGGCATCACCAGCCTTGAAGAAGTCAACCGCGTGACCAAGGATTAAACATGGCCAGCAAGGCAGTCAAAGTCATCGTTTACACATGGGAAGGCGTGGACAAAAAAGGCGTCAAACTTAGCGGAGAATTAAGCGGCCACAATCCGGCGCTTATCAAAGCACAATTGCGTAAACAGGGTGTCAACCCTACCAAGGTGCGCAAAAAAGCTGCCTCGATCTTCGGCAAGGGTAAAAAAATCAAGCCTCTAGACATCGCTTTTTTCTCTCGGCAAATGGCGACGATGATGAAAGCCGGAGTTCCGCTGCTACAGTCGTTCGATATTATCGGTGAGGGTGCAGAAAATCCGAATATGCGAGCGCTGGTAGGCTCACTCAAACAAGAAGTATCAGCAGGTAACAGTTTTGCAACGGCTTTGCGGCAAAAGCCCGAGTACTTTGATGATCTCTTTTGCAACCTCGTGGATGCGGGCGAGCAAGCTGGTGCTCTTGAGAGTCTGCTGGATCGAGTAGCAAGCTACAAAGAAAAGACAGAAAAGCTCAAAGCAAAAATAAAGAAAGCCATGACCTACCCCGCTGCTGTTTTAATCGTTGCACTTATTGTGTCCGGCATTCTATTAATTAAAGTAGTTCCGCAGTTTCAGTCAGTTTTTGCAGGCTTTGGTGCAGAACTCCCTACGTTCACATTGATGGTTATAAGTCTTTCAGAGATTGTGCAGAAATGGTGGCTGGCGATTGCAGGCATGTTTTTCTTCAGCATTTTCATATTCAAACGTGCTTATAATAAGTCTCAGAAATTTCGCGACAGCCTTGACCGTCTTTTGCTGAAAGTCCCCATCATTGGGCCGCTGATTTTTAAGTCATCAGTAGCGCGTTATGCCCGCACGCTCGCAACAACTTTTGCCGCTGGAGTTCCGCTAGTAGAGGCTCTCGACTCTGTCGCAGGGGCAACGGGCAACGTGGTGTTCAGAAACGCTGTGAACAAGGTTAAGCAAGACGTGTCCACCGGAATGCAGCTTAATTTCTCAATGCGCTCTACTGGAGTTTTTCCCAGTTTAGCAATTCAGATGACTGCCATTGGAGAAGAGTCTGGTGCGTTGGATAATATGTTGGATAAGGTCGCAACTTATTATGAGGATGAGGTCGACAATATGGTAGACAGTCTGACCAGCCTTATGGAACCTATGATTATGGCCGTTCTCGGTGTGGTAGTGGGCGGATTGGTCATAGCAATGTACTTACCGATTTTCAAGCTCGGAGACGTTGTCTGAAATGCCTCTCCTCGACCTACTGGCCAGCTCCCCCCTGGCCTTCGTCACCACCTGCTGCATCCTCGGCCTCATCATCGGAAGCTTCCTCAACGTAGTCGTCTACCGCCTCCCAAAAATGATGGAGCGCGACTGGAAAGCCCAATCCCGCGAAATGCTCGGCCTGCCCGCAGAACCCGATCAGCCTGCCTTCAACCTGAACCGCCCCCGCTCCAGTTGCCCGCACTGCGCGCACAAAATCCGCCCGTGGGAAAATCTGCCGGTCATCAGCTATCTGCTGCTGCGCGGTAAATGCTCGCAGTGCAAAGCGCCGATCAGCAAACGCTACCCGCTGGTCGAGCTGACCTGCGCCGTGTTATCAGCCTACGTCGCCTGGCATTTCGGCTACGGCTGGCAGGCGGCGGCAATGCTGGTGTTGAGCTGGGGGCTGCTGGCGATGAGTCTGATCGACGCTGATCACCAGCTGTTACCTGATTCTCTGGTGCTGCCATTGCTGTGGCTGGGCCTGATCGTCAACGCTTTCGGGCTGTTCACCTCGCTGAATGATGCGCTATGGGGAGCGGTGGCCGGCTATCTGGCGCTGTGGTCGGTGTTCTGGCTGTTCAAGCTGGTGACCGGCAAGGAAGGCATGGGTTATGGCGACTTCAAGTTGCTGGCCATGCTTGGCGCGTGGGGCGGCTGGCAGATTCTGCCGTTGACCATCCTGCTGTCGTCGCTGGTGGGCGCGGTGCTGGGGGTGATCATGATGCGTGTGCGCAGGGTTGAAAGCGGTACGCCGATCCCCTTTGGTCCTTATCTGGCCATTGCGGGGTGGATCGCTTTGCTCTGGGGTGGTCAAATAACCGACTCTTACATGCAGTTTGCCGGTTTCAGATGACTCACCCCGATCAAAAACCCTGGATTCTTGGCCTGACTGGCGGCATTGGTAGCGGTAAAAGTGCAGCGGCACAGTGCTTTATCGACCTTGGCATCGACACCGTGGATGCCGACCACGCCGCCCGCTGGGTGGTCGAACCGGGGCGCCCGGCGCTGGAACAGATAGCTGCGCATTTCGGCAAGGACGTGTTGCAGGCCAGCGGCGAGCTGGATCGTGGCGCGCTGCGCAAGCTGATCTTCGAAAACCCCGAGCAGCGGCGCTGGCTGGAAGCGCTGCTGCATCCGTTGATCAATCAGGAAATCGTCAGCCATCTGGCCAAGGCCAAATCGCCTTATGCCATTCTGGTCTCGCCACTGCTGGTCGAGTCCGGGCAATACCGCATGGTTCAGCGGCTGCTGGTGATCGATGCTCCGGCGCACCTGCAGATAGAACGCACCATGCTGCGCGACAGCTCCAGCCAGGAGCAGGTCGAAGCCATTCTCAAGGTGCAGATCCAACGTGAAGACCGCCTGCGTCATGCTGACGATGTGCTGGTCAACGACCGCGACCCTGCCTGGCTGATCAGCGAGGTCGAGCGGCTGCACCACTTTTACCTTACTTTGCGTGGAGGCCAATCATGAGCCAACCAATGACCGTTCAATGCCCAACCTGCGACGCCCCTGTGGAATGGAGCGCGGCCAGTCCAAGCCGCCCGTTCTGCTCAGAACGCTGCAAACTGATCGACCTGGGAGCCTGGGCTTCTGAAGAGCATGCGATTCCGGTGAGTCCGGATGCTGAGGATGAATTGTTCTCGGGTGATCTGGAGGCTCCGCATCGGGGGCATTGATCGACACGGTCCCAGACAACTCTCTTCTTGCCAACGGACGAGTGACTAGAGCGACGATCCGAGTTGCACACGAAGGCTGTCTCACAGTCGCCTGACTCCAAGCGGCTGTGGTCAGCCTCTCGAGGGTATATTCACCCGCCCCCCCTTTTCTTGCCCCCAGAAACAGCAATCAGAATATCTCGTGCAGACCAAACCCAGCCGCCCAGCAAAAGACAGGGAATCAGTATGGAAAAGAATTGATGAAAGTCAGAAAAAGGTCTCTTGGCAACCCCCACTCCAACAATCCCCAGAATAAAAAGACAGAAAAATAAATAACCGAGCACTCTAAAGAATAAACAAATAACGTTTGAAAAACTTATACTCTCCACCCACACCACACCCCGTCGTGAGAAAAATGTACTCCAACAAGCGTGACATACTGTTGACCACCCAAAGCACGTAAACTGATAGACCGATATCTGAACTCCCGCGTCAAGAAAAATCCAAGCATACATGGCGTCCATTATCTCACCCGTAGCTCTTAAATACCCAGTCACATAATAGAGACCTATACCGCCCAACACGTAAACCACCAAACCCAAAATAAACACTGCCAGGTTCCTGCTTCAGGATAATTTTACCTTCACTGCCACATCAGCCTTTTCAGCCCCACATGACGCTTCTACCAGCGCGCTAATAAACTGCGCAAAAAAGTCTATTTCAGGTAGTTACCAATAGCAACGCTCTTGCTTCTACAAACCTCGTGCGACAGTCTGTCTCCATCGATAGTCTTCCCGGGATCCATCTCCTCGACAACCTTACGTATTGCGTCTTTGTAGACCTTGCTGTCAGGATTTATGCTAGACGCGCATTTCATCAAGGCATAGCTAATCACTGAATTTTTCGAAACGCCCAAACCTTTCCCATAGATTAAGCTGAGGTTCGCGAAAGCGGCGGCGTCGTCCTGCTCCGCTGCCTTCCAGTACCAATCCATAGCTTTCGGGTAATCCTGGGGAACACCATAGCCATGTTTGTACATGTTGCCTAACTCGTTTTCCGCATAGGCAATTCGCTCCGCAGGGAGCGCACGAAAATACAGCAGCGCTTCTGCATAGTTACGTTCGACACCACGCCCCTCTTTCAGCATGCGCGCAAGCTGATACTGGGCACGCGGCATATTTTGAGCAGCCGCTAATCGGTACCACTTTGCAGCTGCGGCGTTATCAACAGCACCGCCACGGCCCGATTCAAAAAGACTTGCAAGATCCGCCTGCGCAACGGCAAGCCCTTGAGTAGCTGCGAGCCCAAGCCAATAACGAGCCTCTGTGTAGTCCGTCGCCACTCCTTTGCCAACGATAGAAAAATACCCAATCTTGTACTGCGCAGGGGCATAGTCAGCTGAAGCGCTACGCCTATACCAGGCAAGGGCGCTTTTATAATCCTGTTCTACACCTGCGCCATACTCATAGGCTTGGCCCAGCGCCAGTTGACCGACAGGGTCGTTTCCCGCAGCGGATTTTTCATACCATTTAAATGCCTCACGCTCATCTCTCTCGACGCCCTTTCCGTCCGCGAGGCTTTTAGCCAGGTTTCGTTGCGCAAGGGTGTCGCCCTTCTCGGCTGCCAATTTGAGAAAGCGAAAACCTTTGGCCGCATCACGGTCGACACCACGACCTTCGATGTATCCCACGCCCAGAATATTCAACGCCTCGGCATCACCGCTGTCAGCGGCACGCTGTATGAAGTCTACCGCTGACGCTTCATCTTTTTCTACGCCTCTTCCTTCGCCAAGCATAAGTGCGTATCGGGACTGCGCAGCAGGCAAACCTTGTTCCGCAGCGACCTTATAAAACTCAGCAGCCTTTGCTAGATTTACAGCTGTGCCAACACCGTTTTCGTAAAAAAAACCTAACCTGTATTGAGCCAGCACCAGCCGTTGTTGTGCGGCGGCAGAGATATTCTCAAAGGCCTTTATCGCATCTTTGGAGACACCTTTACCCTCCTCATACTGCAACCCGATGTAGTACTCGGCCTGAGCATTGCCTTTTGCAGCCTCTTTTTGGAAGAGAGAAAATGCTTGCTGATACAGTCCTTGACTGTACGCATCCAGGCCCTTCTGCATTGATGCCAATGCACTCGTTGAAAGACAAAAGAACAAAAAGCCGGCGAAGAGTGCATCAGCTTTCAATATCCGCTTCCTGAATACATGTTTAGAGACCCTCATCACCCGCCACATTCGCCCGCAGGCATTTGGCGTTGAACAGGCACAGAACGCTTGTGCGTAGGTAAAAATGCAGATCAAGATCGCCCGACCCAGAGAGAAAAATAGCTTCATTTACGATCCATGTGAGAAGAAACCCTGAGTACCATTTGACTGGCTTTTCATGCCTTCGGCGCTGGACAGAAAAGCTTTAGGCGACTGAATGGAAATCTACCACGCGCTATACACACGGCAAAAAAATTGAAAGCGGCACAGTCTATTTTCATAGCCATCGCCTTGAGCGGTGAGCAAGCGCCTTATAAATGCTCGACCCCAGATCAGGCAGGCTTATCTAACCCATGCTTTGATCCCAACCTGAATCTGCCCTAACGCAGTACATGTATAAGCAAGTGCGCAAGCACGCCGTCAAGACTGAGGCTTCTCCAACGCAGCCCTCAACGCATCCGCACTGCCAAACTGCTGCTGACTGACCAACTGCCCGTCGCGCAACTGTAACCACAGCACTTTATCGTCATCGCCTGCGTACTGCGGCACGATGCGCGCTTCTCGATCAAGCATTACGCGATAGCTGTAATCCCGCATTTTGGGGATGGCGAACATTTTGGCGATGAGGGTCGGCATTTTCTGAATGTCAGCGACGAACACCGTCTGGCGCGATTCCAGAAAGCCTTTGGGCTTGTTCTGAAGGGCGGCATTGACCAGCTTGGCGGCGTCCATGCTGCGTGCGACGAGCAGGGTTTGCGTGTGGTTATTCAACGTATAGGGCTGGTCGTATTGATCAAGCAACGTCCAGTAGGACAGACGTTCGCCGACTTGCAGAGCGTTGGCGGTGAGGGGCAGCAAGGCCAGCAGCAGGATGGGCAGGAGCTTCACAGATCGATCCTCGATAAAAGCAGCGCCTGCGAGCATTTATGGCAGGCAATCAAAAAATGAATTGCCAGTCTACACCCCGGCATTCACTCTTCCAGTCATGGCAACTTGAACGCTAAGCTAGCCCCCTATGGATGACTCAGACTACCTGCGCCTGTTGACGATCCAGGCCGAACAAGCCAACGCCTTTCTGTCCAATGCGCGGAAGTGGGAGCGTGAGCGTTGGGTTTGTCAGCGGTTGTTGCAGGGGCTGAACATTGCGCATCGCAATGAGGACTTCACCCCCGCCAGTCAGGAGCCGCCGGATGTACTGTTTCGTGACGGGCGTTTCGAGGTGTTTTTCGTACTCGACGAGGGGCGGCGTCTCAATGACGAGTGGCGCGAAGAACTGGCGCGACGACGAAGCGCGTTCTCGTTGAGCCAGCTGGTACGTCGGGAAGCCAAGCCCAAGCGGATTCCGGCCTCTGAACTGCTGCACCGACTCGCCCCTACCCTGCGCAAGAAATCCACCAACTATCGCGAACGCGGCATTGATCTGGGCGGGCTGGATATCATCGCCTTCGCCAGTCTCAAGCGTGAGGTTCTGGACCTCAACAGTCATTTTCCGCCGCCGACCGAGTACCTGCGTCAGGGCTGGCGTTCGTTGTCGCTGGTGGGGCCGACCTTCGCTCGGGTATTGTTCGCGCATCCGGGCGCTCCGGATTTTCTGCGTACCAATCTGGGGCGCAGTGTTGTTTTCGATGTTGGAATCAGTTTATGAGCCCCTTGCAGGAACTGCTGGCCGATGTGCCTCAACAAGGTCGCGTGCGCTGGATAGGCGTGCGCCCGCAGTCGCGGGTCGAGATGATCGAGCTGGATGCAGTGGAGGCGCGTCGCGAAGCGGGTCTGACCGGCGACCATTCACGGCCTGGCCCGCGTAATGCGCGGCAGGTGACGTTGATTCAGTGGGAACATCTGGCCGTGATTGGCTCGTTGCTGGGCCGTGCGGCGGATAACCCTGTCGTGCCGCAGGACTTGCGGCGCAATCTGGTGATCAGTAGCATCAACCTGTTCAGCCTGAAGAATCGACGTTTCAGAATAGGTCAGGCTATTTTCGAAACCACCGGCTGGTGTCAGCCTTGTGCGCGGCTTGAGCAGCGTCTCGGCCACGGCACCTTTCAGGCGGTGCGCGGGCATGGTGGAATTACTGCGCGAGTGTTACAAAGCGGAATCATCCGCCTGGATGACACGCTGCAGGTCGAGCCGCTCGAAGTCACCGACCCCTGGCCCCCTGCCCGCCAGCACGCCTGAGACGACGGATAAATTGAGCAGCCCTCTGAACCCGGAACCGCAAAGGTGTGTCGAAGAGTACCTTCAGGCAAACCGCTATCCAGTCGAGCGCAGGCCGCTCCTGATTCCGGTATTGCCGTGATGAACCTGTTATCGAGCCTTCTGACGCTATGAGCTGCCTTGCGCTCGCGAAGATCGAGCTCCCCCCGAATTCCTTAAACCTTCCGAGTAATCCTTATGACGCATCGTATTGTTATCGTTGGCGGAGGCGCTGGCGGTCTGGAGCTGGCTACCAGTCTGGGCAAGACCCTGGGCAAGAAAGGCACGGCCAGTGTCACGCTGGTCGACGCCAACCTGACGCATATCTGGAAACCGCTGTTGCACGAAGTGGCTGCCGGTTCGCTCAACTCGTATGAGGACGAGCTGAACTACGTCGCTCAGGCCAAATGGAACAACTTTCAGTTCCAGCTCGGGCGCATGACCGGCCTGGACCGCGCCAGCCGTCAGATTCATCTGGCCGAGACGCTGGATGAGAACGGCGCAGAACTGGTGCCGGCACGCAGCCTGGGCTATGACTCGCTGGTGATTGCGGTGGGCAGCACCACCAACGACTTCGGCACCAAGGGCGCGGCAGAGCACTGCCTGTTTCTCGACAGCCGCAAGCAGGCCGAGCGTTTTCACCAGCAGTTGCTCAACCACTACCTGCGCGCCCACGCCGGTCAGGCCGACAGCGCGCAGGAAATTACCGTGGCCATCGTGGGCGCTGGTGCCACCGGTGTCGAGCTGGCGGCAGAGCTGCACAACGCGGCGCATGAGCTGGCAGCTTACGGGCTGGGCCAGATCAAACCGGAAAACCTGCGTATCACGGTGATCGAAGCCGGGCCACGGGTGTTGCCTGCGCTGCCAGAACGCATCGGCGCGCCGGTCCACAAGACCCTGGAAAAGCTCGGTGTGACGGTACTGACCAACGCAGCAGTCAGTGAAGTGACCGCTGATGGTTTGATCACGGCTACCGGACAGCTCATCCCGGCCAGTTTGAAAGTCTGGGCGGCAGGTATTCGTGCCCCGGCGTTTCTGCATGAACTGGATGGCCTCGAAAGCAACCGGATCAATCAGTTGCAAGTGCTGTCGACGCTGCAAACCACCCGTGACGAGAATATCTTCGCGTTCGGCGACTGCGCAGCCTGCCCGCAAAAAGGCACCGACCGCAACGTCCCGCCCCGCGCCCAGGCTGCTCACCAGCAGGCGTCACTCCTGGCCAAATCGCTGCGCCTGCGGATCGAAGGCAAGACACTGCCGGAATACACCTACAAGGACTACGGGTCACTGATCTCGCTGTCGAGCTTCTCGGCAGTCGGCAATCTGATGGGTAACCTGATGGGCAGCGTGATGCTTGAAGGCTGGCTGGCGCGGATGTTTTATGTATCGCTGTACCGCATGCACCAGATGGCGCTGTACGGCACCTTCCGCACCCTGATGCTGATGCTGGGCAGCAAGATCGGCAAAGGCACCGAGCCGCGAATGAAGCTGCACTAACAGCCCGCGCCGGGCTTATTGCCATACCGGCGCTGGAGCGTACGCAGCGATAGCCTCGACTATCGTGCGACGCTCCGCGTCGGCATGCCGTTCTGGACGCTCTGCGTCCTCTTGCGATGCAGAGCGTCGCGAAATGCATTCCACAGCGCTCGGCGTTTTATACAAGTCTGCTTTAGATTCTGGCCGGAGGCCGTGGGAGCGGACGGGCGACGCTTCGCTTGTTCGCGAAGCCAGTGTTTCAGGCGACGCATTTTCGGCGATCATGCCGGCCCTTTCGCGAACAAGTTCGCTCCCACGCCCTTCGGGCAGAAGCCTGAAAACCCACTTCCGACGCTGACTTGCAGCGTTCTGAATACCCGCTATTTTTAAAGTGATCGGGCTCTACACGCAGTGATCAGACGGAAGGCACCCGCACAGGTATAAAGTTCGTCTACGCCACGCAGATAACTAGGGAGTCGTGTATCACGCTGCACTGTTCAGGGATCGAACCCATATGTCGAATCAATTCAGCAGTACTCCTGCGCAAAGCCATCCACGCTTTATCTGGTTTCCCCTGATTCCTGTCATACCTGCCGTTGCCTGGATACTGACGCAATCGGGTACGCGCCCTGCCGAACTGGTTGCGTGCGCTGCCCTTGTTGCCATTGGCGTTGGCGCTGCTTTCTGGGCTGCTCAGTCACAACGTAATGAAGTGCGTCGCGCCGTGACTCAAGCGCTGGACCATCATCAGGCGCACAGCGGGCAAAGCGCCGCGACGGCCACCAGTGCCCAACTCAATGAAATCTTCCTCGGTGCCATGCCGATCTGGGCCAAGCAGGTTGAAAGCTCACGTCAGCAGACCGAAACCGCCATCGTCGAGCTGAGCAGCCGTTTCATGGGGATTTCCGAGCGTTTGCAGGAAACCGTGCAGGCCTCGCAACACGCTGCCGGCGAACTCGACGGTCAGAACGCCGATGGTGCGTTGAAAGTCCTGTCCCAGAGCGACAGCGAGCTGAGCCAGGTAATCGACTCCCTCAAGGCCACCCAGGCCAGCCGCGACCAGACGCTGTCTCAGGTTCGCAGCCTGACCGCCTACACTGGCGAATTGCGCACCATGGCCGCGGACGTTGCCGCCATTGCTGCACAGACCAACCTGCTGGCCCTCAACGCCGCCATCGAAGCCGCACGCGCAGGCGAAGCAGGCCGAGGTTTCGCCGTGGTAGCCGACGCGGTGCGCAGCCTGTCGAGCAAGTCCAGCGAAACCGGTCAGCAGATGTCCGCCAAGGTCGACATCATCAACAACGCCATCACGCAACTGGTGCAGGCCGCCTCCAGCGGTGCCGACCAGGACAGCCATTCGGTGGCGGCTTCCGAGCAAAGTATCCAGAACGTACTGGAGCGCTTCCAGAGCATTACAGGTCGCCTGGCCGAATCCGCAGACCTGCTCAAGCAGGAAAGCTACGGTATTCGCGACGAAATGACCGAGGTGCTCGTAAACCTGCAGTTTCAGGATCGGGTCAGCCAGATCCTGACCCACGTACGCGACAACATCGACTCTTTGCACGCGCACTTGCTGCAGGCCAGCCAGTCTCCCGATCAGACCGTCGCCATCGACGCACGGCAATGGCTGGCGCGTATGGAGTCCACGTACGCGACCGACGAGCAACGCCGTACTCACCACGGTGAATCGGCTGCCCAGCAGAATTCGCAGGAAATCACATTTTTCTAGGAGTAGATCATGGCTAAGAGTGTTTTGGTGGTCGACGATTCAAGCAGCGTCCGGCAGGTGGTCGGCATCGCGTTGAAAAGTGCCGGATACGACGTTATCGAAGCCTGCGACGGCAAAGATGCACTGGGCAAGCTGACCGGGCAGAAAGTGCACCTGATCATCAGTGACGTGAACATGCCGAATATGGATGGCATCACGTTCGTCAAGGAAGTGAAGAAGCTGGCCAGTTACAAATTCACGCCGATCATCATGCTGACCACCGAGTCTCAGGAGTCGAAAAAAGCTGAAGGTCAGGCTGCTGGCGCAAAAGCATGGGTCGTCAAACCGTTCCAGCCAGCACAAATGCTGGCGGCTGTTTCCAAGCTGATCCTGCCCTGAGACCCCGGTCCCTGGAGGCCAGCATGCCGACGCCAGACGAGAGTGCCACCGACACTGCACGCGTGCAGATAGATGGCGAGCTGACGATTTACACCGTGACCGAACTTGCTGCCCGACTGCTGCCACAGATCGGCGCTGCGGCACGTCTGGAGGTGGACCTTTCGCAGGTCACCGAGATGGACGGTGCGGGCCTGCAATTGCTGGCGGTCATCCAGCGTGAAGCCGGCAAGACCGGGACTTCGCTGCATTTGACCGGGCAAAGCAAAGCGGTCAGCGAAACCTTCGAGTTATGTAATCCGGGTGTCGTGCTGTAGCGCGTCCATTTGCAGTACTGCCCAGTGATCGATCAAGGAAGTCACCGTGAGTATTAATCTCGATCAGGCACAGCAAACGTTCATCGTTGAAGCGCGTGAGCTTTTGCAGGCTATGGAAGAATCCCTCCTGCAGCTCGAAAGCGAACCCGGCGATCAGGATGCGATTGGCGCAGTTTTCCGCGCAGCGCACACCATCAAAGGCTCGGCCGGACTGTTCGGGCTGACGCCCATTGTCAGTTTTACTCACATCGTCGAAGACGTGCTGGATCGTCTGCGTGAGGGCAGTGTTTCGGTGGACGCGGGGCTGATCGCGGTGCTGCTCAAATCCGGCGATCACATGCTTGAGTTGATCGACGTGGTGGCCAGCCGTGGCGAGCAATTGCAGGCACCTGCTCTGGAACGCGAAGCGGCATTGCGCCAGGCATTACAGGTCTATCAGGCCCCCGCCAATGCCCAGCCTGCCGACGATGCGCGAGCGCCGGGCGTGATCGATGAGCCGCCGGCCGAAGGGCTATGGCATATCTCGCTGCGTTTTGGCGTGGATGTGTTTCGTAATGGCATGGACCCGCTGTCGTTCCTGCGCTACCTCAATACTCTGGGGCAGATGGTTCAGGTCACGACGGTAACCGACAGCATTCCGGCAGTGGAAGCGTGGGACCCGGAATCCTGTCATCTGGGTTTCGAGATCGATTTCCGCTCTTCTGCCGGGCACGCCGCGATCAATGAAGTCTTCGATTTTGTGCGTGAAGACTGTGCCGTAGAAATAACCCTCATAAACGAGCCCGCAGACGGTATCGAGCCAACCGGTACAGAACTGGTCTCGCAGACCGGACACAGCCCTGCGGTTGCCAGCGGCGAACTGCTGGGCGATCAGCGTGCTGTGCCGCGCACGCCCGCTACGGCTACGGCAGTAGAACGCCCACCCTCTTCGGGCAGCGAACAGAAAAGCAAGGACGGCCGTTATGTGCGCGTCAACGCCGACAAACTTGATGAACTGATCAACCTGGTCGGCGAGCTGGTCATTGCCAGCGCCGGTGCCAATCTGCTGGCCCGTTCGTGTGACAACGACCCGCTTCAGGAAGCCAGTTCGACCGTTTCAGGCCTGGTCGAGCAAATTCTGGACGGTGCGTTGCACCTGCGCATGATCCCCATCGGCGACACGTTCAATCGTTTCCGCCGCGTAGTGCGCGATGTCAGCCAGGAACTGGGCAAGGACATCGACCTGATTATCAACGGTGCGGAAACCGAACTGGACAAGACCGTCGTCGAAAAGATCGGCGACCCGCTCATGCACCTGCTGCGCAACTCCATGGACCACGGCATCGAAAGCGCCGAAGCGCGCCGTGCGGCAGGCAAACCGGCCAAAGGCCATTTGAGCCTCAATGCGTACCATGACTCGGGCAGCATCGTCATTGAGATCGCCGATGACGGTGCCGGACTCAACCGCGAGCGAATCCTCGACAAAGCCCAGCAACGCGGGCTGGTGGCAGCTGGCGCAAGCCTCACTGATCAGGAAATCTACAACCTGATCTTCGAACCCGGTTTTTCCACCGCCGAGGCCGTCACCAACCTGTCGGGGCGTGGTGTCGGCATGGACGTGGTCAAGCGCAATATCACCTTGCTGCGCGGCACCGTAGACCTGGACAGCCAGCCCGGTGAGGGCACCATCGTGCGCATTCGCCTGCCGCTGACGCTGGCAATCATCAACGGTTTTCTGGTCGGCATCGATCAATCGACTTACGTCATCCCGCTGGACATGGTGCAGGAATGCATCGAACTGGACGAACAGAATCGTCACCTGACCCGGGACAGCGGCTATCTGGACCTGCGTGGCGAAGTGCTGCCGCTGGTCTACCTGCGCGACCATTTCAATCATGAAGGCCCGGCCGCGCGTCGCCAGAACGTCGTGGTGGTGCGTTACGCCGAACACAAGGCCGGGCTGGTGGTAGATGACCTGCTGGGCGAGTTTCAGACGGTCATCAAACCTCTGGGCAAGCTGTTCGGCGCACTGCGTGGTATCAGCGGCTCGACGATTCTGGGCAGCGGAGCAGTGGCGTTGATTCTCGACATCCCGGCTCTGCTCAACCAGATCGTACAGATGGAAGCCCGCTCGACCCAGGCACCTCAATCCCTTTTGCCCACTTCTCGCTGACGGATTCGCAATTCCCAAGGAGTTACTTCAATGAAATGGTTCTACGATCTGAAGATTTCCACCAAGCTGATTACCTCGTTTCTGGTGGTTCTGGCGTTGACCGCAGCCATGGGAGTCTTTGCCATCATCCAGCTCGGCCAGGTCAACCAGGCCGCTCAGGACATCAAGGAAAACTGGATGCCGTCCATGCGTGCGGCGTCAGGCATGCGCTTTTATGCAGCTAACTTCCGGCTGAAGGAAAACCGCCACATTGCTGCCGACACTGCCCAGGAAAAGACGCAGATGGAGCAGGAAGCTGCAGAGTCCCGCAAACAGTTTGAGACGCGACTGGCCACCTACGACAAGCTGATCATCAGCGATCAGGACCGGCAGATGTTCAGTGCCGTAAGTGCCTCGTGGTCCGCCTACCTGAAAGTCAGCAACGACCTGTTCGAGCTTTCCCGGCAGGGCCAGGAAACCGAAGCGCGTGCATTGCTGCGCGGTGAGTCCAAACTGCACTTCGACGAAGTGACCAACCAGTTGCAAAAAATGGTCGAGCTCAACGACGCCGGGGCAACCGCCGCCGGAGAAAAGGGCACGAGCCTGTACGAAAGCGCGCGCATCTCGATCATCGCCGTACTGGTTGCAGCCTTGTTGGTCGGCCTGGGGCTGGCACTGTTCATTGCACGGATCATTTCCCGCCCGCTCAAAGAAGCAGCGACTGCCGCCGAGCAACTGGCAGAAGGCAATCTCAACGCGCACATCGGTCACGGCTCCAGGGACGAGACCGGCATGGTGCTGAACGCCATGCGCAATATGGTCGGCAAGCTGTCGCATATTATCGGCGAAGTACGCAATGCCGCCGATAATCTGGCCAGCGCCTCGGAAGAAGTCAGCGCTACCGCGCAGTCGATGAGCCAGGCCACCAGCGAACAGGCCGCCAGCGTCGAAGAGACCAGCGCCTCGGTCGAGCAGATGAGTGCCAGCATCAACCAGAACACCGAGAACGCCAAAGTCACCGATGGCATGGCCAGCAAGGCCGCCAAGGAAGCCACCGATGGCGGCGAATCGGTACAGCAGACCGTGGTCGCGATGAAGAAAATCGCCCAACGCATCAGCATCATCGACGACATCGCTTATCAGACCAACCTGCTCGCCCTCAACGCGGCCATCGAAGCGGCCCGTGCGGGCGAGCACGGCAAGGGTTTCGCGGTAGTGGCCGCCGAGGTGCGCAAGCTGGCTGAGCGCAGTCAGGTCGCCGCCCAGGAAATTGGCGAGCTGTCGTCGAGCAGCGTGGACATGGCCGAGAAGGCGGGCAAGCTACTGGACGAAATGGTCCCGTCGATCAACAAGACCTCTGACCTTGTGCAGGAAATCAGCGCGGCTTCGGAAGAACAGGCGGCCGGTGTGGCGCAGATCAATACCGCCATGACCCAACTCAACCAGGTTACCCAGCAAAATGCCTCGAGCAGCGAAGAATTGGCCGCTACCGCTGAAGAAATGAGCAGTCAGGCCGAACAACTGCAACAGGCCATGAGCTTCTTCACCCTTGATGCGTCGCCAAGGGGCGTCGCACAAGGCGGCCCTGTCGACAGCCGCAGCAGCCCGAACCGCCAGCCGCCGCGTCCGCCGCAACAGGCTCCGCGCAAGGCATTTGCGCAAAGCATGGCGGGTGCCCCGGACGAATCGGAATTCACCCGGTTCTGATTGCCGGCTTCGTTAGCGATTCAAAGGGAGAACGACATGGGCTCATTGGTCACGACTCGGCAGACCGTCCCGGCGGTCGAAGAAGAGGCGCAGTACCTGACTTTCATGCTCGGTGGCGAGATGTTCGCCATCGGCATTCTGGGCATCAAGGAAATCATCGAGTACGGCAGCCTGACGGTGGTGCCGATGATGCCCGCCTTCGTGCGCGGGGTGATCAATCTGCGCGGCGCGGTGGTGCCCGTGGTTGATCTGTCGGCGCGCTTCGGGCGACAGAACTCGGACATCACACGACGCTCGTGCGTGATCATCATCGAGGCCAACAGCGAGGACGGCCAGCCCCAGGACATCGGCCTGTTGGTCGATAACGTCTCGGCAGTTCTGGAAATACCGGCCTCGCAGATCGAACCGCCACCGAACTTCGGTGCGCGCATTCGTGCCGACTTCATCAGCGGCATGGCCAAGGTCGACGGCAAGTTCGTGATCGTCCTTGAGGTCGATCGCGTGTTGTCCATCGATGAAATGTCCAGCCTGGCAGAGGCTGGCCAGTCACTGCCGCCCGACACCGACGCGACGTGAGGCCTGCACATGCCTGATACAGCGTCGCTCACCGATCGCGAGTTCGGCCAGTTCCAGGCCTGGCTGTACAACGCTGCGGGCATCAAACTGACGCTGGCCAAGAAAGCACTGGTGGCCGGCCGTCTGTTCAAGCGCCTCAAGCACTACCAGCTGGACAACTATGGCGAGTATTTCAAGCTGATCATGGGCGACCAGCGCAATGGCGAGCTGCAAGTGGCGCTCGACCTGCTGACCACCAACGAAACGTACTTCTTTCGCGAGCCCAAGCACTTTGACTTCCTGCGCCAGCAGGTCCTGCCCAAAGTGACCCCGGGCAAGGTGTTTCGGATCTGGAGCGCCGCCAGCTCGTCCGGCGAAGAGCCTTACAGCCTGGCCATGACGCTGGCGGAACATCTGGGCACCACTCCATGGGAAGTGGTCGGCTCGGACATCAGCACTCGCGTGCTCAGCAAGGCGCGCAGCGGGCACTATCCCATGGAGCGCACCGAAACCCTGCCTCAACCGTTGTTGTTCAAATATTGCCTGAAGGGCATTGGGCGACAGGAAGGCACCTTTCTGATCGACAAGTCGTTGCGCAGCCGGGTCAGCTTCGTGCAGGTAAACCTCAATGACACCCTGCCCGATCTGGGTGAATTCGACGTGATCTTTCTGCGCAACGTAATGATTTATTTCGATCAGGAAACCAAGAGTAAAGTCGTTGCGCGATTGCTGCCGCGTCTCAAGTCAGGGGGTTATTTCATCATCAGCCATTCGGAGAGCCTCAACGGCATAAACGACACGCTGAAACTCGTCTCCCCTTCGATCTACCGCAAACCATGAACACGCCGGTCGGCGTTGCCGAGATAGTCCTGGCTCCCGGAGAAGTGGTCTTCCAGACTAGACCGGTGCGCCTGCGCACGCTGTTGGGCTCATGTGTTGCGATCACGTTCTGGCACCCGTGGCGGCGTATCGGCGGGATGTGCCACTTCATGTTGCCGGGGCGCATTCGCAAGCATCAACCACTGGACGGCAAGTACGGTGATGAAGCGATGGAAATGCTTATCCGCCATGCGCTGGCCAGCGGCACGTTGCCGGAGGAGTATCAGGTCAAGCTGTTCGGCGGCGGCGAGATGTTTCCTGCACAGCGTCAGGATCAGCAGATGCAGAACGTCGCGGATCGCAATATCCATGCGGCGCTGGAACTGGCCGACCGGCACCGTCTGAAGCTGACGGCTCAGGACCTGGGCAGCACTGGTCATCGCAACATCATTTTCGACCTGTGGAACGGAAACGTATGGGTCAGGCACCAACCAATGGAAGCAATTGAAAAAGATGCCAAACAAAAAAATCAGCGTATTGCTGGTCGATGATTCGGCCGTCGTTCGCCAGGTACTCGTGGCAATTCTCAACGACACCCCCGATATTCATGTGATGGGCGCGGCGTCGGACCCGATTTTCGCCATGGGCAAGCTGGCTCAGGAATGGCCGGACGTCATCGTGCTGGACGTGGAAATGCCACGCATGGACGGCATCACCTTTCTCAAGAAGATCATGAGCGAACGGCCGACGCCGGTGGTGATCTGCTCGTCGCTGACCCAGAAAGGCGCGGAAACCTCGTTGCAGGCACTGTCTGCCGGGGCAGTGGAAATCATTACCAAACCCACCACCGGCCTGAAGAACTTCCTCATTGATTCGGCCGCCGAACTGGTCGCGGCAGTCCGTGCTGCGGCAAACTCCAATGTAAGGAACCTCGGCAAGCGCGCTGCCGCACCGGTGTTGACGCCTGCCAGCAAACTCACTGCCGACGCCATCCTGCCTGCTGCCAGCGGTCATGCCATGGCGCAGACCACCGAGCGGATCGTAGCCATCGGCACCTCGACAGGCGGCACCCAGGCGCTGGAAGCGGTGCTGACTGCGCTGCCCAGAGTCTGCCCGGGTATCGTCATCGTCCAGCACATGCCGGAAAAATTCACCGCCTCGTTCGCCGAACGCCTCAACGGCCTGTCACAGATCGAAGTACGCGAGGCCAGAAACAATGACCGCATCCTGCCCGGCCTGGCCCTGATTGCGCCCGGCGGCAAGCACATGATGGTCACTCGTAGCGGTGCCTTTTACCACGTGCAGGTCATCGACGGCCCGCTGGTCAACCGGCACCGTCCTTCCGTGGACGTGCTGTTTCGCTCCGTGGCCAAATTCGCCGGCAAGAATGCGACAGGCATCATCATGACCGGCATGGGCGACGACGGCGCACGCGGGCTCAAGGAAATGCTTGATGCCGGCAGCTCGACAGTCGCCCAGGACGAAGCCAGTTGCGTGGTGTTCGGCATGCCCAAGGAAGCCATCAAACTGAACGCTGCGCAACGCATCATGCCGTTGCAGGAGATTCATCAGGCGATCCTGCACAGGTAACGTCAGCGCGCTTGCCGATCAGCTCAGGACACGTCAGCGCTCGCCATAAGCAAGCCGCCCGGTGACTGCAAAACCTTGCTCAAGCATCACGATTTTTTCCGGCTGAAAGTAATGCCCTGGATTGAGCAGAATTTCCTGCTCACCCGCTTCGCTGATGCTCATATCCGGATTGTGAGCATCCTGAATGGCATCCACGTGGATACCCGCAACGCGGTCGGCCTTGAAGCGGAAAAAGATCGACGAGGCATCAACGCGATTGCTCTGCAGATCACGCAGCGTTTGACGCCGCAACACTTCAGATGAAAGGTCACCGCTTGAAAGGTCCACCGTATACCTGGCTCTGCCCAACCCTCGCTCATCCGACACACTGGAGAATTCTACTGCCGCGTCCGCGCTGGATGTCGTACTGAGAAAACCGTTGAAGCGCAGCGCCTTGCCCGAGAGCAGAGCGTGCAGCGCAGACTCGCCATTGAGCTGAGTCGTGAACAGATCGTCATGCCCTGTCGCACCTTTCAACAGAGAGACACCTGAAATACGCGGAGCGGCATGAATGAACTGTCGTAAAAGAGCCGTTTGTGGCGCCAACTGGGTTTCGATGTGGGTCTTGTGGATTTCAAACTCCTCGGCGTTCAGTTCGCCCGCCTCGTAATGTCGAGCAAAATCACGGACAAAATTATTCACCTCGGCTTCGTTGTGGTATTTAGGGTCGAGCGATTGCAAGTAGTGGCTCAGAGAGCGATAACCCATCGCGCTGATATTCATCAGGTAGTTATCGCCATAATCCTGCTGATAGATATGCAATGCATCAACGACTTGCCTGCCCTGCGAGGGCGAATAGCGGCTAAAGTGCTGCAGACTGTTATGTGCAATCCTGCTTTTTTCTGTCGGGAAATTATTCAGCTGATTGTTGAGGATATGCTGTTTTTCAAGCTCTGCCGCGTGCGCCAGTCGGTGGCGCTGATTTAAAACCTGTTGGGCAGAGGCAGGCGCTATGCCTCTTTGCCCCCATTGCGTGGTGTGCACTGTCTGGGAGGTTGCAAACGCAGACGCAAACCCGGTCCGATTCATCGCGGTCAATTGAACAGGGTGTCCTCCGACAAGCGCCACGGTGTTGCCGGGTCTGGCACGATGAGCCTGTTGTGAGGCACTGGGTGCTTGCGAAGGACGCTGGCTACCGGAAGGCTGATTGTAGAGATAAGCATGACTGGCAGAGTGTTGAGAAACTGGATTCGGCATGACATTTTTCCTGTAAGGCGCCTCGTTGTACGACGGCTTTTTTCTAGTTCCAACACGTGCTTTGTAAGCACGCAGGTAGCACGTGGGGTGATCACAGAATCTGCACACACCCGATCAAGGGTTGCGGGCAATGTGATGTAAAGAGAACTGGTTGGTATTCAACGATCCACAGCCGGACCTGTTCAGCGGGTCCAGGGCGGTGGCAGCAACGAGCGACTTCCGGCATTCGGCATCGCTGGCGAGGCGGCCATGTCAGGCAATGAAACCAGCTGGAAAAACGGCTCTGTTTGCAGTTCGTTGACCTGGCTGGCTGATCCCGCTCTTTCGCTTCGGTGCTCATTGCGATAAGACGCATACGCCCAATGCCCGGGAGCAACATCCGATGCAGGGCGATGACGGCTCTGCGCTACGCCGGCGGCTCGTAACGCATGCTCGATACTGCTGATCATGCCCCTCATTTTTCCCATGTATTGAGGGCTGTAAGTGTTATCCGCGCGGTCAGGCTTGGCATACAGGGTGAACTGAGCCCCCTGCGTAACACGCGCTTGTTCAGCCGACGAGTGTGTCTGCACACTATTCATGTCGGTCACTTTCCACTTGTCGACAGGACTGTCGTCCGCTTGCAAGAGTTTGCCTATTGCATCAAATGCGCTGGCGACATGTTCGGGCGCAACACTCAGGTGAAACTTGTCACCGGCAAAGTCACCCTTGCTCTTGGGCTCCCGGCGATCCATGTGAATGAACAGGTCAGTCCCTGTCGCCCTGAAGGTATTGAAAACCGTCCAGCCACCATGATTTTCACCCCGCGCGCGCTGCGCTACCGCGTACGTGGGGGCACGATGGTTCAAGGCAAAGCGCGTTTGAGTGTTGGCGCGCACTTCTCCCGGATTCAAACGGCTTAGTTCGGCGCTTGTGTCCTTTTTGACAGCGGGTGGCGTTAACTGGGTGTTCAACTTCAGATTGAGCATGGGTTTGGTGACAGCCATTGCTTTGATTACCTCCTTTTTCAGACAAATAAAGAGCAGAGGCGGCGACGCTGTTGCCTCTCGTCGCCCTCCCCTGTGTTGATAACGTTGAATGGATCGCTGGCCACCTTTGCAGGTAACCCGGCGACGGTCAGTTGATGAGCATGATCAGATGTCCACGAGCAATGTCAGGAAAATTGATCGTTGTTAGAGAAGCCGATGTCGTGCTTGATCTTTCCGTTTCTGAACTGGTCCATCCACGGCAGGACATCGGCACCAGCGGCTTTCAGCGCATCCATGTTGTCGTTCACAGCCTGGTTGGCCCCGTCGCGCTGTTCAAAGTTACCGCCCCCGGTCCAGTTGGCGTTGCCGACTTCGCCGATCTGAGGTTTGAAGCCCGCGCCCGTCAACGCCTTGATCTCCGATGACAGGCGTGAAGAGGCGTCGGCACCGCTGGCGTACTCATGGATACTGCCGATCAGGCCGGGGTTGTTGCTGCCATTGGCGGCCTTCAATTGATCGGCGTATTTGACCAGCCCGCTTTCCCCGCCAGCGGTCAGGCCACCTCCCCAATTGCTGTCTTCCACCACAATGTCGCCTTTGTAGCCTGCGTCTCGCGCAGATTTGATCAGCGTGCTTTGCATATCGGCCCAATCCTGGGTGGCGCTCTTGCCGCCCTCATTGAACGTGTCGAGTACAAAGCTTGGGTGTTTTCCAAGTGCCGAAACTACGTTTTTGATATCGTCAGCGGCTTGTTTGAGTTTGTCCCCGGACAGGACGTTGCCACCGCCGCCATTGGCGTTGTCACGAAACGTGAATTGAACCTTGACCCCTTGTTTGTCACCGGCATCGACCATCGCTTTGAGCTTGGCCATCTGCGCGGGGTCATTGATCTGGTCGTGAGTCATTTGTATGCGAAGTGTTCCGCCGCCGGCATTTTTCACATCGTCGACCATTTTTCGCGCCGCCTCAGGGGAAGCAATCCGGTCAGGAACCGTATTCGCGCCGCCATGAGTACCCAGGCCAGCGTTATTGAAGGCACGACCGTCATCAGGCTGCCCGGACCGGCTTGAGTCTGGAGTCGAATGAGCAGCACTGCCGGGAGACGCAGAAGCCGGCCCTGGTCCGGACGACGCAGAGGGCTGGCGCTGAGAAGGATCACTGGCAGAAGAACGACCCAGCAGGTTTTTCAGCAACGCATAAATGAGCGTCTTCAACGCCTCGACCAGGTCATTGCGATCGGCTCCACCGGCTCGTGCATTCGCTGTGGTGGCTGTTGGCGTGCCATTTCCCCAACTGACGGTATTGGGCGAACGATGGGTGTTTTCTGAAGGAAGAAAGTGCACCGCATTGCTCGATGACTTCCCGGAATATTCCGAACCCGACGCCTGGTTGCACGACGGGGCAGGCAACCAGGCGTGGCCATTATTGCTTACGGGTGTGTTCATGCTCATTTCATTACTCCTTTCCTGTGGAGGTAACGCGTTTGGGTGAACTGTTTTTTCGCAGGGTTTGAAGATCCTTCTACCGTCCGTCAGCGCTGAAGCATCCGATGCTTAGTGGAAGGAGGTCTTTTGGAAAACCTTCACTGCGTCCAGCAAGATGGTTGTGTCCAGCTCGCTGGACAGCAATCTGCCGGCCTCGGTAAGCCTGGCCAGCTTCAGGCTTTGAGATTCAAAACCCATGTCAGAAGGTGTTCCATCCACGCGTTTGGCAAGGTAGTAACGGGTGCGTGACGTTGTTCTGTCGTAATCGCCAATGAAGCCGTAGAGCTGAACGTGTAGTCCGGTCTCTTCATAGACTTCCTTGACCGCGTTGGTCCTCAGGTTCAGTCCGTTTTCCAGACCGCCTTTGGGGAAAGAATGAGCGGTGCCGAATACATGGTCGGTCGGCTCGGTGACCCATACCCTGCCATCGGGCTCGAAAACTATCGCACCGCTGGCTGAGCGAAGACGATCATGCTTCTGGAACGAAGGCTCTGCGAAAGCGACAGCGCGCGTTCTGATCCGACTCCACTCCGAAAGCGTTCCGGGGGCCTGAAATGATTTGAACGGGGTATTGTTCAGGCTGCCCCGGACAGAACGGTGAGGTACGAAAACAGCCGTTCGGGATGAATCACGCCATGTGTCCACGCCGCTGGGTAACGTTGGATTTTTAACGGTGACTACCTGGCCGAGCTCATTCTTTCGAGGATGAATATAAGGGAGCTCTTGCTTCACACTGACCAGCCACCTTTTCCTTCTGATCAACACTTCACCGAGTGCCTCGCGTGCGAGACGATTATCAGGGCCGTGTTTTGCACAGAGTTCGGCAATGCGTGCGTCCGGTATTTTTTCTATCGCCGCAATGCCGGCGCGGATGTCATTACGCTCAATATTCTGGAAGACATAACTGGACGTGTTTTCTTTACGAGACAGCAGGGTGACCAGTTCCATAGGCGTGACACCGAAGTTACCCTTACGCTCGCCACCGGCGCGGAAGACCAGTGCGCCGCCCAGGTCGATACGCACAGGCTTGTGGTTGTGGCTGAACACAACATTGTCCCCCTCCCGGCCGATGACATCCCAGTTGCCCAACCAGACGTCCACAGCAAAGCCGCACTTCAACTGGCTACTCCTTGCCATCGTCGCAAGGTCTTTTTGAGTTCCGTCTACAAGTCGGGAAATCAACGCAGGCTTGCCATGCCGGGACGCCAGCCGCACATCGGGGACAGCAACACCTGCGGCGCTATACAGCTTGGAAGCGAGCACTTCATTGCGAAAGGAGGCAAGCGCTTCGTTATGGAAGTTATCCGTAGAACGCCCTGTTTTCACATACCATTTAACGCCATCAGGGGCCTGAAACAATCCGCCCGGGTTAGAACCTTTGGCCGTCGAGAGTTGTTTCCATTTATCCGTCTCGAGCGCGGCGAGTTCGTCTCCCCTTTTTGACCGGCCCAAAACGGTCATTTTGACAACCATGCACTTGTCTTTATGGGTGACCTCCGTGATTTCGTAGCGATTGGTGATATCCAGAATGACTTCATGTTCACTCTTGCCGGCTGCCGACGAGGGCAACCGGCTGATGCTAAGTGTCACGCCCTTTGCACCACTGTGTTTGAGCTCTGGAACGGGGGGCATTGCCTCCAGCTCAAAAAGGATGGGTACTTCCTTTTTCCTGATTGCGTTGGTCAGCGCGAAGCTTTCTGAAATGGCCGACACTGTCGAGGTACTGGCCACGCCCCGTCCGGAGTAACTGCCGTCCGACAACTGCATGCCATGCACAAGGCCATGTGCTACTTCACGGCTGTAATAGCCCTTGGGAAGAGTCAGCAAGATCGACGCAGACGCTCTGCCCAGCGATATCCCCCGATAAAGCAATTTAGAACGGCCCGGTTCAGCCAACTCAATGGAATAGCGCGGAATGGCGGCCCTCAGAACAGCAAACTCTTCGTTGGTTGTTTCAGCCGCCGTGTACTTCTGCAACAGCAGCATGAAGTCTCTGCCGTCTATTGATTCCAGAACGTTGTTCTGCCGGTTTGCCAGATGACGCTCATCGTGGGTGTCAAAATGGGTCAGCGAGACTTTTCCAGTCCGTCCTCGAGACACAAAGTTAGGCACCAGGTCACTGTGTGATGTCGAGGCACCTTGAGCATTGGAAGACCCAAGGTGACTGAACGAGTGTTTTATAGGATTTATCATTAAACATTCCTGCACATTCGTCGGGGGCAAGTGATGAAATTTCGTCATTGGCAGCACAGGCATCAGGACGTTCAACTGGCCCAAAGGCTGTCAGCCGATGCTCGTAAAGCAGATAGCCACTTTCTGAATCGAGCGAGTCATGAATACATCCGACTTATCATGGGCAGCCCGAAATAAGCAGCTCATTGCCACCGCCCGGCAAATATCGAAAATAAGCACTGTTTATAATCGGTTGGATATTCTTCATGGCGAAGGCTCATCGGCTAAACCCGTTAGAAAACTGAGTAGATGAGTGTCGCAGTGCGCCGTGAGGTTCCATTAAATAACGAGAAGAAGTTACAGTATAAAAAAGTATCACTGCGAGTGATTCAGAATACTGGAAAAATCTTTAAACCCAATAGGGCCGGGTTTAAGCCACGTTATTTGATTGCCTCTGTGCAGCCATGTGGTCAGTCGTAAGTTATACGACAACCTATAAGAAAGTCACTGCTGCCCGCCGGCGCATTACAAGTTTCAGACAGGGCACGTTCATTAAACAAAGGCATGCCGCGCACTTGCCAACCACCAACGAGGCCTGGCAGCACTCTTTTCAGTGAACGTTCGTCAGGCGTCTACCTGCTACGGAGCGCAGAGCAATGGTCGTGCACTTGACAATGTTGCCGGCAAATAAAGCAACCGCGAATAATGGCTTTATAATATTAACCCGCTCAGTTAGCACACCTGTACTATTTAATTAGCGGGCACAGTCGTTAAGTATTGTCCCTGCCACTCGCGAGTCACCGGCGCTCAGAGAACCGCCGACGACAACGCGGTTGGTCTACTGACCAGACAGGTTAAACACTACGATAACGAGGTAACGTCGAATGAATAAGGAATCGATCATGCGCGAACTGACTCATGAAGAACTGGCACAGATATCCGGCGGCATGAGCGTAGGAGAAGGTGTTGCAGCCATCGGCGTAGTGGCCGCTGCAACGGCGCTGGCCCCGGTAACGGCGGTCGGTGCCGGGGTCATATTGGCTGGCGTGGCAGGTGCCGCCGCGATTGACGCTTTTCAGACCTACCAGATGGCGCAGTGACACGCCTGCCATTCCGAATGGACAGCGCAGTGCAATGACCCACTGGGCATACAGGAGAACATTATGATGCCTGATCGTCATAAGCTCTTTGGGAAGACCGTTAATTCGTCGAAGCTGTTCTGGCTGGCAGCGCTAGCGTTTCTGATTGCCGCCAGTCTTGATTTTCAATGGTATTACATCGGGCTGGCCGGCATGTTTGTAGCAGTGGCCGCCACCCATCAGCGTCGGCAAGAAGTCTAGGGCTCAAGCAGCGTGCTGACCCTGACACGTCTGCCCACGGACTGCTGTCTTTGCAAATGCTGCACGGCGAGTGCGCTCATGGTTGACGTGCTCATTATCAAGTGCCTTTCAACGGTTGATCCGGCTACAGACACGCTCGGGACGCTAGCCTCTGGACGCCGTTGACAGCACCTGATAATCGAGCCCCTGAATAACCGGCCTCGCTTGAAGCGTTTTTTTCATAACGACCAAGAGGTTTGACATGAATAACCGCAATCAGAAAAACACAGTCGATGGCTGTTCGGCTCATGCGCATGTATTGACCGACGCCGAGATGCACAGCGTCTCCGGCGGTGCCGATTTCACCATCATGCCGGTGCCCGGTATTGGTGTAATCAAACCGGACCCGATCTGCGTCTACCCATTCCCTGACGTGCCCCCGCCGTCGGATATTCGCGGCCCCGTCATCACCGTCTGATGCACCTGTATTCCCTGGCCCGCGTGTCTGCGGGTCAGGGATTACTCAACCTCCGCTCGCGGATCGAGAGCAGGTTCAGGCGCAGTTCCGAAGGGCGCAACGGTTTGGACAGCACTGACACCTCTGCGCCCTGCATGGACTCAAGAACAACGTCCACCTCCCTCCCGGTAACAATCAGGGCGGGGACATCCCAGCCACGGGCGGCGCGTATGCTCTCGATACAGTCCAGCCCATTGGCCACGGTACCCAGATCGTAATCGGCAACGATAATGTCGCAATCGGTAATCAGCCCTTGCGCCGAACGGGCTGTCTGTACCTCACATCCCCACCTTTCGAGCAGCGCTGCAGTGGCCATCAGAACATTCTGGTCGTCTTCCACCAGGCAGACCCTGACCCCTTTGAGCAGACTCTCGCCCAACGTTTTTTTGCGGACCACCCGCACAGGTGCGCTCACCTCTTCGAGTCCATGAATGGTGACTGTCGTTCCACGATCTATCCGCGAAACAATCGCGATGTGCACATTGAGGATCTGGCTAAGCCGCTTGACGATCGACAACCCCAGTCCCACGCCCTCCACGTCCTTGTCGCGTACATGGCGGATCCGGTAGAACTCGTCGCAGACTCTGGGCAGATGTTCAGCAGCAATACCCCGCCCCTGATCATGCACACTGATAGACAGGTGCCCCGCGTGACTGCGCACACCGATCAGCACCGGGTGGTCAGGCGCATACTTGAGGGCATTGGAGATGATGTTCTGCACCATCGTGGCGAGCAGCGTGGCATCGACTCTGACCCATCGCCGACAGGGGCGCACTCTGAGTTCCACACCGGCCCAGCGAGCCGCCGCCGCGTTCTGATGCGCGACTTCATTGAGCATGTCGCCCAGATTCACTACATCCAGCTTCGCTGAAACCTTGCCACTGTCCAGCGTGTAGATGTCCAGAATAGAGCGAAACAGTTGCGACACGTTGTGCAGGGAACGATCGATGTTGTCGACCAGTTGACGCTCGTGATCGCCCAGCGCGCTTGAGCGCAGGCAGGCAGTAAACATGCCTATGGAGTGAATGGGCTGACGCAGGTCATGGCTGGCCTGAGCCAGAAACCGCTCTTTCTCGCGATTGGCCACGGTCGCCTGCTCTGACGCCTGACGAGCCCTCACCAACAGAATGTGAGCGTAGGCAGGCACCAGAATCGTGACGGCGACGAGCATCAGGACCATGAACGGCTGCGCCTGCCAGTAAGGCGTCAGTTGATAGGTAATCAGTATCGCCAACAGGGCCAGAGACGCGGCAATTGCAAGATAGCGCGAGCCAAAGCGCATGCCGTTGCCCAGAGTGACCCAGACCATCACGCTGAAAATCGGCAGTGTGGCTTCACCGCCAACAATCAGCCCGACAGAAATGCCAGTGTAGTCATGCACCATGCCCAGGACGCGGCGCAGTGGAAATACACCTGGGTAACTGATGATGTGCTGGCGCAGCAGCAGAGACACCACCAGAAAACCCGCATAGTAGAAAATGATGGGCTGGTAGGTGCCAACACTGAGCCCCGGCAGAAAACCGATCAACGATACGTAGGTGATCGCAAATGTCGCCACGATCAACCTCAAGGTAGCCTGATCCAGCTCAGCGTTTTTCTTTCTGTCTTTCATCGACACACCTCGTTCGCAGCGAACCGGAACCGCTCACCCTATGCAGTCGATCAGGCACGTCCCGTGACGGTGTTCAGTCGCCGATATTCAGGCTGCCAAGATCGGATGCCAACTGCAGCTTGGCGTTATGCCAGTTGACCAGAGACTCCACGCGCTTCTGAGTGGCCGCGCTCAGATCGTTTTGCGAGCGCAGGAGCTCCAGAATACTGCCTACGCCCGCTTTGTAACGACCCTGGGCAATTTCGTAAGACTTGCTGGCACTCTCGACAAAAAGACGACTGATGGCCAGCGCCCGGGTCCTGGACTCCAGTGTCTGTCGACTTTTCCAGACACTGAGCGCGATGCTGTTTTCCACCTCGTGCAGGGCCTCTTCGCGGGCAGCGCTTTCGTAACCGGCGGCCCGCGCCCTGCGCCGATTGAGAAAACCATCGAAAATCGGCACGGTGATCTGCACACCGATGGTCCAGGTGTTCACCTCCTGACGGGTCGAAACCTGTTCGATAGGCGTGTCCTGGCGGCTGTAATTGCTGAACAACGACACCGTCGGCAGCCCTTGGGCGCTTGCCGCATCGGCCTTGGCGCGGCTTGCCGCCCAGTCGGCACGGGCCTTTTCGATAGCCGGATGCCCTTCCCTGGCCTGCTCCATCAGACTGCTGACGTCGCCCAGAAACACCATTTCATCAGCCCCGGGCTCATCCAGCGCAACCAGTTTGAGCGGTGCTGCCGGTGACAACCCCAGCTGGCAGGCCAACTCGCCTTGCGCTGCGGCCAGATCCCCCTCCGCCATGACCCTGTCCAGCTGCGCTTCGGCATAACTGGATTGAGCCTGGAGGCGATCAGTCTGCTCACCGGCCCCGGCGCGATATTTCGCATCAGCGGCTTTCAGACTGTTGGCCGCCAGACGCTCGGCGCTGAGTCTGGCTTGCAGCAGCGCCGTGTTCGCCTGCACCTGATAGAAAACCCTGGCAGTGGCAAGCATCGATTTTTGCACTTCTTCAACCCGGCTGCTGCTGGCGACATTCAACAACTGCCGGGCACTTTCGACTTTTGCGGCGCGCAGGCCAAAATCGAACAGCACCCAGTTCAGGTTGAGACCGTAGACGCTGGTATTGGAGTTCAGTCTGGAGTCCGCTTCGGGAAAACCCGGATAGCGCGTGGTCTTGCCAGCGCGGCCTTTTTGAAACTGACCCTGCACGGTCGGATAGTAAGCCGAATGCTCGGCATCCAGTTCTGCCTGCCGAGCCAGCTCGGTCAGCCACACCTCACGCAGTTTCGGATCGGCGCACAATGCGACAGAGACTGCTGTTGCCAGACTCAGCGCGTCAGGCAGTCGACTGGAGCCGGGGCACGCGTCCACACGGGCGTCCGCCATGCATAACGAGGCGGCCAACACGCCGAAAACGCACCACATGGACCGCCAGCGAGTACGGCGCATCATGCCCGCGAGGCTCACGCTGAAGGAGCTTCGTTGAGCACCGGACCATCGTAGGCAACCCGGCCTTGCGCAAGCGCCACAACCCGATCCGCCGTACGGATGGTTTCCGGACGATGGGCAACGATGATGCGAGTGATGTTCAACGCTTGCAGCGCCTGGTTGACTGCTGCTTCCCGAGCGATGTCCAGGTGGCTGGTCGCTTCATCGAGAAACAGTAGCTGCGGCCGTTTGTAGAGGGCACGGGCCAGTAACACCCTTTGCTTCTGACCTCCGGAAAGCACCGTACCCATGTCGCCCACCAGGGTGTTGTAGCCCATTGGCATCTGCGCAATGTCATCATGGACGGCAGCCAGACGTGCGCATTGCTCGATCCACTGCTGGTCGGCACCGGTCTCGAAAAAGCTGATGTTGTCGCCGATGGAACCGGCAAACAGCACGTCGTCCTGCAGCACCGTGCCGGTGATACGGCGCAGCCTGCCCATGCTCTCTGCTCCGACCGGCAAGCCATCCAGCAGAACGCTGCCTGCGCAGGGAGCCAGGATGCCCAGCATCACATTGAGCAGGGTACTTTTGCCGCCCCCCGACGGGCCGACGATGGCCACCGATTCGCCTGCGCGGATATGGATCGACACATCATCCAGAACGTAGGGTTCATGCTCGGAATAGCGAAAGCGCAGTTGACGCACCTCAAGGCTGGGCACCCTATCGTTGCCCGCCTCCTCGAACGCCTGTGGACCGGCAATCGGCTCGGCATCGTGCAGCACGATATCGGCCAGACGCTCACCGTGCAGGCGCAGCATGATCACGTCGACAATCTTGTCGATCAGACCAGCCACCCGACCATTGAACTGCTCTTTGTAGGAGTTGAAGGCAATCAGCATACCGGCGCTGAACTGTCCTTCCAGAACCAGCCTGGCGCCCATCCAGATAACAATGATCGTGACCAGCCCGAACAGCACGCCGTTGAACGCACGATAGGCCAGTTGCAGTTTCTGCGGATGCAGCCCGGCATTGATTTCTTCGACCAACAAAGCGCTCCAGGCGCTGCAACGCTGCTCATGCCGGTTGAACAGCTTGATCGTGCGCACGCCCCGCGCGCTTTCCAGAAAGTGCGACTGCTGGCGTGCCGCGTGGACCAGCTGATTCTCGCTGGCACGACGCAGCGGCCCGAACCATATCCAGCGCGCCAGGCCGTAGATAATCATCGCCACCACTGCAACAAGCGCCAGCCTGGGGCTATAGGCAATCATCAGTCCCAGCGTGACAACCGTCATCAGCCCATCCAGCAGGGCCTCGATGAACGATGTGGTAACGGTCTGCTGGATCGCCTTCAGAGAACCGAAACGCGAAACGATATCGCCCAGATGACGACGTTCGAAAAACGCCACCGGCAAGCGCAGCAGGTGGGTAAAGACATTGATCTGCCACTGCGAGCCGAGCATCGTCCCCAGGTACATCAACGCCCAGGCACGGGCCAGCGCAACGGTGTGTTGAATGATCAGCAATATGCCAAATCCGATCGCCAGCACCGTCAACAGGTCGGTATCCGCGCTGACCAGGACCTTGTCGATGACGGTCTGCATGAAAAACGGACTGAGAATGGTGCACAGCTCCAGCGCCAGAGCCAGAAGCAGCACGTGCGTCAATACCCGGCCAAAGCCCTGCACTCGCCCCAGCAGCTTGCGCAGCGGGATCGGCGGCTGTGCAGCGGCGGGCTGGAAATCACTTTCCGGCCACACCTCCAGTGCCACGCCGGTAAAGGCTGCGGACACCTCGTCGAAGGTCAGCTTGCACACCCCCCGCCCCGGATCATGCACCACTACGCCGCGTGCATTGACCTCCTTGAGCACCACAAAATGGTTGAAATTCCAGTGCAGCACACAAGGCAACTGCAACTGCCCGAGCGCGTCCAGTTCGACGCGCAACGCACGGCTGCCTAACCCGAGCCGCGCAGCCATGTGGGTCAGTTGCTTGAGGTTGACCCCTTTCATCGAGGGCGAGAGGCGTTGACGCAATGACAAAAGATCGCTGTGCTGGCCGTGATAGCTGGCGATCATGGCCATGCACGCCAGACCGCACTCGGTGGCCTCAGCCTGAAGCACAACCGGCAGCTTTCTCCCGATACCAAACGTGAAGGCATTTTTCAGGTTCAAAGCCGCTTTCCTATTCCGCGCAAAGGCTCCAGCATCCACTCATAGAGCGGCAGCCTTTCCTGCATGATGTCGGCGTCCAGTTGCATGCCGGAACGCAAGCGCTCGTGCATGCCCTGACCGTCGATGGTTTGAGCCGCCAGGGCAACCGTGACCCGATAGAAAGGCCCTTGCTCGCGCATCGGGTCAGAGACGTTGCCCAGGGTCATGACTTCATCGGCCGGCAACGCGGTACGCGAGATCGATGAAACCGTGCCCGGTTGCAATCCAAAGCGCTGATAGGGATAGGCCTGGTAACGCAGCATGACCGTGTCACCCGTGCGCACGAACCCCACTGAGCGACTGGGCAGATAGAGTTCGGCGTGCAGTTGCGCGTCGGCAGGCACAATGCTCAGCAACGGTCGCGCACTGTCGACTCGCGAACCGTTGGAGACGGCAATCGCCGTGGCCTCGCCCAGCGTCGGAGCGGTGATGAGAATCTCTCGCTTGGTTTCACTTTCGATCAGACGATCCTGATTCTCGGCCAGTCGGCGTTGCAGATCGGCGAGCTGCTTGCTCTGGTTGAACGGCAACTCGACCAGTTCCGCCCGCAGCTTTGTGCTTTCGGCGCGAACCGTCAGTAGCGACCGATTCAGTTCCTCGCCACGCAGGCGCATGTCCAGAACGGCGTCTTCTTTTTCCTGAAGCTGGTCGCGGGACACGTAGTCCTGGCGTTGCAGGTTGGCGTAGCGCTCGGCAAGGCCCTTGGTCAAGGCCAGTCGCTGACGCGTCAGATCGATTTGCGCGAGTATCTTCTGTTGCTCGGTTTCCAGCGCAGCGACCTGACGTTTCTTGCCGTCCAGCTCTTGGCGATGCAGGGCAAGCGTCTCGTCGATTTCCTGAGTGAGGCTTTCCTGACGCCGTCTGATCGAGAGGCTGATCGCCTGTTGCGCACCACCCGCCTCGCCGCTCTGTGTGTCGCTGGACAAGGTCATCAGCACGGCACCGGCATCCACGCGTTGCCCCTCGGCGATGTTCAGACGGATGATCACTCCGGCCTGCGGCGAGTAGATCCTGATCAGGCCGGTTTCAGGCAACAGCACGCCGCTTGCGGCTGTGCGCTTGGTGTAGGTGGCGAAAGTCAGGAACAGGCCCATGCACATGCAGAACAGCAACGCCACTGCGGCGGCCAGTCTCATCGACAATGGGCTGACCAGCAAAACCGTCCCCAGCGTACTGCGCTTTTGCGCGTCAAGCGCCTCAGGCCGGAAGAGCATGAATGAACATCGCTTCGATCATCAGGAATGCACCCTAAAAACAGATAGGGGGTTCACCCGTGTTTTGAAAAGATCAAAACAGACGTGTCACCAGCCCATGTAACAGCTACCTGACTGCATCACTGAATCTGCAAGGGCACGCTGGCAATACTATCGAGACAACAGGACGACGCATTACAGCCCCTGATGCCAGGCAACCTCAATAGCACAGATGAACTAATGGCCAAGAGACACACGAATAACTAGTTCATCTGTACTATTGATGTGCCTGTCGGCGCTGACTTTAATGCTGTGGTCTGTTGTCATTTCTGGTGACCGCAAGACCCATTCAATGATCAGCTTAGAGGAAATAAAGCCATGACTCACGCAGTGAACCCACACCAGGCGCATGATGCACTTCCTACCGTGCCCGCCCTTCGGGTGCTGGACGAGAGCGAGTTGGCTCAGGTCGGCGGTGGTATTGAATTCAGCGCGTTTGGTTATACCTTCGCAGGCGGAGAATCGTTTGCGCCGGGTTTCAACTATGCCTCCATCACCAACTCGCGCGGCGTTCCGGTTTATTACACCACCTGGCAAAACTGACCGCGCAGCAGACAGGCCGCTTGAAGAACCCGGACACCGTCCGGGTTTTGTGCTGCCGTGCTTTATTTCTGAAGTGTAAATTCGGCTTTATCAAACGACAGCCAGCAGGAATCATTATCGGTCCATTTCGACTCACTGGTGCCTAAAACCCCTTTCACAAGGATTCTGTCGCCCTTCTTGAAGCTGCTTATTTTTTTCTTGTTCACCAACAGGTCATCGCGAGTCAAGCCCTGGCCCGTGCACTTCGGGTTGGACGGATCGCTGAAGATCACGGCAATCTGATTCTGACCGACGACTGTGCCTGTTTTGGTAATACGCTGCACCACGCCAGGAATAATCAGTGTACGGGCGTCCCATTTTTCTTTGGCAGTAACCTCATTGGTCTGCCAATCGCCCCATATTTCCGTCAACGTTGTTTGCCTGGCGTCCGTCAGCCCTCTGAAATCTCCGCTCAGCACATCACCCGTCTGATCAATAACACCATTGGTCACTGACATGGCCTGATCAAGACCCGCGCATCCCGACAAAGCCAGGATCAATGGAAACAAGGCTACACTTTTCATTTACACACTCCAGTGACTGGCTAACCAAGTGCCTAACCCTGTCATTCATTATTTAAATAATTTGCGCCCGATAACGTCGCACGAAACGGTAGCTACTGCGTGACCTAACATCAATAGTACAGATGCACTAAGGCAGTTCCGGATTAACCGAGCAGGCTTTATTATTCAGCGGCCACCCGGCGCTGTAAGAACAGTTGGCGAGCGAAGATCAGGTTATAAATAAGTCTTCCGGTCGGACTCGCGCCCGAACCTGTTTTTAAAGCAGCTTCACCGGGCGCAGCCACTTTATAGACAGGCCTAGTACATGCGTACTATATCCATTACCCCCTCGCCTCCCAATACTCCCGTCGTTGGCAACCTGCCGAACGGAACCGCCCAAGCCCTCAGGGCTGGCAGCCACCCTTGTGGCCTTTATGGAGTATCTGGAGTCGCTATGAACCCCTTATTCAGAATATCCCCTCTTGCTTTTGCGATTACTCTTGCACTGCTTCCAGATGCTCAGGCAGCGGATTACGTTCTTACCAATGGTCAGGAAACCTTTAACAGCGACCGCGTCATTGATGGCTCGATCGAGGTGCGGTCAACTGACGGCAACTCTTCCAGCCTCACCATCAACAGTGGCGCAACCGTGACCAGCGAAGGCGGCAACATCGTTGGCCAAGCCAGCAGTACTGGCGTAAACCCGGCCCAGGCCAGCGTCATAGTCGAAGGGGCCGGTTCGCGCTGGGTAGTACCGCGTACCTCATTTGTACTGGGTAACACGATCGTTGTCGGTGGGGTCGGTCAAGGCGACCTGACTGTTCGCAATGGAGGTCAGGTGTCGGTGCGGGACCTCGACCTGGGCGATGTCAATGGCTCTCGCTCCAACGCATTCTCGAACGCCGAACTGCTGGTGAGTGGCCAGAACTCGCTGGTCGATGCAGTCAACATCGAAGCCGGTGGCGTCTTTGTCTATAGATCGAGCATCACGGCCAACGATGGCGGCAAAATCAATAGCCAACAGGTAGACATCGACTCCGTCGTCAATCTTTCCGGAGCCGGAACCCGATGGGACAACAGCGGGGTTTTCAGGAACAGAAACAACCTCACGCTCGACAACGGTGCAGTGCTGACGACCGACTCGCTCTTGCTGGGTTCGGCCATCACCAGCCGCAGCAATCAGGTGACTATTACCGGACAAGGCACACGGCTCGCAGCGCAAATCATGACGCTGGGCACCAGCGACACCCGCACCTACCTGACACTGTCAGACGGTGCAGAGCTGAGCGCCACTAACGGTCTTCTCATCAGCACCATAAGCAGCATCAACACTCCAACACGCGGCACGCTTGCTGTGGGCGGTCCGGTCGTGGCCGACCCCAACCGTACCGATATCGATTCGGTGACTGCCGGAACAGCTCAGGCGGCTGGCCGACTGGACCCGCAAACCGCCATTAATTTCGGTACCGGCAACGGGCACCTGGCGTTCAACCATACCGATACTGATCTGCAGGTCGCCAACACCCTGAACGGAACGGGCCGAGTGTATGCGTTCAACGGCAATACCACCTTGAGCGGCGACCTTACCGGACTGGCCGGCAGCGTTGTTGTGCGCGGCGGGCGACTGGTGCTGTCGGGGAACGTCGACCAGGTTAATCAGCGCGGCAATACGGCCACGACCCAAAGCCTTTCGCGATTTAACGTAGGCAACGGCACGCTGGTGGTCAACGGTATTGCCGGGCGCACCGAGTTCGGGACTTATACCAACAGCGCCCAGGTACTGGACGGCGGCGTTCTGGCCGGCGTCGGTCAGGTGGGTACTACGCAGGTAGCTTCCGGCGGTACCCTGTCGCCCGGCGAAAACGCCATAGGTGCGCTGGCCATACAAGGCGACCTCGACATGGCCGCAGGCTCACGTTACGCCGCGGACATCGCAGGCGACGGTAGAGCCGACAAGATCAACGTCAGCGGCACAGCCACCCTGCGCGGTACGCAGGTCAACGTGACCGCGCTGGATCCCGCGCAGAGCTATCAGAGCGGCAGGACTTACACCCTGCTCTCTGCTCAGGGCGGTGTGGTCGACGGTGCCGCCGCAGGGACCGCCTATGCCCAGGCGCTGACCAACTCGGCATTCCTGAATGTCGGACTGCAGCGCACGGCCAATGATCTGAACCTCACCATCGAGCAAAAAAGCGTAGAGCCGACACCTACGCCAACTCCGACTCCTACTCCTGAGCCAACTCCTACTCCTGAGCCAACTCCGACACCAACACCAACACCGGAGCCAACTCCAACTCCTGAGCCGACACCGACACCGACACCGACACCGGAGCCTACACCTACGCCCACTCCAGAACCTGCACCAGCTCCCGGCATCTTTCAGACGGTCATGCTGACTCAAAACCAGTTCAATACCGCTGGCGCGCTGAGCGTACTCGAGCAAAGTGGTGAACCGCTGCGCCTCTACAACAACCTGCTGATTCTCGATGCGGAAAGCGCTCGTAACGCTGCCGATCAACTGTCCGGCGACTATCACGGCAGCACCTCGACGGCCCTGATCGCCAATAGCCAGGTGGTGTCCGGCGTGCTGGGCACTCGCCTGCGCAATATTCTGGATACGGGAACGCTGCGCATGCCAGCCATGGCGCTCAATTTGATGCCAAGCGCGCCAACCACTCAAAACGGTGCCTGGGTGCAGCCCTTCGGTAACTGGACCAAGGTAGACGGCAACAACGGTGCCGGTGGTCTGCACCAAAGCACCGGCGGCCTGTTGTTCGGGGCGGATGGCAGTTTCACCCCTGACTGGCGCGGTGGCGTTTACGCCGGCTACAGCCGCTCGAAATTCGATGCCGATGACCGCGATGCCGACGGCCACAGCGACAACTACCATCTGGGTCTCTACACCGGTGGCCAAATCGACGCCCTGCGCCTCAGTGCTGACGTCGGTTACACCTGGCACAAGCTGGAAAGCGAGCGGAACGTGGCCTTTGCCGGATTCAGCGACCACCTGACCGGCAAACGCAACGCCAAGTCGCTGCAGGCCAGTGGTGAGGCGGCCTACCGCATCCCGGTTGGCCGTGTCGCTCTGGAGCCTTTCGCCGGCCTGTCTTATGTACGCTACGACGCCCAGGACCTGCACGAAAAAGGCGGACCAGCCGCCCTGGACGTGTCCAGCGACAAACAGGACACCGTCTTCTCGACACTGGGTCTGCGCGCGTCGTCGAACATCGATGTGGCGAACGTCAATACTCAGGTGTACGGCTCGTTGGGATGGAGACGCGCCTATGGCGACCTGGACCCGCGAAACATTCAGTCCTTTGCCGGCGGTCCAGACTTTGAGGTACAGGGTGTAGCTCAAACCCGCAACACCGCCTTGACTGAAGTGGGCGCGAAACTGCGCTTGAATCGGCAGACCGATCTGGACTTGTCCTACCAGGGGCAGTTCGGTACCGACACGCGCTTCCATTCGGTTAACGCAGGCGTGACGGTTCGCTTCTGACTGTAGTTGCAACGTCGGGCTGGATGGCCATTGGGGCAGTTTTGCTTCGAATGGTCACCAGCCCGAACTCATTAGCGACCGTGGGGGCTGGTTCAGCGAACATTTATACGTTCAGGTATGGGGTAAATGCTATATCAACCAGCGTCGGCGGATAACCGCGCTGAATACGCCTTTCCACGAACCCCTTACGTCTTCTTGAGGGCAATCATAAAGCGCAAGTTTTTCAGGACGCGCAAAGTACAGGTAACGCCAGTAAAAATGGCGCTGCCGACCTTAGCCAGCAGCGCCAAACGAAAGTCTTCAGGTCAGGCGGATGCCCGGCTCAAGCTTGCTCGTCGTCCTTGTCATCATTTTCGTGTTTGAGTGCTGGCTTCAAACCTGGCTGAGGCGCGTGTTCGGCATTGGGGGCGATTTCTTCGCCATGGTTCTTCTTCTCTTGCTGAACTTTTTTGTCATGTGCGACGTTACGTGGATCGGTCATGGAAATTCCTTGATAGGCAGATGATTCGAATACCCATCGACGTGATGCGTTGGTTTTTGAGCGCCGGGGCAAGATTTGGAGTCAGACAGAGATTGGGCGTTCAGTGTATTTCGAGCCCGCGAGCACAAGCCAGTAGCCCTTTCAGATCACTGTGCAGCCGATGTGAATGTCGCGCGACACAAGGTTAGCCCACACTGCTGTGGAAGCTGCCTGCGCAGAAGCCAATATCCGAAACTTCCGGATATCCGTTGTGGATAATCGAACTCATACGTCGATGTTTGCAGCAACGCGCCATGATTCATTGCTTGACTGACCGCCCCTGCAAAAAAGCCAGACGCTTTGAAGAACAGAGGGTAAATCATACCCCTCCGAATTCAGGTCCTGGCCCACGACGAAATCGCCCTGGACCAGGTAGTTGGGCTAGATTATGAATCTGTTGGTCATTTCTTGTAGCCTGGCGCTGACCCTGGCCAATTCAACGCTCGATGTCGCTGTCTCTTCACTGGCAGCAGCCGTTTGGTCTGAAATGTCCCTGACATTTGTGACGCCTCTGCCTATTTCTTCACCGACGTTACTTTGCTGCTCGGTGGCAACAGCGATCTGTTCGTTCATGACCTCAATCTCATGAACAGATGCCGTGATACTTTGCAGCATCTCACTGGCTTGGGTAGACAGTTCAACACTGCTGTCTGTCAGTGCCAGATTCTGCTCCAACACTTGCCCCATATGATGGGTACTGGTTTGCAGTTCGTTTATGAGCAGCGCGATCTCATCTGTCGACGTGCGGGTGCGCACGGCCAAGCCCCTGACCTCATCCGCGACTACAGCAAACCCACGTCCTGCCTCCCCGGCACGCGCCGCTTCAATGGCCGCGTTCAACGCCAGCAGGTTCGTCTGATCAGCCACCGTTTTTATCACGTCCAGAACGCCACCAATGCTTTGAGTATTCCCTCTAAGCGCCGCCATTGCCGTTCTGGTCATGTTCATCTCACGCGCCAGGGTCTCTATCTGGGAGCGAGTCCTGTCAACGACTTGCCCACCTTTCAGGGCCAACTGACTGGCGATTTGTGCCGTGTTGACGGCTTGAGCTGCGTTACGGGATACCTCATGAGTGGTGGCCGTCATCTGCTGCATCGCAGTGGCGATTTGCTCAGTCTCCAGCTTCTGCGCGTTCACGCCCGCACTGGTCTGCTCCGTTACCGCTGAAAGCTCCTCTGCTGCGCTTGCGACCTGCACAACCCCGTCTTTCATTTCGCTGATCAGGCTTCTAAGTCCGGCCGTCATACGCAGCATGCTGCCCTGCAACGTGCCAAGCTCATCGCTACGAGTAACGACTGTCTTGTACGTAAAGTCTCCTCCTGCAACGACCTCGACGATTTCAACAGTCTCTTTGAGCGGATGAACAATCGACCGTGTGATCAACCAGGCAGCAAGCACACTCAAGAGGGCAGACAGGGTCAGCCAGAGCAAAATCTTCTGCTGTGCTTTCTCTGCATCGGATGTACGAAGCTCATTTTGAATGGCGGTCATCTTGTCCGTGATACCCAGAATGGTAGCGATCGATGTCGTGATACCGCCTTGAGCCTCATCAACTTTAGTCTGAGCGGCAACCAACGCTTCCAGCTGCCCACTGTAGACGGCCACGCTGGCAGCTAATCCTTGAACCTCGGCAGTGGGTAAGTTTGTATTTCTGAGAGCCTCTACACGTGCCCCCACCTGCCCTATAGCCTGACGAACTGTATCTTCCCCATTTTTACTTGGGGATGCCGTATACGAACGAAAGGCGGTACGCATCTTCTGGACAGAGATAAAAAGCTCCGGAAGTTTCTGACGTTCCGTTGCACTCCCATTCTCGCCATTGGCGGCTTCTGCGACCTTCGTTAAAAACCCGTTAATCGTTTCGCCCGATGCGCCGGCCTGTGTACGTAACTGCTCACGCTCTCGGGTAGCCTCGACTGATCGACTGTAGAACCCACGATAAAGCTGCATCGTTGTCTGGGCCTCTTTCAGCAGCTCAATATTGTTGGGTGTTTTGAAACGCGGTGACATCGTTGCCAGCTGACGCTCGGTCCGCTCTAATGCTTCCAACCACTTTGCAGCCTGTGCATCGTCTGCCTTTAAAAAATAAACCAAACGCTCGATGCGCATATCTCGAGCGGTGGAGCTGAACTGAGCAATATCTCCAGACAGTTCGGCACGGCGCTTCAACGAGTCGGTCGCTTCCTTTCCTGTATAGGCCATCAATAGCAGCATTAAAATCAACACTCCGAAGCCGACCATAAGCTTCGCCCGGACCGTCATATTACTTAACACACCTGATGTTGCGCTGGACATATATAACCCATTAATTTTTTGAAAAAAAAGTCCGCCGGAAAAGCACCTGAGCATCAGGTTTGATAAAAATCCGGATAAACCACTCTATTAATTCTGCTCACCCCCTCATTGAGGGCAGGGCCGGATAATTGACTGGACGCACTGCTGCGTCATCCGCACCCCCGTCGAACAGGTTGAGTAAATACTCGAAAAACATTTATTTTCGGGGCAACGAGGGGCCTAGGCAGGGAAAGCCTATTCATAGATCGAGCATCTCTCAGTTAATATAAAAAGCCGATCCATGGCTAAGCGCTATTATGTCGTCACACTTTTTCTTTTCTGAAATTTTTTTTGGTGGGTATCGACGAACGGATGAAATAGAACTTTGACTCTAATAGACACATACCTGTCCAAATCTCGAATTCGTAACAATGCGTTACCTATATGTGCGCCGAATACTCCATCCCCATACAGAAACTGCCGGTATTAATTGCTATCTCCCGTTGCAATCAGTTTAAAAAATCGATATGAAATCCATGTCGGTATCTGAGGAAATCTGTGTGTGTTGAGGATGTGCTCTTCGACATGCGAAAGAAGATCAAGACAAAGCGTGGAATCTGACCATTCCGATGTCTCGAACCCGCTGCCTCACCGATGCTTTGCTTCCCCCCGCTTACGTACATACCGTAACAGTGCCGCACAGGTCACTAGTGCTACCACCGTGAGAAAGATCGGCAGGCGATAGGGCTTAATGTCGCCAAGAAAATGCTCCAGTGCCTCGCCGGCCCAATAGCCCGCACAGACGAACAGGGTTGCCCAGACTGCCGCGCCCAGCACATTGATCAAGGCGAAACGCCAAGGCGACAGGCCACTTGCACCGATCACCATAGGCCCCACAAGACGCATTCCGTACAGAAAGCGAACAGCGAACACAGAAGTCGTGGGGTAGCGTTTGATAAGACCCTCGACCCGTTCGATGGCAGATTGGTGACGTTTGAGTCTGGGCAGCAGACGCTCACCGGAATAACGTCCGGTCCAGAATAACAACTGGTCGCCCAATACGCCGCCCAACGTAGCCCAGCCGATCACCTGCAGCATTTGCAGAGTGCCTTGGTGCGCAGCCATACCGCCGAGGATCAACACTGTTTCACCTTCCAGCAGACAGCCCACGAAGATTACCCAATAGCCGTAGGCGGCAATCAGCGCGTTGAGGTCGAGATGTTCTAACATGGTCTACCCTATTGGCACAGCTGCAATGCGATGGCATCGAAATCGCGGTCAACGCTCGCTTTTTCTGCAGCACTCAAAAAACCCTGCTGCTCGACAAGGTCGTCATTCTGCTGCCGGATCGCCTCAACGTGTTTGAGCATGAACTCAGCGTGAGCCTGAGTAACCCTGCGAGCTCTGCGTGATGTATTGATATCTGCACTCAGAAAATCTGCTCCCCTGACAGGTGGGCTTGCCTGGTGTCACCGATATCTCCACCGGTTTTTCCAATCACAGTACGCAGCTCCACATCACAACTCGGCAAGTCAAACGTCTGTTCAGCGGCTGCAACGTTCTGATTCAAAGGCGCCGATATGGCTAAAAATGTGCGTTTCATTGGGTTGCCCCAGGCTCGGTCTGGTTTGGAAAGCAAAGCGGATAAGGTGTTCAAATTATTCAGCTCGAAGTGAAGCGGAACAGCAGGGATCCATGGGAGCTCTTTTTAATATCGCAGAAGAGCGTGGTAACCGATCTCTTGAACAGATCATGCAGGCCCGCTTTTTTGTTCACGAACGATCAAAGCCCATTGAACAGTCATTTGAAAACTGAGTGGATACCGAACGTGGGCTACATGACGGTCCAAGAGGCTCAGCGGGACATCAGAGATTAATCTGATGCATCGCTACAACTGGGTCCGGCCACAGCAGTTCAATGATGGACCGGCACCCGCTCAGTCAGAAAAATACTTAACGTCGTGTTCGGGATGAGTCGACCACTGCATAGGGGCAGCCCAGGGCTTTGAGCTGCTGCATCTGGCTTTAGGTATCGACGCCTTTCGGGATCGGAGTCATGCCGCAGGGTGCGGTTGATGTGGTGTGCCAGAGCCTAAATCGTTCGCATTAATAGGTCCTGCCAAGGTCAGATTCAACGGACCTGTGCAGCCCTTTTCCCAATCCATCGGGTCCCATGCCAAAAGGACAACGTCATGGCGTCAATCATCAATAGCAAGGCCACCATCAATTCCACCGTGCGAACCGGCCCGGGAACTGTGCAGGTCGACCCGTCCACGGGACGCGATTCAAACTGGAGCATAATCCTCCAGCCTGACGGCAAGATCATCGTCGGCGGCGAAAGCTTCCAGACCGCCATTGGTTACCCGGGCTCGCCGGGCGATGAAAGCTATGGTACGCGCGGCAGCTACACGGCGGTGCGCCTCAACAGTGATGGTAGCCTGGACAACAGCTTCAGCCAGGACGGGATTGCCCTCGTGCCTGCCAATCTGGATCCGGAAGATTATGCTTACTACGTCATGGCAGTGCAGGCCGACGGCAAAGTACTGTCGGCACAGCCAGGGCTTGGGGGTTTGAAAGTAGAACGCTTCAACGTGGATGGCACTTTGGACACCACTTTCGGCAATGGCGGCGTTGCAGGCCTCGATGTACCGATCGGGGCTGATGGAATGGCTATCTATGCCACAGCAGATGGCTCGGTGTACGTCAGCCTTCGCGGCACCTCTCAAGCAATGGTGTTCAAGCTGGACGACAGCGGTGCTCCGGCCGAGGATTTCGGTACCGGTGGTGCACTTGTCCTCAACCCTACCGGGTATTACGGCACCGGTAATATCGCCACCGTCGTGCAACCCGACGGCAGCGTATTGCTCGGCAGCTGGCTGTATGCAGACGGCGAAGGACCTGGCAGCCCGGGCGATCCGGTCTATGCCGTTCAGCGACTTACGGCGGATGGCAACGTGGATGCCCGGTTTGGCGCGGACGGCGTGGTGTACTTCGATGCTACGCTGGGACTGGACTACCGTTCTGCGATGACCGTGCAGGCCGATGGCAAGATCGTCATTGCCGGCGAGAGTAACGACGATAGAGCCTTCAACGTACTGCGGCTGAATGCGGATGGTTCGTTCGACACCTCCTTCAGCGGCGATGGCAAGCTCACGATCCAGGTGCCCCAAGGCACCTCCAGCTATGCCCATTCGGTCGTCGTCCAGCCCGATGGCAAAATTCTGATCGCCGGCGACGTAATCACCCGCTTGAATGCGGATGGCAGCCTGGACACAAGCTTTGGCAGTCAGGACGGGAACTACCACGTGGATGGTTCCAGCGATGCCAATCACTTGATTGGCAACGACACGGCCGAGATCATCCGCGGCCTGGGCGGAGACGATGTGCTGCAAGGTGCCGGTGGCCGTGACGTCCTGACAGGCGGGACGGGATCGGACATTTTCCGCTACACCCAGATCAGCGACAGCTTCCGTACCGCTACCGAAACCGGCAGCGACCGGATCCTGGACTTCGACGCCTCCCAGGACCGGGTAGACCTGATTGCGTTGGGCTTCACCGGCATTGGCGACGGCCACAATGGCACGCTGGCCATCCAGGCCAACGCCGAGGGCACGCGCACGTATCTGAAAAGCTTCGATGCCGATGCCGACGGGCAGCGCTTCGAACTGGCGTTCGAAGGCAACCTCACGGGGCAACTGAACAGCAACAATCTGGTGTTCACCGCTCCAACCGCCGAAGGCACCGCAGGCAGGGACGTGATCACGGGAACTGCCATGTCGGAGGTCATCTATGGCCTGGCCGGTAACGACCGCATCGACGGCGGCAGGGGCTCGGATGTGATCATTGGAGGCGCGGGTGCCGACCAGTTGAGCGGCGGCGACGATCCGAACCTCTCGGTCTATGGCCGTAACGGCATAAATGACGCCGACGTGTTCCGCTACACGGCGGCGACTGACAGCTACCGCACGGACAGCCAGAGCTTCGTGGACCTGATTGTCCGGTTCGCCGACAACAACGACAAAATCGACGTGTCTGCATTGGGTTACACGGGGTTCGGAGACGGTACCGGGACGACACTGAAGATGGTCTATAACCAAGACCTGGACCGCACCTACCTCAAGGATGTGGAAGCGGACACTCAGGGCCATCGCTTCGAAATCGGCCTCACCGGCGACTGGACCCAGGACCTGGGCAATGCCGACATGATCTTCGCGCCGCAGGGGCAAGTGTCATTGGTGGGCGTAGTCAGCGCGTCCATCGACTCAACCGCAATGCTGTAGCCAGGCATAACTCCCGCGCAATTGTGGGAGGCTGGGAGTAATGGCCAGCGTGCCTTGGCGCTTTCTGGCCGCTGTAATCCAAGGCGAAAAGTCTCCTTGGATTACAGCAAATCCATACCTGACTGATCCAGAGCGAATCATATCGAGGACAAGCACCCCGAACCCACATACTCAGGACTACACACACGCACAACACCACCCATTCGGCTCGGACGAACCAAAGCGGTTATATCTCGGTTGAATTGTTATTCGCTCTCATCGTTATCCTGATCGGGATGGGCAGTTCGGACGTCAACAACGAGCACGGTAACGTCGGTCAACTGATCGCCCAGCTCACTTCCATAAGAGAACGGGATGACTTACACCGTCACTGAGGCAGGCTTGCCTCAAGATGCCTGTGTGACGCTGGCCACGCTAGCAACACTGCCAGTGATGAACAGATCAGCTTGCGTTCCGGTCTCCGGTCGTCTCACCCCCAGCGCTTGACGACTCGCCGATGACAATCGGCCGGAGTCAGCACCTTACCCTTCCTGGAACGTACTGCGATGGTTTCTACCGGCTCCGACAATTCATTGTCGAGCAGCACCGAGTAGCTCTCCCCTGCTTTAAATAAATAATGCTCCCCCACTGACGCATGCTGACGACGATGGGAAACACCGCGCGCCCCATATCAGTCAGCACATATTCCTTGTAGGCACTGCCGTCGGAGGCCGGCTGGACGTTGAATACGCCCAACTCGACGAGCATTTTGAGCTTGACGGTGAGAAGGTTCTTGGCGAGACCAAGACGTTTCTGAAACTCACTGAAGCGGCGAACGTCGTCGAACGCGTCGCGTATGATCATTAATGCCCAGCGATCTACGATTGCTTCAAGCGTGCGGGCGACAGGGCCGTCGGGGACACGCGCAGAGCAGATTTTTTGCCAAAAAAAAGCCCCGTACACGAGCTTTCGCTTGGTACGGGGCGTTTCAATTTTACATCACAGCTTGCTGGCGCTATGTTTTGCGACAGACGGCCGCTTGTTTGGTCGGGGTAAGGGGATTCGAACTCCTGACATCCTGCTCCCAAAGCAGGCGCGCTACCGGACTGCGCTATACCCCGGTAAATCAAGGCACCTCAACCAGCTGCCTGCGACCTGATACGAGTGGCATCAGATCTTTAAGATTCGGCTCCAAGGTGAACCTTGAAGCCAAAAATGGTGGGTCGTGTGGGATTCGAACCTACGACCAATTGGTTAAAAGACAATTGGTCCTACTGCCCCTTGAGCACGAGTACGCGGGACCCGGTTTTGAAAGACCACGCAGCCTCTAATGTTCCCATTAGAGGCTTTATACCATGTTCGTTACCTCGCTTTTGTCCACCAAAGGTGGTGTCGGTAAAACCACCCTGGCTGCCAACCTGGGCGGTTTCTGCGCCGATGCCGGCCTCAAGGTCCTGCTCATAGACATGGACCCGGTCCAGCCTTCGCTGTCCTCCTACTACCCCATGGCCGAGGAGGTCAGCGGCGGGATATTCGATCTGATCGCCCACAACCAGACAGATCCTGAAAAAATCATCTCGCGAACCAGCATCCCCAATCTTTCGCTGATCCTGTCAAACGATCCGAACAATCAGTTGATCAACCTGCTGCTCCAGGCACCGGACGGTCGGCTACGACTGGCTCACCTGTTGAAAGCGTTCTCCGACCAATTTGACCTGATCCTCATAGATACCCAAGGTGCTCGCAGTGTCATGCTGGAAATGGTGGTACTGGCATCAGACCTTGCTGTATCTCCTTTGCAGCCCAACATGCTGAGTGCCCGTGAATTCAATCGTGGCACCTTGCAAATGCTTGACGGCCTGCGTCCCTATTCCCGTCTCGGCTTGAACATACCCCCCATCAAAGTCGTAGTGAACTGCCTCGATGCCACCAACGATGCGCGAGCAATCCACCTTGCCATCCGGCAGACGTTCGCTGAAAGCGACGAGATCGATGTGGCGCAAAGCACCGTCCCGGCCTCTGTAGTTTTCCGTCAGGCTTCTACCTCAGGCATGTCCGCCCACAGAGTTGAATACAAGCAGCCCAGCAATCGGCGTGCGCCCAGCGCCCTGCAGATCATCCGCGAACTCGCTATCGAACTGTTTCCTAGGTGGTCAGACCGCTTCGTGGTGATGACTGAAGACGCCATAGAAGCGCGCGTTAAAGGGGTTCATTGAGATGGGAATGACCAACCTCACAGAGGCTTCCGGCATTACCCCTGAATTGATGCGCAAGCTCAACGAGCAGTACAACTCATCACTATTGCGCGCAGCTCAGACCAAGCTTACGAGCACGTCACGTGAGCTCCGTAATTTAGGCGCTGGCCATAAAATGGGTGGAGGCCTGATTAGCCGACTCGGTGATTACTTGAGTGTGGAACAGCGTGAACTGCTCACACAGGCCGCGCAGCTTCTTGAATCAGTGAACTCTCATGTCGAGCATGCCAAGGAAAAACGTGTCCGCGACGAGAAAACGGCCAAACGTCGGCAGGAGGCGCGCAACGCAAGAGCGAAACTACTGATTGCTGCTGCATATCCTCTGCCCATTGAGAGCCTGGACCAGCAACTTGAACTCCTCAAAACAGTGCTGTTATTCAATCGTATTGGCGCATACGACAGCTTCTACACCACAGTAGAGCTCAATAGCAGAGTCAGACGCGATCTACTGACGCCGTTTAGCAACCTGATAGGTTGGACCAGCCTGACCGCTTATCGAGTCAGTTGTCTAGCCTCACTGCGTCCCCAACTCATTGAGGCACTGACTAATGACATCTCTTACGACGATGGATCTGAGGTCGAATATCGGCTAGCCACTCTGCAGTCGAAAGTCCTTGAGGAACGTGCGAAAGCAGAACTCACAGCTGAAGAACATGAAACCCTCAGGCTCTGGAAAGAGGCTCTTGCATCCGGGGCCCAACCTGAGGTGCAGCCATGAGTATTGACCGCCAACGGATAATCGACAAAGTCATCAAATGCTTCGCATTGGCCCGTTCTGCGGGAGCCTCTCCTAACGAGGCTGAGACAGCTCTGCGACAAGGCCGCAAGCTCATGGAACAGTACCAGCTCGAAGAGCTTGAGGTGGAGGCTCATCTTGCCTGCGAGGCATCAGTCTCGGCCGGTACGAAACGGGCACCCGCCAGTTGGCTGCATAGCCTGGCAAACACGTGTGCGATCGCATTCGACTGCGATTGCATTGCGTACCAAGCTCGGCCTGGAGACTGGCACTTCAAGTTCATCGGTTTGGGTGTATCGCCGGATCTGTCCAGCTATGCCTATTCAGCGCTTCACCTGCAACTGGTGACGGCACGGCGTCAGCATGTGTCGCAGCTCAAACGCTGCAATCCAACGACCAAGAGACGACGTGGACGAATCTTTGCCGAAGCCTGGATCGATGCAGTCTCCCGCAACGTTTACAAGTTCGCCGGTCGCCAGGACGAACAAACCCAACAAGCGATCAGTGCCTACATCGGGTTGCATGACCCTACCCTGATCGAAAAGGAGATCGAGCCGACCTCCGTGAAAGGCCACGACCTCAAATCCCAGCATCAGGGATGGAAGCAAGGATCGACAGCCGCGTTGCACAGAGGCGTCGATCAGCACTCCCCGTTCTCTGCAAGAATCGGGAGGGCATGATGGATATTTCTCACATGGCCCCTCCTCACTCTGTCGAAGCAGAACAAGCAGTGCTGGGCGGGCTGATGCTTGATAACGAGTCTTGGGATCTGATCGCAGACCGTATCAAAGCTGATGACTTTTTCCGGGCCGAGCACCGTCTGATCTTCAAGAGCATTGCGGCGCTGGCTGAATCGAACAGGCCATTTGACGTGGTCACGGTTTCCGACTCCATAGCGGCAATAGAGGCTGCTGGTGGCTTGGCTTACCTCAGTGAGCTTGCCAAAAACACCCCCTCCGTAGCCAACATCAAGGCGTATGCCGACACTGTGAGCAACCGAGCTCATCTACGTCGACTCATATCACACGGCTATGGATGCGCACGCGAGGCCTCTGATCCACAGGCGGACGCGGCTGTAGTGCAGGACTTCCTCGAGCAGCAGTTGTTTGCCTTGGGGCAAGGACGTCAGACTTCTGACTTTGTCGACGTCAACAAGGTGCTGATGCAGGTGGTCGACAAGATCGATCTTCGCTTCAACGCCGGTGAGTCAGTCATCGGAGTACCCACTGGACTTGACGATCTTGATGAACTCACAGGTGGGCTACAGCCAGCGGATCTAATCCTCCTCGCTGCCAGACCGTCAATGGGCAAAACCAGTCTTGCACTCAACTTCGTGGACCCGGCGCTTCAAAAAAATCTCGACGCAACCGTTCAGATTTACAGCCTGGAAACCCCTGCCGAAGCGATGCTGTTCAGGCTTTTGTCCATATTAGGGCGTCTGAATCTGGAGAAGCTGATGCGCGGCCAACTGGAAGATGAGGACTGGCCGAAGCTTCAGTTGGCAGTAGCCAAAGTAAACGCTTACAGAGATCGGCTGGTTATTGACGACCAATCAGAACTGACGCCTTCGGCATTACGCGCGCGGGCTCGCAGAGGTGCGAGGCGCTTTGGAAAGCCGGCTCTGATAATGATCGATTACCTCCAAATGATGAAGTGCCCAGGCACTGAGAATCGGGCCAATGAAATCAGCGAAATTTCTCGCTCGCTCAAAGCGCTGGCCAAGGAGTTCGACTGCCCTGTCGTAGCGCTCTCTCAACTGAACAGAGAACTTGAACGGCGTCCCAACAAGCGGCCTATCAATGCGGACCTACGTGATTCGGGTGCGCTCGAGCAGGATGCGGACCTGATTCTCTTTGTGTACAGGGATGAGGTCTATAACGCGGATACCGAACACAAAGGCGTAGCTGAACTGATCTTAGGCAAGCACCGGAACGGCTCGCTCGGCACCGTCAGAACGGCCTTCATCCCCCAACACACCCGTTTTGAAAACCTCTCGGCCAGCACTTGGCAAGGAGCTAGGGCATGACTTCCTTCATTGAACTGACAAAAGAGTCTCTTGCCCCTCATCTGCACGAAGCAATCAGTCAATGCCTGACAGAAAAGCCTCATCCGTCTGCCTGGCTGGTTGATGACATCGTGCTGATAGATGCAGCCGCCCTGAGCGCGCTTATCAGCATTGCATTGGGCCCTATGCCACGTCGGCAAATCCCAAACGATTTGGCTGAGCTTCTCGTTCAATTTGAATTGATATCATGCCCGCAGCGGTATGTCCTGAGGTATGACTCGAAATTCGGCGGTCGAGCGTGCTGGCGTCTAGTACGGCAGCTCGCCAAAAGCGAACTGCCGTACAACGCAATTCAGGATGTATTTCCCTGGGTTGGCCATCAGGTTGAAGATCCTCCTTTCATGGTACTGGACATCCCCACGGGTGCACTCGCCACACGTCCTCCGGCGAATCAATGGCGAATGGCGCTCTCGCTTCACGCCCTCTCAACGCTTGCTTCGCACCATAAGCCATCTCTAGTCCTGCCAGTTCCTCATGCAGTGATAGCCACTTATCGCGAGGAGTCATTTGCCGGATCTGATCAGGAAGCCAGGAGTGCCGAAGAATGAGCGCATACTCAATCGCCTCCATGCCTGACAAATCCCATTTTCTTGCGATAGCCAAGGAATCACCCAAAGCAGCCAGGCAAAAGGTCTGTTCATACCATTGTCGCTGTGCAACCAAGCTAATCCCGAGCAGCGCCTGCGCGGCCTTCCAAATTGTTTGCGCAAGAGCATCGTACGACTGTGCGTCTCTAAATTTCATACTGGACCTCCGCAGGTCAACGTTGGTTTGGGATTCCACCCCCCGATTTACCACCGGCTGCGTCCAGCACCCTGTTGCTCAATGCGACACCCACCTAGGCATCGCAAAGTTGACTCCAGGCAAGCATCGAATGGCTTGCCTGACGCCGTCAGAACCGCCCTCCCCCCCAAGCACACCCAGTTTTCAACACTGGCCGAGAGTGATTGGCCAGGGGAGTTACGGCAATGAATACATCAAAAGCTTATGCGGTATTAGATGTCAGTTTTATGTCACTTGTTTTCATTCCAGACCTTCAGCGTTCAGAAGTTTGTGTCGTAGCCCCCAAACTTTACTACTGGCTGCGTCCGGCACCCTTTCCCCACGAGTCCGCGCGGTTCTGCCCGCTCAGGTTCAACGGTCTGCTGTTCAGCCGTCTGAGGCCCACTCGCTATGAATACGCCAATCGAGTTAACCCCAATAGCGCCTACCTGGTCGCAGACAACCCCGCCCCTGCCGGGCCACTACTGGTTCTGGAATGGAAAACAGGGCGTGCCTGCACAGCTCTCTACGCTGGACGACGTCCGTCAAGCACCCAGCGGTTGGTGGTTGGAAGCAACAACACCACCAGCCCCCCAGTCAGCGGTAGAACAAGTAGCGGGATCGTTCTCGGTTGAGCTTCTACGTGAGGCGCTGGCCTTGGCTGTGCGTCACACCATTGAAAACGACCCGCCCGAAACCCGCAAAGCCTGGCTAACCGAACACCATGTTTGGGCGCTATATCCGGCACTTTATCGGGATATCACGCGCGCACTGAGCGACCTCGATCCATCGTCACAGGTCCCCAACATGAACGATCTTATCAGGCAGCTTGCGCAGTCCAGCCTGATCGCTCGCCCCAGGGCCGTCGCCGTACGCGAGACGGGAAGCACCAGTTTCTCACACCTCAACCTGGCTATAGAAATTGCCCCTGAGCATGTTTGGAGTGACGGCGAACACCGCCCGCCACTTTGGTACGAGACATTTGCCGACGGCCCTGCACTCAAGCAGGTGGCAGACCTGATGGGTTTACCGCCCATCCCAGAAGGTCAACCTCGACTGGCTCTGCGTTCTTTACGCCCCAAGCCTCAATCGCAGCCTGATCAATGGGCAGGCTCAGTAAATCCTCGTGTAGTGCTAGCCATTTACTGGCAGGCGGCAGAGCTTGCACCTCAGGAAGAAACTAGGAGTATTTTGTGATGATCGCAAAATCTACGACATCCATGCCCTTGAGCGGCCATCCACGCGCTTGCGCTGAAGCATTACCCAGTACCGATAGTGCCTATATCGGTAATCGCCGGTTTCTCGCCCTGACTTTAGCAATAGGCGAACTATTTTCAGCGGGATATCGATCTTCCAACGCCAATAGGAGTTGGTCGTACCAACTTCTTTCAACTGAGTCCATGCCGTACCTCCGGTGGTTTGGGTTTTTGTTTGGAAACCAAACTCTACCACTGGCTGCGTCCGGCACCCTTTTGCGCAACGCATCACCCACTTCCCTCGCCCCGGAGAATCGCTATGAATCCGCGTGCTAACGCCCTTCCGCTTACAGATGAATGCCGCAACTGCGGTCAGCATCTTGCAGCTCACGTAGCGATGACGGCAGCAGAGTGCCCGGTGTGCCATAGCGGGGACTTGGTCGAGATCCTCCCGGTTGATACCAAGCCATTTGATACAGCGCTCAAGCAGATGCCCCGCTGCATGGAGTACACCGTGGTGTTTCGCATGGAAGGCGACTGTTCGCGTCGCTCGTTCATGGAGAAGCTTACCGAGACTTTCGCCGACGACGAGGTTGAAATCCTCGAGATCCAGTCGGGTAACAAGCTCACTGCCGCTGGAGGCCTCTGATATGGAACTGCATCACAGCACCCATGACGATCTACCCACACAAACACAGCGTGAGCGGGAACGCCTGCGGCTGGAAAAGGCCGTCTCTGAATACGTTAACCGCGGCGGCTGTGTGCATGAAGTGCGGGCAAGCCATCGCTCCAGCGAGCCGTCCTTCATCCTCAATGCTGAAAAGACCGCCCAGTTGAAGGCCGATACTGGAGCTCAAACACGGAAACCAGCCAATGCCCTTTCCGATACCGAGCTGGCTCGGCTGTTGAAAGCCCACTGCACAGCAGGTTCATCGCTCGCTTCAGCCGCTGCGTCTCTGGGTCAAACTCGCAAGCGGTGTGAAGCCATAGCCCGCCGCTACCAGATCCCTTTTCGATCCGCTGCTTTCAGCAATGAGAGGGCACGGACATGAGCCACGTATCCGCGTCTCTTCGGGGAGCAAAAAAATCCCTGCAGGCGTTGGCTGAGTTTGCCATTTCTCAAGGATGGGCAGTGCAGCGCACCCACGGTGGCCACGTCAAATTCACCAAGGGTGGATGCTCACCCATCTACACCTCTTTCACCCCCAGCGACCACAGGGCCGGCCTCAACGCTCGCGCTCAACTGCGCCGCGCACAAACCCTAAGCCATGATGGAGAACGCCATGCTGAATAACGACGCTGTGAGTATTCGTGACGACGACAGAGACGAAAAATTCGTCATCCGCCTGCCGACAGGAATGCGGGGGCGGGTGCGAGGGGCTGCAAAAGCAAACCATCGCTCCATGAACTCAGAAATCGTTAGCCGGATTGACGCGACGCTACGTCATGAGCAGGAGATTGCGCGCCTGAAGGCCGTGATCGATGTGTTGCTCAACGGTGAGGTGCCAGCGAGCAATGTCGTTCAACTTCCTGAGGCGGGTCAATAATCATGGCGAGCAAACTCACTGCCGACGAAATAACGGGCAAGTTGCTACAAGGCTCATTCAGTCGATCAGGTCCGTCCGTCGATCGACTGCCAGACCCCATTGCAGACACACCCATGGTACTGACCCTGGACGAGTTGTCCGCGTATGAGCACAACCCTCGTACCGTGACCAACGTCAAGTACCAGGAGATCAAGGACTCCATCCGGGTGCGGGGACTGGATCAGCCGCCGCAGGTCACACGTCGTCCGGGTGAGAAGAACTTCATCATCCGCAACGGCGGCAATACACGCTTGTCGATTCTGCGCGAGCTGTACAGCGAGACCGGTGACCAGCGCTTTTACAAAATCAGCGTGCTGTTCCGGCCATGGGATCAGGCTCGCGGGGAGATCATTGCCCTCACCGGTCACTTGGCCGAGAACGACCTGCGCGGCAGTCTGATGTTCATTGAGCGAGCCGTGGGCATCGAGAACGCTCAAGCAATCTATGAGCAGGAGTCTGGGGGGCCTATTTCTCAGCGCGAGTTGTCCAGGAGGTTGAAAGCAGACGGCTATCCCATATCGAACTCTCATATCAGCCGAATGCAAGAAACAGTGCGCTGCCTTCTGCCGGTGATCCCCGCTGCGCTCTACTCCGGATTGGGCAAACCTCAAGTCGAACGTCTGCTGGCCCTTCGCAAAGCCGCCGCACAGACGTGGCAGACGCACACCGAAGGAAAAGCAAACGTCACCGACTTCGAGGTCTTGTTTCAGGATGTGCTGTCCTTGTTCGATGGCGATGCTGCCGAGTTTGTCTGTGAGCGTGTTCAGGATGAGCTGATCAGTAACATGAAGGACGGCACGGG
>NZ_LJPW01000008.1 GCF_001400735.1 Pseudomonas caricapapayae
TTGTTCGAACAAATGGCGTTCGTCTTCGAGTACGAATGGGCCGCGTGCGCCAATGACCGCGCAGCGGTCGTTGCCGGGGTAGCTGTCCAGGGCTCTGAGTGTCCAGAACTGGTGTGCCGGAATTTCACTCAGGTGCTGCAAGGGCTCGCGACCCAACGTGAACAGCGGACGCTTGAAGGGGGCCAGTGCGGTGACCAGTTCTGCCCAGTCGGCCACTTCGCGCCAGTCATCACCCGCACCGGCCTGCCAGGCACTGCGGCGCAAGGCCCAGCAGGGAATGCCAGCCAGCCTGGCCGCACGCGCTGCGTTGTGGCTGATCTGCGCGGCATACGGATGGGTCGCGTCCAGCAGTAAGTCGACGCCCTGTTCGCCAATGTACTGCGCCATGCCTTCGGCACCGCCATAACCGCCGACCTTCAACTGGCAGGTCAGATCCGACGGCACCCGGCCCACGCCTGCCAGGCTGTAGATATGTTCAGGCCCGAGCGTTCTGGCAATCGCCAGGGCCTCGGTAACGCCGCCCAGCAGCAGAATTCGTTTCATGCGTGTTTCCCCTCTTGCAAGACGCCCGCCTGACCGACGATTCCACCCTGGCGGTCGATGGCAAAGACCTCGACCCGGACCTGCGCAGGCACCACGCTGCGGGCAAACGCCAGCGCATGACGACACACTTCATCACCCAGCGGCACACCCGCCGCAGCGCTCATCGCCAGCGCCTGCTGACTGGTATTGGCATCGCGAATCTGCAGTTGCAGGCCTGCGTCCGCGCCGATATCCGCTGCCCACCGGGCCAGTTGCGGCAGATCGATGCTCGAGTGGCGGCTGTGCAGGTCCATGTGGCCGGCTGCCAGCTTGCTGATCTTGCCGAAGCCGCCACAGAGGCTCAACTTATCCACAGGCACCTTGCGCAGATGCTTGAGCACTGCGCCGACAAAATCGCCCATCTCGATCAGGGCGATATCGGGAATGTTGTACACGCGGCGCATGGTGTCTTCGCTGGCGTTGCCGGTGCAGGCGGCAATATGTCGGTAGCCGTTGGTGGTGGCGACGTCGATACCCTGGTGGATTGACGCGATGTAGGCCGCGCAGGAGAAGGGGCGAACAATTCCGCTGGTGCCGAGAATCGACAGCCCTCCGAGAATGCCGAGGCGCGGGTTCATGGTCTTGAGCGCCAGTGCTTCACCACCCTCGACACCGATCGTGACCTCGAAACCGCCGCTGTAGCCTTGTTCTTCAGCCAGCCGCAGCAGGTGCTCGGTCATCATGCGTCGGGGCACCGGGTTAATGGCCGGCTCACCCACTGCCAGCACCAGACCAGGGCGGGTCACGGTGCCGACGCCGGTGCCTGCGATGAAGTGCACACCAAGTGCGTCTTTCAGCCTGACGCGCGCAAATACCAGCGCGCCGTGGGTCACGTCAGGGTCATCGCCGGCGTCCTTGAGCGTTCCGGCTTCGGCAACGTTATCCACGACCCGGCAGAATTCCAGACGCATCTGCACCTGTTTGCCCTTGGGCAACACGATCTCCACCGCATCGCTGACCTGCCCACTGAGCAACAGTCGCGCCGCCGCGAGGCTGGTTGCGGTGGCGCAACTGCCAGTGGTCAGGCCACTGCGCAATGGCGCAGGCTGTTCGGCGGTTTCTTCGCGCATCAGGGTTTGACTACGTCCAGCAGAGTGATCGGCAAGGCCTGGCGCCACGTGTCGAACTCGCCAAGGGGTTGCGCGTGGGCGACGTGAATACGCGTCAGTTCGCCGCCATGCCGCTCGCGCCAGGCCATGAGTGCAGCTTCGCTTTGCAGGGTGACGGCATTGGCGACCAGCCTCCCGCCGGAGCGCAACTGCTCCCAGCAGGTTTCCAGTACGCCGATACGGGTCACGCCACCGCCGATGAAAATCGCATCCGGTCGTTCCAGACCGTTCAGCGCCTGTGGCGCGCTGCCACGTACCAGTTGCAGGCCGGGCACGCCCAATGCGTCGCGATTGAATTCGATCAGTTGCTGACGGTCTTCGTCCGCTTCGATGGCCATGGCCCGGCAGGTCGGGTGCGCACGCATCCATTCGATGCCGATAGAACCGCAGCCCGCGCCGACATCCCACAGCAGCTCGCCCGGTACAGGCGCGAGGCGGGCCAGGGTGATGGCCCGCACGTCGCGTTTGGTGAGCTGACCGTCATGCTCGAACGCACTGTCCGGCAGGCCCGCCAACGTGCTCAGGCGCAGTGCGCTGGCGTCGGCGCGACAATCAATGGCAACCAGGTTCAGGGCAGCAATATCGGGGTTGCCCCATTCACTGGCCAGCCCTTCAACGCGCCGCTCGGCTTCGCCACCCAGATGTTCGAGGACGGTCATGCAGCTCGGGCCAAAGCCTCGCTCGCGCAACAAACCGGCGATCATTGCGGGGCTGCTGCCATCGTTGCTCAGCACCAACAGACGCACGCCATGATGGAAATGCGCGTTCAGCGCGGCCACCGGTCTGGCAACCACCGACAGGGTGACAACGTCCTGCAGCGGCCAGCCCAGGCGGGCGGCAGCCAGTGAAAAAGAGGAGGGCGCAGGCAGAATGCGCATTTCATCGATGGCGACCACGCGTGCAAGGCTGGCTCCGACGCCGAACAGCATGGGATCGCCACTGGCCAGCACGCAGATTTCGGCACCGCGTTGCTCCAGCACCGGGTTCAGCGAGAACGGACTGGGCCACGCACGCCGTTCTGCACGGATACACGGCGGCAGCAACGCCAGCTGGCGCGGGCCGCCGAACACCTGATCGGCGTGCAGCAGGGCGTGTCGGGCGTTCTTGCCCAGTCCCTTGTAACCGTCTTCTCCGATTCCCACGACTGTCAGCCACGGTGACATGTAACTACCTCAATCCGAACTTCCGACAGAGCGCCTTTTCATGCCTGCGGACAAAGCAGGCATAATACCGCGCCCGACGGGGTACAAGTGCTCTAATCCACGTCCAGTTCATACCGGGTGATCCATTTGAACGAGCCGCAGTCCGCTCGCACATCCTCTGCAACGCTACGCCCCTCGGCCTGCCCGGGGTTGCTGCGCATCGTCCCGGCACTGGACGGCGGGATCTGCCGGATCAAGCTGGCGGGCGGAGTTATCACCAGCGCTCAGGCCACGGCGGTCGCCGAAGCTGCGCAGACTTATGCGCAGGGTGTTATCGAAGCCACCAACCGCGCCAATCTGCAGATTCGCGGCATCGGTGCCGATCACGACGGGCTGATAGCATCGCTGATGGCGGCCGGGCTTGGTCCGGCCAACCCTGCCAGCGACGATGTGCGCAACCTGATGCTCAGCCCGACCGCCGGGCTGGACCCGCAGATGCTGTTCGATGCCCGGCCGCTGGCGGCGCAGATTCTCGATGCGCTGGAAAGTCACCCGCGTTTTCACGAGCTGTCACCCAAATTCGCGTTGTCGCTGGATGCAGGTGAAGCATTGATAATGCTGGAACATCCACATGATGTATGGCTGTCGGCGTTGAAACTCGAGGACGAGGTGCTGCTGGCGTTCGGCCTGGCCGGTTGCCCGGCTCATGATCAGCCAGTTGCCGCTGTGCCTCTGGCTCAGGGAAAGAAGCTGGTGATCGCGCTGCTGGAGCTGTTTCTCGATCTGGCCCGTCCGCAACACACGCGTATGCGCCATCTGCTGGCTGAGGTAGCGATCGACGATGTGTTGCGCCGGCTTTCGACCCGACTCGACTGTACGTTGCGGGTTGATCACGCGATCACCCGGTGGCGACGTCCGGCAACTCAGGGCAATCGCCATATCGGCGTTTATCCACAGGCACAGCCGGATCAAGTGGCAGTGGGCGCTGTTGTACCGTTAGGGCGCCTTGATGCGGCGACGCTTTCCCGTGTCGCGCAACTGGCTGCCGATCAGGGCGACGGCACCTTGCGCCTGACGCCCTGGCAGAGCCTGTTGTTGCCCAATGTGCCGGTCGAGCAAGCGGCTGTGGTGATGGATGCGTTGCAGTCTGCGGGTCTCCTGTGTTCGGCTCGGCAACCGCTGGCGCAGATGCTCGCGTGCACCGGTTCTGCCGGTTGCGCAAAGGGACTGGCCGATACCAAGGCTGATGCACTGCAACTGGCTGCCGGTCTGACGGCCAGCCAGGCCGTCCATCTGAGTGGCTGCACGCGCTCCTGTGCCGCGGCCCACGTCGCGCCAGTCACCCTGCTGGCCGTCTCGCCCGGCCGTTACGACCTTTATTTTCGCGACGCAGCCCACTCCGGTTTCGGTGTACTGCGCGCGCGTGACCTTACTATTGAAGCAGTCGGTGCGCAGTTGAACGCCGACTCACGGAGCAGCATTGCATGATTGATTACATCCGCGATGGTCAGGAGATATATCGCAACTCCTTCTCGATCATTCGCGCCGAAGCGCGCCTGGACACGATCCCCGCCGACCTGGAAAAACTCGCCGTGCGCGTGATCCATGCCTGCGGGATGGTCGAAGTCATCGAAGACCTGCGCTTCTCGCCAGGTGCCGGTACGGCCGGGCGCAATGCCCTGGCGGCGGGTGCGCCGATCCTGTGCGATGCGCGCATGGTCTCCGAAGGCATCACCCGTACCCGGCTGCCCGCCAACAACCCGATCATCTGCACATTGCATGACGACGGTGTACGCGAAATGGCCCTTGAACTGGGCAACACGCGCTCCGCCGTGGCGCTTGAACGGTGGCGTCCGCACCTGGAAGGCAGCGTGGTAGTGATCGGCAACGCACCCACCGCGTTGTTCTACCTGCTGGAAATGCTTGATGCCGGAGCGCCGAAACCTGCCTTGATTCTTGGCTTTCCGGTCGGCTTTGTCGGTGCTGCCGAGTCCAAGGCCATGCTTGCCGCAGACAGCCGGGGTGTACCGTTCGTGATCATGCAGGGCCGTCGTGGCGGCAGCGCCATGGCTGTGGCCGCTGTCAACGCACTGGCCACGGAGATCGAATGATGCAGGCTCGCGGTCGATTGATTGGCCTGGGCGTCGGTCCCGGCGACCCGGAACTGATCACCGTCAAAGCTCTGCGTCTGCTGCGTGAGTCGCCCGTGGTGGCGTACTTCGTGGCCAAGGGTAAAAAGGGCAACGCATTCGGCATTATCGAAGCGCACCTGCAGGACGTTCAGACCTTGATGCCGCTGGTCTACCCGGTTACCACCGAAGCATTGCCTGCACCGTTGTCCTACGAAAAAGTCATCAGCGACTTCTACGACGAGTCCAGCCTGCACATTGCAGCACACCTGGACGCCGGACGTGATGTGGCGGTGATCTGCGAAGGCGATCCGTTCTTCTACGGTTCTTACATGTACCTGCACGATCGTCTCGCCGAGCGCTTTGAGGCTGAAGTGATCCCGGGCGTGTGCTCGATGCTGGGGGGCGCTTCGGTGCTGGGTGCGCCACTGGTGTATCGCAACCAGAGCCTGTCGGTGTTGTCCGGCGTGCTGTCCCATGACGACCTGAAACGCAAGCTGGCCGACGCCGATGCGGCGGTGATCATGAAACTGGGACGCAACTTCCACAAGGTACGCGAGGTTCTGACCGAACTGGGCATGGCCGGGCGCGCGCTGTATGTCGAGCGCGCCACGATGGCCAATCAGAAAATCGTGCCACTGGATCAGGTAGACCCGATGTCTTCGCCGTATTTTTCGCTGATTATCGTCCCTGGCGACAGGTGGCAAGGCTGATGACTCTCAATACTCCGGCCATCGTCATCCTCGGCAATGGCAGCCTTGCTACTGCGCGGCGCATTCAGCAGATGTTTCCCGATGCGCTGATTCATGGTCTGGCCGAGCGTGTGCAGGGTGCCGACAGCACTTACAGCGAGTTTGGCGCGCTGCTGCGTCAGTTGTACCAACACAACACTCCCATCATTGCCCTTTGCGCTGCGGGCATCGTGATCCGCACGCTGGCCCCGTTGCTGCTGGAGAAAGGTGCCGAACCGCCGGTCCTCGCCGTCGCCGAAGACGGCAGCGCGGTGGTGCCCTTGCTGGGCGGCCTCGGCGGGGTGAATGTCCTGGCGCGCAGTATCGCGAGCGGGCTGGGTGTTTCGCCCGCAATTACTACCAGCGGCGAGTTGCGTTTCGGCACCTGCCTGCTCAACCCGCCGAGCGGCTATGCACTGGGCGATCTGGAGCTGGGCAAACGTTTTGTTTCCGACCTGTTGTCCGGCGAGCCCGTGCGCATCGAAGGCGAGGCTCCGTGGCTGGCCCAGGCGCAATTGCCCGAGGATCCACACGCCGCGCTGGCGATCCATGTCGGCAGTACGGTGCGCGAGCCTTCGGTCAATGAATTGCTGATCTACCCGCGCAATGTACTCGTTGCCGTGACTGACATGACCGATGAACTGGCTGACAGCGTACGCTCGGCCCTGCGCGACGCACGTATTGCGCGTCAGTCCCTGGCCTGCCTGCTGGCCGCAGAGGAGCAGATGGCCAATGGGCATTTGCATCAGGCCGCTGCCGAGTTGAATGTGCCTGTACGGTTCGCCACTGCCGGCTCGGCCCGCGAGATGGCGATGAACGCTGTACCGCAACTGTTGCCACCGGCCTGCGTCGACGACAACCTGTCGATTGCCGTGGCCGCTCAACCGCTGGACGTGCAGAGCATCGGACGCAAGCGCGGCCGGCTTGCCGTCATTGGCCTGGGTCCCGGTGCGGCAGACCTTATGGTGCCCGCGGTCAAGGCTGAGCTGGCCTGTGCCAATGATGTGCTGGGGTATGAAACCTACGTTCGCATGGCGGGGCCGTTTCGTGCCGATCAGGTGCTGCATTGCACCGATAATCGTGAGGAAATGATGCGTGCCCGGCATGCCTTCAAACTCGCTGCGCAGGGCCGCTCGGTGGTCGTGGTGTCGTCCGGTGATCCGGGCGTCTTCGCCATGGCTTCGGCGGTACTTGAAGCGCTGCATGAGTCAGACAACGAGCACTGGCATGCCGTCGAGCTGGAAATTCTGCCGGGTGTCTCGGCTTCTCTGGCAACAGCAGCCCAGGCGGGCGCTCCGTTGGGGCATGATTTCTGCGTGCTGTCGCTCTCCGACAACCTCAAGCCCTGGGAAATCATCGAAAAGCGTCTGGACCTCGCCTGTCATGCAGATCTTGCGCTGGCCTTCTACAACCCGATTTCCCGCTCCCGACCCTGGCAACTGGGGCGCGCGCTGGAGATTGTCCGCCAACATCGTATTTCTGAAACACCCGTTACGCTGGGGCGCGACATCGGCCGACCTGGCCAGACACTGCGCGTCATTACGCTGGGTGAACTGACACCGGAACAGGTGGACATGCGAACCATGGTGTTGATCGGCTCTTCTCTGACGTGCACGTTTCCTCGCAGTGAAGGTGGCAAGTGGGTCTACACGCCGCGTTGGTATGGCGAAAAACCTACAGCATGAGCCCAGTGGGCTGTCATGCATGCGTTGGATTTGTTGTGAGAAAGTTCTGAAACCCCTAAGCGGTACAAGGCATTCAGGCCGTATATTTTGGCTTGGGTGCCTGAGTGAATTGGCACTGTTCAAACTGCCAGGCTTGTGGCCTGTTTCCCTGTCCTGCCACTGAATGTTCTCTCGTCCGCGATTCACCGGGCGCGGCACTCTGATTGAATTTTGAGCACGTTACTGAGTGCAGGTCCGACTCGTCCTGAAGACATCAGTGTTTCGTTTGTATCTGCTGGAAAAACAGCCTGATTTATTTCGTTAGTCTCGTTTCGGTCCCTCAGGACTCATGAATTAAAGGACTAATGAAATGAACCAGGAAAATACAATGAGCACTACTGACAATCTTGATTACCTTGCCGCCTGTGAGCTGGCTGAATGCCCAGCATCGTTGATCGCGTACGCAGTATCCAGACAGCCCGAATTACTGCGGGCAAGTGATGTGACTGATTCCGTCTCCGATGATGAACGTTCTCAGGGCGCAGTGGTTGCGAGCAATCTGGTGGCGTTTGCCGAGGGTATGTCGCGCCAGAGCAAGGAAGACGTCATGGACTCTTTTCTGTTCGCCACCCTTGCGGCCAACAAGGCGTTCAACGCTGAAACGCAAGCCGAGAAGTGGTATGGCAAATTCAACGAAGTACTCTCGAAGACTGGCTGGCTCTCCACCCGCTGGAACTATGCCCGTTACCGTGCGACCCAGCAGCGCTTTACCATGGACGAAGTCGGCCTCGAGGTTCTTGGCTCGGCCGTTACGACTGCCGCATTACCAGGGCCTGCATCGTTGCTGATGCTCAAGGTCGCTGCAGATGCCGTCGCTGCGCTGAAAGCCAGAGAAGAGCCTCTGCGCCTGTTCGAAGGCCAGACCAAAACACACCGCGGTGGCAGTTTCCGGATTGCCTCTTGTATCGAAGATGACAAGACCGTGAATCTGGCCATGGGTGCGGTCAGCTTCCAGGCCGACAGCGATGTCACCAATGTCCTGTTCTGGGAGTGGCAGGATACCCATGTCAGTACCTGGAAGGGTGAGGACAACCTTGTGCTCAATGCGAGGCTGTATGCACGTCATCGTGATCTGATCCAGCAGAGGCTGGGTGACAGCGCCAAAAGCGCGATCGCAGAGTTTGATATCTGATTTTTTTGCGGAGGCACAGGTCGCCTCCGCGTTCGGGATAAAAGGAATTTTCCCCATGAAGCAGGAACTGAATGCCGTTGTCGTCAACGCAGGCTGCGTGCTGTTTTTTTCCGCTCCGCAGCAGGCCGTCCCGAAAAACGATGTGCTGGATTCGCTGTTGTATGTGCAGCTGGCCGCATCAAAGCAGCACCCCAAGTTTGCCGAATTCGAAAAATGGAATGAAACCCGTCTCGCAGCGGCCCTGCGTTTCGGCTGGGTGCTTAATGCCAGTGAACATGTCAGCGAGCCCTTGCGTGCAGGGGCTGCTGCCCGGACAGCATGGAGCTGCATGGCGGAGGCCCTCACGCACAGTGTGCCACCGGAGGATCTTCAGCGCGCAGAGGTCTTGATGCGCAAGGTTTGCAGTCAGCGAGCCGGTGACACAGCGCTTCGGCTGTTGCGCAGTCAGACGCTACAGAGCGGCTTGAATCATGCGGGAAAGTTGCAGGTCAATGTGGTCCTGCAACTGGGTTTTGTCGACGCCCGACGCAACCTGACGCTGGCGCAGCTTAATGTCGCCACACACCAGCCGTTGTCATCCGGTTTTCTTTTCGATGTGCTCGAGCCGCAAAGTATATACGGCAACGTCGCTGTGACCGTCTATACCATGCAATTGCTCGAAAAGGTCTATTCACGGTTTCGCGAAAGTATCGACACGGCGCTTTCGAGCAAGCGTGCGGGGCTGATCATGTCGCTTGGGGAGCACCCTGATGTCTGATCCGGATGAAACCCTGCTGGCAGGCTCCAGCCTGCTGTCCTTTGCCCGGAACGTCGAACCTGATTTACGCGAGGACATACTGAGCTGTCTGCAATACGCCCGGCTTGTCGCAACGGATCGCTACTCCCCTGGCAGGGCCTGGCGTGCATGGCTGAATGCTTACCTGCACGCCATTCTTGCCAATGGCGGGCGGCGCAGCGCAGGGCTCAACGACGTACATCTGAAAATTCACAGTTTCAGGGATGTTGGCAAATTGCAGCTTCCAGTGATCGATAACACCGTTGAGCTTGGCCAGTTATACCGCAGTTCGTTCGACAGACTACTGAGCAGTGATCACGCGAAAACGTTTTTCAGCAGTTGGTTTACGTCTGGACGTTCTGAAAGCTTCCAACTCATGCCCTGCGTAATGCACAGCGAAGACGAAGTGACGATTCTCATGTGCAGTGTGCAGATGACAACATTGGCGTTGAGACCTGCGCTTCATTTCTGGCAGGTACTTGGAGGGGAAATGCGCGTGCATGCTGTCGGTACGGCGTTCCGGTTCAGTCGCCAGAGCTTCGGACCTTTTCGCCAGACTGTTCAGGACGCCCTGACTGGTCGTGCCGTAGCCGAAATAATCAGGCTCTAGCAATGTGGTCAGGCGCCCAGGGAAGGGAGTAACGCAAATGAATGCAGAAGCAGGCAATGCAGCGTATCTAGGTGATATCCCCAGTATGGTGGCATTTCTTCCGGGGCTTTCGAGCGAGGAGCGCACGGACATTCAGGACGTACTTCTGGATGCGCAGTTGTTCGCAGGCAGGCAGTTTGATTTCAAGACGCAGTGGAACAGCTGGATGCATTACTACCGCAGCCGACTCAAGGCTCGCGGCATACAGCAAAGAGGTTTGGTGCTGGGCGACTCACTGGTCGTGAGCAACGTCGATGATCTGTTGCAGGCGACCTTCAACGTCAGTAATCCTGCGGATCGCGAGCGAGTCGGCAGCCTGGTGCAGCGTGCCGTCAAGGCGATGGGGGTAAATCAGGCGGCAGAGTCCTACTTTCAAAACGGTTTTGATCACGGGCGTCTGGGCAGTTTTCAGGTAGTGCCCTGTGAAAAGTATGAGCATGACCGGATCCTTTTGCTGCTTTGCAGTCTGCATCTGAGTGTCGACGAGCGCGCTGCGGGCAGCCGACGCTTGCTCTTTCACTTCAAGGGCGGCAGTTACACCTTTGACAGCAAGCGTTACGCGACCCATCGCGATGACGTCATGCGTTATCTGGATGGCAGAGCGCAAGGCCTGGTGCGGGCTGCGCTCATCTGAGCCGGTCAGGGCAGCAGATAGCCCCTGATACCGGTGAAAATGATCTGTGCAGCCAGCGCACAGACGAATAGCCCCATCAGGCGGCTGACAATCTGCAAACCCTGATCGCCAAGGATCCGTTCGATACGGTTGGACAGGTAAAGCACTACTCCAACCGTGAGGCTGGCCAGCGCAATACTCAGGATGGCGGTGAGCTTGTCGTCCCAATGGGGCTGACTGACGCCCATGACCAGTAACGCGCCGATGGTGCCGGGGCCAACGGTAAGGGGGATGGTCAGCGGAACAATGGTCACATCCTGTTGAACAGTGTCGGTCTGAACGGCCGACTTGCCTTGGGCCATGCCCAACGCAGAGATGAACAGAACACTGCCCGCACCGATCCTGAATGCATCGACAGTGATTCCGAAGACATCGAAAATCACTCTTCCGAACAGATAGAGCAATACGCTTGAAACCAGCGTTGCAAGCGCGACCTTCCAGGCCAGGCGCCGTTGCTCCTTGCGCGAGTGACCACGGGTCAGACTGATGAAGCAGGAAAGAACGAAAAACGGGCTGTAAAGCACCAGCATTTTCAGATAGACGCTGAACAACACGTGAAGCATGGCTTCGACTCGACAGCAGGTGGATGGCATCGTCAGTCTATCAGGCCACTCGCTGCCTTTCCCGTTGCTGTCATTTGTGCCGATACTGCTCGCCGCTCGACGCAATGCCGCGAGCCTTGTCTCGGTGCGCAACCCAGTGTTCGACCAGTTCACGCAGTTGGGACAGTTCGATGGGTTTGGCCATATGACCGTCCATCCCTGCCTGACGTGCGCGGTCCTTGTGCTCGGTGAGAATGTGCGCGGTCAGTGCAACGACCGGTGTGCGCACCCGCTGGTTGCCGACCTCCCAGGCACGTAATTGCTCGGTGGCCGAGAACCCGTCGAGTATCGGCATTTCACAGTCCATCAATACCAGATCGTAACGTTGTGCCTTCATGGCACGCAGCGCTTCTTCGCCATTGCTTGCCGTATCGGGGTTCAGGTTGAGCTTGCCAAGCATGCCGCGAATCACTTTGGTCGAAATGCTGTTGTCTTCGGCGACCAGAATCCGGAAGTCGCCGGGCACGCTTACCGGTGTATTCATTACCGGACCCGGTTTGTGCGAGCCGACGCCCTTGTTCAGTTGGGTCAGCTCGTCTGCCAGCGTCGTCTTCAGTGTGTAGCCTGCCACCGGTTTCGCCAGAATGCGTTTGATGCCGGAGTTGCGAGCGATAATCTTGCTGGGCGCATTGCTGATGCCGGTCAGCATGATCAGCAGAATATCGTGATTCAGGCTCGGGTCTTCCTTGATCTTGGCGGCCAGTTGCATCCCGGTCATGCCGGGCATGTTCTGATCGAGAAGGACCACATCGAAATAGTCGCGTAAATGAGCCTTGGTCCTGAGCAACGCCAGCGCCTCTTTGCCGGACGCCACGGCACTGACGTTCAGGCCCCAGGCGCTGCATTGCTGAACCAGCACTTTGCGGCAAGTATCATTGTCATCGACCACCAGCACCCTGGCATCCTTCAACGGGCTGTCCAGATCGATGGTCGGCTGTTCCAGCAGCTTTGCATCCAGAGGCAGGTTCAGCCATAGCGTGTTGCCCTGGCTGCCACTGTTCTGAATACCGAATTCGCCGTCCATGAGGACAATCAACTGGCGGGCGATGACCAGCCCCAGATGGCCACCAAGTCTGCTGCTGGCCAGGAAGTTGCGGCTGTGCAGTTCGGCGTGCAGCAATTCTTCACGCTCTTCGTCGGAAAGCGATTCACCGCTGTCCTGCACCGAAATACGCAGGCGGGTCTTTCCGTTTTTCGAGGACTCAAGAGCGACGGCCAGCAGAATCTCGCCTTCGTCAGTCTTTTTCAGGGCATTTTCCAGAAGGCTCAACAGCGTCTGACGCAGGCGAGTCGGATCACCATTGATGACGCGCGGCACCTGAGGCTGGATCTGGCTGATCAGCTCGACCTGTTGCTGCTCGGCCTTGGCGCGGAAGATGTTCAGGCAGTCCTCGACCAGCGCGCCGATATCGAACTGCACGTCGTCCAGTTCTATCTGCCCCGATTCGAGCTTGGTGATGTCCAGAATCTCGTTGATCAGCGTCAGCAGTTCATTGCCGGCGCTGTGAATGGTCTGCACATAATCGCGCTGCTTGACGGACAGTGGCGTGCCGAGCAGCAGCTCGGTCATGCCCAGCACGCCATTCATCGGGGTACGAATCTCATGGCTGATCTTGGCCAGAAATTCGGCTTTGGCGTTGATTTCGGCAGTGCTGGCAGCCTGATCGCGGCTGATGCTGAAACGGTCTTCGGTGATGCTGCGGTGACGTTCGCCGAGGGCCAGGCTCATCAGCACCCCGCTGATGCAGAATACGCTGAGCAGCGCGAGTATCAGCCATTGCGGCGGCACCAGGCTCAGCCAGAGCAGACCTGGCAGAACTACCATGTAACCAATATTGAAGGTGATCATCCCGAGCACAAACAGGCGCGCCGAACGATAGCCCTTCTGCCAGTGCCACATCGACACCGCCAGAATACTCAATGTGGTCAGCGAAACCAGGCCAAAGGTCAGGATGTTGATCGGCAGCCTGTCGTTCAGCAGTACCAGTAACGTACCGATACCCATGAGCACGGCGTTGCCCAGCAACAGACGGTCCAGCTTGCGGGCATTGCGGTGGACGAAGAAACAATAGGTGTAGATCAGGCCTGCCACTGCCGCCAGCAGCAACGCAATATGCGCGCTTGGGGTCTGTGAAATATTCCACGGGTCGATCGGGCGGAGCAGGTTGAGCAGCAGCAGGGCGCTGAGCCCGAGCAGTGCTTCGCAGGCGGCGAGCCAAAGATTGCTGCGCGACCGTGTGTGCCCGTAGCGCGTCAGGTTCTGCACGATCAGCATCGCCAGGGCGCCAAAAAGCAGGCCGAACAGGAACGGTTCGGTCTCGTTGGCAGCACTTTGGATGGCGGGCTCCAGGGTAATGCTGGGGCGCATTTTCTGGGTGGATACCAGCTTCAGATAGATGTCCAGCGAGGCCGAGCTTTGCGGGATCGGCAGCAGGAAGTCGTTGGAGGGCAGGCGCTGATCGTCCTTGGGCACTTCGTTGCCGGCGCGCAGATGATCGATCTGCTGATCGCCGTCCATGACGTACATGTCCGCACTGGCGAGGTCCGGGGCGAATATGCGCAGAAGCTGTTCATGCTGGGTAGGTTGCAGGTGGTAATGCAACCACACCGCGCTGTCGCGATCGGCAGCAGAAACACGTTCCAGTTCGATGGGGCTGAATTGATTCTGATAGCGCGCCGAACGAATTTCATCCAGCGTCAGGTGAGCCTTTTCGTCGAGCAGCGTAGACCAGCCTGCGCCATGCTCGGCCTGCGCCGAAAGCATGAACAGCAGGGTCAGCAGTCCAGCGATTGAGGCTATGGCAATCCTGAGCCAGCGCACAATGAAATCCCTTCGTGAGTGAATGCCTGGTAAAACCGCAAATGCCGGGTCAATGGGCCTGCCTCCTGATTGAAAGGCTGGCCCGGTCGATTATTCCTGGTCTTCGCCACGCTCGCGGGCAATGGCACGATAGCCAATGTCCTTGCGGTAAAAACATCCTTGCCAATCAACTTTAGCGGCCAGCGCATAAGCATTTTGCTGCGCATTGCCGACACTGTCACCCAGTGCTGTGGCACACAGTACACGACCGCCGCTGGTCACGACACGATCATCCTGCAAGGCCGTGCCCGCGTGAAAGACCTTGCCTTCCAGTTGCGCAGCAGCGTCCAGACCTTCGATGACCGCGCCTTTGGCGTAATCGCCTGGGTAGCCACCGGCAGCCAGGACGATACCCAGGCTCGGACGCGGGTCCCACTGTGCTTCGATCTTGTCCAGTGCCTGCGCCAGCGCCGCCTCGACCAGCAGAACCAGGCTCGATTGCAGGCGCAGCATGACCGGCTGGGTTTCCGGATCGCCAAAGCGGCAGTTGAATTCGATGACTTTCGGATTGCCTGCCTTGTCGATCATCAGACCAGCATAGAGGAAGCCGGTGTAAACGTTGCCTTCGTCGGCCATGCCTCGGACGGTCGGCCAGATAACCAGATCCATGACACGTTGATGAACCTCGGCGGTAACTACCGGAGCAGGGGAGTAGGCACCCATGCCGCCTGTATTCGGGCCGGTATCACCGTCGCCGACGCGTTTGTGGTCCTGGCTGGTGGCCATCGGCAGCACATTTTTGCCGTCGACCATGACGATGAAGCTGGCTTCTTCGCCATCCAGAAACTCTTCGATGACGACGCGCGAACCGGCTTCGCCAAAGGCGTTGCCAGCCAGCATGTCACGTACGGCGTCTTCGGCCTCTGCCAGCGTCATGGCAACGATCACGCCCTTGCCTGCCGCGAGGCCGTCGGCCTTGATGACAATCGGAGCGCCTTTTTCACGCAGATAGGCCAGGGCAGGCTCGATCTCGGTGAAGTTCTGATAATCGGCAGTGGGGATCTTGTGGCGCGCCAGGAAATCCTTGGTGAATGCCTTGGAGCCCTCGAGCTGCGCCGCACCGGCGGTCGGACCGAAACAGTCCAGGCCACGGCTGCGGAACAGGTCGACCACGCCTGCAACCAGCGGTACTTCAGGGCCGACGATGGTCAGCGAAACGTTCTTCTCAGCGAAGTCCGCCAGTTGTTCCAGTGCCAGAACGTCGATTGCCACGTTCTCGCATTTGGCTTCGATCGCCGTGCCCGCATTGCCCGGTGCGACAAATACCTTCTGCACACGTGGGTCCTGAGCGACTTTCCACGCCAGGGCGTGTTCACGACCGCCGCTGCCAATGATCAAAACATTCATTTCAAAAACCTCGATGACGCTGATTCTGGAGTACGCGGGATGCCTGGAAACATCGATCCCGCGGTACGAGGTCGTAATGGCGTAGGTGTATGCAAGACGGGTGGGGCTTCGCTGAGCGGAGTTGCCTCCTGGCAATGAACATCAGCGGAGCCCCACCCAACGCAGCAGACGCCTGCGACAGTGCGGCCGTTTTTCTGTTTAGTGCCTGAAGTGGCGCATGCCGGTGAACACCATCGCAATGCCCGCTTCGTCTGCCGCAGCGATCACTTCGTTGTCACGCATCGAACCGCCGGGCTGGATGACGGCAGTGATGCCAACCTTCGCCGCGTTATCGATACCGTCGCGGAACGGGAAGAAGGCATCGGAGGCCATGACCGCACCCTGCACCTGCAGTCCGGCATGCTCGGCCTTGATGGCGGCAATGCGTGCCGAGTTCACGCGGCTCATCTGGCCTGCACCGACGCCGATGGTCTGACGATTGCGGGCATAGACGATGGCGTTGGACTTGACGTACTTGGCGACTTTCCAGGCAAAGATCAGGTCATGCATTTCGTGCTCGGTAGGGGCGCGCCGGGTAACGACCTTGAGATCGGCCGAGGTGATCATGCCGATGTCGCGGCTCTGCACCAGCAGACCGCCATTCACGCGCTTGTAGTCCCAGGCAGGCAGGCGCTCGCTCCACTGACCGCTGGTCAGCAGGCGTACGTTGGCTTTGCTGGCCACGATGGCGCGGGCTTCGGCGCTGACGCTCGGTGCGATGATCACCTCGACGAACTGACGCTCGACGATGGCCTTGGCCGTTGCGGCGTCCAGCTCGCGGTTGAAGGCGATAATGCCGCCAAATGCCGATTCGGCGTCGGTGGCATAGGCCAGTTCGTACGCCTGACGAATGCCGCCTTCATCGTCCGGGCAGACCGCTACACCGCACGGGTTGGCGTGCTTGACGATCACGCAGGCCGGTTTGACGAAGCTCTTGACGCATTCCAGTGCAGCATCGGTATCGGCGACGTTGTTGAACGACAGTTCCTTGCCTTGCAGCTGGGTTGCAGTGGCAATGCCGACCTCGGCAGGTCTGGCTTCAACGTAGAACGCCGCACTCTGGTGCGGGTTCTCGCCGTAGCGCATTTCCTGAGCCTTGACGAACTGGGTGTTGAAAGTACGTGGGAACTGGCTGCGGCCTTCGGTGCTCAGGGTTTCAGCTGTCTGGTCGACGCCACCCAGGTAGTTGGCGATCATGCCGTCGTAGGCGGCGGTGTGCTCGAACGCCTTGAGCATCAGGTCGAAACGCTGTGCGTATGTCAGGCCGCCGGCCTTGAGGCTTTCCAGCACCTGGCCGTAATCGCCGGCATTCACCACGATTGCGACGTCCTTGTGGTTCTTTGCTGCGGAGCGGACCATGGTCGGGCCACCGATATCGATGTTCTCGATGGCGGTCGGCAGATCGCAGCCAGGTTTGGCAACAGTGGCTTCAAACGGATAGAGATTGACTGCAACCAGGTCGATCGGCTTGATGCCGTGTTCGCTCATGATGGCATCGTCGGTGCCGCGTCGACCCAGAATGCCGCCGTGGATCATGGGGTGCAGGGTCTTGACCCGGCCATCCATCATTTCGGCGAAGCCGGTGTAGTCGGCCACTTCGACTGCCGCAACGCCGTTGTCCCTGAGTAGCTTGAACGTACCGCCAGTGGAGAGAATCTCGACGCCCAGCGCTTCAAGCTCACGGGCAAATTCAAGGATTCCTGTCTTGTCGGATACGCTGATCAGAGCGCGGCGGATCGGCAGGCGGGTAGTCTGGTCGGTCATCTCGATTTCCATCAAAAGCAAAAGAAGTCAGCAAAAAAAAGCGACCGCGGTGCAAGGTCGCCTTTTCTGTTTTGAATGCTTAAAGCAGATCGTACTGTTTGAGTTTCTTGCGCAGCGTGCCGCGATTCAGTCCCAGCAGCTCGGAGGCCTTCGTCTGGTTGCCCTTGACGTAGTTCATCACGCTTTCGAGGAGCGGAGCCTCGACTTCCGACAACACCAGGTTGTAGACGTCAGTGACGGATGCGCCTTCGAGGTGGGCGAAATAATTGTGCAGCGCCTTCTCGACACTTCCGCGCAGGGTCTGACCCTCTTCGCTCGGCGTGTTGAGGTGCTGTTTCAAATTGACGTTGTCGCTCACGGGTGTTGTTCCACTCACTAAAGTCTCGGTCATCATCGTCATGCGGCCACCTCTTTATCATTCTCGTTATCCGGGCCCTTGCAGCCTTGGCTGAAGAACTCCCGAACGTTGGCGCACTGTGCATCCGTATCTTCCAAACGATTGAAGTGGGCGCGAAACTCTCTGGCGCCCGGCAGGGTTGCGAGATACCAGCTGACGTGTTTGCGTGCAATGCGCACGCCCATCACATCCCCATAGAAAACGTGGAGCGCTGCCAGATGCTCAAGCAGAATACGTTCCACTTCACTCGACTGCAGGGCCGGGAGTGTCTCTCCGGTACGCAGAAAGTGTTCTATCTCGCGAAAAATCCAGGGACGCCCCTGGGCGGCCCTGCCAATCAGTAACCCGTCCGCGCCGGTGGCCTGTAGCACGCGCCGGGCTTTTTCGGGTGAATCGATGTCGCCATTGGCAAAGACCGGTATCGACACTGCCTGTTTGATCATGGCGATGGTGTCGTACTCGGCTTCACCGGTGTACAGGTCGGCACGGGTTCGCCCGTGTACCGCCAGTGCCTGAATGCCTGCCTGTTCGGCGATTTTCGCTACCGTCAGGCCATTTCGGTTGTCGCGATCCCATCCGGTGCGGATCTTCAGCGTAACGGGTACATCAACCGCAGCCACCACGGCCTGCAGGATGTCGTTCACCAGTTGCTCATCTTTCAACAGCGCCGAGCCTGCTGCCTTGTTACAGACTTTCTTGGCCGGGCAACCCATGTTGATGTCGATGATCTGGGCTCCCAGTTCGACATTGGCACGTGCTGCGTCTGCCAGCATCTGCGGATCACCACCGGCGATCTGTACCGAGCGTGGCTCGGGATCACCTTCGTGGATCATGCGCAGACGCGATTTGCGGCTGTTCCACAGGCTCATGTCACTGGTGACCATCTCCGACACCACAAGTCCGGCACCGAGTCGTCGGCACAGCTGGCGGAAAGGCTGATCGGTGACGCCCGCCATCGGGGCGAGAACCAAGCCGTTTTGCACTGTATATGGGCCGATGCGTACTGCCGACATAGCCTTACCTGTTGTGGAGGCCAAATCATCCGCAGGCCATGTAAAAAACGTTTCACCCGGTCTGCAACGGCCCGTCCTGCCAGCCGCGTGCGCCACCGTCAGATCGAACCGAGAGTTTGAAAAAGGGTTGGCATGATACCCGCTCTCGATGACTGGATAAAGGCTGAATTGGATAAAATCTGAACAACTCTTGCTGCGTTCGCTAAAGACGAATACGCGGCGTTCGATCTGCTAATTTCCGCGATCATGCAGCGTTCTATGGCTTGAAAAGCCTTTATTGCATCAATTAAGGCCGACGCTGCGGCAGCAGCGTTGTCATTCCGGCGAACGGAAGTTCAGGCTGTAGTTCACAGCCTTGGCACCTGGATCAAGGATATCCAGCGCAATATGGATCGGCGTCTGGGGCGGCATCTCTTCCTTGCCGGCCATTTCGCCACTCAGGTATTCACCTGGCTTGAACCGACGACTGGCAATCAACTGACCGCTGGTATCGGAAAAGCGCAATTCCAGCAGGGGGAATGGCTGCGAAAACGAGGCGCGGTTGTAGATGATCGCGTCTACCACCAGAGCTCCCTGAAACTCGGGATGACTGCGCACCACCAGGTTGCTGCTCTTGAGCTGGGATATATCGACCTTGGTCGGCACCTTGCAGCCAATTTGCGGGCAGATCTGCTGGAACCACGGACGATACTGGTCCTGTCGCGCCAACTGATCGAAATGGTACCAGACGTACTGGCCCGCCAGGCCTGCCAGCGCCAGCAGAATCAACAGGCCCCACGCGAAGCGTCGGCCCCAGCGCGGTTTCGGGCGTTGCCAGTCCAGCTGCAAAGGATCGTCAGTCAGGTCAAGAAGTGCCTGATCGCGTACTGCCGGTTCGTTACGGCTGCGTCTGCCGCGCGGTTCGGGTTCAGGCTCGTGGTCCTCGTCCCGATCATCCTCGTCGTCAACGGCTGACCAGCGTTCCGGTTTCTCGGCAGGCAGGCTTTTGCGTGATGGGGTAACAAGTACGACGGGCTCGTCATCGTCCAGGTGCTTGTCAAGGGACAGCGACGGCTCGGTACGCTTGTCGTCCGGCACAGGCTGCGGTTCGTCATGCAAGTCGGTGTCCGGGACGACCTCTGCATGCAGCTCCGGCAAACGTTCGACATCATCGTTATGCAGCGTGTCGACCCACGCAGCCTCGTCGGTCTGGCGATTGTCGCGCTTCGCCGTCAGGCTTGTATCGTTATTGCCGCTATCACTGGCCGGACGGCTAAAGGTGTCGGGACGTCGGGCTTTGCGCTGTTCGAGGCGAGCCAGTTCTTCGTCCAGATTCAGGTTGTCCAGATCCAGCTCGCTGACCTGCCAGGGGTCATCGTCTTCCGGCGTCTTGTCCGGCCCTGATTTCGGCTCGGGCTCGTGCGTCGACAGGGGCTCTGGTTCGGGCTTGTCGGCGACGACCGGCAAGGCGGTCCGGGCCTCCTTTTCGGAGTCGTCGATGGCGCGCTGTTCGAGCAGCTGTCGGGCAGCGTTGAAAACCTGCAGGCAGGCTCCGCATCGCACCACGCCGCGGGCCACGCTCAGTTGGGCGTGGCTGACTCTGAAACTGGTCTGGCAGTGCGGGCACTGGGTGACGAAACTGTCGGTCATGCGGCTGTCCGGTTGAAGCGGCGGTTAACGGCGGCTCCCCGTGATGCGTACCCAGCCATCTCGGTTTGCGATCGGGTCCAGATCAAAGCTGTCAGCATAGGCCGCAGCGACTTCCTCGCCCTGTTCGGCCAGAATGCCTGACAGTGCCAGGCGACCTCCGGTCCTGATCAGTGTGGCCAGTTGCGGTGCCAGAGAGACCAGCGGGCCAGCCAGAATGTTGGCGACCAGTACGTCGGCCTGCTGGTGCGGGAGGTCCTCGGGCAGGTACAGCGGAAAGCGTTCGGCAGCGATATTGTTGCGTCCGGCGTTGTCACGAGAGGCTTCCAGTGCCTGCACGTCGATGTCGGTACCGACGGCCTGCTCGGCACCCAGCAACAAGGCCGCAATCGCCAGGATGCCCGAGCCACAACCGAAATCCAGCACGTTGCAGCCTGTGAGGTCCTGGCCATCCAGCCACTCGAGGCACAGCGCAGTGGTGGGGTGGGTTCCGGTGCCGAATGCAAGGCCCGGATCAAGCAGCAGGTTCACGGCGTCCGGTTGCGGCGCGGCATGCCAGCTCGGCACGATCCACAGGCGCTTGCCGAAGCACATCGGCTGGAAGTTATCCATCCAGCTGCGTTCCCAGTCCTGATCTTCGATGACCTCGGCGCTGTGCTCGGGCAGTTCTTCTCCCGTGAGCAGGCTCAGGTGGGCCAGGGCCATCTCGGCGTTGGTGTCAGCTTCGAACAGCGCAAGCAGGTGGGTGTGTGCCCATAGTGGCGTGGTATTGAGTTCTGGCTCGAAAATCGGCTGGTCTTCGGCGTCCATGAATGTCACGGACACGGCACCGACTTCGAGAAGGGCGTCTTCGTAGGTTTCGGCTTGTTCTGGGCTGATGGCGAGACGGACTTGCAGCCAAGGCATGGCGGATTACCTTCGATCTTGAAATAGGTGCGACTTGAACGGCCGGTGCGGCCGCAGGAAGCGGGCAAGTTTACTGCTATGTGCTGCAAACAACAAAGCCGCATCACTGCGGCTTTGTCGTTCTGAAACACACTGGCTTATTGATTGGCCAGTTTGTGCTCCAGGTAGTGGATGTTGACGCCGCCTTCGCAGAAGCCTTCATCACGGGTCAGATCACGGTGCAGCGGGATGTTGGTCTTGATCCCGTCGACCACGATTTCGTCCAGGGCATTGCGCATGCGTGCCATGGCTTCTTCGCGGGTCGCGCCCCAGGTGATCACCTTGCCGATCAGCGAGTCGTAGTTGGACGGCACCTTGTAACCGCTGTACAGGTGCGAATCAACCCGTACGCCGTTGCCGCCCGGTGCATGGAAGTGCTTGACCAGACCAGGGCTCGGGACGAAGGTTTTCGGGTCTTCGGCGTTGATCCGGCATTCCAGCGCATGACCCTTGATGACCACGTCATCCTGGGTGTACGACAGCTTGTTGCCGGCGGCGATGCTGAGCATCTCCTTGACGATGTCGATACCGGTGACCATTTCGGATACCGGGTGCTCCACCTGAACACGGGTGTTCATCTCGATGAAGTAGAAACGACCGTTTTCGTACAGGAACTCGAAAGTCCCCGCGCCGCGATAGCCGATGTCGATACACGCCTTGACGCAGGCCGCCAGAACATCCGTACGCGCCTGTTCGTCGATGAACGGTGCCGGTGCTTCTTCCAGAACCTTCTGGTGACGACGCTGCAGCGAGCAGTCGCGATCGCCCAGGTGGATCGCCTGGCCCTGGCCATCGGAAATCACCTGGACTTCCACGTGGCGCGGGTTGGTCAGGTATTTTTCCAGGTAGACCATCGGGTTGCTGAACCAGGCCGCTGCTTCGGCGCGAGTCTGGGAGGCAGCTTCGATCAGGTCTTCTTCGCGATGAACCACACGCATGCCGCGACCACCACCGCCACCGGCGGCCTTGATGATCACCGGATAACCGACTTCACGACCGATGCGCAGAGCGGTTGCTTCGTCTTCCGGCAGCGGGCCGTCGGAACCCGGAACGGTGGGCACGTTGGCCAGCTTCATGGCGTCCTTGGCAGACACCTTGTCGCCCATCAGGCGGATGGTGTCTGCTTTCGGGCCGATGAAGGCAAAACCCGACTTTTCGACCTGTTCGGCGAAATCGGCGTTCTCTGCGAGAAATCCGTAGCCAGGGTGGATCGCGGTGGCGCCGGTCACTTCGGCAGCCGAAATGATCGCCGGGATGTTCAGGTAGGACAGATTGGCCGGTGCCGGACCAATGCAGACGGTTTCATCCGCCAGGCCCAGGTGCATCAACTCGCGATCTGCCGTGGAGTGTACAGCGACGGTCTTGATGCCCAGTTCTTTACAGGCACGCAAGATGCGCAAGGCAATTTCGCCGCGGTTGGCGATTAGAACTTTTTCCAACATCGCAGGCTCTCCCCGGGTCAAACGATTGTGAACAGCGGCTGGTCATACTCAACCGGCTGACCGTTTTCTACCAGGATGGATTCGATCACACCGCTGGCTTCTGCCGTGATGTGGTTCATCATTTTCATCGCTTCGACGATGCAGATGGTGTCGCCTTTCTTGACGGTCTGGCCGACTTCGACGAATGCAGGCGAAGTAGGTGCCGGGGTGCGGTAGAACGTACCGACCATTGGCGACTTGACCACAAAGCCGTTCAGTTTCGGAGCCGATGGCGCTTCTGCAGCAGCAGGGGCTGCAGCCGGAGCCGGTGCGGCAACTGGCGCAGCAACCGGGGCAGGGGCGTAGTAAGGCTGCGCTGGCGTCTTGCTGTGACGGCTGATCCGTACGGACTCTTCGCCTTCACGTATTTCCAGCTCGTCGATGCCGGACTCTTCCAGCAGTTCGATCAGTTTCTTGACTTTGCGAATATCCATCAATCATCAACTCCCAAGGTTCTGTCAGGGCATTTAGGCTGTAAGTTCAAACCGTGGGCCGGCGCAGGGCCGGATCACTCATGGCTTGGCATTTACGGCCAGTTGTTCCAGGGCGGCCTCCAGGGCCAGTCGGTAACCGCTGGCGCCAAGGCCGCAGATCACTCCTACAGCGACATCTGAAAAGTAGGAGTGATGGCGGAAAGGTTCGCGTTTGTGCACGTTCGATAAATGCACTTCGATGAATGGGATGCTCACTCCCATCAGCGCGTCACGTATTGCAACGCTTGTGTGCGTAAAAGCGGCCGGGTTGATCAAAATAAAGTCCACACCCTCACCGCGAGCGGCGTGAATACGGTCGATCAGTTCGTACTCGGCATTGCTTTGCAGATACATCAGATGGTGACCGGCATCGCGAGCGCGTTGCTCCAGATCCTGATTGATCTGAGGCAGGGTGATAGTGCCGTAGACCCCGGGTTCCCGAGTGCCCAGCAGGTTCAGGTTGGGTCCGTGCAGGACCAGGATAGTCGCCATTGCGTGTTCCTTTTATTGTCTGCGAGCGGTTTACGCCCGGCGACTATGCCGGAAGGGCAATGGACTGTCCAGTTAACAACAGTAGCCAGCACGATGAGCGATATTCGCGCAAAGTTTGTGACTCAGGCTTTAGTTTTGGTCATTTGCCCTGTTCAGGCGCTCGATCAGCCCTGCTGCGTCGATTTCGCCGACAACCCGAACTGTTTGCAGCTCTTCGCCGTTTTTAGCGAAAAACAGCAGCGCCGGTGGACCGAACAGCTTGTAGCGATCGAGCAAGGCGCGTTGCTCCGCATTGCTGTCGGTCATGTCGAAGCGGATCAGGCTGTAACCCGACAAACCGGCGACGACCCCCGGATCCGGCAGAACTTCGTGTTCGATGACCTTGCAACTGATGCACCAGTCGGCATACCAGTCGAGCAGCAGCGGTTTACCCGCGTCCCGGGCTTCCTGCATCACACGGTCCAGTTCGGCGGACGTGCTGATCGTCTGCCACTGACTCGGGTTCGAGGCGACTGTGCCATTGTTTGCCGCCAGGTATTCCCGGCCCAGCGGACGCATGGGGTCGGTCTGCCCGGACAGCGCGCCATACCAGCAGGCCAGCGCATAGACCAGCAGCGCCAGACCAAGCAGTTGGGCGAGTTTCTGTCGTGTGGTCTTTTCGGTGAATTCCAGTGCACCGAGAAACAGCGCGACGCCAGCCGACAGCAGACCCACCAGCAGTAACGTGATCTGACCTGGCAGAACGCGGCTCAGCAGGCCGATCGCCAGTGCCAGCAGCAGCACGCCGATGGCGTTTTTGACGGTCACCAGCCAGGGGCCGCTTTTCGGCAGCCAGGTGGCGCCACCGGTTGCGATCAGCAGTAACGGCGCGCCCATTCCCAGGCCCAGAGCAAACAGCTTCAAGGCCCCGCCGACAGCATCGCCGCTGGCACTGATGTACAGCAGCGCGCCGGCCAGAGGGGCCGACACGCACGGCGACACCAGCAGGCTGGAGACTACGCCCAGCACCGCTGCCCCCCACAATGATCCACCTTCGGTCTTGCCTGCGATACGGTCCAGGCGTGAACTGATCGCCTGCGGCAGGCGCAACTCGAAAGCGCCAAACATGGCCACGGCAAAAATCACGAAGAATGCCGAGAATGGCACCAGCACCCATGCGGATTGCAGCCGTGCCTGAAGATTCAGGCCCGCGCCGAACACGCCCATCAGTGCACCCAGCAGGGCAAAACAGGCCGCCATCGGTAACACATAGGCCAGTGACAGGCTCAGCCCGCGCAGGCCGCCAACCTGTCCGCGCAATACAACGCCGGACAGAATCGGCAGCATCGGCAGCACACAAGGGGTGAACGTCAGGCCTACGCCTGCGAGGAAAAACAGCGCCAGTTCTTTCCAGCTCCAGGCTGCTGCGGTGGTTGTGGTGTTTGCAGATGCCGGTGCGGCCAGGCTTGCAGCCACATCACCAATGCTCAGACGCTCGGTTTCAGGTGGATAGCACAGGCCTTTGTCAGCGCAGCCCTGGTACGTGACGGCGAGCGTGAAAGGGCGTTGCTCGCCGGGGTTGCGTGGCAGGGTGATGTCGAGAATGCCGTGATAGACCTCGACATCGCCAAAGTACTCATCGTGTTTCTGTTCGCCTTTGGGCAGTTGTGCTTCGCCCAGACCAACATCGGCAGGCTCTGTGCGGAACTGGAAACGATGGCGATACAGGTAATAGCCATCGGTGGCGACCAGTCTCAGCTTGAGCGATTCAGGCGTGGTTTCGATCAGGCTCAGTTGAAAGGCCTGACGCACAGGCAGGAAGTCCTTGCTGTTGTCCAGCGAGCCGCCTCCGAGGGTTGGCGACGGGCGGCTGTCCAGCAGTCCGGCACCGGAAGCGGGCAGGGCCAGGATCAATAACATCAGGCAGAGCAAACGGCGCATGGCAATCTCGAATCTCGAAAGTCCGCGCATGATAACGGAGTGTTCCACAGCCTGCTGATACGAGGTTTGTAAGGGGCAGTGTCAGTCAGGTAACGGAACCATCCAGCGAGGCTACTTGCTACCCGATGAGAAGTTGCCGCCAGCCTCCTGTTCGTAATGCTCGGGGATTGCGTACTTGTAGGTTTCAAGCCAGCGCTGCAGGCTCAGGTCACGCTCTGCGGCGGTGTTGACCTGCGGCGTCGTCGAGGCGGCCTTGCCGCTGGCCTGCAGTTGCAGCCAGGTTTCGGTCTGTTTCTGCGCAGAAGGTGATTGCTCGTCGCCCGCGGCCCAGGCACTGCCGGCTATAAGCAGCATGACCATGCTGCCGATGGTTACACCTTTCATGGTTGGACTCCTGTTGTCCTGACGGACGCGAGCGGGTTGGCCGGTGTTTTGCCGATTTTTTCGGCTCGCGCCTGGGCCTCGGTGACCTGCTCGGGCGTCAGCCCGGCGCGGGATGCCAGTTCGGCGGCTTGTGTCCATTTGTTCTGGTAGATCAGCAAGGTGGCCAGATTGATTGCCGCCAGCGGATCGGACTGTTTGAGCTCCATGGCCGTCAGGAACTGAAAACGCGCCTGTTCCAGCTTCAGCTGATTGAGGTACACAACGCCCAGATCGTTGCGGATCTTTTCATCAGTCGGTTGCAGCTTGCTGGCCGTCAGCAGGTGTTGCTGAGCCAGTACATTGTCGCCACGGGCTGCGGCCAGTTGTCCCAGTCCATGCTCACCCTCGGCGGCCCGACAGGTGCCAAGCAGACTGCGATACAGCGGCTCGGCTTCACTGCTGCCCAGAAGCCGCAATACCCGCGCCTTGCGCAGGCGGACCTCGCCCAGACTGTCCGGCAGGCTTTCCAGGTTGGCGAGGCTGGCATGCAGGCGTCCTTCGTCAGCCATGTTCTGGGCCAGGTTCAGAGAGAACTCCTGATCCGATGTCAGTTTTGGGCACTGGCCGGGTCTGGCCGTGGCCTGCGTCCATAACGCACTCCCATCACTGGCACATCCGCCCAGCAGGAGTAGCCCGAGTAGTGCGATCACTGGTTTCATTGCAATGCGTCCTTTCGTGCGCGGGCGACACCGGGGTTCAACTGCCCAGTGCGCGGCTTATGGCGATAAATCCCGGCCCGGCCAGCACGATCAGCAGGGCTGGAAACAAAAACACCATCATGACCACCGACATCTTTGCCGACAGTTTGGAAATGTATTCCTGCAGGCGTGTCAGGCGTCGGTCGTCAATCAGTTGTTTGAGCGTGAGCAGGGACTTCAATGCGCCACCGCCCTGATGAATCAGTTGGTTGAGGATCACACAGGTGTCGCTCAGCTCGTCCACGGCCAGCAGGGCAGCGGTTTTTCTGAGTTCTTCGCCCAGTTCCAGGCCTGAATCGACCCGCATCAGCACCACGCGGATCTCTTCGGACAGCACCGGCAGCAGCTCCTTGCCTTCATCGCTCAGCACTCGCAGCGTCTGCTCGACCGCCATGCCGGACTCGAAAAGGATGCGCAGCAACGGGATAAATGTGGAAATTTCCACCACCACTTTTTTCTGTCGACGCTTCGCGACGGCCGCGAGTATTCGCTTGGGCAGCAGATAGCCGATTCCCAAGGCAAATATCGGCGCAATGAACGGCTGCTCGATGCCTTTGAAAAAAAGCAGTTGGACCAGAATGATCATGGTCATCAGGCCGATTGGCACGCCGACCTGACACGCGGCAAACAGTGAGCGTTTGCTGGCACGTCGCCAACCGATGCGGTTGAGCAGCACCTGGGTTTCCGAATCCAGGCTGATACTGCGCTGACCGATGCGAGTATCGCCGAGTAACCGCAACAGGCTGCCGATACGGCTTTCGCGTATCACTCGTCCGCGCAACCGTTGAGCCACCAGGCGTTCGTTGCGTCTTTGGCGAGCCATGCCTGACAGCAGCAAAAATGCAGCAGCGGCGAGCATCAGGGCAGCGAATATCAGCTCCATCTCAGATGCTCCTCAGCATGCGCCACAGCACCACACACCCTGTTGCCTGTAGGCCGAACGCCATGCTCAACATGACCTGTCCGCTGCCATCGCTCCACATATTCAGCAGGTAGTTGGGGTTCACCGCCAGAAAGTAACCGGCCATACCCACCGGCAGCAGCGCCAGCACTATCGCGGTCATGCGGGTTTCACCGGTCATTGCGCGCAATTGGCGACCGGCCTGTTCGCGGTCGCGAATCAGTTTGATCAGGTTTTCCATCAGCTCGCTGGCATTGCCGCCATACCGATGATTGACCCGCAGGCCGAGGGCAAACAGGTGAAACTCGTCGCGCTCATACAGCTCGGCAAAGTCCCGTGCGGCATCCGGCAAGCTGACCCCCAGTTGTACATTACGCTCGATACGGCTCATGCCATCCTTGAGTGGCTGGTCCGTAGCGTCGATACCGTGCAGCACGGCGTCGGCCAGGGTTCTGCCGGATTTCAGGCTTCGCACGGTATGGTCGAGCAACTGCGGCAATTGCTGGATCATGCGACGCACGCGCACTTCATAGCGCCACGAAACGAATATGCGCAGGATCACGGGCACCGCCAGCAGCGCGCTGACCGCGCCGACGACACCGCCCAGCCCATAGCCGATCAGGATCAGCAGCGCATACAGCGACAACGCCAGGCCGATGCGTTCGGTCGGCTGGCCCAGCCCCGCACGTAAAAAGGTCCGATCCAGGTAAGTCCATCCCGCTTTCCTGGCCACTGGCTGGACTTGCCCGGCCGTCAGGCGCTGCCTGACCCGTTCACGGGCGCCCTGATTGAGCGCGAGGTAGAACATGCGAATGGACACCATCAGCAGCAGCAGGGCAATCAGACCGAGCACCATTGATGCATTCATGCGGCCTCCCGGCTCACGTCAGTAGCCAGGCCGCAGCTTGTCGCCGGCGGCGTGCGCGGCTTCGCGCATGAAGCCGACGCCGGTGCGACGATCAAGGCGGAACAGGGTATTGGTGACATAGATGTCATCGCGCAGGCCGACCACTTCCACCACTTCGCTGACACAGCGCCGACCGTCTGGCAGGCGCGCCAGCTGGATAATCACATCCAGCGCCGCGCAGACCATCTGGCGCAGGGTTTTTTCCGGGATCAGTCGTCCGGTCAGGCCGACCAGCGTTTCCAGACGCAGCAGCGCATCCTGGGCATTGTTGGCGTGAACGGTACTCATCGAGCCGTCATGACCGGTGTTCATCGCCGTCAATACATCCAGCACTTCGACGCCACGGATTTCGCCGAGGATGATGCGGTCCGGGCGCATCCGCAGCGAGTTGCGAATCAGGTCGCTGGCGCGTACCTCGCCATGCCCCTCGGCATTCGGCGGGCGGGTTTCCAGACGAACCACGTGCGGGTGGCTGAGCTGCAGTTCGGCAACATCCTCGATGGTGACCAGGCGCTGATTGCTGTCGATCAACTGGCTCAACACGTTGAGCATGGTGGTCTTGCCTGTGCCCGTGCCGCCGCTGACCAGAATGTTGCAGCGCTTGCCCACGGCTTCCTGAAAGAATTCGAAAATCGACTGATCGATGGTTTGCATCGCCACCAGATCCGCGCTCTTGAGCATGTCCTTGCGAAATTTCCGGATCGACAGGCAAGGGCCGTCCAGCGCAATCGGCGGAATGATGGCATTGACCCGGCTGCCGTCGGGCAGGCGGGCATCGACCATGGGCGAGGACTCGTCCAGTCGCCGTCCGAGGGGCGCGAGAATGCGCTGCATCACACGTTCGACATGGTGCGAATCGATAAAGCGCAGGTCGGTGTGGTGCAGCACGCCATCGCGCTCGACAAACACCTTGCCTGGCCCGTTGACCAGAATTTCCGTGACCGACGTGTCGCGCAGCAACACTTCCAGCGGGCCGAAGCCGGTCAGTTCATCGACCAGCTCTTCAGCCAGGCGCTCCATTTCGTAACGCGAGATGGCCAGTCGCAGCCGCGCAACGTATTCCGCCACCTTGTCGATGACAAATTGCGCCAGTGCCGGTCGCGAGCCTTCAAGCAGGTTTTTGCCGCTTTCTTCGATGCCATCGATGATGTAACGGTGCAGCACCAGTTTCAGGCCTTGCCCGTCGTCGGCCTTGCCTTGCGTGCGTGACGAGACGCCAAACAGTTTTTCCGGCATTACCTGTTCCCCCACAGTCGAGCGAGCCAGCCCTGATCGGGCTTGTCGTGAGCCTCGGCATGACGCGCCAGATGCTCGCCAAGCCGCCGCAGCCCGGTGCGCAGCGCATCGCGTGACGCCAGCTCGAACAGCGTCACGCCCTGGTTCTTGGCGTTGAGACGCAGTTCCGGGGCAAGCGGCAGTACGGCAAGCACCGGCAGGCCAAAGGTCTTGCCCACGGTTTCCGAATTGGGGGCGACCGACCGCTGATAGCGATCGACCAGCAGACCGGCGTGCTGCATCTTCATGCCTTTTTCGCGCCAGTTATTGAGTACTGTGAGGTTGCGTCGACAGCCCAGCACGCTCTGGTCGCTGTACCACAGCAACTGGTCGCAATGACTGACCAGCGAGCGCAGCGCCTCACTGTCCGGCTGCCCCACAAGGTTCACGACCACATGCTGAAAATGCTGGCGCAGGGCGCTGAGCAGCATGTAAAGCTCTGCGGCGCTGGACTGCTCCAGATGATCGTCGGCTTCGCTGTACGCCAGAATGCGCAGGCCGCTTTCGCTGGTGGTGAACGCACTGTCGATCAGCGTGGCATCCAGCCTGCGCAAGTGGCGCAGCGCATCGCCGAAGCTGAAGGTTGATTCAAGGCCAAGCATCAGCAGGCTGTCTCCGCGAGGCAGACCGAGGTCCAGCAGCAGCGTGCGTTGCCCGGCCTTGTGCACCACCATTGCCAGGTGCGTTGCGATCAAGGCCCCGTCGTCATCGCTTTGCGCGCCATACAGCACCGAAAGGCCACTCATGTTCGGGTTGGGCGTCACGGCGGGCAGGCGCTTGCTCAGACGTCTGACCAGACCGGCAACCTCACTGGAGCGAGAACCGTAGGCGACAAAATCCCTGGCCCCGGCGCGCATGGCGTTGAGTACCAACTGGTTATCCATGCCATCGCCGAGCGCAACGATGGCCAGCATCGGCTTGGCTTCCAGTGCGCTTTCGATCAAGGCGCTCTGCGTCATCAAATGCTCACGGTCCAGCCCGACGAACACCACGCTGGCGAAGGTCACGTCGACCAGCGCCAGCAGATCGTCCAGGCTGCCCGTTCCGGCACTGACCACCTGGCCCAGTGAGCCCAGCGCACTTTGCAGCCATTCCAGATCAGTATTGTTGCGGGTGATTGCCAGGAACGTCTGGCTCAGGCTCTGACTCATTTGGATAACCCGTCGCGGCGGTCGAAGTCGCCGTTTTCCAGAAAATACAGGCGTGGAAAGCTTGGGTCGTACGTGCGCAGCCCCTCGCCCGGCAGCGAGGGCAACCGGGCGTTGGCAGCCAGCGGTTGAACCAGATGCGGGGTAACGATCATCAGCAGTTCGCGTTCGTCGCGCTGAATTTGCGAACTGCGAAAAAATGCACCGAGAATCGGGATGTCACCCAGGCCGGGAAACTTGTCTACCGAGCCGCTGTTGCTGGAACTGATCAGCCCGCTGACCACGAAGCTTTCTCCGTCGGCAAGTGCGATGCTGGTGTCGGTGCGCCGGATGTTGAGCGCGGGCACGGTGGTCCCGGCGATGGTGATACCGGCAGAGAAATCCAGTTCGCTGACTTCCGGTGCGACTTTGAGCAGAATCCGGTCCCGGCCTACGACGGTCGGGGTCAGGGTCAGGCGTACGCCGAATTCCTTGTACTCGATGGAAATACCATTGCTCTCGCCATTGGGCACCGGCACCGGGAATTCCCCTCCGGCCAGAAAGCTCGCGCTTTGCCCATTGAGCGCGACCAGGCTGGGACGTGCCAGGGTGTACGCGTAGCCGCTGTTTTCCATGGCGTTGATCATGCCCAGCACCTTGCTGCTGCCACCGCCCCAGACGATATTGAAATTGCTGTTGTTCAGCGGAATGCTCGGCCTGGTGCCGCTTACGGTGCCGGGTGTGACATTGACGCCGGGCACCGTGCCAGGTGCGCCGAACAGAAAGTTGTTCGAGCCCTTGCCGAATATCGAGGTGCTGGCCTCCTTGAGCTTGGTGCGGCTGACTTCGATAAAGCGAATGTCGGTCTGCACCTGGCTAGGTAGTTGAGCATCGGCAGAGGGCGCGGTGACGCTCTCTATCATCGACGCCGTCGCACGGCCGCGCACGAACACCATGCTCTGACGCGGGGCGCTTGCGCAGGCCGTCCAGACCATCAGACTGGTCGTGCCCTGCGCCACGCCGGTCAACAGAAAACCGTCACTGCCGTTGACGTGCACGTCGGCGATTTTCGGGTCTCCCACGGCAATTCGGGTGATGGCTACAGGAGAGCGCACTTCCTGCTGAATGCCTTGATCGATTTCCATCGCGGCAGGCATGGCCGCAAGCCCGGCACAGTTGCCGGAGGCACCCCAGGCGGAAGGCGCGGACAAGGCCGCGAAGGCTAACGCCAGCAATCCGGGTTTTGTAACTGGCACGGAACAACAGCTCATCAAATGCAATCCTTGCTCAATCAGGGAGTTTGTTGCGTGATCTGGTTGCCGCGTATGACTTCGACTGCGCGAGGCGTACGAGCGGTTGCGCCAGGTGTTGGCGGACTGGCCGGGCTCAGGCTCAATTGCCTGAAGCTCACCAACTGGCGGTTGGCGGTGTCCAGCCGTTCGGCAACATCAAGGCTACTGGCTTCGTTCGCCCAGTAAGCCTGGAGATTGCCTTCGTCGGCACTGCGCACAGCCAGGCGCAGGACACCGGTCTGCGAAGCCAGCATCAGCCGCGCTACAAGCGCCTCCGGCACCGCAACGGTGACTGTTCGGGCGTTGAGCCGTTGCTGCTCCTGTTTAAGGCGTTCGTCAGCGTTGATGTCCTGCACTGGCTTGCCGTTGCGATCCGGGCCGAGCAGTGCGCCAACACCGAGAATTCGCAGGGCGGGCACGGCCACCTGGCTGGAGCGATTCGGGTTGCTGACGTCCTCAGGCAGGTAAAGCAGTACATCCACAAAGTCGCCAGGGCTGAGTTGTCCGGCTGCGCCGATCACTTCATCGACCTGCAATGCCAGCGCCCGCTCATGTGGCCGAATCATCCGCGCCAACGTACCGCCGGCTTCAAAACTGCTCTCACTGAGCCAGGTTCCGGCGGTCAGCGTGCGCCAGCTGCTGCGGCCAACGACCTTGTCGACGTGCTCGAAGCCTCCAGGCGGGGCGACCTTGAGGCGTTCAATGGTCAGGTCGTCAGCCGTGATCGGGGTGTAGGCCGGTACGTCGCGGGCTAAAACCACAACACTGTGGCGCAGTGCCTCCTCGACTGGCGGAGTCACGGGCGTTCGAGTCGTTGTTTCGGGGGTGACAGGCACCGTGGGCTCATTGACAACTGCAGGCGCCTCGGCCGGTTTGCTGACGGCGATGCCCAGATACCCGGCAATCAACGCCCCCAGCAGAAACAGGACCGCAAGCACCATGGTAATGCGACTGCTCATGGCAACTTTCCCTTTGTCATCGCAGGACAACCTCAACCCGGTGCGGCAACGTCGCAAACAGTGGCTGACGGACGACTTACCCGTCCGTTATTTGACGGTAGCTCATGGCACCCAGAACGCCATTATGCGTTGGTATAAAAATGCTGTTGAGTGAATGACATAGCGTTTGGCCGAGCAACGACGGGGGCAGCCGGACCTATAACTTTCCGGTTAATGCTTTATTGAGATTGTGGGTTTTTTGATTGAAGGCAATGCTGGTATTGCAAGGGGATCCATGCGCAAGACGGTTTATCGGCGCCTTGAAGGCGCAAGGAGAAATGAGATGTTCCTTACCCAGTTGTACGTCAGCGTCTACACTCGTATTCAGTCGTTTATCAAAGATAAAGAGGCCGCTTCAGCCATTGAGTACGCCATTATCGTTGCGATGGTGGCACTGGTGTTGTTTGCAATGGTGACGCCAATGGGGACCGCGATCAAAGCAAGGTTCAATGAAATTATCACCGCACTGGGTGGCACGGCGGCGAGTTAGTTTATAATTGTGCTCTGAGTTCATTCCTGTCGAGATAACTAAATGGCTGTCCATCCTACCCGCCAACAACTGCTGTTGGTTGATGACGAAGAGGACGCAAACGACGAGCTTGCAGAACTGCTCGAAGGCGAGGGGTTCTGTTGCTTTACGGCCTCTTCCGTGAAGGTGGCCCTACAACAGTTGACGGCCCATCCGGATATCGCGCTGGTGATCACCGATCTGCGGATGCCGGAGGAAAGCGGCATCCAGTTGATCCGTCATCTGCGCGAACACACTTCGCGCCAGCACCTGCCGGTGATCGTGACTTCCGGCCATGCCGACATGGACGACGTCAGCGATCTGCTGCGCCTGCACGTGCTGGACCTGTTCCGCAAACCGATCTACCACGTTCGCCTGCTGGAAACCCTCAACAACCTGTTCCCCGAGCCGAAAATCTTTCAGGTCCAGTGACGGCAGGTACTGGCCCGACTGGGTCGCGGCCTTGAGTCGAAAGCAGAGCATCCCTACATTGCTGCCTCCAGACTGCCTCCAGGCGGGATGCGCAATTGTCGAAGTCGGGCTTACTTCACCACGCTGAACTCTACCCTCGCGGTCTGACCGCTTTCATCCAGCACACTTAACTGATAACGACCCGGTTTGCTCAGGGTCGGGGTGAAGTCTTGCCGGGTGTCGGTGTCCGCCAAGGGGGTGCCATCGATAAACCACCAGCGGCGTCCACTGCCACCCAGGGCCGAGAGTTTCAGGCGCAAAGCCTGGCGGCTGTTGGCGGGCAGACGCAGGTTGTCGCCGTCGCGCACGCCGACGATGCTCAGAGGTGGTGCCAGGTTCAGGTTCTGTGGCGGACATTCCGGGTCGGCCGGCGGCAGCCTTGCTTCGCGACGCTCGGCCTTCGGCAGCCAGGGTTCCAGAGGTGCAGGCCAGAGAGCGATCTCCTGCGCCTGAGCGTCCGGGCAACTGGCAGCCACGCGCAATCCCTTGGCATTCACCCAGATACGTTCCTGCAAACCCAGACCGAGCGGTTGATCGGCTGCTTGCAGGGTGGGTGGTGTGGTGCCGTCCAGTGTCCAGGCGAAGCGTTGGCGGCGGCAATCAGGGTCGCTTTTGTTCATGGGCTGCCCCAGCGGCCAGCAGATCGCCGCTACGCCGACATTCAGTGGCACCGGTTGAACCGCTGCGGCGATACCGCGCTGGCTGTCGCGATTGACCAGCACGTCGTGAACCTGAAGCATCAGTGGCGCTGCCGAGGCCAGTCCGAACTGCCCCGGTACTGGCGTGCCGTCCGGGCGTCCGATCCATACACCGACCAGAAAACGCGGCCCCACGCCAATCGCCCAGGCATCGCGGAAGCCATAGCTGGTGCCGGTCTTCCAGGCCAGTTGCGGGCGCTGCACCAGCTCGGCGCGCGGGTCGATATCCGGACGCGACTGGCCGCTGAGAATGCGCCGGATGATCCACGCGGCTCCTGGCGACATCATCCGCCGCTCGCGCAGTCTGTCTTGCGGTTGCAATCGAACATCGGCGCTTCGTCCGCCGCGAGCGAAAGCGCTGTACCCGGTAACCAGATCCTCCAGCCGACTGCCCGCGCCGCCGAGAATGAGTGCCAGATTCGGTTCGGCCAGCGGCGGCAGGGTCAGCGGTACGCCACCATTGCGCAGTTCGGCGGCGAAGCGTTTCGGCCCATAGACTTCCAGTAACTGCACGGCAGGCAGGTTGAGGGACATCGACAGCGCCGAGCTGGCCGCCACCGGGCCACCGAAACCGGTCGAAAAGTTGCCCGGCCGATAGTCTCCGTAGCGTCGTGGCACATCCTGCATCAGTGATTCGGAGTGGATCAGCCCGGCGTCCATGGCCATGCCGTACAGAAATGGCTTGAGCGTCGAGCCCGGCGAGCGCAGGGCTGTCACCATGTCTACATGCCCGAAACGCCTGGCATCATTGATATCCACCGAGCCTACGTAGGCGCGCACCGCCATGTTTTCCGCCTCGACCACCAGAATCGCCGCCGACGTGCGTTCCGGAAGGCGCGCGCGCCAGCCCATGAGCAGGTCTTCCATGCGTCTTTGCAACGATGCATCCAGCGTGGTGCGAATCAGCGGCGGGCTGTCCGGCCGATTCAGGCGACGGGCGAGCAGGGGCGCAAGGCTGGGTTCCTGTCGCGGTGCCAGCCATAACGGTTCTTCCAGTGCCTCGTCCACGCTCGATTGCGGCCACACCTGAAACTCGGCCAGGCGCCTCAGGACCTTGTCGCGGGCAAGCTGCGCGCGTTGCGGATGTCGATCCGGACGCAGACGGCTCGGAGCCTGTGGCAACACGGCCAGTAAGGCAGCCTCGGCGCGGGTCAGGTTTTGCGGTGATTTGCCCAGGTAGGCCCAACTGGCGGCAGCCACGCCTTGCAGCGTACCGCCAAACGGAGCGCGATTGAGATACAGGCTGAGGATCTGATCCTTGGACAAGTGCCACTCAAGCTGCAATGTGCGCCACAGCTGGCGAAATTTGCCGGATAACGTACGCGAATGAGGGTCGAGCAGACGCGCCACCTGCATTGATAGCGTACTGCCACCGGATACCACCCGAGCGCCGTGGAGGTTTTGCCAGGTGGCGCGTACCAGCGCCAGCGGGTTAACGCCAGGATGACTGTAGAACCAGCGGTCTTCGTAGGTCAGCAGGGCTTCGAGGTAATAGGGCGAAACCTGCTCGTTGCTGACCGGGTAGCGCCACACGCCGTTGGCGTCGGCAAAACGCCACAGCGGCGTACCGTCCTCGGCCAGCACGACGCGGGCCAGATCGTCTTTGGGCAGCGGTAACGGCCACAGTCGATCCGCCAGCCAGAGCAAGGTGATTATCAGCAGGATCGCGCCTGTCAGCCACGTGAGTTTTTGCCGCAGATGCAGAAGAAATTCAGGTTTCAACGCAAAGAGCCTTTATGATCCACGGAACCTGAAACGCCTTGCGACGGCCAAAGCGGACAGATCATTTTCCTCACGACCCCAATCAGGACGTACATATGCAGGTAGAAGGCTTTTTTGAATGGCTCGGGCAGGCCATCGGCGCAGTGATTCGCTTCTTCGTCGACGGTCTGGCGTGGTTGTTCAACGGTTTCACCCATGCTGGAGGAAATTTTGTCGATGGCCTGTCTCGCACATTGGGCATGGACACTTCGCTGATCAGTATCGTCGCACTGATCATCGGCCTGATGCTGCTGTACTCGGCCGTGCGGGCATTCATGCGGGCTTCGATCATCCTCGGGATCATCTGGCTGGCGCTGGGCCTCTGGTTGCTGAGCTGGATCATTCATTGATGTGCTGACTCCGTCTCCACCTGCGGGAGCGAAAGGAGCGACGCTTTGCCTGTTCGCGAAAGGAGCGACTCGGTTGGTATTTGTGGGAGCGAACTTGTTCGAAGGCTTTATTTCTGACGATACATCTTCAGCGGATGTACCGGCCCCTTCGCGAACAAGTTCGCTCCCACAGGTACGCATTCCAACCAACCAACCAACCAACCAACCAACCAGTCAGTCAGTCAGCGATTATTTCCCCTTCACCACCATCTGCGCTGGCGCTTCGCCCAGAGCCTGCCAGTTCGGGCGGTACATCGATTCGACCTGCGGCGGCGGCACCCGGTATGTACCTGGCGTGACTGCGCGCGCCAGGTAGAGCAAGTGCACGGTGCTGCTGCCGTCGATGTCCAGCGCGGCCACGTACCGATCACCGCGATATTCCTGGTGCTTGATCCCGGCATTCTCCATCGATTCACGGATCGTCTTCACCTCCTCGCTGGCGTCTTCCAGGCTGGCCGAGCTTTGTGCCAGGTTCTGGTTTTCCAGCTCAAGGCCCGCAGGCAGCAAGTCCACCACCAAGGCATCCGGCACGCGCTGTTTTGCACCGATCTCCAGATGCACCAGCAGCAGTTGCCCGGTTTTCAATGCGCCCACGTTGAGCGGTGCGCCGCTCAGGCTCAGGTATTCGCGACGAATGCTCAGGTTTTCGCCACCTGCTGCCGGGGCCTGGGCTGGATAGCCGGAGACGGTCAATTGCTGGTAAAGCGTTTCGCTGCCCTGGTTGCGCACCGAAAACGGTGAGGCCAGCAGCGCACCGTCGAGCTTGAGGCCCGGCTGTTTGTTGCTCAACTCGCGGGTTTCAGTGCCGCTGGCGATGCTCGCGGTCCAGTCCTTCTCAGGCTTGCCCAGCAGGTTACGTCCGGCGAGGAACAACGAGTTGCTTTCTTGCGTGGACAGGTAACGATTGGCAGCCACTTCATCAGCCAGGGCAAACAGACGCTCATCGCGTTTGTCTCGGGCGATATCGTTCTCCTCCAGCAACGCCAGAATCAGCGCCTGATCCCGCAGCGAACTGCCGTAGTCGGCCAGCCACTCATTTTTGCGGCTGACTGCCAGGCCTGCCGTCAGGGCCAGATCGGCCCGCGGCTTGTCGCCCATTTTTTCCAGCGCGACCGCCAGTTGCACCAGCGGCAGGCCGGAACGCGCATCGCTGCGTCGGTCGAACAGGCTGCGCAAGGCCGCCAGCGGAGCCTGCTGACTGCGTGACAGCACCAGCCCGGCATAGGCTTGTACGGCAAAGCGCGTGTGTTCGGCGTTCTGGCTGTAATTGACCTGAATCTGACCTGCATCCTGCAAGTAGCGCAGCAGTCGTTCACTGGCTTTCTTCAGCGCGTCCGGTGGCACGGCAAAGCCCTGATCGCGAGCGCGCAGCAGGAAGTCGGTGACATAGGCCGTCAGCCAGTATTCCTCGTCGCTGTCCGAGCCCCACAGGCCAAAACTGCCGTTGTAACGCTGCATGCCCAGCAGGCGCTCGATGCCGATCTCGACCTTGCGCCTGCGTTCGGTATCCGCTTCACCGGTCAGACCAAGCCGCTTGAGGGTTGCTGCGTCGGCATAAAGCGATGGGTACAGGCCACTGGCGGTCTGCTCCAGGCAGCCGTAAGGGTAGGCCTTCAGGGCGCGAATCTGTTCGCCAAGGTTCAGTGGTGGACGGCTCGACAGCGATAGCAACGCTTCACGACCGGCGGGCTCGAACGCGTCGAGTGCGCCTTCCGGCAGGTTCCAGCTCTGCTCATTGAGGGTGGCGCGGTAGTGCCTGAGCATGGCCGGGTAAGCGGGGCGCACACCGACAGTCCACTCGCGAGTGAAGGGCGGCAGACTTTCGCCGGGCAGGTCCAGGCCTTCGACCAGGACCTTGATTTTGCCCTGACCCAGCCCGCCTTGCGCCAATACCGGCACCTTCAGGGTGATGCGCTGGCCCTGTTTGAGTTGCAAGGATTTGCTCTGATCGCCGCCAGGAATGCTCAACTGGCCTTCGGCGCTGATCTTCACGTCCAGCTTCTGCGCTTTGCCCGACAGGTTCGAGACATCCAGTGCGACGCTGGTCTGGTCGCCGCCAGCGAGGAAGCGCGGCGTGGACAGTTCGGCAATGATCGGGGCCGCCACGACGGTTTTCGCCTCGGCCATTCCGTAGCGGTCGTCGGTCCAGGCCTGGGCCATGACCCGCAGTTCACCGTTGAAGTCTGGAATGTCGACACTGACTTCACCTTCGCCCGCGTCGTTCAGGGTCACCGGCGCACTTTGCAGCGCCACGATGGTGACGCTGGTGTCCGGACGCTTGCCGCCTTTGGCCAGCGCATCGCCACCGAACGCCATGCTGGCCAGACGGCCCTGGCCGGCTTCGATCAACTGACCATAGATGTCCAGTTGATCTGCGCCATACTGTTTGCGGCCAAACAGGCTGGCAAACGGATCTGGCGTGGCATAGCGGGTGATATTGAGAATACCCACGTCCACCGCCGAAACCAGCACATGGACCTGTCCAGGTACGCTGCCATCGGCGTTTTTGGCAACAACCTTGAGTTTAAGCGGTTGTTTGGGGCGCATCTTTTCCGGTGCTGTAACGGTCAGCGCCAGCTTGCGTTGCGTGCGGTCCAACGGCAGATGCAGCACGCCCACAGCGCGTTTCGGTGTGATATTGGCCTTGCGTTCGCCGGGACGTATTACCAGGGCGGTGACGTACAGATCGTGGCGCGCCCACTTTTTGTCCAGCGGGATTTCGTACGACTTGCCTTCTGCGGGCACGTCGATTTCCTTCCACCACAGCGGACCTTCACTGGACTCGACCAGCAGATAGCCCTTGCCCGCAGCAGGCGGGGTGATAGTGACATTGGCGGTGTCGCCATCGCTGTAAGCCGGTTTGTCCAGCGCCAGCTTGACCTGATCCGGCCTGACCGCGCCGCCGTCGGTGTTGTCCTGCCAGCGATAGCCGGCCCAGAAACGCAGACTGCTGACCATGCCGGTGGACGGATCTTCCACTTCTACGCGGTAAGGGCCCCACTCGACCGGGAAGCTGATTTTGGCCGTGGAGTCCTTGGTGATGTTGAGGGTTTCCTCGTTCAGGTTGAGGAATTTCTCGTTGAAGTGATAGCTCCAGCCATCGTTGGCCGAGTAATTCCAATAATAGTCGCGGCGTTCGCGAATCAGACGGACTTTCAGGTTATCAGCGGCCAGCTTGTTGCCGGCGGCATCGGCCATGACGATTTCAAACTCGGCCGGGCCGTCACCGTTGGTCTGTGCTTCGCCCTTGCCGGCCTCATCGTCGTAGTCATCACTCCCCGCACTGCTGCCGAACAGCGGACGCAGGCCGGGCAGTTGTTCGGCAGGCCAGACGGGTTGTACCAGACGGCGGGTGATCGGACGCCCGCCGGACTCTTGCAGGCTGGCCTGGAGAATCAGTTGCAGCGGCGATCTGGCTTGTGTCCATTCGCTCTTCACGGCCAGCGTCGCGTGGCCTTCGGCATCGAGCGTCACGGGCTCAAGCTCCAGGTCATGCTTGAGGTCTTCTTCGGTGATCGAGCCGAATTGGTAACCCGGCAGTTTCGCCACTGCTTCGCGCAGCGGGCGGACATAGACCTGACCGGCAAGGGTATTGCCCGAGGCAGGCGCGCCATAAAGGTAGCGGCCGGTGATATCGAACTCGGGATTGTCGGCAGGCGCAACCGGCACGTCGCTGCCCTTGAGTTCCAGGGCCAGACGCTCGGGCAGGAAGTCTTCTACCTTGAACTCGTAAAGTTGGGGCTTGCCGTCGCCCAGGTCGAAAACCAGCTGCCAGCGTCCGGTGGGCGCTTCGTCGGCAAGCTGCAATGGATATTGGTAGAAACCGTTGCTGTCGGCTTCCCAGACGAACTTGCGGCTGACCTGATCATCGGGGCGACGCACTTCGACGGTAATGGGCTGAGGCTTGACCTTGTTGCCGTCGCTGTCGCGCAGCAGGCCGTTGAGCAGCACGGTTTCGCCGGGACGATACAAGTCCCGCGGGCCGAAAATAAAGAATTGCAGCGGATGGGCCTGAGGGCCGGAGATGTCGAACTCGGCCAGGTCCAGCGCCGAGCTGTTCAGGCGCAGCATGCTGGTCTGTTCGTCCTTGTGTGCCAGCACCACCGCGGCTTTGGCCGGCAACGGCAGTTGGGCGTGGCCATCACTGTCGGTCTTGCCTTGCGCGACGACCTTGCCGCTGTCGTCATACACGTCGACGCTCACATCGCTCAGGGCCTTGCCGCCCTCGAGCGCCTGAGTGAAGGCATCCAGACGGTTGCTGTAACGGTGTACCGACAGACCGATATCACTCAGGGTGAACAAGGTTGCCGGCTGCGAGTAGCTGTAGGTGCCCGAAGCGCGCATGACCGCCAGATAAACGCCTGGCTGCTGCAGGGGTTTGATACCGGCAATCGGCAGCAGCAGGGTTTCACGCGTATTGCGCGCAGGCTTGAGGTCGAAGCGGCCGCTGTAGACCAGCTCGGCCATAGGCAGCAGTTCTTCGGAACTGTAGCTGGAAAGGCTCGACGCACCGTCCCATTGGGCGAGGAAGTTCGGCATCGAGTCGGGTTTGACCCGGAAGAATTCGACATCCACTTTGTCGACGTTCAGAGCGATGACCGGCAGGCCCTCGGCCAGACGCGTCGGCAACAGGCTGCCACGGCTGGCGAAGCCGACAGTGGCTTGCAGATCGCGGGTTTCCAGACGGCTGATGTATTCGGCAGCGAGCGCAGCCTTGTTGACGGCCTGCAGCCCGGCATCGACGGTCAGTACCAGTTTGCGCTGCGGCTCCAGGTGGCGCAGGCGCAATTCCATGAGGTTATCCGACAGCTCCCAGGCACCGTCGACCTTGCCGTTCTTGCTGTCCACCAGATGAAGTTTTTCGGCGAATGCCTGTTCCGGGTCCAACGGAACGGAAAAGCTCACCGACAAGGCGCTTGCCCCGTCGATCTGGATTTCCGATACGTCGATGACCGTCAGCGCTCGTCCTGCATAGCGTTTGCTCAGCGCGGCGAGGTCGACAGCGGGTTTGGGTTTTGTGTCGGTAACCGCTGCCTGAGTCGTGGCTGCTGCGGCTGGCGCGGGTTTGTCTGTGGAGGAGGAATCACAGGCGCTCAGCAGCGCAAGCGCGCAAGCCAGAAACAATCCTTTGTTGAACATGGGGGCACTCATCGGCAACGGTAGAGAGGGGGCGACTATATAACAGTCGTGATGACAAGTATTACTGTCAGATAGGACAGGTCATCTCGGGCTACGCCTCGCCTGTTGGCGAATACGGTCTTTCAGGCGAAGCATTTTCGGTGAATAGGCAGCCCTTTCGCGAACAAGCGATGCATCGCCCGGTTCGCTCCTGCGGCTTTTGGCCAGAACCAAAGGCTGACCTGTGTATAACGCTGAGCGTGAGCTTGGGCATGAGAGTCGTTCTCCGGGACACCCTCGTTTGATCTGGCTACAATGCCCGCCTTGCCGGGAGTCCTCATGTCCACGTTGCTCAACGATTGGCGTCATCGCTCAACCCATCGTCGTGTCTGGGCGCTTGCCGCGCCGATGATTCTGTCGAATATTTCCGTTCCGCTGGTGGCGCTGGTCGACAGTGCAGTGATCGGTCATCTGCCGCACGCCCATCAGTTGGGCGCCGTCGCGGTCGGCGCGACGCTTTACACCTTTCTCGCTTGGGCCATGGGCTTTCTGCGCATGGGCACCACCGGTTTTGCCGCGCAGGCGGCAGGGCGCAATGACAGTGCGGCGCTGCGCCGGATCCTGTTGCAGGGGCTGTTGCTGGCCGTCGGACTGGCGTTAGTGCTGGGGGTGATCGCCTTGCCGTTCAGCCACCTGGCGCTGGAGATGATGCAGCCGTCGGCCGATCTGCAGCAAATGACACTGGACTTCTTCCATACCCGGCTGTTCGGACTGCCTGCGGCACTGGCCAGTTATGCGCTGGTCGGCTGGTTTCTCGGCGCGCAAAACGCCAGAGCGCCGCTGGCCATTCTGCTTATCACCAATCTGGTCAATATCGTGCTCAACCTGTGGTTCGTCATTGGCCTCGACTGGGGCGTGGTCGGTTCGGCCCGTGCCTCGGTGCTGGCAGAATGGACCGGCGTAGTCCTCGGTCTGCTGCTGGCCCGCAAGACCCTGCGTGCCTGGCCAGGCCGCATCGTCTGGCCGGCCCTGAAATCATGGAGCAACTGGCGTCCTTTGCTGGCGGTCAACCGCGACATCTTCCTGCGCACGCTGGCACTGCAATCGGTGATGTTTCTGATTACCGTACAGGGCGCTCGTCTGGGCGACGCAACGGTTGCCGCCAACGCGTTGCTGCTCAACGGCCTGCTGTTGACCGCCCATGCACTGGACGGGCTGGCGCATGCGGTCGAAGCGCTGTGTGGCCATGCCATTGGTGCGCGCGACCGGGAGACGCTGCGGCGCTCGATGGTGGTCGCGGGCGGTTGGTCGCTGATCGCCAGCGTAGCGTTTGCGCTATTTTTTCTGCTGGGCGGGCAGGGGTTCGTCAGCTTGCAGACCGATATTCCCGAGGTTCGCGCAACCGCAATGACCTATCTGCCGTATCTGGCGTTGATGCCGTTGCTGGCCGTATGGAGTTACCTCCTGGACGGCCTGTTCATCGGGGCCACCCGTGCCCGCGAAATGCGCAACGCGATGCTCTTCAGCGCGGCAGGCATCGCGCCGGTGGCGTATCTGGCTTCCAGTCACGGCAACCACGCCTTATGGCTGACGTTTTTAGCCTTTACCCTGCTGCGCGGCCTGAGCCTTGGGGGCATTGCCTGGCGATTGACGCGCAGGGACGGCTGGTTCGTTCACTGAGCCTTTGCCGGAGTGTGCTTGACGAACATGTCGACTTCGTCGACCACGGGTGCCAGGCTGCTTAACAGTCTGGCGAATGCGCCGACCAGCGTGCCATGGTTGGTGCGCGAGAAATACAGATCGCGTACGGGCACACCTGCCTCGCGCAACGCCCTGGCCAGACCGCCGGTATTGCGTTTGGGGTTGACCACCGAGTCGGTACGCGAGGCCATCAGCAACGCAGGCGGTGCGCTGGCGCTGACGTGATTGATGGGTTGCGAGTCAAGTGGCGAGTTCGGGAAAAAGAAGACCGGTTTCACCTCCGGCTCCTCGATGGGCAGGAAATCGTATGGTCCGGCCAGCCCGATCCAGCCGCTGAGGATGGACGGAGACAACCCTTCGCGAGCCAGCCAGCGCGGGTCGAGTGCCAGCATTGCGGCATTATAGGCACCTGCGCTATGGCCCATCACGTATAGCCGACCAGGGTCGCCACCGTAGGCCTTGGCATGCGAGTGTGCCCACGCAAGGGCCTTGGCGGAGTCCTCCAGGAAACCGGGGTAGCGCACTTGCGGATACAGTCTGTAGTCGGCAATCACAACGACCATGCCACGCGCAGCCAAGGCTTCGCCGATGAAAGCGTAATTGGCTTTCGAGCCGGTGTTCCAGCTGCCACCATAGAAAAACACCACCACCGGAGCATTGGCCGGTTTCGCCTGCGGGGTGTAGATGTCCAGCCTATTGCGGGGATCCGGTCCGTAGGCCAGGTCATAGACGTGATCGACAGGGCCGGCCGGATTCAACGTGTTGAGCAGCTTCAACGGAGAGCAACCGGACAATGCTGCCAGTAAGGCACCGCTCATCAGTGTGAGGAAAATCACTCGGATCATGGGGGAAGGGCTCCGGCGGGTGATTCGGACGTGCATGAGACCATCGTGCTTCGATTCAGTGCCGCACAGGGACTGCTACGTCACTCAATGGCGTCCGGATCACCCGAGTCGCCATTCGCCTGGCTGGCAAAACCGATAAGCGGGCTGCTCAGCGTCAGACCATCGTCGTCGATCTGTATTGTGCTACAACCGGCATCTACTGTGATTTTGCTGCCTTCGTCGAGATAGATAAGGGGCCCGTCTGCCATTTGCAGGCACCGCTCGGCCCCCGAGAACGTCTGCCAGTCGAGGTGCATCCGAACATTATCGACAGGCTCTGGATCACTCTCGCGGCTCGCGTCTGGAGTCTGCGCCGACAGGCACCCGGCGATCAGCGGTGGCTGGGCGTCGTCCGCAGAAAAACTCACCGCCACACCCATGCCACCCCGACATTCGATAGCCAGTCCCGGTGCCAGATGCAGCCAGCAGCCGCTGTCGGGGTCATTCGTGCGCTGCCATTCCCATTCCAGCCAAACATGTACTCTGCCTGACGCGTCAAGACTTGCAGGCTCACCATAGGTGCCAACGACCTGGCCCCGCTGCAGTTGCGCGATGGGGGGGCGCGGCACCGGGGCAGGTGTCCTGAAGCCGACTTCCCACGGTATGGCCTTGAACTGGTTCGAGTAGCGATCGGATGCCAGGGCGTGGCCGTCAACGGTGCCGAATCGGTGCCGGACTTCGGTGATCAGCCACATGTGGTTCCAGTTCTTTTCCGGATGGCCGGCCAGTGGCAGCAGGCGTCCGCTGGTCACGAACGGCAAGCTGCTGTGCCCCGATGCATGTTGGCCTGCACGGTTGCCTGGAATGTCTGCTTCATGCCCGGTGACGGCAAACTGCGTGACGCCGGGTTGTTGCGCAAACTGACGCCACGGCGCGACAGGGCTGCGCGCAAACCCATGCAGGTTGGTACCGAATACCAGTTCGTGGCGACGTCGTGAATGAACAAAGTGGTAGTGGATGCCTTCTTCTGCGCACAGGCGCTGGACCAGTTGCAGGTCGGATTCCTGATATTGCACGCAATGCTCACGTTCGCGGCATTCGGTCTGCCGGTCAAAACGGAAGCAGCCCTTCAGGCCATGTTCTTCCAGCACCTGAGTGATGATCCGGATCGCGGTCATGTGCTGAAACAGGCGTGAGTGGCAGCGCAGTTCCAGGCAGGCCAGTCGGGGTCCCATTGTCAGCGTGTAACATGCCGGGCCGGGCTGGTAATGCTTGCGGGCTGCCCCCTGAATCTGGCCATGAAAACTCTGCCCCTGAACACCCTGGCCCCCGGCGAAGCTCAGCAGGGCAGGTTCGTACATCAGGCTGGTGAGGTCCAGATCCAGGCCGTCACCGTGGATTTCCAGTTCAAAGGCAAAGGGCTGACTGATCGCTTCGGTTGCGCTGAACGATACGACGGGGAAGTGGCGCTGCAGACGGGCAATCTCCAGACGAAAGAGCGGCGCGCTGGCGGGATCGGGCATGGAGGGCTTCTCTGGCAGAAGTGCGGCTGTGCATTCTGGCGCAGAAGTCGGGCAGGGCAGAGAGCAGCAAGCAGAACAGGACATTGCCTACAGCAGGTATTGGTGGGGGATTACGTTGCGTGCGTGATGATTGTCCCTTTTCGAAGCACTCCCGCGTCAACTGTGCATACATGGCCCCGATGGGAGTGAGCGGGAGCATGAGCACGGCAGTGATCGCCGATGGTGCCCATTGCAGGCACCATCGCGATTCCTGGCATCAGGACGAGAGGTACGAAGAGCGCGTGAGGCCCAGGCGCAATGCGTCGAGGAAGTAGGTGCGTTCGCGCGGGGTGATCCTGGCGCTGGCGACCTTGTCCCGGTAGTGGGTCATCAGTTCTTCGGGCGACAAATGCACGTAGCGCAGCATGTCTTCAATGGTGTCGTGGGTTTCGATACCGGCGTGGTAAACGCTGCCGTCCGGGTTCTGGTAGATGTTCACCGAGTCGGTATCACCGAACAGGTTGTGCATGTCCCCCAGAATTTCCTGATAGGCACCCACCAGAAAGATCCCCAGCAGATAGTCTTCGCCTTCGTTCAAGGAGTGCACCGGCATGCTGGTCTCGATGCTTTGCTCATCGACGTATTGCTTGATCTTGCCGTCGGAATCACAGGTCAGGTCCTGAAGCACTGCGCGGCGCACCGGTTCTTCGTCCAGACGGTGCAATGGCAGGATCGGCAACACCTGACCGATTGCCCAGGTGTCCGGCAGGCTCTGGAACACCGAGAAGTTGCAGATGTACTTGTCGGCCAGCTTGTCGTTGAGTTCGTCCAGCACCTGACGATGCGAGCGTTGACGTGCTTTCAGCGAGTTGTACAGGCGACGGCAGACGGCGAAGTAGCATTGTTCGCCCAGAGCCTTCTCCGCCAGGCTGATTTTGCCATCGGCATACTGCGCAGCGATGTCGCTCATGTAGTGCGTGGCGCGCCAGTAGGTTTCGGTGACCATTTCGATATCGGTCGGACCCAGCAGGTCCACCAGCCATTGAACGGTTTCCGGCAGGCTTGCCTTGTCGGCGATTTCCGGCACTTCGTCGTTATGCTTTTCGACGTCGGTTACCTGAACCACCAGCATCGCGTGGTGGGCGGTCAGCGAGCGGCCGCTTTCAGAGAAAATGTGCGGATGCGGCAGGCTTTGCGCGTCGCAGAATTCCTTGAGCATACCGACCACGACACCAGCGTAATCGTCCATGTCATAGTTGATCGAGCTGGCATTGCGCGAGTGTGTGCCATCGTAATCGACGCCCAGGCCGCCGCCGACATCGATGTAGTCCACCGGCAGACCCAGTTTGCGCAGTTCGCCGTAGTAGCGGATCGCTTCCTTGAAACCGTGCTGGTAGTCGGCCAGGTTGGCGATCTGCGAGCCCATGTGGAAGTGCAGAAGGCGGATGCCCTGGTCCAGGCCCGCTTTGCGGAAGCGCTCCACCACCGACAACAACTGTGCGGCCGACAGCCCGAACTTGGATTTCTCGCCGCCGGTGTCCGCCCATTTGCTCGACGCCAGGGACGACAGGCGAACGCGCAGGCCGACCTGAGGTGCAACCTTCAGCTCGGCAGCTTCTTCAATCACCAGCTCGACTTCGGATTCTTTCTCGATGACGATGAATACATTGTGGCCCAGCTTCTGGCCCATCAACGCCAGGCGGATGAATTCACGGTCCTTGTAACCGTTGCAGACAATGGTGCCGCCTTTGGGCGCCAGTGCCAGCACAGCCATCAGTTCAGGCTTGGAGCCCGCCTCCAGACCGATGGAAACGTTCTGCGTTGCGATGATGTTTTCCACCACCGCTTCCTGCTGGTTGACCTTGATCGGGTACAGCGCAGTGTATTTGCTCTGGTATTCCAGACGCGCAATGTTGCTGTCGAATGCACCGGTCAGCTGACGCACACGGTCTTGCAGGATGTCGGGGAAGCGCACCAGCAAGGGCAGCGACAGCCCGCTTTTGCGCAGGTTGTCGACCTGTTCGTAAAGATCGATGGGCGAACTGTCCGGCCCATTGGGGCGGACTTCGACGCGACCTGCTTCGTTGATTGCAAAGTAACCCGCGCCCCAATGGCGAATGCCATAAACGCTACGGCTGTCCGCAACTGTCCATTGGCTGCCATCGTCTTTGCGTGTGCGTCGTACGGACATCGAAGTCCCCTATAAAGAAAGTCGTAGCGCCAGCCCGTAATCGGCTGGGCGCATTGTAATGAGTTGAAATGACGATTTGATTCGCCGTCCGGTACGCGGGTTCAGCCGCCGGACTTTTTAGCCTTGAAGCCTTTTTTGATCAGTTCGGCCAGTAGCAGTTCGACGTGATTGCCCTGAATCTCGATTACACCGTCCTTGAGCGAGCCGCCTGTGCCGCAGCGCTGCTTGAGGGCTTTGGCCAGCTCCTTGAGTGGCTCTTCGGCCAGCGGGACACCGCTTATGGTGGTCACGGTCTTGCCGCCACGACCCTTGCTTTCACGGCGCACGCGGGCAATACCGTCCCCTTCGGGGATGGCCGTCTGTTTGCAGGTGCAGTCGGCAACGGGCTGGCGACAATCGGGGCAGTGACGCCCGGAGTCGGTTGAAAACACCAGGCCGCCCAGGGCGGCGAAGGAAGCGGCTTTTTTAGCCACGCAAAAATCCTCTTGTTGAGGACTGAAGATGGGTCGGGCTCCTACGAGCCATCGACCGCGAAGCCCCACTCTGGCAGGGGCAGCGCTACTGGAACGGCAGGGCCGGCCCAGTTTGAAAAGGTCGCGCAGTGTAACGGCAAACAGGCCGGTTGCTAAGGGGCTGGATACGCCAATTTCTGAACACTCGCTTACTGATCGTTCTCGACCTGTTCAAGGTAGCGTTTCAACGCTGCCAGAGAGTCCGGACACCAAGAGCCGTTTTCAGACTGACGCAGCACTTCGTCGAGGGGCATGAAGCGCGCTTCCAGCACCTCTTCGGGTTGCAGTTTCAAAGGCCCGTCCCACACTGCCGAAAACACGGCGCACCAGAGCCGGTTGCCCGGCTGGTCGAAGAAGAACCGTTCGTGCGCCTGCAATGGCACGCCACCGACGCCCAGCTCTTCCTCCAGTTCGCGGGCAGCGGACTCGGCGTAGCTTTCATCCTCTTGCACCATGCCGCCTGCAGCTACATCCCAGTAGCCAGGATAGATGGCTTTGCTCAACGTGCGCCGGTGCACGCACAGCTCACCGGCACTGTTGAACAGCAGAATATAGGTGCCTCGCCCGATCAGCCCGCGTTCACGCAAGTCGGCGCGGACCTGCGAACCGAGCAGCCGATCCTGTTCGTCGACCCAGGCGATCTGCTCGGCATCCGAGGCGGCGCGGTGCGCGGCCTCGTTGACAGGAATGGACATCAGCCCTGATTCAGCAGCTGGCGCAGGTCGATGACCGCGGCGTTGGCACGCGAAATGTAGTTGGCCATGACCAGCGAATGGTTGGCGAACACACCGAACGGGCTACCGTTGAGAATCATCGGGCTCCACAGCGGTTCCTGAGAGGCTTCCAGCTCACGAATGATCTGACGCACGCTCACAGTTGCGTTCTTCTTGGCCAGTACATCGGCGAAGTCGACTTCGATGGCCCGCAACAGATGCGAGAGTGCCCAAGCCTGACCCCGTGCTTCGTAGAACACGTTGTCCACTTCCAGCCACGGTGTTTCGACGATTTCCTCGTCTACCTGTGGCACTTCGCCGGGTTTGACCGAAACAGCGGCTTCGGTTTTCAGCGTGCTGTTGAGTTTGACCCGGCCAACGCTGGCCGAAAGGCGTTGCGACAGCGAGCCCAGGCGCGTGCCGACATCGCCCAGCCAGTTGTTCAGATTGTCGGCGCGGGCATAAAACAGCGCGCCTTTCTGGTTTGGATCGGACAGACGAGCCTGATAACGGCTCAGGGAGTTGATCCCCTCGGCATATTGCGACTCGCTGGAAGGCAGAATCCAGCTGCGATTGTTGAAGTTGAACAGCGGCTCGGCGCGAGCCAGATCGCCGTCTTCCGCCGATTGGGATTGAGAACGGGCAAAGTCCTTGCGCAGCGCCCGGCTCAGGTCACGCACCTGCACCAGTACGCCGTATTCCCAGCTCGGAATGTTGTCCAGCCACAAGCCCGGTGGCATGCGGTCGTTGGACAGGTATCCACCCCGTTTATCGAGCAGCGTGCCAGCCACCGTCTTCAGCGTTTCGACTGTCGTATAGCCGATAACCATCTGTTTGCCTTCGCGCTCGGCGGCGGCTTGCGCGTTCTGTTGTACCGGGAACAGTGCAGGCTCCTTGCTCCAGTACCAGCCGACTACCAGCGCAACCAGCAGGTAAATCAAGATCAAGGCGCCCAGAGCGCGACTATAGAACAGGTTACCCAGGTAACCGCGACGTTTGACCGATGAGGTGTCAGCGGTGCGCTCACCCGCGCTGCCTGCGCGGTTCTTCCAATCCAGCATGGTAGGGTCCTTTCGATCTTGAGTTGAATGCTTCACGAGGCGTTCGACCGCAACCTTACCCTAAGGTGCGATTGAAGCAGCAGCAAGCCACAAGCCATAAGCGTAGAGCAAACCGCTGTCAGCTTGCAGCTGGAGCCTTATAGCTGCTATCTATCAGTCGATTGATTTTGAGTAATGGCTAAGCGCCATCAAAATGTTGTCAAATAAGTGACTTACGGCGCTGTTGTGTCGTATCGGAGGTGCTAGCATAGCGCCATCAGCCGTATCGCTCAGTAAAACCACAGTAGTCTCAATATGACCGAGTCAGAAGACCCTAGCCGAGATCGCCTGAAGCATCATTTTGCCCAACGGGTCATCCATCAGGCGCGCCAGATTCTGGAGACGTGGCAGCGCCTGCAAAAGGCCGAGTGGTCGACTGGGGACATGGCTGAGCTCAAGGAGTCGACGCTACGCCTTCTGCGCTTTGCCGAGCGCTTCGAGCAGGCGGAGCATATTTCCCTGGCGCACGACATCAGCCACGCACTCGACGCCGTCGAGGCCAATCGGGGTCGCCTCAACAGCAGCCTCATCACTGATCTCAATCGTTTGATGCAGCGCCTCTCGCGTACCGGCCTGCGGCATGGCGACCGGTTGGAGCAAACATCGCTGCCACCGTTGCGCAAGCCAGTCTATGTGGTACTTCAGGATCATGAGCGGGCAGAGCGCCTGGCCAAGCAACTGGAGTTCTTCGGCCTGGCCGCCTTGTCGCTGCACAGTGTCGCCGAGTTTCAACGTGCAATGGCCCAGCGGCATCCGGCGGCGATTGTCATGGATGTCGATTTCAGCGGCGCGGGTCAGGGCCTGAAACTGGCATCGCAGGCTCAGGAAGGCCTGGAACAGAAGCTTCCGCTGTTGTTTTTCAGTGTCAGCGAAACCGATACGCCAACCCGTCTGGCAGCGGTTCGGGCCGGTGGCGAGGAGTTTCTGACCGGCGCGCTGGAGGCGTCGAGCCTGCTGGAAAAAATCGAAGTCCTGACCTGCGTGGCTCAATACGAGCCTTATAAAGTGCTGATCATCGACGATTCACGTGCTCAAGCGATGCACACCGAGCGTGTTTTGAATGCAGCCGGAATTGTTACACGGGTTCTGCTCGATCCGATTCAGGCAATGTCTGAACTGGCCGAGTTCCAGCCGGACCTGATTATCCTCGACATGTACATGCCCGGTTGCACCGGTACCGAGCTGGCCAAGGTCATTCGGCATAACGATCGCTACGTCAGCGTGCCGATCATTTACCTGTCTGCCGAGGATGACCAGGACAAGCAGCTCGACGCCATGAGTGAGGGCGGCGACGACTTCCTGACCAAGCCGATCAAGCCTCGCCATCTGATCACCACGGTCCGCAACCGCGCTGCCAGAGCTCGCAGCCTCAAGGCGCGCATGGTCCGTGACAGCCTGACCGGGCTGTACAATCACACGCACATCCTGCAATTGCTGGAAGATTGCAGTTTTCGCTCGCGACGTGAAGGCAAGCCACTGTGTTTTGCCATGCTCGATATCGACCATTTCAAGAAGGTCAACGACAGCCACGGCCACCCGATGGGCGACCGTGTGATCAAGAGCCTTGCACTGTTCCTCAAGCAGCGCCTGCGTAAAACCGACTTCATCGGCCGTTACGGCGGTGAGGAGTTTGCCATCGTCATGCCGGACACCGACATTCAGAGTGCTCATAAAGTGCTTGATGAGATTCGCCATCGCTTTGCGGAGATCCATTACCCCGCGCAGCCCGCCGATCTGTTCTGTACCTTCAGCGCCGGGGTGGTTTCTCTTGGTGCGCATGACGACAGTCTGAGCCTTGCGTCCCAGGCTGATACGGCGTTGTATTGCGCCAAGCATGCGGGCCGCAATCAAGTGCATTCGGCCCTGGTCGATGTGCCCTATCACGTCGTGTTGACGGAAATCGAGGCCTGAGTTCTTTTCAGTCCTGGCTTTCGATCAGCTTTTGTCGCGCCGTCGACCTGGCAGGTGAAAATGCAAGTGCCAACTGGGTACGGTTATGCATGTGGGTCAAGCGCAGTACTTGCGATACATAGAGTTTTACGGTGTTTTCGGTAATACCCAGTTCGCAGGCAATCTGGTAATTGGTCAGCCCGGTGCTGACCAGACGTGCCACGTCAAGCTGGCGGGGTGACAGCTTCGCCAACGCCACAGGCATCTGTGGGTCATGGTCGACGCTGGTTTTACGTTCTGGCTGTGGCCTGTTCTGAACACTGTCCAGATTCTGATAGAGGTCGTCTATGGAGGCGGCGAGGAACTGAAGCTTCTCGTTGAGCAGGCCCAGTTGCTGACGGTTTTTTTGCCGTTCGTTCAGCGCTTCCACTTGCAATTGAACGCCCTCGAGTAACTCTTCGAGGTTGACCGGCTTCTGGTAATAATCGGCAATACCGGCTCTAAGGGCTTTGATGACATCCTTTTTCTCGGCTTGTCCGGTCAGCATGATGGCTTCGAACAGGTGCGTCTTGCCGCCTGCCATATTCATCGTTTCAACCATCTCGATGCCGTTCATGCCGGGCATTTCCAGATCGCACAGCACAATGCCGATGGCGCTGTCGTTGCTGAAATGCTCGATGGCTTCGAGGCTTGAATAACAACGCACGCATTCGTAACCGCTGCCCTCCAGAAACTCGCAGAGTTCTTCGACTATAAGAGGCTGGTCATCGACCACCAGAACTTTCGTGACCGGGTAGTTATCCACATGCAACTCCATGCTGTTAAGGCCGGCAGACCGGAACCTTTATCCATTCAGCAAAACATGATTCAGCGTTGTTTGATTCGTGTCAGCGGTCCCTGACAGTACGTCAGAGCAATGTGCTAACCGTAGTCGTACTTTCCGACTATGTACATAGTATTAAAGTTTTCAATCGGCCGAGCACCGGTTAATGAACGACACATACCGTTATCAGTAAGCCTGCCAGTAAGAAAGGTGAAAAAGGATATTTATCCGGCGTGTCGGGGGTTCCAGGAAAATCACGCCGTGCAACTCGTTGGTTTCTATGAGCCCGGCCGCTCTTCAGGAACAGTACCCCGATCAGCATAGCGACGCCTGCGCCCATAAATGTGCACAGTAGATAGACGCTGTTCGAGGCGAGTGCGAGTGCTGCCATCAACTTGACGTCTCCGGCACCCAGCTTGCCGAGCGCGTAGCCAGGCAGTGTCAAGCCCAGTGCGAGCGCCAGTGCCAGCGCAGCTTCGGACGGGGCAGCGCCCAGCCAGGTAGTGCCTGTGCATGACAGATACACGGCAGCCAGTGTTGCCGCGCCCAGTGTCAGCCAGTTGGAAATCTGCTTGTGTCGCGCATCCTGTTCGGCACAGATTGCAAACCAGACCAGCAGAAAAAATAATTTCACCACGCAAACACATCCTGTTGTGCGGAAAGAATCTATGCTGTGCTGAGGCCGTAAGTGTCAGGGTAGACGTTGATATGAAAACCGTTCTGCAACCTTCCTTTTCTCGTCGGCAACAGGGTGCCGCCGCTATTGAATTTGCCGCGGTGTTCATTGTTTTCTTTGCCGTGTTCTATGGCGTGGTGAGTTATAGCCTGCCGTTGCTGATGATGCAGTCCTTCAATGCTGCGGCCAGTGAGGCCGTGCGCCGAAGTGTTGCCCTCAATCCGACGGTGACTGACTACAACACGCTATTGAAGAGCCAGGCTCAGAGTGTTGTCATGAACCAGTTGTCATGGATGCCGCCTGCGCTGGGTTTCAGCGCCAGCTATACCAGCGTGACGTACAGCGCCGGTGTTCTGACAGTGACCATTCAGTACCCGAAGGCCCGATTGACCCAGGTGCTCCCGCTACTGACGCTCCCCGTAATTGGTGAGATCCCGCGCTTGCCGACCAACCTTACTGCACAAGCGAGCCTGCAACTTGTCCCTTGAAAAAAATCGTCTGAGCCGATGGCTTGGCCGTGGTGAAACACCACAGGTGCAGCAGGCTGTGCCGGTTTCCAGTGAGCCCGGTCCTGTCGGTGCCGACTTGTATTTGCTGCTCGATGATGAGGGGCGGATACAGAGCATCAGCCCGCAGCTGCTTGCTCGATTGGGCATTGCTGCTCCGCTGGCGGCTGCGCAGCGATTGATGAACCTGTTGCTGCCCAATAGCGCGCTGGTCATCGAAGGCGTGCCGCCTGACTGGCTGGGTCATATGCTGGATCTGGACTTCAAGAGTGCCGATGCGCATACCTTGCACGCTCGTGGCTGGGTGCAGGCGCATGGCAAGGGCTGGCTGTTGCAGTTGCTGGATATCAGTGACCTGATGGAAGAAGCCAGCGCCGCTCGCAGCCGTCAGCAGTGCCTGCGGTTTGCCGGGCAGATGGCCGAGCGTGTACGTGTGTGCAATGTGGACCGGTTGACGGCCGTGGTGACCGAGCAACTCGAAGAGCTGGCGCAACTGTGGCACGTACCTTGTGTGGCGCTGGTATTGCCGGAAGTCAGCGGCGTTGGCTGGCGTGTCTACTGTCAGTACAGCGCGCATACTGCGCCGGAGCTGTGGCAGGTGGGGCAGCGGCTGGGTACTGCGCCGGATCGGTTCGATGCCAATATCACGCATCAACTGAGGTTTGGCGGCAGCGTCGATCAGGGGCCGCTGCAAAGTGCCTTTGGCAACGCCGACGGCTTTCTGATCCCTCACAGTCGCGATAACGTCGCCAAAGCCTGGCTGATGTTCGGCTTCTATAATCCGCAACAACAGGCCCCGGACCTCGGAGAGCGCGAGTGGCTCAACCTGTGCTCGGCGCTGGCCGGTCCGGTACTGTTCCGTTTGTCCGAGCAGCACAATCGCCACCATGTCGAACGTCTGGCAGTGCTTCAGGACCTTTTGGGGACCGGCTGGTGGGAGCTGATACCGGCGAGCGACGAGATCCTGTTGGCACCGCAGCTGGCGCGCAGCCTGCGTCTGGGCGACAGGGTCGAGAGCCTGTCGCGTCAGGACTGGCTGGCGCTGATTCATCCGGCGGATCGACAGGAGCTGTCCAGTCGGCTGGCGCAGTTGCGCGACAAAGGCACGCCACTGATGCTGTGCGTGCGCCTGGCGCAGGGCGATCCCGCCCAGGAAACCCTCTGGTTCCGCATTCAGGGTCAGGCACTGATCAGTGGCCAGGTACAGCGGGTACTGGGTTTCATGCTCGATGTCAGCGATATCAAGAATCAGGAAACCGAAGCGGCGGCGGCTCACGCCCGGCTGGACAACCTGATTGCCAGCTCGCCGGCCGTGATTTACGTGCAGCGCTACGACCACGGCAACCTTGAGCCGACCTTTTTCAGTGACAGCCTGACGCCCTTGCTGGGCTGGACGCTGGCCGACTGTGTAGACGGTCAGTTGGCGGAATACATTCACCCTGAAGACCGCGACATCTGGTTCGAGCGTAACCGGCAACTGCTGCGTGAAGGGTTCGTCAGCCGCCGTTTCAGGTTGCGCAACAGGAACGGCCAATACCACTGGCTGCTGGACGAAGCGCGAGTGCTGCGTGACGACCTCGGCATGCCGGTGGAGGCGGTGGGGCTGTGGCTCGACGTGACCGAGGCCACCCTGGCGGCCGAGCATATACGGCGCAGCGAGGAGCGTTACCGCATTCTGGTCGAAGATTCGCCGGCAATGATCTGTCGCTACACGCCGGACCTGGTTTTGAGTTTCGGCAATCGGCCGCTGGCCAACTATATGGAGTGCACGCCAGAACAACTGACCGGGATCAACCTGGGAGACTGGCTGTCGGACGAGCAGCGCGAGGCGTTCATCAAGCGTATCGGCCAGCTGACTCCGGAAGCGCCGGTGAGCACCGAAGAAATCTGTATCGAGCTGCCGGGCCGCGAGTATGCCTGGTGGATATGGGCCGACCGGGGGGTATTCGATGAGCACGGCAAGCTGGTCGAAGTGCAGGCGGTGGGCCGCGACAATACAGACGTGCGCCGTTCGAGGATGCAGTTGAACCAGAGCGCCAAGATGGCCACGCTGGGTGAAATGTCCACAGGCCTTGCCCATGAGATCAATCAGCCACTCAACGTTATGCGTATGGCGGTGGTCAACGTTCTCAAGCGCCTGGGGCGCGGTGATGTGGACATCGAATACCTCACTGAAAAGCTCAATCGCATCGACACGCAGGTGCAGCGTGCTGCCCGGGTGGTCGACCATATGCGGGTGTTCGGTCGGCGTTCCGAAGTGGAGGAGCAATTGTTCGACCCGGCCCAGGCGGTGGACGGCACAATCTCGATGCTGGCCGAGGGCATGAAGGGCAAGGGTGTGCAGTTGCGGGTGGGCAGCATGGTCGACGCCGTGCAGGTGCGCGGACATGTCGATCAGCTTGAGCAGGTGCTGATCAACCTGATGGTCAATGCTCGCGATGCCTTGTTGTCGCGCCGGGAAAAAGACCGTGATTTCGAACCGTGGATCAGTGTCGAGGCCGAGCGGGATGAAAACATCATCCGGCTGGCGGTTCAGGACAATGGCGGCGGAATCGATCCCCGTTTGCTGGAGCGCATTTTCGAGCCGTTCTTTACCACCAAGCCTGTCGGCGTCGGCACCGGACTGGGCTTGTCCGTCAGCTACGGCATTGTCGATCAGATGGGTGGCCAGCTCAGCGTCGCCAACATCGGCGAAGGCGCTCGTTTTCAGATCGAGCTGCCGATATTCAATGCCGGCTAGATAACCAGCGTTGCCTGACCCAGGTTGCAGCTCAGGTTGGCACCCACATCTGCGGATGCCAGGCTCAGGCCCAGCGACTGGAACAGAGGGTCTACCACCAGGGTCAGCAAGCGTGTCAGCGAATCGTCGACGATGGCGTCCAGTGCCGTGGTCAAGCTGCTCAGTATCGATGCCGCTCCGGTGATGACGTTGCCAATCACAGTGCTGGCCGACGGTTTATAGACATCGACCTTAACGCTTGAAACCAGCCCGGTCAGCACGCTGCTCGGCTTGCTGGCCGCGACCCCGGTCAGAAAATACGGGGCGCTATTGATTTCCGGCAGGTTGGGTGAACTGAACGTTGTGCTGGTCGCGGTGGCGCTCCCCAAAGGCGACTGGTTGGCCGAGTTGAAGCTGAGGCCGATTCCGCCGCCGCCAAAAGGAAGGCGTGCGGTGCAGTTACCCAGTAATCCGAGTATTTTCTGGCAGGTCAGGGTGCCGATATCGAGCACCGGTATGGGCATCGCGATAATCGCCGACGGGTCCGTACTGGCGGGGAAGGCGTTGCTGTCGCTGATCAGGCCGACCTTGCTGCTCAGCAGAGCGGCATCGGTTTGAATGGTCAGGGTCTTGTTGGTGTTGCTGGTGCAGGTAAAACCGGTGACGTAACTGTCGGCGCTGGCCAGTGACAGGCTCAGATCGATCCTGGGACCGGTGCCGGACGACGTGCCTGAGGTCAGAAACCTGAAGTCGGTGACCATGCAACTGGTCAACCCCAGCGCGCAGGTGGTAGAACCGAGCAGGCCGGCAATATTGAGGCTCAATGCATTATTGAGGATCGGTGTCAGGCTGCCCACGACCGAGCCTGCGGTATTGGCCAGCGAGGTAATCGTGCCCAGCACAGGGAGGTTGATCGACACCAGTGCGCGCATTTGTGCGGTGCGCACGTAAATCCGGTTGGCACCGTTTCTGGGGTTAAGCGGGTCGATCCTGCTCGGGTCGCCAATGGCCGACAGTTGAGGCGGCTCGATCACCTGAATTCGCGTGGTGACTTGAGCCAGACTGCCTACGTTGATCTGTGTCGCGGCCGAGACACCGTTCTTGTCATTGGCCAATTGCGCGAGGCCCTGAACCAGATCCATCAGGCGCAGATTAGTGTTCAGGGCGGTGAGGTCCGCACCGCCTTGAATCGCCAGTAAATCACCCAGCAGCACGGTGGTCGTTCCAGTGGCCAGTTTCAAGAGCTGCAGGCCCTGAATGGCAGCGGCACCGCTCAGGGTGGAGTTCGAACCGAGTACATTGATTGCGCTCTGAACCAACTGGCTGACTGAAACGGTGGTGTTGAGTACGTCGCTGTAACCCACGGCCGTAAGGTTGAGGTCGGTTTTGAGCCTGTCCAGATAACTCAGCAGGCTCAGGTCGGTGTCGGCCAGACCTTGCCAGTTGGCAACGCTGAGGTTTAGCGCGCCGCCCAGCAGACTGCCAATGACCGGGTTGAGAATGGCTGCCCGGGTGCTGTCCACGGTGATCGCTGCACTGCGGATGGTCAGTGCCGCGAGCGGCGCTGCACTGGCGGCCACGGCTGTGGCGCTGATCGTGACATTGGCAGACGAGGGTGTTTTTTCGAACAGTGCACCAATGCCTGCGGCAATACTTCGTGGCACAGGGTGTGCTGCCACCACCTGAATGGCCAGTGCCTGGGTGGAATCCGCGACAAATACGCGCTGGCTCTGGAGGCCTGTTGTGAGGGTGCCACAGCGAGTCATCAGTGTCCGGCCATCGGTGTTCGGGGTGAAACCGTTACGCGTGGCGCTCTGAGTGGCGAAGGAGGGAGCCGTGGCCGCACCGCTGCACGTTCCTCTACGGCCCGCAGCTTCAAGGGCGGCGATGTCCGCAACCCGCTGCAAGGAGCGTTTTTCCAGATACAGCCTGCCGCTGTCGACCACCACCAGCGTGCACAGCAGCGCCAGCCCTAATGTCAGCGCGGCCACCAGGCCGATTGCGCCGCGTTGCCGGGCGGGCATCGACGTATAACCATCCAGTGGGGACATCAGCACTCCTTCGACTACGCCGTCGCTCACTCACCTGCTTGAGGGGAGTGTAGTCAACGCCTCGAAAGAGCACTGGCAAGGTGCCAGATTTGAGGGGCGTCGCACCCGTTTTTTCACAGGCGCGATCAGGCCTGTCAATCAGTACTGATAACGCAGCACCGCGTGCGACAGCGCGCGCACCGCGAAGATACCAAGCAGCGCGGTCATTGCTGGCACAACGAGCCACCACACCCGGACCGACATGGCGGGCAAAGGGGCGTTGCGCTGAATGAACGCCAGGCTGGCGGCACAGACGCAAAATGCCAGGAGCATTCCGGCAAGAATGTCTGTCGGCCAATGAACGCCCAGATAGACCCTCGACAGCGCAATGGCCAGTGCCGGAATGCCGCCGACCAGCATCCAGGTCAGACGCAGCCGGACGGGTTGGCCACGCCCGGCCAGCACCGCGAGCGTCATGAACAGCGCAAAGGCTGCAGAGCTGTGGCCACTGGGCATGCTGTAAGTTGTCAGCGGTTCTACCAGTACGTCCGGACGGGCACGGGCGAAGAACGTTTTCAGGGTACCGTTGGCGATCGCGGTGCCCAGTGTGGCTGCCAGAGCGAAAGCTGCGTGATGCCATTGTCTGGCAACGGCCAGCACGATGATCAACAGCGAGGCGGCCAGCAACTGGGCCTTGAAGTCACCGATGCTGGTGACGAAGATCACGATATTCTGTGCGGCCTCGCTGCGATGCTCCTGGACAAGCGTCATCAGGCCGTTGTCGAAGTCCGCCAGATAGGGCCAGCCGATGAACAGCGCGGCGACCAGCGTCAGGCTGAGCACGGAAATCAGTCTGGTCGCATAGCGCTTCTGGCGAATACTGCTCTGAATGCTCAATCCGAACAGAATCGCCAGGCCTGTACCGACCACTGCCGCCTCTGGCCAGAAGCCTTCCGGCAATGGCAGGCGAATGGCAGCACCCGCTGCCCAGCCAGGCATCAGGTAGGCAATCGACCAGCCTGCCGCAGCCAGTACGCTCACTGCCGCAAAGCGCGGCAGGGGCATGTCGCACATGCCGGCAATCATTGGCAACATCGGCCGTAGGGGGCCGATGAAACGCCCGACCAGCAAACTGGCGATGCCGTAGCGGTGGAAGTATTTTTCCGCACCTGACATCCACTCCGGGTGCGTGCGCAGGCCGGGCAACTGGCGAATGTTCTGATGAAAGCGGCGACCGATGAAATAGGACACCGCGTCACCCAGCAGCCCGCCCAGAAAACCCAGTAGCAGGACTTCGCCTAACGGCAGAATGCCGCTGCCGGCCAGAGCGGCGATGGCAAACATGATGACCGTACCGGGCACAACGATCCCGACAATCGCGACACATTCAGTGAAGGCCACTAAAAAGATCGCGGCGGCTACCCAGGAAGGGTTTGCCGTCAGCCAGCCGGTCATGCCATTGAGCAGATCGCCCATCGGTCAGTTTCCTTGATCGAGAAGTAGGTAGTCGCGGCCTTCGACCTGACCGCGCCTGAGAGGGTTCCGTGTGCAGAAGCGGGCATAACCCGCATCCACGAATCGATACATCAGGTGCTCATCGCGTCCGGCGGGGATGCCGAGGCGGGTGGTCTGAATAATACGATCGGGGGTCTGTCCGATATCTTCGACCAGCAACCTCTGCGGATCGAAGCGCTTGGCGTCCCACATGGGGACCTTCAGGCCGAGCGCTTTGCACAGCAGCGTCTGGCCAGCGCAGAGCCGCTGCGGTGGGCGGATTGCGCCGCTGGCATCAGGGTTATTCAACTGCATCTGCGCCAGAGCGTTTTCATCGCTGGTCGCGTCGGTCCAGGGATACGCCGATTTGATCAGCACCGCATTGCCCGGCCCCTCGGCGCTGAAATTCAGCGAATCGCCGCCGCGTGCGTAATACATATAGATGTGGCCGCCGTCGAGGAACAGTGCCTTGCGTTTTTCGGTGTAGCCCAGTGAGGCGTGGCTGCCTTTTTCTGCGCAGTAGTACGCTTCGGTTTCGATGATGCGGGCGGCCAGCCACAGGTCGCCCACTTTGTGCCGGATGACCTTGCCCAGCAGATCGCGGGCCAGTATCCGTGCATCGCGATGGAAGAAATGGTCGGGAAGGGCTGCGGGCATAATCAGGCGGGTACGTTGAGAAGGTGCCCGATAATAACAAGCGCAACTTTAATTGCAGCTGAATGTGTCTGGATTGACAGCTTTGTTGTTTCTGAAAGTGACTGAATCATGACAGGTCGGTTAACCCGTGCGAGCGCTTTGTGCGTGCGTCTTCCTGCGACGCTGGTCGAGAGGGCGCGCAGGCTGAGCGCTCATCATTATGTACAAATCCTGAAGAGCCCGGAAAATGGGGGCGTTTAGGCTTCTGCCCGCAGGGCGTGGGAGCGAACTTGTTCGCGAAAGCTTTGTTTCGGGCGATACATCTCCTGCGGATGTCACGGCCCTTTCGCGGACAAGTCCGCTCCTACGGCTATCGGCCAGAATCAAAAGCGGACTTGTGTATAACAATGAGGGCTAAGGGTGACGGGCATCTGCCTGCGCAAGAAATCTGCGCACTGATATCGACCATCCGCCTGTCTGCGCTGTCGTTCGTGCGGCACGACAGCTATAATCAGCCGCTTTCCTCTTTGCCAAGACCTCTGAGACCATGACTGAGTCCGTTCTTGACTACATGACCCGCCTGGGTCGCGCCGCCCGCGAAGCTTCGCGAGTGATCGGTCGTGCCAGCACAGCGCAGAAGAACCGCGCCCTGCAAGCCACTGCCGCCGCTCTGGACGAAGCGCGCGCCGAGCTGTCTGCCGCCAATGCGCTGGACCTGGCAAACGGTCAGGCCAACGGGCTTGAGCCGGCCATGCTTGAGCGTCTGGCCCTGACCCCCGCACGCATCGACAGCATGATCGTCGGGTTGCGTCAGGTAGCCGGTCTGGCAGACCCGATCGGTGCGATCCGGGACATGAGCTATCGGCCATCCGGCATCCAGGTCGGCAAGATGCGTGTGCCGCTGGGTGTTGTCGGAATCATCTACGAGTCACGTCCGAACGTGACCATCGACGCCGCCAGTCTGTGCCTGAAGTCCGGGAACGCGACCATTCTGCGCGGCGGCTCCGAAGCCATTCATTCCAATCGTGCCATCGCCGCCTGCATCGAGCGTGGTCTGGCCGAGGCCGGGCTGCCCGCTGCCGTGGTGCAAGTGGTCGAAACCACCGACCGGGCAGCGGTTGGTGCGCTGATTACCATGCCCGAGTACGTGGACGTCATCGTGCCGCGTGGCGGCAAGGGCCTGATCGAGCGGGTCAGTCGCGACGCGCGCGTGCCGGTCATCAAGCACCTGGACGGCATCTGTCATGTGTACGTCAGCGCCCACGCCGATCTGGCCAAGGCACAGAAGATTGCCTTCAACGCCAAGACCTACCGCTACGGAATCTGCGGCGCGATGGAGACGTTGCTGGTCGATCAGACCATCGCTGCCGACTTCCTGCCGCCGATGGCCGCGCAGTTCCGTGAGAAGGGCGTCGAGTTGCGTGGCTGCGAGCGCACCCGCGACCTGATCGACGTCATGCCGGCCACCGAAGAAGACTGGCACACCGAGTACCTGGCCGCGATTCTGTCGATTCGCGTCGTGTCCGGGCTGGATGAAGCCATCGAGCACATCAACCATTACGGTTCGCATCATAGCGATGCCATCGTTTCGGACCACCAAGGTCAGATTCGCCGCTTCATGGCCGAGGTCGATTCCAGTTCGGTCATGGTCAACGCGCCGACCAGCTTCGCCGACGGGTTCGAATACGGATTGGGTGCCGAGATCGGCATTTCTACTGATAAGCTGCACGCCCGCGGGCCTGTCGGGCTTGAAGGGTTGACCTGCGAGAAGTACATCGTGATCGGTGATGGTCAATTGCGCGGACAAGCCTGACTTGAACAGCCCCACGACAACGCTGCCCAGACGTATCGGCATGCTCGGGGGCACGTTCGACCCGGTTCATATCGGTCATTTGCGCGGTGCGCTCGAAGTGGCCGAGCTGCTGGAACTCGATGAGCTGCGCCTGACGCCCAGCGCCAGGCCTCCGCATCGTGACATGCCGAGCGTAACTGCCGAGGACCGTCTGGCGATGGTTCGGAACGCGGTTGCGGGCGTGTCGCCCCTGACGGTGGATGACCGTGAACTGAAACGGGACAAACCGTCGTATACCCTCGACACACTGGAATCGATGCGCGCCGAGCTGGCGCCTCATGACCAGTTGTTCCTGCTGCTGGGTTGGGATGCCTTTTGCGGGCTGCCGACCTGGCACAGGTGGGAAGAACTGCTGGAGCACTGCCATATCGTGGTGCTGCAACGCCCGGACGCAGACAGCGAGTCGCCGGATGCCATGCGCAATCTGCTGGCGGCGCGCGCGGTCAGCGATCCCAAGGCCCTGAAAGGGCCGGGTGGACAGATTACATTCGTCTGGCAGACGCCTTTATCGGTGTCTGCCACCCAGATCCGTCAACTGCTGGCCAGCGGTAAGTCGGTACGTTTTCTGGTGCCAGACGCGGTACTGGCCTATATCGATGCGCGCGGGCTTTACCGTGCGCCGAACACTGATGGGTCGTCCTGAAACTGCTTTGATCGACAAGCGTCTGGACGGTCCCACACATACGAGCTGAATGAGTTTTATATGACAAAGCAAAAAATGAGCAGTGAAGAAGTCATCAATGTTGCGATTGCAGCCCTTGAAGAGGTCAAGGGTGCCGACATCCTGACCATCGACGTGCGCGACAAGACCAGCATCGCTGACTACATGCTGATCTGCACCGGTACGTCCAACCGCCAGTTGAACGCACTGGTCGATAACGTCCGTGACAAGGTCAAGGCTGCCGGTCTGAAATCCTTGAGCGAAGAAGGCAAGGGCGACAGCGACTGGGTCCTGCTGGACCTGGGTGACGTTATCGTTCACGTGATGACCGCTGCGGCACGCCAGTTCTACGACCTGGAACGCTTGTGGCAGGGTGCCGAACAAAGCCGTGCCGCCAGCGCTGCGCACCATACCCCGGGCAACGAATAAGGCCTTGATGTGCGTCTGCGTCTGATCGCTGTGGGTTCGCGCATGCCCAAATGGGTGGAAGAAGGTTGGCACGAGTACGCCAAGCGGATGCCCTCCGAGCTTGCGCTTGAACTGGTGGAAATCCCGCTCAATACCCGAGGCAAGAACGCCGATGTTGCTCGCTTCATCCGTCAGGAGGGCGAGGCGATGCTGGCGAAGGTGCAGCCGGGAGAGCGGATTGTCACGCTTGAAGTGCACGGTAAACCGTGGAGCACCGAACAGTTGGCGGTCGAACTCGATCGCTGGCGCCTCGATGCGCGTACGGTCAACCTGATGGTCGGCGGTCCCGAGGGGCTGGCACCTGAAGTCTGTGCCCGCAGTGAACAACGCTGGTCTCTGTCGCCGCTGACCCTGCCGCATCCACTGGTGCGCATTCTGATCGGCGAACAGATGTATCGCGCCTGGACAGTCCTGTCCGGGCACCCTTATCACAAGTAGCATCGTTTTTACTGTGAATACGGCCTAAATGTCTCAACCGATCCGCCTCAAAGACCACGAAAAGGACGCACGCCTGGTGCGCGGTAGGGTCGTGTTCGGTGCCGTGGCGGTCGTGTTGCTGGTGTGCGTGCTGATTGCACGGCTTTATTACCTGCAGGTCATCCAGTACGACTATCACTCCACACTTTCGGAAAACAACCGCGTCCACGTTCAGCCGATTCCGCCCAGCCGAGGGTTGATCTACGACCGCAACGGCGTGGTGGTGGCGGATAACCGGCCCAGTTTCAGTCTCAGCATGACCCGCGAGCGTGCCGGCGAGTGGTCCGGCGTGCTCGACACTATTGTCGAGATCCTGCAACTGACGCCCGACGACCGCATCATTTTTGAAAAGCGCATGAAGCAGGGGCGGCGCCCATTCGAGCCGGTGCCGATCCTGTTCGAGCTGAGCGAAGAGCAGATCGCCCTGATCGCCGTCAATCAGTTCCGTCTGCCGGGTGTCGAGGTGGTTGCGCAACTGGTCAGGCACTACCCGCAAGGGCCGCATTTTGCGCATTCGGTCGGCTACATGGGGCGGATCAACGAGAAAGAGCTCAAGAGCCTCGATCCGATCAATTACAGCGGCACGCACCATATCGGCAAGACCGGTATCGAGCGCTTTTACGAGCCCGAGCTGCATGGCCAGGTCGGCTATGAAGAGGTCGAGACCAACGCCCGTGGGCGCGTGTTGCGTGTCCTCAAGCGCACTGACCCGATCCCCGGCAAGGACATCGTCCTGAGCCTGGACATCAATCTTCAGGAAGCTGCCGAAGCCGCACTGGGCGGGCGTCGTGGCGCAGTAGTCGCGCTGGATCCGGCCACCGGAGAAGTGCTGGCGATGGTCAGTGCGCCCAGTTTCGATCCGAACCTGTTTGTAACCGGCATCAGCTTCAAGGCCTATGCCGAGCTGCGCGACTCCATCGACCGGCCACTGTTCAACCGCATCCTGCGCGGTCTGTATCCGCCGGGCTCGACCATCAAGCCTGCGGTGGCGATTGCCGGGCTGGATGCCGGCGCGGTGACGCCTGGCTCAAGGGTGTTCGACCCAGGGTATTACCAACTACCCAATTACGACCACAAGTACCGGAACTGGAACCGCACCGGCGATGGCTGGGTGGATCTGGATACCGCGATCATGCGTTCCAATGACACGTACTTTTACGATCTGGCACACAAACTGGGAATCGATCGGCTTTCCACCTACATGAACAAGTTCGGCATCGGACAGAAAGTCTCGCTGGACATGTTCGAAGAGTCGCCCGGTCTGATGCCGTCCCGAGAATGGAAGCGCGCGACCCGCCGTCAGGCCTGGTTCCCCGGCGAGACCCTGATTCTCGGTATCGGTCAGGGCTACATGCAGGCAACGCCGTTGCAACTGGCCCAGGCAACCGCGCTGGTGGCCAACAAAGGCGTGTGGAACCGTCCGCATCTGGCCAGAACCATTGAAGGCAAGGCGCCTGTGGACGAAAACCCTATGCCGGACATCGTGCTGCGTGATCCGGCCAACTGGGGGCGAGTCAACCACGGCATGCAGGAAGTCATGCACGGTGCGCGCGGTACGGCGCGCAAGGCTGCCATCGGCGCGCAATACCGGATCGCGGGCAAGAGCGGTACGGCTCAGGTGGTCGCCATCAAGCAAGGCGAGAAATACGACCGCACCAAGGTTCAGGAGCGTCACCGTGACCATGCCTTGTTTGTCGGCTTCGCGCCGGCCGATAACCCGAAAATCGTTGTTGCAGTCATGGTCGAGAACGGTGAGTCCGGCTCCGGCGTTGCTGCACCCGTCGTGCGTCAGGTGATGGACGCCTGGCTGCTCGACGAAAACGGCCATCTCAAGCCTGAGTACGCCGGTTCCCTGAATCTGGAGGCTGCGGCCCGTGAAGAGTAATTTCGACCGCATCCTGTCCAGCGAAGACGTAATGCGCCGCCGTGCCACGTTTCTGCAGCGCATTCATATCGATGGTCCCTTGCTGATCCTGCTGCTGACGCTGGCGGCTGGCAGTCTGTTCGTTCTGTATTCAGCCAGCGGCAAGAACTGGGACCTGCTGATCAAGCAGGCCAGCTCGTTCGGTATCGGTCTGGTGGCAATGGTAGTGATTGCCCAGCTGGAGCCGCGCTTCATGGCGCGCTGGGTGCCTGTTCTCTATGTGGTCGGCGTCCTGCTGTTGGTGGTGGTGGATGTCATGGGCCACAACGCCATGGGCGCAACGCGCTGGATCAATATTCCCGGCGTGATTCGTTTCCAGCCTTCCGAGTTTCTCAAGATCATCATGCCGGCGACCATCGCCTGGTACTTGTCCAAGCGCACGCTGCCACCACATCTCAAGCACGTCGCCGTCAGCCTGGCCCTGATTGGCGTGCCGTTCATACTGATCGTGCGTCAGCCCGATCTGGGTACGTCGCTGCTGATCCTGGCGTCCGGGGCCTTTGTGCTGTTCATGGCCGGCCTGCGCTGGCGCTGGATTCTAAGTGTGCTGACGGCTGCCGTGCCTGCGGCGGTGGCCATGTGGTTCTTCTTTATGCACGACTATCAGAAGCAACGCGTGCTGACGTTCCTCGATCCGGAAAGCGACCCGCTTGGCACCGGCTGGAACATCATCCAGTCAAAGGCGGCCATCGGTTCGGGCGGCGTATTTGGCAAAGGCTGGTTGCTCGGCACCCAGTCGCACCTCGACTTTCTGCCTGAAAGCCATACCGACTTCATCATCGCAGTGCTGGGTGAAGAGTTCGGCCTGGTAGGCATCTGTGCGCTGCTGATCATCTACATGCTGCTGATCGGTCGCGGGCTTGTGATCACTGCACAGGCGCAGACATTATTCGGCAAACTGCTGGCCGGTGCGTTGACCATGACGTTTTTTGTTTACGTTTTCGTCAACATCGGTATGGTCAGTGGCCTGCTGCCAGTGGTGGGGGTTCCGCTGCCCTTCATTAGCTACGGCGGAACTTCGCTCGTAACCCTACTGTCAGCGTTTGGGGTTTTGATGTCGATCCATACACATCGTAAATGGATCGCTCAAGTTTGATTAAGGTGAACTATTCAATGCACGCAATGCGTAACTGGGCTCGATATGCTCCGGTGGTCGGTCTGGTGGGCATCCTTGGATCGGTGCAAGAGGCGCTGGCTGGCGATTATGAAGGGTCGCCCCAAGTGGCGGAATTCGTCGGAGAGCTGACCCGCGATCACGGTTTTGCCGGTGAGCAACTGATGAGCCTGTTTCGTGAGGTCGAGCGCAAGCAGGCCATTCTCGATGCCATTTCCCGTCCGGCCGAACGGGTCAAGCAGTGGAAAGAGTATCGGCCGATGTTCATCACCGATACGCGCATCGCTCGCGGTGTCGACTTCTGGCGTCAGCATGAGGCTGCACTGGCCCGTGCCGAGCAGGAATACGGCGTACCGGCGCAGATCATCGTTTCGATCATTGGCGTAGAGACCTTCTTCGGCCGCAATACCGGTAATTACCGGGTGATCGACGCCTTGTCGACCCTCGGCTTCGATTACCCGCCGCGCGCCCAGTTCTTCCGCAAGGAACTGCGCGAGTTTCTGCTGCTGGCCCGCGAACAGCAGGTCGATCCGCTGACCCTCAAAGGTTCCTACGCCGGGGCGATGGGGCTGCCGCAGTTCATGCCGAGCAGTTTCCGTGCATACGCCGTTGATTTCGACGGGGACGGTCACATCAACATCTGGACCGACCCGGACGATGCCATTGGCAGCGTGGCCAGTTATTTCAAACGGCATGGCTGGGTGGCCGGGCAGCCTGTCGTCAGTCGTGCCACTGCACGTGGCGACCGGGTGGACGAAGGGTTGAGCCCTGCGCTTGATCCGGTAATGTCGGTCGGGGAGTTGCGACAGCTGGGCTGGGCGAGTCATGATGCGCTGCGCGATGACATGCCGGTGACGGCGTTCCGTCTTGAAGGCGACAATGGTCCTGAATACTGGCTGGGTCTGAACAATTTTTATGCAATCACCCGTTATAACCGCAGTGTGATGTACGCCATGGCCGTGTATCAGCTGTCTGAATCGTTGGTTCAAGCTCGAGGCGTCAAGTAATGCGGGCATTGCCGATTCTTCAAACATTCAAGCTTCTGGCGTTGACCGGCCTGGCAGTGCTGGTTGCCAGCTGCTCGTCGCCGTCACGCACAACATCGTCGCAGTCGCCGAAAGGCGGTGCGGTGGTGCGCGCCATGCCGGGGCTGGACATCAACCGTGCCCACAAGGACGGCGCGCCGTGGTGGGACGTGGATGTCTCGCGTATCCCCGACGCAACGCCAACCCTGCACACCGGGGCCTACAAGGCCAACCCGTATACGGTGCTGGGCAAGACCTATTTCCCGATGAGCGATTCGAAGCGTTATGTCGCTTCGGGCACCGCCTCCTGGTACGGCACCAAGTTTCATGGCCAGAACACCGCCAACGGCGAGGTGTATGACCTGTACGGCATGAGCGCTGCGCACAAGACCCTGCCGCTGCCCAGCTATGTCAAGGTGACCAACCTGGACAACAATCGCACGGTGATCCTGCGCGTCAATGATCGCGGGCCGTTCTATTCTGACCGGATCATCGACCTGTCCTACGCCGCCGCCAAAAAGCTCGGCTACGCCGAAACCGGGACTGCTCGGGTGAAGGTAGAAGGTATCGACCCTCAGGAGTGGTGGGCACAACGTGGCCGTCCGGCACCGTTGATGCTCAATCAGCCGCAAGTGATGGCCCAGGCCACGCCGCCCGCGCTGTCCACCTCGACCGGAACCGTCGAACAATACACGCCACCACCGCAGCAGCACGCAGCACCTGTTGTGCCGTTGCAGGTTGACGCAAAAAAAAACGCTTCAGGACAAGCCGCTGGGCTGTTTCTCCAGGTGGGAGCCTTCGCCAACCCGGACGCTGCGGAGCTCCTGAGGTCGAAACTGAGCGGGATGGTCCGCGCACCGGTGTTCGTCAGCTCGATAGCGCGCAATCAGCAAACGCTCTATCGGGTGCGGATGGGACCGATCGACACGCCGGGTGAAGCCCAGCAACTGCAAAACAGCGTCAGGTCGGCCAATCTGGGCCAGCCGAGCGTAGTGACATCGGATCAGTAAGTTTTTCGACTACCGTTCTCCGGCAATAATGGAGGACAGTATGCAGTCGCAGGCGGCGCACATTTGCCATCAGGGCAAGCGTTGCAGGTAACTGCCCACAAGGTCGTGTGTCGAACAGGCGACTTTGTCAGCCAGGGTTACAGCCTGGCGCCACGAGCCGTACCGAGGCGTTTTCGCTTCGCCGGTCTGTTCAGTTTTGCCCGCAAGGGCATGTTTGCCCATTAGGATTCTCGAGAGACGGATGAACATCACCACCTTTGCAAAACGTTTGTGCCTGCTTGTTCCACTGATCATCACCCCGACTGTCTGGGCAGCAGAGCAGATGACGCCTGCTGCACCGCAACTGGCAGCCAAGTCCTACGTACTGATGGACGCCACCAGCGGTAACGTTCTGGTCGAGAACAACGGCGATCAGCGTCTGGCGCCTGCCAGTCTGACCAAGCTGATGACTGCCTATATCGCGACCCTGGAAATCCGTCGTGGCCAGATCGGCGAAAACGATCCGGTGACGATCAGTGAAAACGCCTGGCGCACGGGCGGTTCGCGGATGTTCATCAAGGTCGGCAGCCAGGTCACGGTCAGCGACCTGCTGCACGGCATCATCATCCAGTCGGGTAACGACGCCAGTGTCGCGATCTCCGAGCACATCGCCGGCAGCGAAGATGCATTTGCGGACATGATGAACAAGACCGCCGGCGATCTGGGCATGACCAACAGCCACTTCATGAACCCGACCGGTCTGCCGAACCCCGAGCACTACTCGTCGGCTCACGACATGGCGATCCTGGCGCGTGCCATCATCCACGAAGACCCGGCTCACTACGCGATCTACTCGCAGAAAGAGTTCTTCTGGAACGGCATCAAGCAGCCTAACCGCAACCTGCTGCTGTGGCGCGACAAGACCGTCGATGGCCTGAAGACCGGTCACACTGACGAAGCCGGCTACTGCATGGTGTCCTCGGCTGTACGTGACGGCATGCGTTTGATCGCTGTCGTATTCGGCACCAACAGCGAACAGGCTCGTGCGGCTGAAACCCAGAAGTTGCTGACTTATGGCTTCCGTTTCTTCGAAACCCAGAACTTCTATCAGAAGGGCACCGAGCTGGCTCAGGCGACTGTCTGGAAAGGCACCGAGCGTCAGGTCAAGGCCGGTCTGGCTGAAGATCTGAGCATGACCATGCCAAAAGGCGACATGAAGAAGCTTTCCGCCAGCATGACCATGAACCCGCAACTGGTTGCGCCAATCGCCAAGGGCGACGTGATCGGCAAGGTCGAAGTCAAGAAGGACGATCAGGTGGTTCACACCGCTAATCTGATTGCGCTTGATGCCGTTGAGGAAGGTGGCATTTTCCGCCGCGTGTGGGATAGCATCCGCCTGTTCTTCTACGGCTTGTTCAACTGACCCTCCAGTAACTACTGCCGACCTTCTCGCGGCCTGCTCATGATCTGAGCGGGCTGCGTGTCCGTCGTCACGGCTTGTGAGACCTTTACTGCCATGACTGATACCGACATCAAGTCGCACAAAATCGAATTTCCCTGCAATGACTACCCGATCAAGGTGATCGGCGACACCAGTGCGGGTTTTACTGCTGCCGTGATGGAAGTGCTTGAAAAGCACGCCACGGTCGATCTCAAGACGCTTGCCGAGCGCCAGAGCAGCAACGGCAAATACACCACCGTCCAGTTGCACATTGTCGCTACAGGCGAAGATCAGTTGCGCGACATCAATAGCGCGCTTCGCGCTACAGGTTTCGTGCACATGGTGCTCTGATGACGGGGACGCTGGGTTTTCGTGATCTGGGTCTGACGGATTATGAAACCGCCTGGCATGCCATGCAGCGTTTTACCGATGGGCGTGGCCGCGAGGCTGCCGACGAGGTCTGGCTGGTCCAGCATCCACCGGTTTTCACTCAGGGGCAGTCCGGCAAAGCCGAGCATTTGCTGCTGCCGGGCAATATTCCTGTCGTACAGGTCGATCGTGGCGGCCAAGTGACTTATCATGGGCCGGGCCAACTGGTGGCTTACCTGATGCTGGACGTCAGACGCCTTGGTTTCGGCGTTCGAGATCTGGTAACCCGGATCGAGAACACGCTCATCGCCTTGCTCGCCGACTACGGCGTCAAGGCCGCCGCCAAGGCTGATGCACCGGGTGTATACGTCGACGGCGCGAAGATCGCGTCGCTCGGCCTGCGCATTCGCAACGGCTGTTCGTTTCATGGTCTGGCGTTGAACGTCGACATGGACCTGGAGCCGTTCCGCCGCATCAACCCGTGCGGATACGCCGGGTTGACCATGACCCAACTGAGCGATCAGGCAGGGCAGATAGAATTTTCCGAGGTTAGTGCCCGGCTGCGTGCGCAGCTCGTCAAACACCTCGACTACGCTGAGCAGGCGACCCTTACGGGCGGAATAAACCATTATGACTGACACCGTGCAAACCCTTATCCCGACGCTGGATGTTTCCGAGCGTGTGGCCCGTCCGAAAGTCGAAGCGGGCGTCAAGCTTCGCGGAGCGGAAAAGGTTGCGCGCATCCCGGTCAAGATCATCCCGACAGTAGACCTGCCGAAGAAACCCGACTGGATTCGCGTGCGCATCCCGGTTTCTCCGGAAGTCGACCGTATCAAGCAATTGCTGCGCAAGCACAAATTGCACAGCGTCTGTGAAGAGGCTTCCTGCCCGAATCTGGGCGAATGCTTCTCCGGTGGCACCGCGACCTTCATGATCATGGGCGACATCTGCACCCGTCGCTGCCCATTCTGCGACGTGGGTCATGGCCGTCCGAAGCCGCTCGACGTCAATGAACCGAAGAGCCTCGCCATCGCGATCGCCGACCTGCGCCTGAAATATGTGGTGATCACTTCGGTAGACCGTGATGACCTGCGTGATGGCGGTGCCCAGCACTTTGCCGACTGCATCCGCGAAATCCGTCTGCTGTCGCCGGGCGTTCAGCTTGAAACGCTGGTGCCTGACTACCGTGGTCGTATGGACGTTGCGCTGGAAATCACTGCCGCCGAGCCACCGGATGTGTTCAACCACAACCTGGAAACCGTACCGCGTCTGTACAAGGCTGCGCGTCCAGGGTCGGATTACCAGTGGTCGTTGACCCTGCTGCAGCGCTTCAAGCAGATGGTCCCGCATGTACCGACCAAATCCGGGCTGATGCTCGGGCTGGGCGAGACCGACGAAGAAGTCATCGAAGTCATGCAGCGCATGCGCGAACACGACATCGACATGCTGACCCTGGGGCAATACCTGCAGCCGTCGCGTAATCACCTGCCGGTTCAGCGTTTTGTGCACCCTGACACCTTCGCCTGGTTCGCCGAGGAAGGTTACAAGATGGGCTTCAAGAACGTCGCTTCCGGGCCGTTGGTACGCTCTTCGTATCATGCCGACGAGCAGGCCAAGATCGCCAAGGCGATGCTCTGAAAACACCCTGCAAAAACAAGAAGGGCCAGGTAGCGATACCTGGCCCTTCTTTTTTTGGTTGATTATTGTGCCGGCGCTCCGCGTTGACATGCCGTTCGTGAAGCTGCGAGTCACACTCTTCGCCGCATCGTAAGTCGAGATTGGACGCGGAGCGTCCGGAAATGCATTCCCACGCTGGAGCGTGAGGAACGATAGGCGTCCCCAAGAACACCATCGTGCCGGCGCTCCGCGTTGACATCCCCGTCTGGACGCTCTGCGTCCTTCCGATTACTGCCCGACAGGCTTGCGCAGGGCTTCCAGCAATTCGTGCGTCGGATAGCCATCAGCCGGCCAGCCGAACGACTGCTGAGCGCTGCGGATGGCTTTGCGCGTATTGGCGCCGATAATGCCGTCGGGCGCGCCTGCGTCGTATTGACGTGCCGAAAGCAGGGTTTGCAGTTCGATGCGCTCAGAGCGGCTTAGCGGCAGATCTCCGCGCGGCCAGCTGCCGACTACATACCCCGCACCCTTGAAGCGGTCGGAAAGCAGGCTGATCGCCAACGCATAGGAAGTCGAGTTGTTGTACTTGAGAATCGCGCGGAAGTTGTCCAGCACCAGAAAGGCTGGCCCGCGGTAACCGGCTGGCAGCAACAAGGCGGCTTGCTGCTGGCTGGCCGCGACCGGGATAGCCGAACCGTCTGGCTGTTTCAGGCCCAGTTGCTGCCATTCAGCGAGACTCTTGCGCGTGGTCGAATCTGCCAGCGAGTAATCGAACCCCGAGCCAAGCACTACTTCAAAGCCCCAAGGCTGACCCCGCTGCCAGCCAGAGCTTTGCAGGTAATGCGCGGTCGAGGCCAGTGCATCGGCCGGGGTGTTCCAGATGTCACGGCGGCCATCGCCGTCAAAGTCGACGGCATGGGTGTTGTAGGTGGTCGGGATGAACTGGGTCTGGCCCATCGCACCGGCCCATGAGCCCAGCATTTTGTCCGGGGTGATGTCGCCATGCTGGATGATATCCAGCGCCGCCAGCAACTGGCTCTGCGCAAAGCCGGGACGACGGCCTTCATACGCCAGGGTTGCCAGCGAGCGAATGACCGATTGCGAGCCCTGGAACTGCCCGAAATTGCTCTCCATGCCCCACACCGCAACCAGCGCCTGGCGGTCCACGCCGTATTGCTGTTCGATCTTCTGCAGGTCATCAGCGTACTGCGAAAGCAACGCCTGACCCTTGCGCACGCGTACAGCAGAGATGGCACCGTCCAGGTATTCCCAGACCGGACGGCTGAACTCAGGCTGGCTGCGGTCGGCCTTGACCACGCTCATGTCGGGAGTGACGCCGGCGAATGCCAGATCGAACACATCGGCCCGGATACCTGCCTTCAACGCCTGAACACGAAAGCCGGCCTGCCATTCACTGAAGCTGACGGCGGGTTGAATCGTGAGGTTGTCATCGACGACCAGTGCTGGCGTAGGGGCTACGGCAGGCGCGTTTGTCTGTGCTTTGCTGGATTGAAGAGGCGTGGCATCGGCTGCAGTGGGTTTTTCTGCGCAGGCTACCAAGGCAATAAGGCTGGAGGCAGCGATGAGTTGGCGCAGCTGCGGGCGATGGGTAAAACGAGAAGGCATGCTTGAGTCCAAGGGTATTACCGTTAGGTGCAGACCATAACACGGCTAAGCGGTTGAAAGCGCCTCGGAGATGTTGCTCGATATCAGGCCGCCATAAAGCAGGAAGCCTCCCAGCTTTTAGACTGGAAGGCTTCGCGGCGGTAGCTGCCTTTGCCCTTGGAGGGTTGTTCCTGACGACTGCGGAACAAGGGCTGGGCGATGATGGATTTGGCCTTGTTCGGCCGTTTTGGCTTGCTCATGGCGGGGTGCTCCTGATGGGGGTTGTGAAACGTTGCAAATCATCGGGCAGAAAGGCGGTTGTGTCTAATAGTTGTGTGCTATGACGCGGTAGCCAGCCGCAGGCTGAGTGAACGTTTGTGGGGACGAGCTTGCTCGCGAAGAGGCCGGTGCAGGCTCTCGCTTTGATCAAAAATCAAACTGATGGAGTAGCGCCATCATGATGACGGCAAGGGTAGCAACACCCATGCCTGTCGCCCAACTTGCTGCCGGGGTTTCTGCGAACCAGGAGCCCTTTGCAGGGTGTTTGCCAAGCGTCAGGAGTTTTACGATCGGCCATCCGACCGGATAGAAAACGGCACGAGCGGCGACTTCAAACAGGCCAGTAGGTAGGTCGCACATGAGGCCTACTCCGCAGGCAATGCCAGCCGTTGTCCCGCCATCAGCAGCGCCAGTCGGCTCAGGCTGCTCCACGGCGAACCGGCGGCCTGGCCTTTGATTTGCGCGTCGATGCGTTGTGCGTCCATCAGCAGCTGGCTCCAGCGTTTCGCAGAGTGGCGTTGCAGGGCTTTGCTCATCAGTGGTTTACGCTTGTCCCAGATCGGCGGGCGCGCCGAGCTGAAGATCTTGTCCAGCGGCACGCCCTGGCTGAACTGCTGGGACATGTTGGCCAGCGCACGCAGTTCGCGGGTCAGCGCCCAAAGGATCACTGGCGTTTCGACGCCTTCGCCACGCAAGCCTTCCAGCATGCGTAACGCATGGGCTGCTTCGCCATTGAGCACGGCATCGGTCAGGCCGAAGACATCGAAGCGGGCACTGTCTGCCACCGCCGCCTGGACCGTTTCGACGGTGATCTGGCCTTCCTCGGCCATCAATTTGAGCTTTTCGATTTCCTGTGCGGCAGCCAGCAGGTTGCCTTCGACCCTTGCGGCGATCAGCTCGACAGCGTCCTGAGTCGCAGCAAGGCCCGCCTGGGAAAGGCGCTGACGAATCCATTGCGGCAATTGACCAATGTCCACGGGCCAGATTTGTACGAACTGGGTTTGTGCACCGTCAACCAGTGCCTTGCCCCATTTGGTCTTCTGCGCGCTACCGTCGAGCTTGGGCAGGCTGATCAGCAGCAAGGTGTCTTCTGCAGGTCTGGCGCAGTATTCCATGAGTGCCGCAGCACCTTTGTCACCGGGTTTGCCGGACGGCAAACGCAGTTCCAGAAGGCGACGTTCGGCAAACAGGGACATGCTGGCGCCTGCCTGAAGCAATGTGCCCCAGTCGAAGCTGGCGTCAGCGCTGAATACCTGCCGCTCATCGAAACCTTGCCGGCGCGCAGCAGCACGCACGGCATCGGCGGCTTCCTGGCAAAGCAACGGGTCATCGCCGCTGATCACGTAGACGGGCGCGAGCGTACCTTGCAGGTGTTTACCCAGTTGGGCAGGGGCGAGTTTCATGAGTCAGAGCATGTCGGGGCCGGAAAACCGGCCCCGAACACTTACCTGCCCGGAACTTCGACAGGCGACTGCTGAGGCGTCTCGTCGCGGATACGCTGCGCGGCTTCCAGGGCGTCGGCTTCAGCCTTGGCCGCTGCGTCCGCCTTGGCCTGCAGCTCGTCCAGACGCGACGGTGTCATTTGCTGCAAACGGGCCATCATTTTCTGAATCAGGTCGTTGCGCATTTCCTGACGAACCTGTGCGGCTTCCTGGTCGGAACCGGTCAGGTTGTTGCCATCGTGCACGTAAGAGCGGTCTGCGGTGACTTTATCGCCGAGCAGGAAGCGATCTCTGTCGCCGTGCACTTCATAGGTCAGGGTGGTGGTCAGCTGGTATTCAGCCGAGCGGCCCGAGCCGGAGTAGCTGATGGCACGCTGGGTTTCGGCTTCGTTGGTCAGCATGAGTTTGTAAGGCGCGCCGGTATAGACCTTGACGCCGGAACTGGTCAGCAAACGAGTGAGTTGAGTCACGGTTTCGCCGTAGGCGTTACGTGCACTGACATCCAGCTCCTTGATCGCCAGCTCGGTTGTGCCGGTGCCACGCAGCTGGAAGCCACAGGCACTCAACAGAACAGCCAGGCCCATCACCAGCAAATTGCGTTTGATCATCTTGATGCTCCCCTTGAATCCGTTTGGGTCGACGCTGCGAACCCTGGAAATATGTTCGGCGCCCGGCATCTGCCAGGCGCCCGATCCAATCAGCTTGCGACGATGTTGACCAGCTTGCCAGGCACGACGATCACCTTGCGAATAGTCAGGCCATCAGTGAAGCGCAATACGTTCTCGTTGATGCGTGCAGCCGCTTCGACTTCTTCGCGGCTGGCGCTGGCGGGCATTTCGATATGGCCGCGTAGCTTGCCGTTGACCTGAATGACCAGTTGCAGACTGTCCTGTACCAGCGCATTCGCATCGAATGCAGGCCAGCCCGCATCGATGACCGGTTCATTGTGGCCCAGTTGCTTCCAGAGTTCGTGGCTGATGTGCGGTGTGATCGGTGCCAGCAGCAGGGTGACTGTTTCCAGGCCTTCCTGAATCAGGGCACGATCCTGTGGTGTGGCCTGCGGAGCTTTTTCCAGCACATTCATCAGGGTCATCACTTGCGCGACAGCCGTGTTGAATTTCTGGTTCTGGCCAATATCCTGACTCGCCTGTCTGATCGCCTGATGAATCGAGCGGCGGATGGCCTTCTGGTCATCCGTCAGTGCTGCAATGTCCAGGCCGGTCGATACACCCTGACCGACATGCGCCTGAGCCAGGCGCCACACGCGGCGCAGGAAACGATGCGAGCCTTCAACGCCCGAGTCGGACCACTCCAGGCTCATGTCAGGCGGGGAGGCGAACATCATGAACAGGCGGCAGGTATCGGCACCGTACTGATCGATCATGGTCTGCGGGTCGATGCCGTTTTTCTTCGACTTCGACATTTTTTCGGTGCCGCCGATTTCCACCGGCAGGCCGTCGCTGGTCAGCGTGGCACTGATCACCTTGGCCTTGGCATCTCTTTCGAGGGTCACATCGGCCGGGTTGATCCAGGTCTTCTTGCCGCTGGTTTCCATGCGGAAGTAGGTCTCGGCGTTGACCATGCCTTGGGTCAGCAGGTTCTTGAACGGTTCGTTCGAGGTCACCAGGCCTTCGTCGCGCATCAGCTTGTGGAAGAAGCGGGCGTACAGCAGGTGCAGAATCGCGTGCTCGATGCCGCCGATGTACTGGTCCACTGGCAGCCAGTGGTTGGCAGCGTTCGGCTCGACCAGACCACCCTCGTAATGCGGCGACGCATAACGGGCGTAGTACCACGAGGACTCGACGAACGTGTCCATAGTGTCGGTTTCACGCTTGGCCGGTGCGCCGCATTTCGGGCAGCTGCATTCGTAGAACTCGGGCATCCGCGCCAGTGGCGAGCCAGCGCCGTCGGGCACTACGTCTTCAGGCAGGACAACGGGCAACTGGTCTTCAGGGACTGGCACGTCGCCACAGGTGTCGCAATGCACGATAGGGATCGGGCAGCCCCAGTAGCGCTGGCGGCTGATGCCCCAGTCACGCAGGCGGAACTGGGTGCGGGACTGGCCCAGCGATTTCTTGACCAGTGCAGCTTCGATGGCATCGAACGCGTCCTGGAAATTCAGGCCGGTAAACTCGCCGGAATTGATCAGCTCGCCATGCTCACCGTAGGCCGGTTGCCACGGGGCAGGCGTTTCGTCGCCGGCGCTGGTGCGTACCACGGGCTTGATCGGCAGACCGTACTGGGTGGCGAACTCGAAATCACGCTCGTCGTGCGCCGGTACGGCCATGACCGCGCCATCGCCGTAGTGCATCAGCACGTAGTTGGCGACCCACACCGGCAGCTTCTCGCCGGTCAACGGGTGCTCGACGAACAACGAGGTCGGCTGGCCTTTCTTTTCCTGAGTGGCAACATCGGCTTCGGCAACGCTGCCGCCTTTGCATTCATCGATGAACGCCTGCAGCGCAGGGTTGCCCTGAGCGGCCAGGGTTGCCAGCGGGTGTTCTGCGGCTACCGCGACATAGGTCGCGCCCATCAGGGTATCGGGGCGGGTGGTGAAGACTTTCAGGGCACCGGCTTCGCCTATCGACGCCTGGTCGTACGGAAACTGCACTTCCATGCCGCGCGATCTGCCGATCCAGTTGCGCTGCATGGTCTTGACCTGTTCAGGCCAGCCCGGCAACTCGTCGAGGCTTTCCAGCAGCTCGTCGGCGTAAGCGGTGATCTTGAAGTAGTACATCGGGATTTCGCGCTTTTCGATCAGTGCGCCCGAGCGCCAGCCGCGGCCATCGATGACCTGCTCGTTGGCCAGCACGGTCTGATCGACCGGGTCCCAGTTCACGGTGCCGTTCTTGCGGTAGATCACGCCTTTTTCGAACAGGCGGGTGAACAGCCATTGTTCCCAGCGATAGTAGTCAGGCTTGCAGGTGGTGACTTCGCGCGACCAGTCAACTGCCAGACCCAGGCTCTTGAGCTGGGTCTTCATGTAATCGATATTTTCGTAGGTCCACTTCGCCGGCGCGACGTTGTTGTCGATGGCGGCGTTTTCTGCCGGCATGCCGAAAGCGTCCCAGCCCAATGGCTGAAGGACATTCTTGCCCAGCATCCGCTGGTAGCGGGAGATCACGTCACCAATGGTGTAGTTGCGCACATGACCCATGTGCAGCTTGCCGCTCGGGTAAGGAAACATGGACAGGCAATAGAAAGTGTCCTTGCCTGGCTGTTCACTGACTTCAAAAGACTTTTGCTCATCCCAGAACGTTTGGGCGGCGGCTTCGATTTCGCGGGGCTGATAGAGTTCGTGCATGGCTACTTTTTACTAAAGATTAGTGACCCTTGACCTCTTCATTGCTTCGCCGAGTCAGTTCCGCACCGCGTGGCGGACAATTGCAACTGTCTGTGCGGTGCGTTCGGGCTCAAGAGCGCGGAAGTGGAATTACAGGAAGCGCAGTAGCATACATGAGGGCCGTCTATCGAGGGAAACCCTGTTTTTGCCTTGTCTCGCCTTCGCACGTCACGTTTTTACACGGCTTGTGTGCTTGTCAAAGCCCGGTCGGCAACCCTGTCTGGCCGTTGGTCGCAGTTCCATGCCGGTTTGTGCAGCAGCGCTAAGCTCAATCGCGAGGGTGATGATTATCTTCGATGAGGTGAGCGGATGACAGAGTTGCAGCATGTTGTAAGCCTATGCGAACTGTATGAGCGTCTGATCGACCGCCTCGGGCTGGCGCTCGAGACGGCGAGTACATCGGTCCGGCTCCGAAACGAGTCGCCTGCCGAGCTTGAACTCAAGGGGTTGAGCAGTGCCGAGTTTCTATTGATAGAGGCCTATCTGGAGAAAGGCGCTGGAGCCACAGATGTCGTTACCAGCGACCGCGTTATCGTCCCGCCGGAGCACGGCCGGCCGTCCAGGGCGTCAGCCACAATCATCTGGCTGAAAGACAGGCGACGAGGCAGGGCGTCGACCCGTATGGGGCGCAACAGTTAGGTCATTGGGTCTGGTCTGAAGGCTCGCCTGCGCGCAAGCTGACGGGCTTTGCATCGCTGGCCATGCACTTCTGCCCTCTGCTGCGCACATTGTCCAGGAACATTGTCGTCTGACTTCAAACATTCTAGGCTGCGGACATCCATGGAGATGTTCCGATGCCTTTGCGTTACCTGCTCAAAACCCTCCTTTTGCCGCCCGGCATTCTATTCGTCCTGCTGATTCTTGGCTGGTGGTTGCGTCGATCCTCCCCACGCCTGGCGACGGTATGTTTTGCCATCGGTCTGGGCGGCCTGTGGCTTATGAGCCTGCCAGTGGCCGTGGAGTATGCTGCTCGTAAAATGGAGCAGGTCCCGCCCTTGCCGCAGCAGCAGTGGGAGACGCTGGCGCAGCAGGCTGACGCGATTGTGGTGCTGGGCAACGGGCGTGAGCGCAATTCTCCGACCTGGGGCGCAGACACCCCGACCGGCCTGGGCCTGGAACGACTGCGTCTGGCGGCACGGTTGTCGAAGGCGTCCGGGCTGCCCATACTGACGAGCGGTGGTTTGCACTTTGATCAGCTGCCCAGCGAGGCGTCGATCATGGCGCAGTCGCTGCAGGATGATTTTGGTGTGACAGTGCGCTGGCAGGAAGGGCGAAGCCGTACCACGTGGGAAAACGCGACAATGACCGCTGCGGTTCTGCAATCGCAAGGCATCAAGCGCGTGGTGCTGGTCACCCAGGCCTGGCATATGCCAAGAGCACGCTGGAGTTTCGAGCAGGCGGGCTTCACCGTGGTAAGTGCGCCGGTCGGCTTCCTTGGCGTCGATAACGCCCGGCCTTTTGGCGGCTGGCTGCCGGAAAGCCGGGTGTTCACGCAGAGCGGTGTGTTGCTTAACGAAGCGGCAGGCTTGCTGATTTATCCGTGGATCTATCCGGAAAGCCGCTGATTCTGGTGCCGGTCCCGCCTGGCTGCGGGCGAAACCGGCTTCCTGCAATCAGACGGTCTTGGAAATCCGTGCAGCCATCAATGCCCAGCCGAACAGCAGCAGGCAGACAATCGCCAGTGGCCACGAACGCCAGCGCAGGTAAGGTGTGAGTTCTTGCATCGGAACCACTTCGCCATACAGCACGCCGCGTTCGAACTGCGGAATCTGTACGGTAATTCTGCCGAACGGATCGATCAGCGCAGTCACGCCATTGTTGGTTGCCCGGATCATCCAGCGGCCGGCTTCCAGAGCGCGCATCTGCGCCATCTGCAAGTGTTGCAGTGGACCAATCGAGGTGCCGAACCAGGTATCGTTGCTGACCGTCAGTAACAGGTCGCTTTGCGCCGACAGGCCTGCGGCGAACTCCGGATAGACGACTTCGTAGCAGATGAACGGTGCAATGTGATAACCCTTGGCCTGCAACAGTGCCTGATCGTTCGGGCCGCGCGCGAAGTCCGACATCGGCAGGTCGAAAAACGAGATCAGCCCGCGTAACAGGTCCTGCAGCGGTACGTACTCACCGAACGGAACGAGCTTTTGCTTGTAGTAGGTGCCATCGCCCTGACCGGTAACCGTAATGCCATTGTAGTAGCGATACTCGCCGCGCCCGGTCGGCTCACGCACCGGCACGCCCGTGATCAGTGCAGCGCCGCGGTCCGACGCAAACTTGCCCATCATCGACAGATAACCTTCTGCGCTTTCCTTGAGCACTGGTACGGCGGTTTCCGGCCAGACGATCAGGTCCGCCTGCTGCGAACGGAAGGTCATGTCACGATACAGTGCAAGCTGATCGTTGAGCTTTTGCGGGTCCCATTTCATGCTCTGTTCGATGTTGCCTTGCATCGCCGCGACTTTCAGCGGCGCGCCGGACGGTGAGGTCCAGGCATGATCCTTGAGCGCCAGGCCTGCAATCCAGGGGGCCAGCAACAACAGCACGCCCATGGCCAGAAACGATTTGCGTGCCCGCAAGCGGTGCAGGTTGCACAGCAGTGCAGCAGTCAGGCCCAGCGAAAACGAGATCAGCCATACGCCACCGACGGGTGCGAGCCCGGCAAGCGGTCCGTCAAGCTGGCTGTAGCCGGAATACAGCCACGGAAAGCCGGTAAGGAACCAGCCGCGAAACGCCTCCTGCCAGAGCCATAGCGCCGCAAACGCCAGCGCGTCGGCCAGCGGTGCCTCATTGCGACGAAGCCAGCGCGCCCAGACCCAGGCGGGCAGGGCGAAGAACAGCGCGATAGCCGCGATGAACAGCAGCATCAGCAGCCCGGCCAGCAGCGCAGAAGCACCGCCGTAGGTATGGATACTGACGTAGATCCAGCTGGTGCCAGCGCCATACAGGCCGAACCCGTAGCACCAGCCGCGGGCCAGTGCCTGGCGCGGGCTGAGCTCGCGCAGCCCCAGATAAAACATCGCCACCGCCACCAGCACCAGAGGCCAGAGGTCGAAGGGTGCCAGGGCGAGGGTCGTGAGCCCGCCAGCCGCCAGGGCCAGCAGGTTACCGGGCCAGCCGGGGCGGGTTATCCAGCGCATGTAGATTCCTTAAAGCAGCATCAAGTGTTTACGGACGTGAAATGGGGGTCACGCGCAGCAAATGAATGCGGCGGCTGTCAGCGCTCAGGATGCGGAAACGATAGGCACCGATTTCGGTGATTTCGTTACGCTTGGGCAGATGGCCAAAGGCATTCATCACCAGGCCGCCCACGGTATCGAACTCGTCATCGGAGAACGCACTGTCGAAGAATTCGTTGAAGTTCTCGACCGGGGTGAGGGCCTTGACCAGGAAGTCACCGCTGGGCAGCGGTTTGATGTAGCTGTCTTCCTCGACATCATGCTCATCTTCGATATCGCCGACGATCTGTTCCAGCACGTCTTCGATGGTCACCAGACCTGCCACGCCGCCGTATTCGTCAATGACGATGGCCATGTGGTTGTGGTTGGCGCGAAACTCGCGCAGCAGCACGTTGAGGCGTTTGGATTCGGGCACGAACGTGGCCGGACGCAGCAGTTTCTTGACATCGTCGGTGTCGCCGTCGGCCTTGAGGATCAGCGGCAGCAGATCCTTGGCCAGTAGCACGCCGAGCACGTCATCGTGGCTCTCGCCGATCACCGGGTAGCGTGAATGCGCAGCATCGATGACCGCAGGCAGGAATTCACGCGGTGTCTGGGTCGCCTTGATGCTGATCATCTGCGAGCGCGGCACCATGATGTCGCGCACTTGCAGGTCAGCCACCTGAATGGCTCCCTCGACGATGGCCAGCGCTTCGCTGTCCAGCAGTTTGTTCTGGTGGGCTTCGCGCAGCAGCTCAAGCAGCTCCTGGCGGTTTTTCGGCTCATGGACAAAGGCCTGGGTCAGTTTACCCAACCATGACTTTTGCCCGTTGCTCGATCGGTCTTCGCTCATAGCCCTTACTCGTGGTCCTTGCTTGGTGTGTCTGAATGGGGAAGGTCGGCACTTTCGTCGTCGGCATAAGGATCGGGGTAACCCAGCTCCTCAAGCAACGTTCGTTCCAGTGCTTCCATTTCTTCGGCTTCTTCATCATCGATGTGGTCGTAACCCAGCAGATGAAGGCAGCCATGAATGACCATGTGTGCCCAGTGTGCGTCGACGGGCTTGCCCTGTTCAGCGGCTTCGCGGTTGACAACCGGAACGCAGATGACCAGATCGCCCAGCAACGGGATGTCCAGCATGTCGTCTGGAACATCCGCCGGGAATGAAAGCACATTGGTTGCGTAATTCTTGTGTCGCCAGGTGTGATTGAGCTCACGCCCTTCGGCTTCGTCGACAAGACGGATAGTCAGCTCGGAATCGGCACTGCGCTGGCGCAGGCCCAGTTCACACCAAAGGCGGAACCGGGCTTCGCTGGGGGCGTCTGTTTTGCTTGCAATCTGCAGGTCCAGCTCAAGCATCGCGGTTCTTGTCCCGTGGGTAACTGTTGTTGCCCGACGGGCCATCGCTGAGGCGGTCGTCGAAGCGCTCGTAGGCCTCGACAATGCGCTGTACCAGCGGGTGGCGCACCACGTCCTTGGGTTTGAAGTGCGTGAAGCTGATGCCCGGCACGTCCTTGAGCACATCGATGACATGCGTCAGGCCCGAGCGCGTGCCTTTGGGCAGGTCGACCTGAGTGATGTCGCCAGTGATCACGGCGGTGGAGCCGAAGCCGATTCGGGTCAGAAACATTTTCATCTGCTCGACGGTGGTGTTCTGACTTTCGTCGAGAATGATGAAGCTGTTATTAAGGGTGCGTCCGCGCATGTAAGCCAGCGGTGCCACTTCAATGACCTGCTTCTCGATCAGCTTGGCGACGTATTCGAAACCGAGCATCTCGTACAGCGCGTCATACAGCGGGCGCAGGTACGGGTCGATCTTCTGCGCCAGATCACCGGGCAGGAAACCGAGCTTCTCGCCTGCCTCGACGGCCGGGCGCACCAGCAGGATGCGACGAATCTGCTCGCGCTCCAGTGCATCCACTGCGCAGGCGACCGCCAGGTATGTCTTGCCAGTACCCGCCGGGCCGATGCCGAAGTTGATGTCGTTGCTGAGGACTTCCTTGACGTAACGCTGCTGATTCAGGCCGCGCGGGCGAATCATGCCCTTTTTCGTGCGCAGCGACACGCCGACTTCGGCGGCAGGGTGGTTGTCCAGGCCGTCCACGCCTGATTCCTGAAGGAACAGGTGAACCATGTCCGGCGTCAGCTCGGTACCTTTGGTTTCCCGGTACAGACGACGCAGAAGATTCTCGGCGGAGTGATTTTGTTTTGAGTCGCCAATAAGCTCGAACTGATTGCCGCGGTTGCGGATCTCGATGTCCAGGCGTTGTTCGATCAGGCGCAAATGCTCGTCGAGTTGCCCGCACAGATTGGCGAAACGATGGGCCTCGAAAGGCTCGAGGGTGAAGCGATGAGGTTCTATGGGTGCGTTCAAGGTCGTTAATGGCCGTCCGGCGGCAATTGAGATGTATTGAAGAATACCCCTGGCGGTGGTTGTGCGAAAGCTTTGCCTCGTTAAAGGCTGCGTCAGGGGTTCACCGTGCTCAATGGTAGGGACCGCGCAGAACCGAATTCATTCGGCGATTCGTTTCTGCGGCGACGCTCAAGATTTACTGTAGCAGCGAGCCACGCAATGAGTGAGGCTGCGCATCGTCGATATGTACGTCGGCAAACTGCCCGATCAATTTGGGATTGTTGCAGCGGAAATTGACAATCCGGTTGTTCTCGGTGCGGCCCTGCAGTTCGCCGGGGTCTTTCTTCGAATAATCGGTCACCAGGATGCGCTGAACACTGCCCACCATCTGGCGGCTGATCTCGAAACCCTGCTGGTTCAGGCGATGCTGAAGCGCAGCCAGGCGCTCTTTTTTCAGGGCTTCCGGAGTGTCGTCCTTCAGGTCTGCGGCAGGCGTACCCGGGCGCGGGCTGTAGACGAACGAGAACGAGAAGTCGAAGCCCACGTCTTTAATCAGCTTCATGGTGTTGTCGAAATCTTTTTCGGTTTCGCCGGGGAAGCCAACGATAAAGTCCGAGCTGATGCTGATCCCCGGTACCGCTGCCCTGAGTTTGCGCAAGCGAGACTTGTATTCCAGCGTGGTGTGGTTGCGTTTCATGGCCGCCAGAATGCGGTCAGAGCCCGACTGAACCGGCAAATGCAGGTGTTTGACCAGTTCCGGGACTTCCGCGTGGGCCTGAATAAGGCTGTCTGAAAACTCCAGCGGGTGCGAAGTGGTATAGCGAATACGGTCTATGCCATCGACCGCGGCAACCACTCTGATCAGATCTGCCAGATCGGCAACCCGGCCGTCGTGGGTGGTGCCCCGATAGCCATTGACGTTCTGACCCAGCAAGGTGACTTCGCGCACGCCGTTTTCGGCCAGGTGGATGACTTCGCTCAGCACGTCGTCGAACGGGCGGCTGACTTCTTCGCCACGCGTATAGGGCACCACGCAGAACGTGCAATATTTGCTGCAGCCTTCCATCACCGACACATAAGCGCTCGGGCCATCGACGCGCGGCTCGGGCAAATGGTCGAATTTTTCGATTTCGGGGAACGAGACATCGACCTGCGGCAGGCGGGTGACACGTGCGGCGTCGATCATTTCCGGCAGGCGGTGCAGGGTCTGCGGGCCGAATACCACGTCCACGTACGGTGCGCGGTCACGAATGGCTGCGCCTTCCTGACTGGCCACGCAGCCGCCGACGGCGATCACCATCTCGGGGTTGGCCAGCTTCAGCTCACGCCAGCGGCCGAGCTGGGAATACACCCGGTCCTGGGCGCGCTCGCGAATCGAGCAGGTATTGAGCAGGATCACGTCGGCGTCTTCCGCACGAGCGGTGACTTCCAGAGCCTGATGTTCGCCCAGCAGGTCGACCATTCGCGAGCTGTCGTACTCGTTCATCTGGCAACCGTGGGTTTCGATATAAAGCTTCTTGGCCATGCGTGATCATCAACCGATTCAGTGAACCGAGCATTATAAGGATGAAGCGCTCCGGTTCCTAGCGTTGGCTGTCTGATGGACATGCTATAGTCCGTGCCCCTTTTTCATCTCTGATCGTTACCCGCCCGTTATGACCAAACGCGAAGCTCCAATCTACAAGGTGATTTTCCTCAACCAGGGACAGGTGTTCGAGATGTACGCCAAGCAGATCTATCAAAGTGATCTGTGGGGCTTTCTGGAAGTTGAAGAATTCGTCTTCGGCGAACGCACGACGGTTGTAGTGGACCCGAGCGAAGAGAAGCTCAAGGCCCAGTTCGAAGGCGTAGTGCGCAGCTTCGTGCCGATGCATTCGATCGTGCGCATCGATGAGGTCGAGCGTATAGGCACGCCGAAGATCAGCGAAGCACGCGGTTCCAGCAACGTGATGCCGTTCCCCATGCCGATGCCGGAAAAGTAAGCCTGAATCGCGTTTGCCCTGAGGTGTTCCCGATCAGGGCAGCGGAGAGAAAGGACTGCGACCTTCAGCGGTCTGCAGTTCAAGCAGGTATTTGCGGAAGATCTGCCCCAACACCTGGGTGGCAACTTCAAGCTCGTCGCGCTGCATCTTTGCCGAGACCTCGTCGGCAGCGTCCAGCGCGTCTTCCGAACCATTGACCGCAGCCATCTTCAGTACGATATACGCCTGAATGTTATTGGCCTGCACCCCTTCGCCACGGCTGAACATCAAGCCCAGTTGGTACTGCGCCTGGGCATGGCCCTGCAATGAGGCCTGCTCGAAGTAATTCAGCGCCTGCGGCAAATCGCGAGGTGCATTTCTGCCCTCGTAATAGAACTCACCCAACTCGTACTGCGCCTGCGCATCCCCACCCTTGGCAGCCTGCTGGCAGGCTTCGAGCGCAGCGGGCAGGTTCTCTGGCTGGGTATTGAGGGTGCAACGACCCATCGCCGGGATTAACAACGAGTTGCCGCCGGCAGTCGCCAGCAGGGGATAGACAAGCAACAGGCAGCCCAATACAAGGGTGCGGCCGGTGCGGTTCATGGGAGTCGACTTACCTCTGAAAAGGTGCGGGCATGCCCGACCAGCTAAACGTGCTGGCTGCGCATTATGAAATAAGCAGAGCCAACCTTACAAAGTCTTTACGGATTTTCTGCTGCACGGCTTGAAAACGCCCTTCTTTACGGGAGCATTACCCGAAACAAAACTTCCAGTGGCCTGTATCTGCAGCGTTCGCACTGCATTGTAGAAGCAAAATACGGACTTAACGTTCCGTTTCATTCACAGACATCACTTGCGCCGGTTCAATGACACCTTGCGCAAGTGAGTCTGACGAGCTTATTTCAGCGCAGCAAACGCTTTTTCTGCGGCATCCAGTGTCAGTTTCAATTCGGCTTCGCCGTGGGCGATGGAAGTGAAGCCAGCTTCGAATGCGCTCGGCGCGAGGTATACGCCGCCCTCCAGCATCAGGTGGAAGAAACGCTTGAAGCGCTCGGCATCGCTGGTCATCACGTCTTCGAATGTCACGATTTCAGGTGCTTCGCTGAAGTACAGGCCGAACATGCCGCCCGCCTGGGTGGTCACGAACGCAATACCCGCAGCGTCGGCCCGTTGTTGCAGGCCTTCGAGCAGGCGACGGGTGTAGTCGCTCAGTTCATCATGGAAGCCCGGGCGGCTGATCAGACGCAGGGTGGTCAGGCCGGCAGCCATCGCCAGCGGGTTACCCGACAGGGTGCCCGCCTGATAGACCGGGCCGAGCGGCGCGATGTGCGACATGATTTCGCGCTTGCCGCCAAAGCAGCCAACCGGCATGCCGCCGCCGATGATCTTGCCAAAGGTGCTCAGGTCGGGCTTCACATCGTAGTAAGCCTGTGCACCGCCAAGGGCTACGCGAAAACCGGTCATCACTTCGTCGAAAATCAGCACCACGCCATGTTCGTCGCACAGGGCCCGCAGCCCTTGCAGGTAGCCAGGCGCAGGCGGGACACAATTCATGTTGCCGGCCACCGGCTCGACGATGATGCATGCCACTTCCTGACCCACTTCGGCCAGCAGGTCACGCACTGCGTCGAGGTTGTTGAAAGGCACGGTGAGTGTGTGTTTCGCAAACGCCGCCGGTACGCCGGGCGAGCTGGGCACGCCCAGCGTGAGTGCGCCGGAGCCGGCCTTGACCAGCAGGCTGTCGGAGTGGCCGTGGTAGCAACCTTCGAATTTGATGATGCTGTCGCGGCCGGTGAAGCCTCGGGCCAGACGGATCGCGCTCATGGTCGCTTCGGTGCCCGAGCTGACCATGCGGACCATTTCCATGGACGGTACCAGTTCGCAGACCAGATCGGCCATTTGGGTTTCCATGGCGGTCGGGGCACCATATGAAAGACCGTGTTCGAGCTGGCTGCGCACGGCGTCGAGCACTTCAGGGTGGCTGTGGCCAAGAATCATCGGCCCCCATGAACCGACGTAATCTACATAGCGCTTGTCGTCTTCATCAGTCACGTAAGCGCCCGCAGCGTGCTTGAAGAACAACGGCGTACCACCGACGCTCTTGAAAGCGCGAACCGGCGAATTGACACCACCGGGAATGTGTTTTTGGGCGTTGGCGAACAGTGTTTCGGAACGGGACATGATCGGGTCTCTGCTTTGAAACGGGGAATTCGTGTCTACGCTGGGGTCAGCCGAGGCGGGCAGCTTTATACCAGGCTGCTTTGTTGGGTGGCATGAGCCAGAGCAGGCGCAGGAACCCGCACTATATCAAATGCTGCACGGCTGCGGATGAGGACCCACGGACTTGCTCGCAGGCGGATTGACCGTCATCGGCGATCTGCGTGGCTGCTCTACAGCAATGCCGTAAACGCTTTCGCCCTGCGGGTCACTTCCTGCGCGGTTTCAGCGCCGAACAGGCCGTGTACCACGGCCAGCAGATCAGCGCCGTGCTCCACCAACTGCGGGGCGTTTTCCAGAGTGACGCCGCCGATCACCGCAATCGGCAAGTGAACCCTGGCGCGAACCTGGGCGATCAGGTCCAGCGGCACTGCGGGCGCGCCGGGCTTTGTCAGGGAGTTGAAAAATCTGCCAAACGCTACATAGGTTGCGCCGTCAGCCTTGGCCTGCTCCGCCAGCGCCAGGCTGCCGTGACAGGTGGCACCGACAATCGCCTTGTGCCCCAGCAGGGCGCGGGCATCGGGCAATGAACCGTCGGTCTGCCCAAGATGCACACCTACGCCCAGACGCGCCGCCAGTTCGGCGTCATCGTTGATGATCAGCCGCGTCTTGTAGCGTTCACAGAGTTTGAGCAGTTCGGTGGCTTCGCGCAGACGACGGGACTCGTCGCTGGTTTTGTCGCGGTATTGCAGCAGCGTCACGCCGCCATCCAGCGCAGCTTCGACATAGGAAAGAAATTTGCCGGACAGCAACTGGCTGTCGGTAATGGCATACAGGCCACGTAGTTTCATGAATCGAGCCTCATGCGAAGTGTTACGAGCAAAAATCCAGCGGCAGCCGACGAGGCACAAATTGCCCCCGGCCCAGCTGTTCGGCATCCCTCAGTGTTCGCCAGGTGTAATCCAGCGCCGACTTTACAGCGCTGACCCGTTCCTCCCCCTGGGCAATACGCCCGGCCAGTGCGCTGGCCAGCGTGCAGCCTGAACCGTGGTAGCTACCGGGTAAGCGTTCGCACACAAAGGTATGGGTCTGACCGCCGCGCACATACAGGCGATTATGGATTTGTTGTTCATCACCATGACCGCCAGTGATCAGCAGGTATTCACAAAACGGCAGTAGCTTGTCGGCGCATTCGTCCGCAGTACCCTCAGGCAGTTCCGCCAGAATGCGTGCTTCCGGAAGATTGGGGGTCGCAATGGTGGACAGTGGCAGCAGGCGTTCGCGCATGGCGTAGCCGACTTCATCCTTGCCCAGCCTTCCGCCACCGCCGGCACGCAATACCGGGTCACAGACCATTGGCAAATGCGGGTGAGCAAGGAGCAGGTCGACCACCGTATCGACCATTTCAAGCGAACCCAGCATGCCGAGCTTGACGGCTGCTACGCTCGAATCATTGAGGACTGCGTTGGCTTGTGCCATCACCCATTCGCGATCCAGCACGCGGAAATCCCTGACATTCACAGTGTCTTGCACAGTGAGCGCGGTAATGACCGGAGCGGCGTGGCAGCCTTGGGCGAGCAGGGCTTCTATATCGGCCTGCATACCGGCACCGCCACTAGGGTCGTGGCCGGAGAGGCAAAGGACAACGGGGCGGGAGCTATAGATATTCATGGTGCGCGAGCTTATCACTAAACCTTTCGCGGGCCGCTCGGGGTGCCGGGTTTTTCTTGTTGATGAGGTGCAATCGGCGACTCCCGCAGGCCCGACGGAACTGCAAAAAAATCTCATGTTTGTCCTGAAACGACCGATATAGAGCTATTGCCTTGATTTTTATCGCGATACTGTCTTTAAGCTATTAGCGGCTATGCTTGTGTGGTCAGACCGATTACCGACGGTCTGCATCGGTTTTCATACCGATGCCTGCCGGTGTATCTCCACGTTCAATGGTCTGTTTGAATCATTAGCCTGTTTCAAGGACAGAAATTTGCGGGGCGTCGTCATCAATGGATGGATTGAACGCGACGACCTACCTTGGGGCTTCAATGCGCTATCTGTTGATCATTCTGGCTCTTTGGCTGCCGTTGCAGGGTCATGCAGTCGAGTTTGATGAAAACACTCGTTTTCTGCCGTTGGGCCGTGCCATTCAGGTGTTCGAAGACCCGACCGGCGAGGCGACCATTGAAAGCGTCAGCTCCGCAGCCGGGGCCAGCGCCTTTCGGCCTGTGCCTGCCGGAACCTTCAATGCCGGTTATTCCCGCTCCGCGTTCTGGCTGAAAGTCGAGCTTGCCTACCGTCCCGTCGATGCCGACATCCATAACGACTGGCTGCTGGAACTGGCCTATCCGCCGATGGATCACGTTGATTTCTATGCGCCGGATGCCGATGGGCAACCCACACTGGCCTGGCAGACCGGCGACATGCTGCCGTTCTCCAGCCGCCAGTTCGCTCAGAACAACTACCTTTTCCAGCTGGATCTGCCGCCGGGCCAGACGCGAACCCTGTACATGCGCCTACGCAGCGAGGGGTCGGTCCAGGCACCGCTCAATCTCTGGTCTACGCACGCCTATCTCGAAGCGCAGCCGACCAAGGTGTATGTCTTCGGTCTGATCTACGGTGTTTTGCTGGGCATGCTGGTCTATAACCTGTTCATCTACCTCAGCGTTCGCGAGGTGGATTACCTGTATTACCTGCTGTATGTCGCCTCGTTCGGGCTTTACCAGATGTCGATCAATGGCGTCGCCATCGAATACCTGTGGCCCGACAGTCCTTGGTGGGCAAATGCGTCGACCCCCTTCCTGATGTCCCTGGCCACATTGTTTGCGTGCCAGTTCTCGCGCAGCTTTCTGGGCACGGCGCAGTTGGGGCGCTGGCTTGATCGCTTGTTGCTGATGATCATAGGCGCTGCGGTGCTGGTGATGAGCATGGCCCTGTTTCTGGGATACGGACCCGCGTTGCGGGCAGCCACTCAACTGGTCATGGCCGGAGCATTGACGATATACCTGGCGGGCATTGTCGCGGTCATGAAAGGCGAGCGGGTGGGGCGCTATTTCGTGCTGGCCTGGTCGGTTTTCATGGTCAGCGGGCTGATCTTCGGGCTGATGCTGCTTGGCTATCTGCCCAACACGTTCCTGACCATGTACGCCTCGCACATCGGCACGGTACTGGAAATGGCGTTCCTTTCCATGGCACTCGCCGACCGCATCAACCATGCCCGTTGCCAACAGGCGCGAACGCTGCTGGCAGCGGGTCAGGACCTGGAGCGTCTCAACCAGCAACTGGCCAACAGCAACCGGCTGAAGGATGAGTTCCTGGCCACGCTTACCCATGAGCTGCGCACGCCGATGAACGGCGTGATCGGGTCGCTGGAGGTGATGCAGACGCTCGACATGGACGACGAAGTGGAGATGTATCAGCAGACAGCCACCAGCTCCGCGCGGGACATGATGAGCATGATCAACGGCATTCTGACCCTTACCGAGCTGCAGGCCGGTGTGCTGTATGCCGACTGCGACGTTTTTTCGCCTGAGGATCTGGCGGAGAGGTTGCGCGAGCGCTTCAGCGGTGCGGCTCAGTCAAAGGGGTTGATCCTGACGTTTGATCTGGACGATAAGCTCCCGCCAGGCTTGCGTGGCGACGTCGGCAAGCTCTACCAGTGCATCGAGTGTCTGATGGACAATGCGATCAAATTCACGCGCAAGGGCGCAGTGCAAGTGCGCTTCAGCGGTCATCCACAGGACCTGGAGCGCATGTACCTGCGAGTGGAGGTGATGGACAGCGGTATTGGTTTCAGCCGGTTGGACGAAGCCCAGTTGTATCAACACTTCTTTCAGGTGGATGGCTCCATGACCCGCGAATACGGTGGATTGGGCATCGGTCTGGCGATCTGCCGGAAACTGGTTGAGTTGCAGGGTGGCGAGCTGAGTCATCGTTCCGAGCCAGGCAAGGGCAGCTGCTTTACGCTGAGCGTTCCGATGCTGATGGTCGTTCCGGGCGCCGTGCGCAAGGCCCCGCAACTCAAGGCCCAGTGGGGTATATAGGCCGCCTCTGCAAAGCGGCACGAGCAAAAGGCACCGACATTTCGGCGGCTACGACACTTTTGCAAGTGCCGGGTGCATGATTCACTGTCTACACGTTGCGCGTGCATGCAGGATGACTCATGAACCTGAATCAGTTTGCCGAAACCCACGAAGTCACCAATCAACCTCCGCCTCTGGACGGGGTAAACCTCTACCGCATCGATGTACCGCTCCAGGAATGGAGCCAGCGATTCGGTGCGGGCTGGGCGCAGCCGCGCATAGATGCCTACGGCGCACTGGCAGGCGGACCGTTGATGGAGGCGGGCTTTCTGGCCAACCAGAACAAGCCGGTGTTTGCCAGCCATGACCGCTACGGACACCGCATCGATCTGGTCGAGTTTCACCCGGCGTATCACCAACTGATGAACACGGCCATCGAGCATGGCATTGCGTCGCTGCCCTGGACCGATCCCCAGCCCGGCGCTCATGTGGCGCGTGCGGCCATGAGTTATCTGCATACGCAGGCAGAGCCCGGCAGCGGTTGTCCGCTGACCATGACCTTCGCCAGCGTTCCTGCACTCAGGCTACAGCCGGATCTGGCTGAAATCTGGCTGCCGAAAGTGCTGTCTACGCATTACGATCCGCGCAATGTGGGCGTTGCGCACAAGCGCGGCGTGACCATCGGCATGGCCATGACCGAAAAGCAGGGCGGCACCGACGTGCGCGCCAATACCACACGCGCGGTCCCGGTGGGCGCAGGCGGCCCCGGACGGGCGTATGAGCTGGTCGGGCACAAGTGGTTCTGCTCGGCACCGATGTGCGACGCGTTCCTGACCCTGGCGCAGACCGAAAAAGGGCTCAGCTGTTTTCTGCTGCCGCGCCATCGGCCTGACGATACCCGCAACGAGTTCTACATCCAGCGGCTGAAGAACAAGCTCGGCAACTGGTCCAATGCGTCGAGTGAAGTCGAGTTTCGTGGCGCGCTGGCGTGGATGGTCGGTGAAGAGGGGCGCGGCGTGCCGACCATCATCGAAATGGTCGGCATGACCCGTTTCGACTGCATGATCGGCTCCAGCGCCTTGATGCGTCAGGCGCTGACGCAGGCTACGCATCATTGCGCGCACCGGTCGGTCGGTGGCCGGTTGCTGGCCGAGCAGCCGTTGATGCAGAACGTCCTGGCTGACCTGGCGCTGGAAAGCGAAGCCGCGCTGGCCCTGACCCTGCGCATGGGGCGTGCGCTGGATCATCTGGATGATGACCACGAGAGACGTTTCGTGCGGCTGGTCACGGCGGTGGGCAAATACTGGATCTGCAAGCGCGCCCCGGCCATGATCAATGAAGCCGCCGAGTGCCTGGGCGGTGCCGGCTATGTCGAGGACAGCATCCTGCCTCGGCTGTACCGCGAGGCACCGGTCAATTCCACATGGGAAGGCTCCGGCAACGTGCAATGCCTGGACGTGCTGCGGACTCTGTCAAAAGAGCCCGGCGCGCTCGATGCGCTGTTCGACGAACTGGGTGACGGGCACGGTGATCGGCATCTGGCAGCGCATATCGCCAGGTTGAAAAGTGCGTTTCAGGACACCCGCGACATTCAGTACCGCGCCCGACAACTGACCGAGGACATCGCTGTCGCCTTGCAGGGCAAGCTGTTGCTGGAAGCGGGCAATGCCGCGGTCAGCGATGGTTTCATTGCAGGGCGGATAGCCTCTGGCGGGCGCGTGTATGGCGCATTGCCGCAGGGTGTCGATGTCGAAACATTGTTGCTCAGGGCCTCACCACAGGTGGCATGAGCACGCGAACCCGTTACGATGCACGTCTGCAAGATCAGACAGGACATGAATCGTGACCCAAGCCTTTGTTGTTGTCGACACCGCCGAGCAGGCCGTAGAGCGGCTCGCCGAGCTGCATGAACGTGCGACCAGCGCGCTGAGTCAGGCGCTCAAGCGCTATCTGAAAGACCGCGTCGAGCCCACTGCCGAGGAGCGTGCGCAGTTTCGTTACCCTCAACTGCGTCTGGTGTACAAGTGCCACGGTGAAGTGCCGTTGACCACCCGCGCCTACGCCAAGGTCCAGTTGCCCGGCACCTACAGCGTTACCGTCACGCAGCCGAAAGCGTTCAAAAAGTACCTGCTGGAGCAACTGGTCCCGCTGATGAGCGATTTCACCGTGACGGTTGAAGTCGGCATCAGCGAGCAGAACATCCCTTATCCCTACGTGGTCGAGCAGGGCGACGAGCTGGCCGGCACCGGCGTGACTGCTGCGGCGCTGGCGCGGGTGTTCCCGAGCACCGACCTGTCGGCTGCGACCGATGGCATCGCCGACGGCCTGTACGACTGGGCCAATGTCGATCCGCTGCCACTGGCGTTGTTCGATGCCGCGCGGGTGGATTTCTCGCTGCGCCGCCTGGTGCATTACACCGGCAGCGACTGGCGTCATGTGCAACCGTGGATTCTGCTGACCAACTACCATCGTTACGTTGACCAGTTCATCCTGCATGGCCTGGAAAAACTCCGTGAAGACCCGCGTTTCGTGCGCATGGTCCTGCCGGGCAATGTGGTGGTCGACAAGAGCATGAGCCTTGACGAGGCCCAGGCCATCGTTGCCAGTGTGGTCTGGCACCGCTATCAGATGCCGGCTTACCACCTGATCGCCGAAGATGGTCATGGCGTAACGCTGGTCAACATCGGCGTCGGCCCGTCCAATGCCAAGAACATCACGGACCACCTGGCGGTACTGCGTCCGCATTGCTGGCTGATGATCGGTCACTGCGGTGGCTTGCGTCAGTCGCAGACCATAGGCGACTACGTACTGGCGCACGCCTACATGCGCCGCGACGGGATTCTCGACCGAGTGCTGCCACCGCACATCCCGATCCCCGCCTTGGCCGAAGTGCAACTGGCCTTGCAGGAGTCGGCGGCGCAGATTACCGGCGAACGCGGCGAAGAGCTCAAGAAGCGTCTGCGCACCGGTACGGTTCTGACCTACGACGACCGTAACTGGGAATTGCGCTGGGCGCAGGAGCGACCGCTGATCAATCTGTCGCGCGCCGTGGCAGTCGACATGGAAAGTGGCACCATCGCCGCTCAGGGTTATCGCTTGCGCGTGCCTTATGGCACCTTGCTTTGCGTGTCCGACAAACCGTTGCACAGCGAAATCAAACTGCCGGGTTCGGCCAATGCGTTCTACGAACGTGCGGTCAGTCAGCACTTGAAGATCGGCATCGCCGCGCTGGACCTGCTGCGTACCGAGTTGAACTCGCTGCACTCACGCAAACTGCGCAGCTTCGATGAGCCGCCGTTCCGTTGATGGCCTGCCGTTAATAGATTGGTATTTGCACGAAGGGCCACTAAAGTGGCCCTTTCTGTTTTCCGATTGCCGAATTCTCATGTCCCGCATTCAACGCCCTGTTTCCCGCCGTCCCGTTTCCAACCCGGCCGGTGCTGGCCGGCGTGTCGCCAAAGCGCCACCGGCCGAGCCTAAGCTGTTTCTGTTCAATAAGCCGTTTGACGTGTTGACCCAGTTCAGTGACGAGGGAGGTCGCGCAACGCTCAAGGACTTCATCAAGATCCCCGGTATCTATCCGGCCGGACGCCTGGACCGCGACAGCGAAGGCTTGTTACTGCTGACCAACGATGGCCAGTTGCAGGCGCGCATTGCCGATCCGAAACACAAGCTGGCCAAGACCTACTGGGTACAGGTCGAGGGCGAGCCGACGGATGAACAACTGCAGCAGTTGCGCGACGGTGTCCAGCTCAACGACGGTCCGACCTTGCCCGCCGAAGCGCGGCAATTGCAAGAGCCGCAGCTCTGGCCACGCAATCCTCCCGTGCGCTTTCGCAAGAGCGTGCCGACAAGCTGGCTGGAACTGGTGATCAAGGAAGGGCGTAATCGGCAGGTGCGGCGCATGACGGCTGCCGTCGGGTTGCCAACCCTGCGGCTGGTGCGGGTCAGGATTGGCGACTGGACGCTGGAAGGCCTGGATCAGGGCCAATACCGGGAAGTCGCCGCAAAACTGTGAGGCCTAACCGACTCAGTTGCGCAGATGGGTCAGCGGCATTTCAGTGCTGGCCAGCACCTGGTTGAGCACAAAGCTCGACTTGACGCTGGTCACGCCTTCGATCCGGGTCAGGTGGCCCAGCAGCAGTTTCTGGTAGTGATCCATGTCCGGCACCACCACTTTCAGTTGATAGTCCGCGTCCATACCGGTCACCAGACTGCATTCCAGGACCTGAGGCAGGTTGCGGATTTGCTGTTCGAAGTTCTCGAAGCGTTCGGGCGTGTGCCGGTCCATGCCGATCAGCACGTAGGCGGTCAGGTTCAGGCCCAGTTTCTTGCGATCCAGCAGGGCAACCTGACGCACGATATAACCGTCGTCCTCGAGTTGCTTGACCCGGCGCGAGCAGGGAGATGGCGATAGACCAATGCGTTCGGCCAATTCCTGGTTGGATATGCGTGCGTCCCGTTGCAATTCAGCCAAAATGCTCAGGTCGTATCTGTCGAGCTTGCTCACGATGCACCCCTTTATCAATTCAATTGCGCTGGATTATTCATCTGAAGTCAAAAATTGCGCAAGTAATGTTTTAATCCGCAATATTAGCAATCCTCTGCCTTAGCCTCAGGCCTATTCTTTTAACCAGAATCACTGCCCGGACACAGCGTCCAGCGCGACCCGCCGAATCAGGCCAGTCGCGGCCTCCCATCCAACAGGGTGGGCCAGGCCCCCGGGCTACATACTGTCCAGAAGACGGCATGAGGTGAGCCAGCGTCAAAAGCGTTGCGCCAGGACGAAGTATCTCAAGGGGGCCATCTGGCCCCCTTTTCTTTGTCTGCTGATAAAGTGCGCAGAACGGCGCTACGCTTAAACAGTCTTAATGACGTCAACCTGCGCTCTAGTGAGGAAAGCATGAAATCTGGCATCTGGCAGTTTGCGGGTGTAAGTCTGTTGTGTCTGAGCATCAGCGCTCACGCACTGGCCGACGAACGTGACGATTCGCCGCGCAATCCGCTTTACGGCAGCCCCGGCGATAACGGGCAACAACGTCAGCAGCAACAGCAGCGTGCTCAAGAGCAGAACAATCAGCAGCGTCAGATTCAACAGCAGCAGAATCAGCAGCGCCAGGTCGAGCGTCAGCAGCAACAACAGATCAACCAGCAGCAGATCAATCAGCAACGCCAGATTCAGGAACAGCAGAACCAGCAGCGTCAGGTCGAGCGTCAACAACAGCAGCAGATCCAGCAACAGCAGATTCAACAGCGCAACGTCGAGCGCCAGCAGCAACAGCAGATCGACCAGCAACAAAGGGATCAGCAGCGCCAGATTCAGCAGCAGCAAAACCAGCAGCGTCAGCAGTTACGCCAGGCTCAGGACAACCTGCCGATCCAGAGTGGCCCGAGGGAGGCCTGGCAAACCCAGCAGCCGCGTCAGGGCTATTATCAAGACATCCCGCGCGGCAATAACCGCAATTGGCAGGCTGGTAATGGCCGCCCCAATGACCGCTGGGAAGGGCGCCCCGACGGCCGTGGCAATGGCTGGGGACCAGGCCCGCAATATCGGCCTGGCTATGCGATAGACCGTGTACCGGGTGGCTATTCGCGAATTCCCTATCGTGGTCAGGATTATTACTACTCGGGTGGCTACTGGTATCGCCCGCAAGGCCCACGCTATGTGGTGGTGACACCGCCTTATGGCGTTCGGGTCAGCAGGCTGCCGTCCTATTCTCAGGAAGTATGGATCGGTAGCAGTCTGCTGTTTCTGGCGGCGGGTACTTATTACGCTTATCAGCCCGACAGTCAGGACTACGTAGTAGTCAATCCGCCGCAGAACGAGGCGGTGTACCAGCAGGCCCCGGCTGAACAGCAGAGCAATGGTTACGATCCGGTTGCCTACCCTGCCAATGGCCAGAGCCCGCAACAGGTCGAGCTGGACCATTACCAGTGCTACCGTCAGGCCGCAGATCAGAGCGGTTTCGATCCGGCCAATGTCTCCGGCCAGCCACCGCCTGAACGGGTGGATGCCTATGGTCGCTTGATGGGCGACTGTCTGGCCGGGCGTGGCTACAGCGTAAATTGACGCTGATCAGGCGTCAGCCTGCCTGACCACTTCCTGAGGGTCGGCGTGCACCAGCACTTCGGCCTTCGGGAATTGTGCGTGAATGGCGTCGGCGACCTGATCGCAAAGCGCATGGGCGACTGACAGGGTCAGCGCCCCTGGCAATTCCAGATGCAGCTGCACGAACCAGCGATTACCCGAAATTCGTGTACGCAGGTCATGCGCCCCAAGTACCCCCGGCACCTCGCACGCCAGTGCCAGCATGCGGGTGCTGACATCGGCGGGAAGCTCTTCATCCATCAAGATCGACACTGTTTCGCGGGCGATCTGCAACGCGCTCCATAAAATGTAAAGCGCGATACCCAGACCAAAATAGGCGTCCAGTTGCTGCCAGCCGAAAAACGCCAGGGTCAGCGCCACCAGAATACTGGCGTTAAGCAGCAGGTCCGAACGGTAGTGCAATGAATCGGCGCGGATGGCCGCCGAGCCTGTCGCCTTGATCACCCGGTATTGCAGGGTGAGCAGCGCCAGGGTCAGTGCGATGGAAACCACCATCACGACCATCCCCAGCAATGGCGCGCCCAACGGTTCCGGATTCTGAATGCGCTCGACTGCCTGAACCGCGATCAGCACGCCGCTGACGGTGATGAACAAGGCCTGTGCCATGCCCGACAGTGCTTCCGCCTTGCCATGACCATAGCGATGATCATCATCGGCAGGACGTAGCGCGTAATGCACCGCCAGCAGGTTGAGAAACGAGGCTGCGCCGTCAAGCAACGAATCGGTCAGACCGGCCAGCAGGCTCACCGAGCCGCTCAGCCACCAGGCCACACCCTTGGCCAGAATCAGCGTCACGGCAACCGCCAGCGAGGCCCGCGTCGCCAGACGCAGCAGTCGGGTATGTTCGGCAGTGGTGCTCATGACGCTTCCTTGAACCGTGTCCATATCAGGCTGCCGGGACCAGCCCCAGTGCTGACAGTTGTTCCACACTGCCTTTGTGCTGGATCAGGCGCGGGTCGTTCAACGGCAGGGAACGACCCAGCTCGGTTTCAATGATGGCTTGCAGCTTGGTGTTGTCGACGCTGCCATCAGCCTTGAGCGCTTTTTGCAGCTTTTGCGGATCAATCTGCGCGTGCTCGCCGGGAGCGTAATAAATCGCGCCCGTCGCGAAGTCCACTGCAAACGCAATGACGCCGGGAACGATATAGAACAGCAGGGCAAACGCATCCAGCGCGGCAATGGCCGGATCAACCTTGCCATCAATCTGGCCACGACGGTCAGGGTAGAAAATACTGCCGCAGGCGGAAATCTGGGTCAGCAACGTGGCGACCAGAACGCCACCGATCAAGCGAGAAGGAATGCGCATGGAAAGCTCCTGAGATGAAGAGGGCAACTATACAAGGCAATGGCTGCAAGGCTAAGACTATTGAGTGATGGGGTGGTTCTGCGTTCGTGAAGTTAAACCAAACGGGATGCAGAGCACTCTGAGCTGCAGAATCGCAGGGGGGGAGCGGGCGCTGAAGATTATCGAATGTGAGATCGGCAGGAAAACAGCTCCATCGCCAATGCCTCTTACCGATCACGATTAACATCTGGTTTACTGTGCCGCACGATAACTACAAAAACTCAGGAGTCATGTATGCAACCGATTCGTCTCGGTCTGGTGGGCTACGGCAAGATTGCCCAGGATCAGCACGTTCCCGCGATCCACGCCAATCCCGCGTTTGAGCTGGTGGCCGTGGCTACGCAAGGGCAGCCGTGCGCCGGGGTAGAGAATTTCAAATCCCTTGGCGAACTGCTTGCGAGCGGGCTGAAGGTCGATGCGATTGCGTTCTGTACGCCCCCGCAAGGTCGGTTTGCCCTGGTGCAAGAGGCGTTGGCGGCTGGTAAACACGTGCTGGTCGAGAAACCGCCGTGTGCGACGCTTGGTGAGGCGATGGCGTTGGTGGAGCAAGTGTCGGAGCAGGGCGTCAGCGGTCTGTTCGCTTGGCATTCGCGCTACGCGCAGGGTATCGAAGCGGCGCGTGACTGGCTGTCTACCCGCACCTTGCAAAGCGTTCGGATCGACTGGAAAGAAGACGTGCGCAAGTGGCATCCAGGCCAGGCGTGGATCTGGCAGCCCGGTGGCCTTGGTGTCTTCGATCCGGGCATCAATGCCTTGTCGATCGTCACCCATCTGCTGCCACGGCCATTGTTTGTCGAGTCTGCCGAGTTGCGCGTGCCGAGCAATTGCCAGTCACCTATTGCCGCGTCGATCAAAATGTCCGACACGCGCCAACTGGACATCCGCGCCGAGTTCGATTTCGACCATGGCCACGATGAACTCTGGAGCATCGAGATTCGCTGCGCCGAAGGCACCTTGCGCCTGGACAACGGTGGCGCACTATTGAGTATCGACGGTGTGCGTCAGGCTGTATCAGAGGAGGGCGAGTACGCAGCGGTGTATCGGCACTTTCAGCAACTGATCGGTGGCAACGCCAGCGACCTGGACTTGCAACCGCTACGGCTGGTCGCAGACAGTTTTTTTGTCGGCAGTCGAGCGTCTGTTGAACCGTTCCATGACTAATAGTCTCTCAGGTATCAGGTGGGACGAGCGCTTTGCCGTCCCCCGCATACGTCGGCCTGACAAGAGAGCAGAAATTGGACATTGAAAAGCGTTGGCCTGCCAGTGAACAAGAGTTGGTGGAAGTACGACGGTTCAATAAAACCCTCGCACGGATGCCGCGTTTCCAGATCCGCAACCGCATTACACCCCGGCTGATTCAGGCTTTATTGCGCGCCGCTCAGATTGGCAGCGCTTTCAAGCCGGGAGGGCATGGCCTTCGCATCGAGAAAAGAACGGTCAGCCCGGATAACGTGCCTGTACCTGTGCGCATCATCAGGCCCAGAGGCAAACCCAAGGGCGTGGTGTTCGACATCCACGGTGGCGGATGGGTGATCGGCAACGCTCAGATGAACGATGACCTCAACGTCGGAATGGTTAACGCCTGCAACGTGGCGGTCGTTTCGGTCGATTACCGACTTGCGGTATCGACTCCCATTGAAGGCCTGATGGAGGATTGTTTTTCTGCCGCTTGCTGGCTTTTGGGGGACTGCGAAGAGTTTGCCGGTCTTCCCGTTATCGTCGTTGGCGAATCGGCCGGTGGGCATCTCGCTGCCGCGACCCTGTTGAAGCTGAAAACCAGACCTGAGTTGCTTGGGCGTGTAGCGGGCACGGTCCTGTACTACGGCGTTTACGACCTGACGGGGACGAAAAGTGTCCGTACGGCTGGACCTGACACGCTCGTCCTGGACGGGCCGGGCATGGTCGGCGCCATGCGTTCGCTTACCCCCGACAGAAGCGACGACAAACGTCGCGAGCCGCCACTGTCACCCTTGTATGGCGATTTGACCGGCCTTCCGCCCGCACTGATGTTCGTCGGAGAGATCGACCCACTGCTGGATGACACACTGCAAATGGCCGAGCGCTGGGCCAACTTGGCAGAGGTCGAAATGCACCTCATGCCCGAGTCGCCGCATGGCTTCATCCACTTCCCGACTGCGTTGGCGCGCAAGGCTCTGGCGCGCAGCCGCGAGTGGATCAATGATCGGATCGAGGCGGTGGGTTAGGCGAATAGCCCGGCCCCGCACCGGGGCCACACTGAACGCTATCGTTTCGAACCTGCCAGGCATTCCTTGCCGTGGCTTTAATGGCATGGAGCCTCTTTCACCCACGCATGGCCCTAATGGAACGCTCTGTTGCCCGACGGCGAGATCGGGAAGGTTCCGTGGCAGCAGAAGATCATGGAACCAGACGGTTGTTTTTGACCACGCAATGCTGTGATTTCTACGCGGACGCTCTAGTGAAAAACGCATTTGACCTTTTAATTGACCGGCTGGCGAAAGATTACAAGATGCCTGAGCTGCCTGTTAATCAACACGAGCATGAAGTTTATTGTTTTGACTTCAAGGAAGTGTCGATAAAAATTTATCAGGATGCCTTCAAGTGGGTGTATTTCTTATCCGATATTGGGGTTGTCGACACCCTGGACAGCCACGCTTGCCAGCGCCTCCTGAGGCTTAACGAATTCAACCTCAGCACACCATTTTTTACCGTAGGCCTGACGGAAAGAAATGGCGGAGTCGTGCACACTCGAATCCCTTTGCTTAATCTTGATAGCGTAGAAATGCGCCGCGTTGTCGAAGCGTTATTGAATGTGTCGGGCGAAGTAAAAAAAACCTTTGGGTTTGTCTGATAGCCCGGTCTGAACAGCCATTGATTCTGGCTTGGAACGTTGTATCTCAATCCATCTGGAGAACGTTTAAATGGGCAATCTCTGCAGTTCGGGGGGCGTCGGTCGAACCTACAGCCCTCCGGCAAGTCCCGTGTATGGATCGGGCGGAAGTTCACCCTCGCGGTTCGTTGGGCAATACACGCTGACCTCCATTCGCCAATTGTCCAGCCAAGAGAGGGAGAATTTTCTCGACGCGCATGATCCTGTGAGGGTTTACGACTTGAACCGGGAAACATCAGTTTATCGCACGACCCCGAGAGAATTCGTGTGCAATGGATATGCAGCCGGGAACCCAAATTCAGGTGCTATCATCGCACTTCATGAAGAATTACAAGAAAGCCCCTATGCCCAGCATATTGGAGCGAGGCCTGATCAGGCGGATGCCTACAGGCCTCGGATAGCACATGCATCCTCGTTGAATACGCCGTCCTTGAATGTCATGACAGGTCCGGGCGCGCTCGGAGCTCTCAGGCGTTACGCACGTTCCGATCATGTAACCACTGAAATGAGGCTGGGCGACTTTCTGGATCAAGGAGGCAAGGTGTACAGTGACAACTCTGCGATGAGCGCAGGGGGTGACAGGGTAGAGGCGCTGATTGTGACATTGCCTGAAGGTCGTACGGTGCCGGTCAATATCCTCGATTAGTGCATTTTCATTTTCCCGTCAGGCCGCGCAGTGTGCGGCCTGACTGCATTCCGGAACGCATCAGCTTGCCTGGGCAATTTCCGACACCCACTTCGATACTGGGTCGCCACTGCTCAAACCCGGCTGCACAAGACCGTCGATCATGAAGGTCGGCGAGACGTGTATGCCGTTCTGGCGAGCGTATCTGGCGTGCCATTTCACGGCCTGTTCAAGCTCGGGATCGGCGAATGCCGCCGCCAACGCGAGGCCGCTGTAACGCTCGATGCGCGCGATGATGTCGTTGGGCGTCGCGTCCATATTCGGGCCGCTGGCGTGGTGTTCAAATTCGAACTCTTCACGGTGCGATGCTACTGCCGTCATGACAGCCTTGGCGCTTTGCTTGCCGTCCTCAAGGGTCGCAGCCGCCAGAATGCAGCGCACGATGACACCCGAAAACATGTGCCACGGCTGCGATTGCAGACGAATTTTGACGGTAATCCTGTCTTCTCCGGCCTGAGCCAGCAGCTCATCGAGCTTGAAGAAGGCCTTGACCGAAAAAGGGCAGGTTGGCTCAAGGAAGACTTCGAACAAGCGAGGCCCGTGGCCCCAGGAAAGTGCGTCTGAGTGCATGGTCGTATTGCTCCCGTCGATGGTTATGCAGAAGGCGCGGGGCGCACAGGCACAAGAAGTGTTCTCCCGAACCTCTCTCGTCCTCACGCTCCGCGTCACATATTGGAGCGTTGCGCCTGATTCAGGCTGTACCAAAGCAGGCACCTTTAAAGCCTGAACTGCGGATCATGCGGGTTTGAGAGCAGGTTCGGGCATGAGTTCGATTTTCAGGCCAGCAACGCGTTAATCCACCGGACCTGTTGTGCAACCTCCTGCAATTTCTCTTCGCTCACGGCTTTCTGCGCACGTTCGAAATTACTCAGCGTTTTTTGTTTTTTGCCTGACAAGCGCTGCCACTTCAGCAGAAACGCCGGGCTGCGCGCCTGCATCTGAAGCGGGCCGAAATACAGTTCCTCGGCGGTGTACTCCACGGGGCCCGTGTGCTCGGCAACGATGATTTCGTAGTCGAAACGATTTTCCCGCAGCACTTCTTCGCTGACGATGCGGTAATCATGTTCCATAAGCCAGAGACGCAACGGCTGCTCGCCGCCGTTGGGTTGCAGGATCAAGCGTTCCTGACCGCTCAGGCGCGCCTTGCCCGCTTCAAGGATGTCGCGAATCGTCTCGCCGCCCATGCCGCAGAGACTGATCGCCGTGATCGCGTCTTGCACTTCTATCGCTGCCAGACCATCGGCCAGGCGCACGCTGACCTGATCTTCCAGATCGTTCTCGCGCACGGTGCGCTCGGCTGCGCAGAACGGTGTCAACGCCACTTCGCCAGCCACTGCCGACGCAATGACGCCACGGTTCAGCAGCGCCACCGGCAGATAGCCGTGGTCCGAGCCGATATCGGCCAGCCGTGCACCGTGTGGCACATACGTCGCCACACGCTCAAGGCGCATGGACAATCTGTGTTCGTTCAACGGTAACCCCTTTCACCACGAGCGTCCGGCAGCATGGCCGGGTCCGGGCGCGATTCTGTAGAGCAACGCGGCGCATTTCAACTTTGCGTGACAAAGCCCACCGCTCGACCCCTACCGGACGCTCGCGTAGGCTTGGTGTTTTCCATCATCAAAGCAGATATCCCATGGCGAACGCAGACATCACCTTCACCCCGGATCCCGATCCGGAATCCATTTCCTCGGACGTCGCCGACTTCAACGGTGTGCTGGTCAGCACCCAAATCCCCACTCGTCCCGATGGCAGCCTGGAGCTGGGCGGCATCACCGAGCAGAGCGAATGCACCCTGCGAGCCCTGAAAGACGCACTCGAACGCGCCGGCAGCTCGATGGACCGGGTCATGCACCTGACCATCTACCTGACCGACATGGCTGATCGCGCCGCATTCAATGAAGTGTACAAACGCTTCTTCAAACAGCCGTGGCCCGTGCGCGCAGCAGTGGGCGTGGCGGCGTTGGCGGTTGAAGGGATGCGGGTTGAAGTGACGGCGATGGCGGCCAAAGCGGGCTGATATGGCTGGGCGCGTCGGTGTTCATGCCGTATTGACTGCCGGGGCCATCTTCAAATCAACGTCAGCACTTGACCATCCCTGTGTTGGTTGCACGAAGTATGGCCTGGGCGCGCGCGTAAGAATGGATAAAAAATATCAATAAGCCACTATTGTTACAGCGTTGACTGCCGATACAGCCGTCATCGTTTTTAACCATAGGGACTTGAGATATGTCGTTTCATACACTTCGCACCTTTGCAGCCATGACGTTGCTCGCCTTTCTGGCACTCACCGGCTGCGCCCATGTTCAACCCCCTGTACCTCTCGATCAGCAGTTCTGGAATGCCAAAGAACCGACTATCGGTGTGGCGATTACTGTAGTGCCACAACCTGTTTTGGCACTTACCGGCAATCAGGGGCTTCTGGATCTGGCGATCAATACCGGCGTCAACAGCAAACTCAGTGGCAATGTCGAAAAATGGCAGGTACGCGACCTCAATACATTGCCCGATGTTATCGTCGCCAAGCTGCAGGCCAAGGGTTACAAGGTCAAACGAATCAATGAACCCGTGGACCTCAAGATCTACAAGGAAGTGAGTTTCCGTGAAGGCTACACGGTTCGCGATTTCACGCCGATCAAAGCGACTTACGGCGTTGATCGCCTGCTTTTAGTTAACGTCCAGGTAACCGGTGCCACGCGCAGTTATTACAGCGTGGTTCCTACCAGCGTGCCTATGGCGCAGGTCGGCGGGCAAGGCATGCTTGTCGATCTGTCTGACAACAAGCTGCTGTGGTTCAAACCATTTACCGCAGTACAGGCTGCTCAAGGTGAATGGGACGAGCCGACGTACGCCAATTTGACCAACGCGTTCTACCAGGCCATGGACATGAGCCGTCAGCAAATGATCACCGCGTTCGAACAATGACGCGTCTGCCGATCACGATTACCGCCTGTGTCCTGCTGATGCTGTCAGGTTGCGCGCAGAAGCCCGTTCAACAGGCCGGTTTCAAGTCGCAAGACGCGGTTTCCTACGTCCAGGCCCATGGGGTCAAAGTAGACATGCAGCTGCCGCAGGCATTTGTAGGTGCCAGCACTGTAATGGACGCCGAAGCCGTGCAAAAGGCTGCATCGTCCAGCCATATGCTGATTGCGAGTTCGGGCAATGCCGCGGGACTCGCCGGTCTGCTGGTTGCCAGCCTGATCAACACTCAGATGGGCAGCGGCAGCTTGCAACGGGATGCGGAAAAAGCCGCAGCCAAGGAGTCTCAGCCACTGGCCAGTCTGCTTGCCGGCGTGCCTTTGCAGGAGCGTCTACAGCAACGCTTCCAGCGAGCCTCGCTGGCGGCGGGTATCAAACAGGGCATTGGTGATATCAGTGCGCGCCTGGTGATAGAGCCCAAACTGATGCTCACACCCGATCGTGGCAGTTTCGTGCTGATCAATCAGGTACAGGTCCAGGATATTGCCGGTTCAGCGTTATATCGCATGCGCATCGAGGTCAGTAGCCAGCCGATTCGGCGCTGCGGCAAACAATGCATCGACGATGGCACTCTTGATCTGACGCAAGTCACAGCGGCCCTTGACGAGTGCATTGAAGAGTCGATGCGCCTGCTTGCCGCTGACCTGATGCTGCCTGCACCGCCGGAAGCAGCCCAAGAGACCTTGCGCTATGTGCTGAACGGGCAACGTGTAGTCGAGCGTGGCTACCAATTGGCCGGCAACGGTAATTATTGGCGCTATCGCGATCTTTACGGCGCCGTGAAGTCAGTCCCCGTGCCTTTCGAGGACGCGTTGACGCAAGCGCAATTGCAGACGGTGTACGGACGCTAGAAACGCATCCGGATACTCCCGGCAGCCCGTGAATGAAGGCTGCCGGCTACCTGATGCATTTTTTATCCCCTTGGCAGTTGCTCAGCACTGCCGGCTGTTTGGCAGCAACGCTATCTGTACAGGGCTGTGCATCGCATCATGCAGACGAAGGCCGCTGTACCAAAAGACTCTCTCTGATTCCCCAACCCCACCCCGGTATACTCCCCGCATCTCTCCGGGAGCCCCCATGATCTCGTTACCCATCGATGCCGTCCTGCCAGCCCTGCGCCAGGCCCTGACCACGCGCCACGAAGCCGTACTCGAAGCCCCTCCCGGCGCGGGCAAAACCACGCGTGTGCCGCTCGCGCTGCTTGAGGAAACCTGGCTGGCGGGGCAGACCATTCTGATGCTGGAGCCTCGGCGACTGGCGGCAAGAGCAGCCGCCGAGCGGCTGGCCAGTGAGCTGGGCGAGAAGGTCGGTGAGACGGTGGGTTATCGGATTCGTCTGGAAAGCCGGGTCGGCCCGAAGACGCGTATTGAAGTGGTGACTGAGGGGATTCTCACGCGTCGTTTGCAGGACGACCCTGCGCTGGAAGGTGTGGGGCTGCTGATTTTCGATGAGTTTCACGAGCGCAGTCTGGACGCCGATCTGGCATTGGCCCTTAGCCTCAATGGTCGTGAGCTGTTTCGTGACGATCAGCCGCTGAAGATTCTGCTCATGTCGGCCACTCTGGAAGGCGAGCGGTTGGCGGCGTTGCTGGACGATGCGCCGGTGGTGCGCAGCGATGGGCGGATGTTTCCGGTGACGATGCAGTGGGGACGTCCTTTTCAGCCCGGTGAGTTCGTTGAGCCGCGCGTGGTGCAGACGGTACTGGATGCGCTGGGCAGCGAGTCCGGCAGCCTGCTGGTGTTTCTGCCGGGGCAGGCCGAGATTCGTCGGGTCAACCAGCAACTGGCAGAAGCGCTGGGCGAACGCGTCGATATTCTGCTTTGCCCCTTGCATGGCGAGCTTGATCTCAATGCGCAACGCGCTGCTATCGAACCGGCTCCCGAGGGCACGCGTAAGGTGGTGCTGGCGACCAATATTGCGGAAACCAGCCTGACCATCGACGGCGTACGCGTGGTAGTTGATGCCGGACTGGCGCGGGTGCCGCGTTTCGATCCGGGCAGTGGTATGACGCGTCTGGAAACACAGCGCATCTCCCGCGCCAGCGCCACTCAGCGGGCCGGGCGGGCAGGGCGCCTGGAACCGGGGGTGTGTTACCGGCTTTGGTCCGAAGCGCAACACGATCAACTGGCCGCCTACGGTGCGGCAGAAATTCTTCAGGCGGACCTCGCCGGGCTCGCGCTGCAACTGGCGCGCTGGGGCGTCACGCCTGCGCAACTGGTCTGGCTCGATGTACCGCCAGCGGCGGCTTATGCACAAGCGCAGGATTTGCTGGTGCGGCTTGAGGCGCTGAGCAATCAGCCGGGCCAACCGCCAGCGCTGACGCCCCACGGTCAGGCGATGGCCGAGCTGCCCGCCCATCCGCGCATCGCGCACCTGCTGCTGCGCGGTCATGCATTGGGCTTGGGCGAACTGGCGTGTGACGTGGCCGCACTGTTGGGCGAGCGTGATATTCTGCGCGGCGGTGGTGCCGATCTACACAGCCGCCTGACCTTGCTGACGGGCACCGAGCGTGCTGCGCGTGGCGCACAGGGCGGCGTGCAGCGAGTTAAACAGCTAGCACGGCAATATCGCGGATACCTCCGCGGCACCGTAAAAAGCCCGGTCAGCGATCCCGATCACTCTCGCTGGTTGGGCGCTCTACTGGCGCTGGCATACCCGGATCGCGTGGCACAGCAACGTCGCCCCGGCGGTGCTGAATATCGATTGGCCAACGGTCGCGCTGCACTTTTCGCCGAGGCCGACGCACTGATGAAACAGCCGTGGCTGGTCATCGCAGATTTAGGCAGCCGTCAGGGGCAGCGCGAGGAACGCATTTACCTCGCTGCCGAATTCGATCCAGCGCTGTTCGACTCTGTGCTGGCCGAGCAAGTCATCACCGTGGACCAGATTGACTGGGATGAGCGCGAAGGCGTGTTCCGCGCAGAACGGCAGCGCAAGGCGGGCGAGCTTATTATCAGCCGCGAACCGCTGACCGGCCTCGATGACGCAGCCCGCAGCCAGGCATTGCTGGCGCTGGTGCGTCGTAAAGGCCTGGAACTGCTGCCGTGGACACCCGAACTGCGCCAGTGGCAGGCGCGTATCGCGCTGTTGCGCAGCCTCGATATCGACAAAAGCGCAGCAAGTGAATGGCCCGACCTGAGTGACGCGCAACTGCTGGCGACACTCGAAAACTGGCTGACGCCCTACCTGGGCAAAGTCACCCGGCTCAGCCACTTCAGCCAGCTCGACCTGTCCTCCATCCTGCGCAACCTCCTGCCGTGGCCAATGCCGCAACAACTGGAAGCACAGGCTCCGCAGACCATCCAAGTGCCCTCTGGCTCGAATGTCCGTATTGACTATTCAGAGCACCCGCCAATCCTTGCTGTACGGCTACAGGAGCTATTCGGGCTGGCCGAAACGCCTCGGATTGCTCACGGGAAACAACCGCTGACACTGCATTTGTTGTCGCCCGCCCGGAGACCTGTACAGGTCACACAAGATCTTGCCAACTTCTGGCGGAGTACCTATGCGGAAGTGAAGAAAGATCTCAAGGGTAGATACCCAAAGCACTTTTGGCCTGATAACCCTTTGGTGGCAGAGGCGACCGCTAGAGCCAAGCCTAGGAAGCCATGAGTGCGGTTATCCCCAGTCAATTATTCAGAAAACTAGGAATTACAGTAAGCGGGTTCTCTTGGGCAGCTCGAGTAGCGCTGATCCTGTCGCAATGGTGGGTCGTGCGCCGCTACCGTCCCAGAGCTGCGAAAGAACGATCTCTACGATGAACTCGCTGCAGTGTCCGTCGTCATGTGTCGAGTCATCATGTTCAAGGGTTTATCAACTACACGTTCAGCGAAGGCCCTGCTCCGGGTACAACTACTGCGATGAACTAAAGCCGTCACCTTGCAATAGAGCTACCCTCCGCGCTCAGTAAGTGCTGATGGAGCAGGCTCATGGACAGAACATATGCCTCGTGAATGAGTCCGGGAATTCCGGCCTTGATACGTCAAAGGCTGAAAGCTCGGGATTCTTCATAGTGTGCTCCATTCGGGTAGCAGAGAACGACTTGGAGGCTCCCTATACCCAAGCTGCAGAAGTCCGAAAGCGTCATTTATTTTCTTCTGCTCGGGCGTCAGGGCTTTGCTCTGCTATCGAGGAGATAGTGCGAGAAACAAGGCACATGGGCAGGACTCCAACTTAAAATACAAGACAACAAAACCATGAAGTAGGCAAAGGCTGCTGCAGCTTCGTGTGATTTACAACCTACCAAAACAGGTAGGTCCGGGTAAGACGGCAAGGTGGTAAGGTTATAGCAGAGATGAGGCTATCAGAAGATCGAAAAGGCAGTCATAACTCGGTTGGCCTTAACGCTCGGCGCATTTCTATAAAAAAATCTTCCCGAATCACGTCATCGCTTGGACATAAGCTAAACATGAAAATTCTAGCCTTACACTATGGTCATGACTCGGCCGTATCGTTAATTTCAAATGGCGAAGTAGTAGCGTGCCAGTTATCTGAACGAGTAAAAAAGAAAAAACTTTTTATTGGTGTGAATTCAGAGTTGATTGAGTTGTTTCTCAAGGAGAACAAGGTAGATCCAAGTGAGATCGACTGCATTGCCGTCACCTCGACGCAACGCGAAGATTTATACATCGAAGTGGGAGGGGTTTTGGATATATCTTACCATCGCCATCCCGACGACAAAATACCTTCGCTGGTTGAAGAGCACTTGCAGAAACATCATCTGGACCCGGTGGACTTCTTCTTGGGCGATACCCCAAAAGAAAAAGAGCTGAGGTTGCGCCGTATGATGATCCCTCACGCGCTCAGTCCGCTCTTTAGAGAAAAAGCAGTTGCCTTCACATACCTTCCTTGGATGGATTTTGCAAAAGTCAACCATTCCACGCCATACGCGTCACTCAAGGGAATTGTCCAAGAGCTGAGTGATCCGGCGATAACGTTTGACAACGCAGAGTTCGGATTTCATTTTCCGGCGACGGCTAAATTTTTTGGCCGAGAAATGCCCTGCTACTTGATCAATCACCATGCTGCACACGCTGCAAGTTCTTACTATCTCTCCGGTCATAGTAAGGCCGGCGTGATTACCGCTGACGGTGGCGCAGGCGGCATGAGAGGCGGGTGGTTCTTTCATGGGCATGACGAACGGTTGACGCCTATGGCCCCTCACTACCTGGAAATTGGGGGGCTCTATTCCGAGACGTCAAAGTCAATAATAAAACTGGGAGGCTCTCCTGACGGTAAAATGATGGGACTCGCTCCTTACGGGAAACCCACGCTCTACTCTGAATCGTATGTTGGAAATGCCTGGGACTTCGACCAGCTCGAGAATAACGGACGTTTTCCAAAGGCTGCCGAAAAGCGCTACGCATGGCACGAGCATATTACTCAAAAGGCTCGAGAGTTTGGCTACGACCTTAAGGTCCTGGGTGATCCGGACAAAGTGCTTGAGTCCGCCAACACCGACATGGCCGCCACCCTTCAAAAAATGTTCGAAAGAACAATGTTGGTCACGTCCGAAGCGCTTCGCGAGTTGATCGCCAATCGCGGTTTGCAGGCTGATGCACTGTGCCTTGCTGGAGGGTGCATGCTGAATTGCCCATCCAACTCAAATATTTATGATAATCAAATATTTCCCGATGTATTTGTTCCCCCATTTACCGACGATAGCGGTTGTGCTATAGGCGCAGGCCTGTGGGTGTACCACAACTTCTTCAAGGGTGCACTTGTGGACAGGTCCGGGGCGCTGCCGGTGTCCCCATACCTTGGCAATCCCGTGAGCGATGATGAGTGTCTCGCTGCACTTGAAGCCGCTAAAGGCATTAATTTTTCTCGTCCTGCAGATCCAGGAGCGGCAGCAGCGGATGACTTGATTAACGATAAAATCATCGCTTTCTTTGACGGGAACAGTGAAGTCGGGCCTAGAGCACTTGGGCACCGGACGTTGATTGCGGATCCTAGAAAAGCAGAAAACTGGCCGAAAGTTAACAACATCAAAACGCGTGCCTTGTGGCGTCCCTTTGCGCCAGCGGTATTGAAAGAGGAGCTGCGAACTTACTTTGAGGGGGGGCCAGATAACTCACCTTACATGCTGTTCAACGCGACCACCAAGGGACTTGGGTTACCTGCAATTACGCACGTTGACGGCACGGCCAGGGTGCAAACAGTAACCGAGGAGAACGGTGCCTTTCATGAGGTGATTAAAGCTTTTCACCGGAAAACCGGCTGTGCCGTAGTCATGAATACATCGTTCAATGGGCCAAATGAGCCGGTGATTGAACGTCCGTTCGAAGCGATAGAGTTTATCCGTAACTCGCCAGGCGATGTCGTCCTGTACCTGAATGGCTGGCGCGTCACCAAGTCTTGAATTTGGAGAAGTATATGACAAATATAGTTGAGTTCAGGAACCGCCTTGGCACGGATAAGAAGATGCAGGCGGAACTATTTGAGTTGGAGCCCGAAGCCGGCGCCTACACAGCCTATGCAAATCGAAATGGATTTTGCGTCACACTGAGTGATGTCGAGGCCATCTTCAAAGATCTGTTCTGGTTAGCCCGCGTCGGCGACGACATTGACCACGCATAAACATTGTAGAATTGATCGAGAATGTGAAATGTTTAGTCTTACAGGTGTTCAAAAAAAGCAATTTAAAGAAGATGGCTTCATTATTTGTGATGAGATTATCAACCAGGAAGACGTTGAACTCTTGCTCAATCGATTTGAGGTGATATTCGACGGTGAGTATGAGACCGGTCTTGATCCGGACGAAGTCAACTGGAAGAAGAATCGTGACTCAGAGAGTCTGACGCGACAAATTTGCAACGGTTGGAAATCCGATCGGTATGTTGCAAGCGTGATACTCAGATCAGAAATTGGCAGAGCGTGTGCGTACCTCGGTGATTGGCCTGGCGCGAGGCTGACTCAAGACAACCTGTTATGGAAACCCCCTGGTGGGCGGCCAATCGGTTTTCACCAAGACTCTTCATATGAAGAGTTTATCGTGCCCAACGAGTGGGTGAGTTGCTGGATTGCGCTGGATAATACTTCCTCCCTCGGTGGAACAGTGGAGTACGTAAAAGGGTCACATTTGTGGGAAAAGACCGGAAAAATTCGGCAATTCCATGGGCCTAAAGACCCGCATGAAAATCTGAGAAGAGCAGCAAGTCGAGCGGGTTTAGAAGACTTTGACACTGTCAAAATCGAAGTGCCCGCCGGGGGCGGAACTTTCCACTCGGGTTGGATATGGCACGGATCGGATGTGAATAAAAGGGATATACCCCGCCGTTCCATTGTTGCCCACTGTATGTCATCGGAAGCCAGGTTCCATCCAAATCCTGTGACCACCAATCGGACGTATAGCCGGTTCAAACGGTTTGGGGATCAACACATGGACGAGACCCACTTTCCCATTCTGTGGAGAGAGGATGGTTACGCGTCTCCTTTTATAGCTCCCTACTCGGCTCGTCAGTTGGGCTGGGCGGAAGGGTAATCGTTGATCACAGGAGGGATGTTTTAAATGAAGAAGATTTTAGTCATCGAAGCTAAGCCGACAGGTGAGTGTGAGAAAACAGGCTATTCAGAGTTTAAACATCGGTACGAACTGTTTTTTTTGATTTCATCAGATAAGTACAAGTCGGTGTATGGACCGAACGTACGCGTCGTCAAAAAGAACACCGCGACTGATTTCGTCGAGGAGGCCATGTCATGGCATGCACAGGAGCATTTCGATGCCGTCGTCACCCTGTCGGAATGGTCTGTACTTGTGACGTCCATGATCAGCAAGCGATTGAAGTTGCCTGGCATCGATCTGGAAGCGGCAATCATTTCCAGAAATAAATATCTGATGAGACAAGCCCACCAACGTGGTGGGGTTCCTCATCCTCAATTTCATCTTGCGGTCGATCTGGACGACGCGTTAAAGACGGCTCGTGAATTCACGTATCCCGTCATCATAAAGCCAACGCTGGGAGCATCAAGCGAGCATATATACCGCATTGATTCGGATGCGGAAATGAGAAAACTGTTTCCAACGGCTCACTCGGAGTTACAGAAAAAATCCATTTCGGATCTAGAGCCAGAAGTTGAATATAGAGGTCCCTCAGGCATATTGGTCGAGTCATTCCTTGATGGATCAGAGCACAGTCTGGAGGCTATCGTCTGGGATGGGCAGGTCTACATCGGCGCAATCGGTGACCGGCTGTCGCCAGAGGGGGCCACATTCGATAACGATATTTATACGATGCCCACCCGGTTGACGGCACAGCAAATCGATGAGATACGCTCATTGGTTACACTAGCAGCGTCGGCCCAAGGCGTAAACAGAGGCGTCCTTCATCCTGAGATTCGGTATCACGGTGGTCGGCCTTATTTGATTGAAATGGCGGTTAGAGCGGGAGGTGGACCCATTTCGCACATGACACGTCACGCCTACTCTTATTGCGCAGTCGAATCATCGCTACAGATTGCACTGGGGAATCAGCCCGCATTTACCGAGTTAACAACGTCGGGTCAGGTTGTTGTCGCAATTGCCATTATTTCAGAGGGCGGGGTAGTGAAAAGTATTTCTGCTCCGGAAGAAGTAGACAGTAATAAGAGTATTATTTACTTTAAATTGTTTCAGTACCCGGGCTCGATAATTAATCGACCACCGCATGGCAACGACTTGCTGGGCCAGATCACAGCTTCATCCGCGACGTTGGAAGAGGCGTATGCACTGGCTGAACAGACGGCTAATAAGGTAAGCGTTTCGTTCGAAGGTCAATCCATTTAAAACTCAATAGACTTCAGTGCGTGAGTATGCAGTTGAAGTCTATGCCTATTGGAACGTCAAGACGTGATTAATACACAGGGACGCTACATTGTTCATTCAAATGCCGAACGCCAGAAAATGCTTGAGTCTATGGGCATGGCGGCCATGGACGACCTCTATAAACATGTTCCTCAACACGTGCGTTTGAGCGGTCTTTTGCAACTGCCCACTGCGTTGTCTGATCCAGAGCTGGAAGCCCATATTAGAGCGTTGGCAGGGAATAACCAGACGCTCTATACCTATCAGAGCTTTCTCGGCGCGGGTGTTTATGAGCACCATGTGCCCGCTGTCGTTGACGCGATTGCTGAACGGGGTGAGTTCCTGACTGCTTACACCCCTTATCAACCCGAGATGAGCCAAGGGCTGTTGCAGGTACTGGCCGAATACCAAGAGTATATCAGTGCGTTGGTTGCATTACCCGTGGTCAATTGCTCTTGCTATGACGGATCCACCGCGCTGGCAGATGCGATCTGGATGTCCTGCCAGAACAAGAGCACTGGGGACAGAGTTATAGTGTTGTCCGATACAATCTGGGCCCAGACGCAAAAAATAGTGGAGACATATTTTACAGGGCGCCCTGTCAAACTCGTCACGATTCCAGCTGATGACGATAATGGCTTGATTGATCTCTCCCACCTTGAAAAACTTTTTATCGAAACCGCGCCTGAGTCATTCGCCTTTCAATCGCCCAACTGCTACGGGCTGCTTGAAGATACCCAGTCGATTGTAGAGCTGTGCAAAAAGTATAACGTCACCTCGATCCTCCATTACCACCCTTTTCTCAGCGGGCTGTTTGTTCCACCCGGTCAGTTGGGTGTAGATATCGTTTGTGGCGAAGGACAGATGCTTGGCATACCCCTATCGGGAGGGGGCGCAAGCTTGGGGTACCTGGCGTGCACGGAACCATTCAAGAGGTTCTTGCCTGGCCGCCTGGTTGGCGTTGTCGAGGATATTTTCGGCAACCCGGCGTACGCGTTGGTCAATGAGGAGCGTGAACAACATGTCGCACGCGAGCGAGCGACCAGTAACATATGTTCGAACCAAGCGTTGTGTGCACTTAGAGCGACCGTTTACATCGCTTCATTAGGCAACACCGGACTTCAGAACCTCGCCCGACTGAACGCAGATCGCGGTCATTTCTTTTGTCGGCTTTTAGAGAGTATTGACGGCGTAGAGCGCGTGTACAAGGCGGCGTTCTTTAACGAGTTTGTTATTAAACTCCCGTGCGCCTCTGATGCTTTGTTGTCAGCATTGCTGGAGCAGAAAATTTATGGGGGGGTCGCGCTGACCCGTAACGGTGTCGATAATAATCTTCTGATCGCTGTGACGGAGGTCAAATCCAGAGCAGATCTCGTTAAAGCGGCGACGGCATTCCGTGTTGCTATTGAATTGTTGGTCAAGGGTGAGCCATGAAGAAGACACTGTTGCATAAAAGCAGGTATGGGGTCGGCGGGGCTTGGCTTCGTTTTGATGGAGACAATTTTGAGCCCTTAGACTTTCTCGATCACCCTTTGAGAACGGGGCTTTTAAACATTCCCGATGTTTCAGAAAGTGAGCTTGTAAGGCATTTCACGGACCTTAGCAACGACAGCCATGGTGCAGATAATGGGTTCTATCCGTTAGGCTCCTGCACGATGAAATATAACCCTAAGGCGCATGAGCGTTATAGTAAGTTTGACGGGTTTAGCGCCATACACCCATGCCAGCCAACGGAGCACATCCAGGGCCTGCTCGAATTGCTCTATACGCTACAGAGCTACATTGCTGAACTGACAGGCATGGACTATGTCAGCCTTCAACCTGCTGCAGGTGCCCACGGTGAATTTGCGGGACTGCTGATCATCAGAAAGTTTTTCGAAAAAAAGAAGCAAAAAAGAAATATTATTTTGATCGCTGACTCAGCGCACGGAACAAACCCTTCCACCGCCAGTATGGTGGGCTATGAGTGTCAGATAATACCTACGACGGCGGAGGGGTTGTTAGATATTCCGCTGCTGAAGGCGAGTATGAGCAACGAAGTGGCCGGGTTGATGCTGACCAATCCTTCGACCTTGGGGTTGTTCGAGGAAAATATCGAAGAGGTAGCGGCTATTGTCCATGAGAAAGGAGGCTTGCTTTACTACGACGGGGCTAATCTCAATGCCTTGATGGGGCTTGTCAGGCCTGGGGACATGGGGTTTGATGTCGTTCATATAAATACGCATAAAACGCTTGCTACACCGCATGGCGGTGGCGGCCCAGGTGCGGGGCCTATCGGGGTCAAGCATTTTCTTGAAAGTTATCTTCCTGTTCCGATTGTTCGTCGGTCCGTTGATGGACTTCACTACGTGCTTAACACACATGGTGAAAACACTATCGGACAGATAAAGCAGTACCTGGGGCATGTCAGTGTCTTGATAAAAGCGTACGCCTACATTCGCTCCATGGGGCCGGACGGATTGCGACAGGCTTCGCAAGATGCCGTGTTGAACGCTAACTATATTCAGTACCATTTGTCCGATTTCCTGCCGCCGGTGTTCAATAAAATATGCATGCATGAATGCTTGCTGTCAGGCGATTTATTACCCGTCTCATCTTATAGTTTTGCCAAACGTCTGATTGACCATAAAATTCATCCTCCCACGCTGGTCGGTGCGGGGTGTGTGTATTTTCCCAATGCCATGAAGAACGCCATGCTGATCGAGCCGACCGAAACCGAAAGTAAGTCGGCCCTTGATGAGATGATTGACGTTTTCAAGCGCGTCTATTTGGAGTCGTTGAGTGATGCTGACTATGTCAATCATGCACCCCATTTGGGCACGATCAAAAAGATACCTGAGTCAACCCAGCTGACTGTTTGATTTGCCAAGCGTGCGGTTTGCCAGCTTTTAAAGAATAATCCTATTGGGTGAAAATTGATGTTTGTTAATTTTAGTTTTGACAACACGGTACGTTATGTACTGGTGAGTTTTACAGACCTGTGCGGCGTCATACGGTCTAAACTCGTGCCGGTAACAGCGCTTGATCATTTGAAGAAAAATGGGGCAGCGTTTGCCGGGTTTGCGGCTCACTTCAATCTTTCACCTTCTGACCCCGATATCATTCTGGTTCCTGATTTTTCTACGGCAATTGTTCTCCCTTGGAAAACCGACGTTGCGTGGGTCACGGGTGACTTGTACATGGGCGACGCTTTGCTCGTTCAATCACCGCGCAATGTTCTGAAGCATTGCATCGCTCAAGCCAAGAAAGACGGGCTGCTTCTCAAAACCGGTGTAGAGGCCGAATTCTTTTTACTGAGTGAGGACGGGGCTTGCGCTTCAGACAAAAAAGATCAGTACCTGAAGCCTTGCTATGACCAACAAAGCTTGATGCGTCGATTTGATGTTATCAGTGAGGTCTGTGATGCCATGCACCAGTTGGGCTGGAAACCCTATCAGGCAGATCATGAAGATGCGACAGGCCAGTTTGAAATAAACTGGGAGTATACCGATTGTCTGGAAACCGCCGACAGGCATGCGTTCTTTAAATTTTTGGTCAAGAGCATGGCTGAAAAACACGGTTTCAAAGCCAGTTTCATGCCCAAGCCCTTTTCAGACTTAACGGGAAACGGTTGCCATGTCCACTGCTCCCTGTGGAACGAGTCGGGGGAAAACCTGTTTGTGGATGCTGATACGGTCGGTAGTCTTTCACCCATTGGGCAGTATTTTATCGGTGGGCTGTTACATCATGCCCCTGCACTGACGGCACTGACAAACCCCACGATAAACAGTTACAAGCGTCTCAGTGCGCGAAACACCAGTTCGGGCGCAACGTGGGCTCCCGTGGCTATTTCATATGCCGGCAATAACCGTAGTCACCTTATCCGTATTCCGGAAGATGACAGATGTGAGCTTCGTCTACCCGATGGTTCTGCTAACCCGTACCTGTTGCAAGCGTCCGTCCTTGCGGCCGGCCTGCTAGGTGTCCGAGGAAAGTTGAGCCCGGGGCCCAGGCACAACTCCAATGCTTATGAAAGTGACGTCACCGTGAGTCAACCATTGCCGCTTGACTTGAGCTCATCCATAAAAAACTTGGTGAAGGACTATGAACTCACTGAACTTCTCAATCAGGGGTTCGTGTCAAGCTACGCCAGCTATAAAGAACGGGAAATACTGGGTTACATGCGGAGTGTCAGCGCTTGGGAATTTAATAACACGATAGATTGCTAGGCTTTATGTGCGGCTAATGGTGCTGAAACTATGAATAGATATTATTATGGCGCAATTGCATATGCCGAAAGCCTCAAGAAAACACTGGCGGTTTTGCCGCCATTGGTGTGGGCGCTTACGGTAACGATCTTCATCAATCGTATTGGAGGCATGGCCAAGTTTTTTATGCCGATGTACCTGAGAAACGAACTGAACATTGGTATCGAAATCATTGGCTGGCTTTTAGCGGGTTACGGTTTAGGCCGACTCGTAGGGTCGTACGTAGCGGGGGTACTCAGCGATCATGTCAACCCTAGAACGCTGTTGCTCGTTCTGCTGTTCGCCAGTGCGCTTTGCCTGCTGTTGTTGGGCGTGGCGGATTCAGTAGCCTCTTTGGCTTTTTTGCTGCTGGTGGGTGGGGCCTCCGATGGTGGTGTTCGCCCACTGGTGGATCGCATGATCATGGACAACTGTTCCGAGCAGGAGCGAGAGCTCGCTCAGTCGCTTAATCGAGTCGCTATAAACCTGGCTTTTTCCGCCGCAGGGCTGATTGCCGGTCTTTTAGCGTCTTTCGATTACCGGGCTGTTTTCTTTTTTGATGGCGTGGCCAATTTAATTGCAATGGTCTGGCTTTACAGGGCGTTCAGGACCACTCACCCAACGGTCGTGACTCCGCGAAGCGCTGCCGATGAGGCGAGTGAGGAAACGTCCCGTGATGTAAGTTCGCCGTACACCGACGTTCCTTTTTTGATTTTTATGGTGGTCACCTTATTGGTCGCCATTATGTATGACACCACCAATAGCGTCTTGGGGAACTACCTTCTCGAATATCACAGCTTCGGCCCCGTCATGTTCGGATGGCAGTGCGCATTAAATGGCATATTGGTTGTTGTCTTTCAAATACCGCTCACCGCCTGGGCCCAACGTTTACAATACAGCTGGCGAATCGGAATAGGGATTGGTTTGACTGCCGTAGGGTTGCTTGCATTACCGTTCTGCACAAACGTATGGATGGTCAGCCTGTCAACGGTCACTTGGACAGTCGGCGAAATGCTCTTTCTGCCGGCAATGGCCATTCTGGTAATGAAGCGTGCCGAGGGGGGGCGACGCGGTCATTATCTCGGGTTAAGCAATGCAATGTGGAGTTCGAGCGTGCTATTTGCACCCATCGTGGGCGGGCAGATATACGCTTATTTTGGTGGTAATTTTGTATGGTTTATTTGTGCCTCCCTTGGGCTGGTTGCCATTCTTCTATTGAATGCATCCGTTAAGCGTTTCGACGCCGATCAGCTGGTTCTGGTTGCCACCTGAAGGGCGTCCAATGGCGCTATTCCTGGGCGGGTGCATAAAGTTTTTCACCCGCCATGAGGATCCTGTAGAAGGCATTTCCCGTTTCAATGTGGCGTGTCAAAAGGAATGTCACGAATCAGTCTCCTGATGCAGGCAGTCCCCTATGATCTTACTGCACACCAGCACTGCATCAACGATGCTGTTGAGACACCGGGAGCCAAATATAAGCCATCCTCAGTAGAAAACGTTGGTCTGGTTACGATGACGATCCAGGTGAACGATAAGTTCGGGGCAGCACGGCGTCTTTGGTAATCCGCTCATCCATGCCCCTGCAGTCCTGGATGCCGGTGAAGGGGAGCCGGTTTCAGTCAGGTCGCCGTTCCGACTAAGCGCCCACTTGGGCGTATCACGTACTACTGCGCCTGCTGAAACATGATCGCGGCTTGGTCACCGCTCACGATAGGTATCACGAGACAGGGTGAGCAACTCAGAGATGGATAAGCTGCATTGATAGCGCTTGTACGATAGCTGCGCTTCTCGTGGCGACGCCGAATTTACGGCGAATATTTTTAAAGTGAAAATCTACGTTCGCTTCCGAACAACTGCAGATATTGGAAATCTCCCACGTTGTTTTTCCTCTAGCGCTCCATTGCAGTAGTTCCTTCTCTCGACGGGTGAGTGCCACTTGAGCGGGGTGGGCGGCGGGTACTATAAGTGTTAAAGAAGTTTGCAGTGCCAAGTCTCTGAGCGCTGAAAGTTCTCCCATTTTTTGCCGTATAACGGTATATGCAAAATCTGAATCGTAGGTCTTGATATTAATATTTAATGTGCCGTACTGTCCGCGAGGCCCATGCAACGCGAAGGTCACGCCGTGCTTGAGATTGTAACGCAGGGCCATCTGCCGCAGGCTGCATTGTTCCGGGGACTGGTAGAGTTCCTCTGTCCAAATGACGGGTAAAATGTTGTTCATGCAATGCTTTGCTACGGGGTCGATCCGGGCGTACCCGGCTTTGTCGTAAATATCCTGCCATTCCTCCGGGTAATTGCCCAGCACCAGTTCACTGCTCAAGTCGCTGGTCCTGTTTGCTTTTAACCGTAATTGGAAACGGCTAAATTCCAATGCCTGAAATTTTTCTATTAGATAATTTAGCAAGTCTCCTTTGGATGCAGGAAGGGTTGCATGCCACGGTGGGATCACAGATTGCATCGACATCACTAATTCCCTTTAAGTTATCGGTATTTGAACTTTAGGGCAGTAAAATTATATATATTCTTTTTGCGAAGAATGGCGTCTGCATTTTTTGTTGTCAGCTTGGCGTTCAGGCGGATCACTGCCCGCTCGGAAAGAGTCACTGTTGAGCGTAGATCGAATAATATCGAGGGTGTGCTGATCCATTTCAATCGCTGTTCATGGATGACCTCGAGCGAATGCGGTGCCGGCTTTGTGGTTGCTTAGGATCGACGACGGCCTGGGGGGGAGGGCCATTTTTCAATGGGGGCGACAGTTTCGTTGTCTTCTTTGCTGCCTGCTGTGGTGCTTTGACGACTTGTTTCATCCGGCGTTTGCCTTTTATCTCTTGTGACACAAGCCGACGAAAAATTTTCGTAACGGCTCTTGCTTCCGTGCAGCGGTACGCTGAAACGTGTCGGGTGCGGTTTACTTTGGTGCGCGCGCTAGAGATGGCAAAGCCAAGCGAACCAAAATGCCGATATATCTGTACCTGCGCTTACATTATGATAGACGTGGTTTTTTAGATATCAGTAATTTCTCTCGAAATCTGTTAGGGGTGCTTACATGTCGATGATTCCGCCGCTCAGTTGCCTGCGTAGCTTTGAGGCCGTGAGCCGTTTGTCCAGCGTCACACAGGCGGCCTTGGAACTCCATGTCACTCACTCGGCTGTCAGTCAGCAGTTGAAGGTTTTGGAGGAGATGCTTGGAGTGACGCTGTTTGTCCGGGAGGGGCGAAGTTTGCGAGTGACCGAGGACGGTCGGTTGTATTCGCTTCAAGTCCGTGGTGCTTTGCAAAATATTGTGGACGCTACACGTCAGGTCAAGGCGCAGCCCAAAGCATCTGAGCTCGTCGTTGCCGTCATGCCCTCATTTGGCTTCTCGTGGCTTTTGCCGCGCATTAGTCGATTCAGAATTCGGCATCCACATATCACAGTACGTCTACAGGCCAGCCTATCCGTTGTTAACCTGCAACAGGAAACCGTGGACATCGGGATACGCATGGGGCGTGGGGATTGGAGTGACGCACAGAAACGTCTCCTGTTTCATGATGAGTCCATTGTGATCGCAGCCCCGGACTTTAATGACGGACAGCTTCCGACGACCCCGGAGAGCATTGTGGCAAGCGCTATCATTTTTACGATGGAGTCCTGGAAACCGTGGTGCGAAGCCGCCGGGCTTAACGTCGAAGTCACGCGTAAAGGCCTTTGCAGCAATGATTCCAATCTCGTACTTGAAGCGGTGCGCCTTAAACAGGGTATTGCGCTGGTTCGTCGCAGCCTGGCACACGCGGGGATCATGAGAGGTGAGTTTGTCCAATTGACAAAGTTTGCTGCCCCCTATCCCTATCCTTACTGGCTTTTGCTACCCGACAGTAAGCGAGCTGAGTCCAAGCGCGAGCAGTTTGTCGAATGGCTAAATGAGGAGATTGAGCTCTACCTTTATGAGGTAGAGCACCTTCGTGGATAGAGACAACGCGGAGGGGGCAATTCTGAAGACGGGGCCGTAGCGGCCCCTTGGAAATCTCCGCGTGCTGAAGCTGGATGGATGGCCTTCGAAGATCTGGACACTGAGTAGTACAGATCAGCATTCACCGGCGCTGACTGTCACTTTTTCTTTTTAGCCGGCTTTTCCGCTTTGTCTGACTTCTTGGCCTTTTCTGGCTTGCTATCAGCTTTCTTGGCAGATTTCTTTGGCTCGGCGTCTTTTTTCTTGTCTTTCTTTTCGGAAGACTTGGAAAGCGTCGAAGCCGCTTCAGATTTCTTTGCCGGTGATGCTTTCTTGTCTTTCAGGTCCTTGCTGGCTTTCGAGGCTTCGCCTTTGCTTTTTTTGTCGTCTTTAGCCACGTTGATCACCCTTTGGTGTATGCCGGTATTGGCACGCAGCCTGTGGAAGTATCCACAGGCTAATCATTAGGCGAGCGCGTCTGAAAACGGTTCAAACTGTTTTGACCCTATCGGCTGCTGAAGGACGATATTCAGATGCTCGGCGACTCGCCAGCTTATCGCGGGCTATAGGGCTGCCATTCTCACTCGGCTCAGGTATTTTCAACCACGCAAATACTCAGGAATTGATCACGGAAAGTTTCCGAGCATCCGGGTAACCAGGGAAAGACATTGAACACTGCCAGATTTGTTTTCAAATCCCTTATCAAACGCTGGATGAAAAGCATCTTTTCACGGGATGACAGCCGTAACCGCGAGCTCAAACCCGAGTGGACATCCCAGGGCCCGGGTGCAATCCGCATGGAGCGCTATCACCATATCGACGCCAGCGAGCAGGATAAGGACGGCTTCTACGACTATTACTATGAGTACGATATGTACTACTTCTCGGAAGGCACTCTGTCCCTCGCCGCTCGCTGCTACACGGATGATGCTGATGAAGCCAACTTTATGGGTATCGAGTTTGACGGCTATGACCGCGCGCTTGAGCCTGACGATCGGTCTCTCCCGTTGGTGAGCGCAGCTCTGGCCCAGTTGAAGGCTGATGGAAAAACGAAATTCTTTACGTTCACCGGAAAAGATTATGAGCCTGTATTTGTGGACGCTGAGCATGAAGGCGACACCATGCGTGGAGAACGCATCGAAGTGATCGCCCTGTCTCCCAGTGCTCGCTATCGTGTCCAGGCGACGCCTTACGAGGCACTTGCCACGCACTGGATTTATCCACCCGAGATAGTAGATATCAGGCGCGACATCCGCGTGTTTGCTTTCGAAAGCAACTGTTGGTCAGCCGATCAGGCGCGCTGGCTGGATTGCTCTTGTGTCGAGCTGACCCTGCGCAAATACCCCGGACGCCTCACCGGTGCTGGAATAACGGTGACTGTCGACTGTGCTCGCCGCACCGCGATTTATGCAGAGGGGCTTGAAGTAGAGCTATCGATGCTTGAGCAGTCCCTTGACGCGATGTTGGGCACTGTCGAGACCTGAATGCTGCTTGCCCCCTCAAGGCAAAACCGGCATCAAGAACCGCCCGATCACCGGCAAATGATCAGAAATCAATAACGTGTCATCCCTCCTTACCCGCGCACTGACCCGCTTCAGGCTCGGGCTGTAGAACAGGTAATCCACCGTCCGGTCCGGCCCGTTGATGCGGCTGTCGTTGGGGAAGTACGTCAGCCATTTGCTGCGGTCGATACCGCTGGATTCGGCGTTGTTGGGGATCATCGGGTATTTTTCCCACAGCTCGTGCAGTTCGCTGTCGGCGGCGTAGCCCAGGCGCTGTTGCTCGGAGAGGCGCTGGTATTGGCCGAGGGGCAGCAGGTTGAAGTCGCCGCCGATCAGCCAGGGCGTGCCGCCGCCTTCCAGCTTGTCCAGTAGCGTTTCAGTGGCCGCGACCTGTTTTTGTGCTGTGTCGCCGGCGTGTCTGGAGGTGGTCAGGCTGGTGTTGATGACCGCCAGCCTCCCGCCGTCACGCAGGGGCAGGTAGCTGACCAGCAAGGCATCCTTTGGCTGGAACTGACGGCTGATGATGTTGGCATCGGGCACCGGCAGTTGTATGCGCTCGGCACTGTCGATGTGAAAGCGGCTGAGGGTCGCCAGTTTTCTGCCGACGCTGCCCCAGATATGCGGGTTGGGTACAAACTCCGATTTCCAGTAGAACGCCTGCGTGCTGCACGGATACAGATCGGCTACACGTTCCTTGATCAATGCCAGTTGGTCCTCGTAATCGGAGTTCTTGGCACCGTCGTCGACCCCTTGAAGCAACACGATATCCGGCTGTTCGTCACGGATGACCCGCGCCACTTCATCCAGGTTGTAGGCAAGGTCTTCATGCGTCGGGCGCTCGTCCGGACCGCTGCCGTCGGCCATGTCATACCAGAACACATAGCGTTTGCCCGCCAGGTACTGGATGTTCCAGGTCATGACTTTCAGTGCCTGTCCGGGCACCAGCGTGGGGGCCTGGACCGCAGGGTTGCAGCTGGCCGGGAGTAACTCATGGGCTGGCGGACGCCAGGTCAGTTGGTAAACCATTACCAGCAGGATGGCGACCAGCAGCAGGGCGTACAGGCCCAGGCGTAGCAGTAAGCGGGGCATCGGCTCGACTTGGAGCGCCTGGCGCTCAGTGAGGGATTCGGCACTGAGCATACCGAATCGGTGCGCCTGACGTCAGCCCTCGGTTCAGGCCCGGTGCGCGGGCTCGTTGATCAGCATGAACAGACGGAACGTCACGATGGTGGTGAACAATTGCAGGAAGCTGCCGATGCTGTCGGTGATCACGGAAACCGCTGCGCTTTGCGGTTCCGGAAACAGGTACAGGCTGACACCCTCGAGCAGCCACAGCGGAATGTATACGCTCAGCACGCACACCAGAATGCGCGTGAAGTGTCCGGTGGTCATCAGCATGCTTTCGCGCATGGCCATGAGCGGTGTGAGCTTGCGCAGGACCAGCAGGTATTCGCAGAACGCCAGTTTGATCATCACCCACAGGCCGGGTATCACGAACAGGGAAAGGCCGAACATGATCAGCAGGGTGCTCATTGCCGAGAGCACCGCGAAAGTGGGCCACAAACGCAGTGCCATGGCCAGCAGGTCGCGCGTGTAAACCTCTTCGCCACGGCTGCGTGCGTCGAGGAACAGGATCAGTGCCGCCGTATAGATCGGGTAGAAAAACAGTCCGATGACCAGTTCGTAGGCCGGCGAGGTCTCGGCGGACATGGCGTTGCTCAACGCTTGTTTGGCCAGCACTTCGAGGACCACGACAGGCAGGCACAGCAGCAGAATGCTGCCCAGATTGCGCCGAAAGAAATAAAGCGAATCCTGGATGACGGTCAACGGGTTCATGTAGATAGATCGCAGGCTAAAAGCAGGCGCACACTTTAGCCCATGGCCTTGGTCGAACCAAGCACGGCGGTGTCGGGCTCACATCTTCTTATCTTTTTCTTCATGTCATTGAAGCGCGTTGATGAGGCCCCATTTTCTGAGCATGGTCCTGCCATTGCGGCGGGGAAGAATTCCAGTGGCAACTCAGTGAGGTGGTCATGAACAGCGAAGAGCAAACCCTGATCGATGGTCTTTTCTCGAAACTGAAAGACGCTGAAACGGCATCCGCCCCGCGAGATGCTGCGGCCGAGGCGCGCATCAAGGAGCATCTGACCCGTCAGCCCGCCGCGCCGTATTACATGACGCAAGCGATTCTGGTCCAGGAGGCTGCGGTCAATCAGCTCAATCAACAGGTCAAACAGCGCGACGAGCAGATTCAGCAGTTGCAGGCAGAGCTGCAACAGGCCAAGGGGCAATCCTCATCAGCGCCGGCCAGTGGTGGTTTTTTGTCGAGCATCTTCGGCAGCAGCGCCCCGCGTGCGCCGCAGCCGAGCCAGCCTTCCAGTGGCGGCTGGCGTGACGGCGCCGGTTTCAACCCGGCACCTGCGCCCGCAGCGTCACAGGGCGGTTACGCTGCACCTGCCCCGGCCGCAGGCAGCGGCTTTCTTGGCGGTGCGCTGAAGACGGCGGCCGGTGTAGCGGGCGGCGTGTTGCTGGCAGAGGGCATCAGCAGCATGTTCAGCCATCACAGCCAGCCGCAGGAGATCGTCGAGGTCATTCATGACGCGCCATCGGTTCAGGACACCGGCTCGTTCAATGATCAGGGCGGTTGGGGACAGCCGGATCAGCAGTACACGGCTGACGACAACTTCGACGATGGCGGCGACATGTTCTCGGACGATGATTCGTTTGTGTGAGCACGCAGTGGTCGCTCCTCATGCTCCAGAACAGACAGCTATCGTTCCGCACGCTCCAGCGTGGGAATGCCGTGGTTGGCGCTCCGCGTCGCAGGTCTGCGCCGCGCCGCCTGTTCAAGATTGGACGCGGAGCGTCCAGAAATGCGTGGGACGCGGAGCGTCGCACGTATAGTTGAAGCTCAATTCCGTTCTCAAGCTGGCATACTGGGCGCCGATTCACATTCCGGATCGCTGTAACCAGTGGGCGTGTTGCCCGCCATGAGGAATTGCGGTGAAGAAGATCGCGGTGTTCGCCGACGTGCAGAACCTGTATTACACCGTGCGCCAGGCGCACGGTTGTCATTTCAACTACGCCGCCTTGTGGGCGGATATCAGCAAACGTGGTGAGATTGTTCACGCGTTTGCGTACGCCATCGATCGTGGCGACAGCAAGCAACAGCAGTTTCAGCAGATCCTGCGCAATCTGGGCTTTACCGTCAGGCTGAAGCCGTATATCCAGCGCAGCGACGGTTCGGCCAAAGGCGACTGGGATGTCGGCATCACCATCGATATCATGGACTTCGCGCCGCAAGTGGACGAAGTTGTGCTGGCGTCCGGTGATGGCGATTTCGACATGTTGCTCGAGCGTGTGATCAGCAAGCATGGCGTTGAGGCAGTGGCCTATGGCGTGCCTGGCCTGACGGCGAACTCTTTGATCCGCGCAGCCAGTCGTTACGTGCCTATTGAAGGCACGTTGTTGTTGAAATGAATTTACAGGGTCAGGCCAGTGTTGGAACGTATTGCAGTCATCGACTTTGAAACCACCGGCATCTCCCCCGGCCACAGCTGCCGGGCGACCGAGATTGCGGTGGTCATCATGGAGCAGGGCCGTATCGTCGAGCGTTTTCAGAGCCTGATGAATGCCGGCGTGCGTATTCCTGCGTTCATCGAAGGGCTGACCGGCATCAGCAACAACATGATTCGTACCGCGCCCAGTGCAGAGCGGGTAATGGGCGATGTGGCGGATTTCGTGGGTTCGACGCCGCTGGTCGCGCATAACGCCTCGTTCGACCAGAAGTTCTGGGATTACGAGCTGTCGCGTATTCAGCGCACGCGCGAACAGAGTTTTGCCTGTTCACTGTTGCTGGCCCGACGCCTGATGCCCGGCGCACCGAACCACAAGCTCGGCACGCTGACCCGCTATGCACGCCTGCCCGACACAGGCAAGGCTCACCGGGCGATGGCCGATGCGGAAATGGCCGCCAACCTCACCGTGCACCTGACCAATGAACTGCGTCAGACCCACGGCATCTCTGCCATTTCCCACCAGATGCTGTGCTCACTGCAGAAAGTCCCGAAACGCTGAAGCGTCAGCGCGGCTGCTGACCTGTCAGTGCTCCTGCTTGCCGTTGCCGATCAGGTAATCGGCCGGCAGACTGCGCTCCACGGCTGTCGACAGCACGATGGACGTTTTACTGAAGCCGAACTTGGCAATCCGGTTGATCAAATCCTCCAGGTGCGGCATTGAATCGACCGCAGCCCTCATGATCACGCACGGGTCTCCCGTCACGCGATAGCACTGGATCAGCTCCGGGACCTGCCACAGATCCTTGTAGGCCTGCTGATTGCCATGGCTGCCCATGCGCAGCTCGATGAGGCATTGAATCGGCAAACCGACTTTTGACAGGTCGACTTTCGCCTCGTAACCGGTGATCACGCCGCTTGCCTCCAGCTTGGCAACCCGTTCGGCCACGGCGGGGGCGGACAGGTTGACGAGTTTCGCCAGCTGCGCAAAAGACGCACGGCCATTTTTCAGCAGCTCATCGAGCAGAATCCGATCGTATTTATCCAGCGTCATGGCGTTCCTCGTGTAGCGCGACAGATTTTTTAAATAAAAGGCTGGCAGGGCTTATAAGCGTTGGATCATAGGTTTTTAGCGGATTTAAACAGGTTTGTCTGCTTAATATCCGGTTGTAGCCTTCATACAATAGGCTAACCATAACAATGATCCCAGAGCCTTGCCATGCCTCAATCCGTTCGTGTTTCGCCGTTACTCATCGGTGCTTTTCTGGCCTTGTACCTGATTTGGGGCTCTACCTATCTTGTCATCCGCATTGGCGTGGAATCGTGGCCGCCGCTGATGATGGCGGGTGTGCGCTTTCTGATCGCCGGGTTTCTGATGTACGGTTTTTTGCGCTATCGCGGTGTCCCTGCACCGACCTGGGGCGAGTGGAAAGCGGCGTTTGTCATCGGCTTTCTGCTGCTGGCATGCGGTAATGGCGGTGTCACCCTGGCCGAGCACGCAGGCGTTGCCTCGGGGGTCGCAGCGCTGGCGGTGGCGACCATGCCGCTGTTTACCTTGCTGTTCGGTCTGTTCTGGGGCAATCGCACGACGAATCTGGAGTGGGCGGGCATCGTGCTGGGCCTGATTGGCATCGGCCTGCTGAACCTGGGTTCCAATCTGCAGGCCAGCCCCTATGGCGCGGCCCTGGTGGTTTTTGCTGCTGCAGCATGGGCGTTTGGCTCGGTGTTGAGTAAGCATTTGCCGTTGCCGAAAGGACCGATGGCAAGTGCGGCGGAAATGATCACTGCCGGCGCAACACTGCTGATCGGCAGTGCCTTGAGTGGCGAGCGGCTGGTGCATATGCCGACGGCGGCGGGCTGGGGCGCGCTGCTGTATCTGGTGGTGTTCGGCTCTATCGTCGCATTCAGTGCCTACATGTACCTGCTCAAGAACGTTCGCCCGGCGGCCGCCACCAGCTACGCCTACGTCAACCCGGCCGTGGCAGTGATGCTCGGTGTGGTGTTCGCTGGCGAAACGATTGGTGCCGAAGAGTGCATGGCCATGGTGGTGATTATCAGCGCCGTCGTGCTGATTGGCCTGCCGCAATGGCGCAGGTCGCCTCTACGAAAGGTCGGATCGACGCGCACAAGCTAACCGAGGCGGGCCGGACAGGTTAAACTGCGCGCCTTGCGTTGAATCTTTCCTACGGTATTTCCATGACATTCGCCTCTCTCGGCCTGATCGAACCCTTGCTGCGCGCCCTTGAAGCGCTCGGTTACCAGACTCCGACGCCTGTACAGACCCAGGCAATTCCTCCGGTACTGGCGGGCCGCGATCTGATGGCAGCAGCGCAGACCGGTACCGGCAAAACTGCAGGTTTTGCACTGCCGCTGTTGCAACGGCTGACCATGGAAGGCCCGAAAGTTGCGCCTAACTCGATTCGCGCACTGGTCCTGGCACCAACCCGCGAGCTGGCCGATCAGGTTCACGAAAGCATTCGCCAGTACGCCGAGCACCTGCCGTTGAGCACTTACGCAGCCTACGGTGGCGTGAGCATCAACCCGCAGATGATGAAGTTGCGCAAGGGCGTGGACGTGCTGGTTGCGACTCCCGGTCGCTTGCTCGATCTGCATCGCCAGAATGCGGTCAAGTTCTCCCAGTTGCAGACCCTGATCCTCGATGAAGCAGACCGTATGCTCGATCTGGGCTTTGCCGAGGAGTTGCGCGGTATCTACGCCGTGCTTCCCAAACAGCGTCAGACCTTGTTGTTCTCGGCGACCTTTTCCGACGAGATTCGTCTGCTGGCTGCGCAGATGCTGAATGATCCGCTGACCATCGAAGTCAGCCCGCGCAACGTGGCGGCGTCTTCGGTCAAGCAATGGGTCGTGACCGTGGACAAGAAACGCAAGGCTGATCTGTTCATCCATCTGATGAAAAAGCATCGCTGGGGTCAGGTACTGGTGTTCGCCAAGACCCGGGTCGGCGTTGATCAACTGGTGGATCGCTTGCAGGCACTGGGCATGAATGCCGACGGCATTCACGGCGACAAGCCGCAAGCTACCCGCCAGCGTGCGCTGGACCGCTTCAAGAGCAACGAAGTGAAGATTCTGGTTGCGACCGACGTGGCGGCACGCGGTCTGGACATTGATGATCTGCCGACCGTGGTCAACCTGGACCTGCCGATTGTGGCCGAGGATTACATCCACCGTATCGGCCGCACCGGCCGTGCGGGGCTGACGGGCGAGGCGATTTCACTGGTGTGTGCCGATGAAGTAGAGCTGCTGTCGGCCATTGAGGTGCTGACCCGCCAGACCCTGGAACGCAAGGAAGAGCAAGACTTCGAGCCGGAGCATCGCGTACCGGGCACGGATGCCAGCGGTCAGATACTGAAAAAGCCCAAGAAACCGAAGAAACGCAAGGTATCGGGCAGCAAGCGCAACCTGGGCAAGTGGGTCGACAGCGGCGAGTCCGAGCCTGCACCAGCGGTCAAACCAGTACGCAAGGTCCCGGTCTTCAACACCGGGCCGCGCAAGAAGAAGCCTTGAGGCGAAGTGCGCTTTCAGAGGCGGACGTGGTGAGTGTAAGGACGCCTATCGTTCCTCATGCTCTGCGTGGGGGGGCATCACGCGCCAGAGCGGGCGAGTGATTGCAGCCATTCGACCATCCCCAGCCCCGCAGCGCGGCCGCTGGCGAAGCAGGCGGTCAGCAGATAGCCGCCTGTAGGGGCTTCCCAGTCGAGCATTTCACCTGCGCAGAACACCCCGGGCAGTTGCCTGAGCATCAGGCGCTCGTCCATCGCCTCGAAAGTCACGCCGCCCGCCGTGCTGATGGCCTCGTCGATGGGGCGCGGTTTGATCAGGACAAGTGGCAACGCCTTGATGGCCTCGCTCAACAGCAGCGGATCGGCAAACGCTTCACGCGGCGCAAGCTCGCGCAACAGTGCTGTCTTAACCCCGTCCAGGCCCAATTGGCTGTGCAGGTGCTTGGACATCGAGCGCGAGCCGCGTGGTTTGCTTAGGGCTTTTTGAACGTCTGCCAGCGTCTTGCCGGGCAGCAGATCAATATCCACAATCGCTGAGCCGCGACGATTGATCTGTTCACGAATCTGCGCCGACAGGGCATATACCAGGCTGCCTTCGACACCGGTGACGGTCAGCACACATTCGCCCAGACGCAGGGCATGGCCATGCAGGCCCATCGCGATGTTCTTCAACGGCGCACCGGCAAACTTGTCGCGCAGCAGCTCGCTCCAGGCGCTCACCTCGAAACCACAGTTGGCGGCCTGCAAAGGCGCAATGTCTACCTGCTTCGCCTCGAGCCACGGCAGCCAGGCACCATCGGAACCCAGTCGGGCCCAACTGGCACCGCCCAGTGCCAGCAAGGTTGCTGCCGGTGTGAGTGCCTTTTCGCCATCCGCGCTGGTGATGCGCAGGCTGCCATCAGTGTTCCAGCCGAGCCAGCGGTGACGGGTATGGATCGTGACGCCTGCGTCACGCAGGCGCTTGAGCCAGGCGCGTAGCAGTGGCGCGGCTTTCATGTCAGCAGGGAAGACACGGCCTGAGCTGCCGACAAATGTCTCGATGCCCAGTGCATGAATCCAGCGACACAGTGCATCGGCATCAAAACTGCGCAAAAGCGGCGCTATCATCGGCGAACGTTCGGCATAGCGCGACACAAAGGCCGGATAGGGCTCGGAGTGGGTGATGTTCATGCCGCCCACGCCAGCCAGCAGAAACTTGCGCCCCACTGAAGGCATGGCATCGTAGAGGTCGACTTTCAGGCCTGCCTGGCTCAGCACCTCGGCTGCCATCAGTCCCGCAGGGCCGCCTCCGATAACGGCGACGGTTCGGGCAGCAGGGAAGGCGAGGTCAGTCATGGTCAGCGAAATATCGATAGCGGAGGAGGCGGGCATTCTACCCGAGCGACCTTCCAAGGTGTGCTGCAACTCGGGATGCAAAGCGTGGTTACAAGCCCATGTCGTCCCAGACCCGTTGTGCGCTGTGATGCAGGATCCCGTGGCGTCTTGCCAGTGCCTGGCGGTCCTTGCTGTAGCCGCCGCCGATCACGCCCATGACCGGAATGTCACGGCTCAGGCAATGACGCAGCACTGCTTCGTCGCGATTGGCCAGCCCCTGATCGGTAAGCTGCAGATACCCCAGTGCATCATCCTTGTGAACATCCACGCCCGCGTCGTATAGCACCAGATCCGGCTTGTAGAACGGCAGCAGATAATTGAGCAGATCGTCGACTACGTTCAGGTAATCGGCGTCGCCCATCCCCATTGGCAGCGGGATGTCCCAGTCGCTTTGGGCCTTGCGCGCCGGGAAGTTCTTTTCGCAATGCAGCGAGACGGTAATGGCCTCCTCGGTATAGGCCAGAATGCGCGCGGTGCCGTCACCTTGATGTACATCGCAGTCGAAGATCAGCACCTTGTCCACCCGGCCGCTTTGCAACAGGTACTGACTGATCACGGCAAGGTCGTTGAAAATGCAGAAACCGGCGGGGTAGTCATAGTGCGCATGGTGAGTGCCGCCCGCCAGATGGCAGGCCATTCCGTGTTTCAAGGCCTGTTCGGCAGTCAATAATGAGCCACCTACGGCACGAACCGTGCGGCGCGCCAGCGCCTCGCTCCAGGGCAGGCCCAGACGCCGCTGATCTTCACGCGACAGATCTCCATCGAGGTAGCGACGGATGTACGCCGGGTCGTGGGCCAGCGCCAGAATGTCCGCCGGGCACAACTCGGGCCGCATTAATTGAACGTCACTGGTCAGCCCGCTGTCGACCAGGTAATCGCGCAACAAACGAAACTTGTCCATCGGGAAGCGGTGATCCGCCGGGAATTCCGGGCTGTAGTCTTCGTGGTAGATAAGCGGTAGGGACATTTTGCGTCCGTTGAAGGGTCGAAGTCCGATAGTGCCAGCAAAGCGTCCTTACGCCCACTCACGTCTCGTAATACGGGGGAATCGATGGAACCGATACTCAAGCTTGACAGCGCCCGGCTGCTGATGCGGCAGTGGCGTGACGATGACTTGCCAGCCTTCGCTGACATGTGCGCGGACGCGCGTGTCATGCGCTATTTCCCCGACTCCCTTAGCCGTCTCGAGAGTGCCGCCATGATCGGGCGGCTGCGTGGTCACTTCGCCGAACTGGGCTTCGGCCTGTGGGCGCTGGAGCGCAAGGACACCGGCGAATTCATCGGTTTTACCGGGTTGCACGTTGTGGGCTTCAAGGCGCCTTTTACACCGGCTGTCGAAATAGGGTGGCGACTGGCTTATGACCACTGGGGCCTGGGCTTCGCCAGTGAAGCGGCCTGGACCGCGCTGGGCTGTGGTTTCGAGCGGCTGGAACTGAAAGAGATCGTGTCGTTCACCCCGGTAAACAACCAGCCATCGCAAAAAGTGATGCAGGCAATCGGGATGCAGCTCGACGAGTCCGGCAACTTTGAACATCCCGATCTGGCGGACGGGCACCCGCTCAAGCCGCATGTGCTGTACCGGATCAGTCACGAGCAGTGGCTCAAGACGCTGAAGCCCTGATTTGATAAGGGTACAGATTGAATTAAGTCCGCCATCCTAAATCTGTATCATTCCATTCCAATGGGGCAGGCTCGAGGTCTGCCAGCAACTGCAGCGACTGCCGTTGTCTTGCGAGTGCAGAGTCGATGGGCGAGAGGAGTGAGAATGAGCCAAGTGCTGGATGATCTGGTTGAGTTGCTGACGCTGGAAGTCATTGAAGAAAACCTTTTTCGCGGCCACAGCCAGGACCTGGGTTTCCGCCAGTTGTTCGGTGGTCAGGTCCTGGGTCAGTCGTTGTCCGCCGCCAGCCAGACCGTTGAAGAGGACCGTCACGTTCACTCGCTGCACGGCTATTTTCTACGCCCGGGCGATGCTGGCTTGCCGGTGGTCTATCAGGTGGACCGCGTACGTGATGGCGGCAGTTTCAGTACGCGTCGCGTCACCGCCATTCAGAAGGGCAAGCCGATTTTCACATGCAGCGCCTCGTTTCAGTACGACGAAGAGGGCTTCGAGCATCAGACGACGATGCCGCAGATTGTCGGTCCGGAAGACCTGCCGTCGGAGCTTGAGCTGCTGACTCGCCGTGCGCACCTGATTCCCGAAGCGATGCACGACAAGTTTCTGCGCCCCAAACCGATTCAATTCCGCCCGGTGACGTCCGAAGACCCTTACGATCCCAAACCTGGCGATCCGGTGAAGTACGTATGGTTTCGCGCCGATGGCAGCCTGTCGGACGTACAGGCGCTACATCGCTACATGTTGGCCTATGCCTCCGACTTCAATCTGCTGACCACCTCGCTGCGGCCTCATGGCAAGACGGTCTGGCAGCGCGATATGCAGGTCGCCAGCCTTGACCACTCGCTGTGGTTTCATAACGACCTGCGCACCGATGACTGGCTGCTCTACGCAATGGACAGCCCTTGGGCAGGCAACTCCCGCGGCTTCTCGCGCGGCAGCATCTTCAACCGCGCCGGGCAACTGGTTGCATCGGTCAGCCAGGAAGGGCTGATCCGCCACCGTAAGGACTGGGCATGACACTCGACGGCATACGGCACTGGGTGTTCGACATGGACGGCACCCTGACGCTTCCGGTCCATGACTTTCCGGCGATCAAGCGCGAACTGGGCATCCCCCAGGACGATGACATTCTGGGACATCTTGCAGCATTGCCTGCGCAAGAGTCAGCGGCCAAGCATGCCTGGCTGCTGGAGCATGAGCGCGAGCTGGCACTGGCTTCGCAGCCTGCCGACGGTGCTGTCGAGCTGGTTCGCGAGTTGTCGGCGCGTGGCTACCGGCTCGGAATCCTGACCCGCAACGCTCAGGAGCTGGCGTATATCACCTTGCAGGCGATCGGCCTGGCTGACTGCTTTGCTGCCGAGGATGTACTGGGCCGTGACGAAGCGACCCCCAAGCCGGATCCGGCGGGGTTGCTGAAGCTGGCTACTCGCTGGAATGTCGAGCCGGAGCAGATGGTCATGATCGGCGACTACATGCATGACCTGAACTGCGGCCGTGCGGCAGGTGCCAGGACCGTTCTGGTCAACCTGAAGGACAACCCCTGGCCTGAGCTGACCGACTGGCATGCGGTGGATTGCACAGCGCTACGCGGGATGCTGGGGTGATCCGAGCTGGCTCTCGTGCGACTATCGTTCCTCACGCGCCAGCGTGGGAATGCCTTGGGTGACGCTCTGCGTCACAAACCTGCGCCGCACCGCACGCTCAAGACAGGAGGCAGAGCATCCAGACATGCATTCCTGCGCGGAGCGCAGGAATGATATTAACGTTCTGCGTCCAGCTCGAGAGTCATCCACTCAAAACGGTTTGAAAAGTACCGCCTGGCCTTCGGGCGAGGTGAAAATCCCGTCGCCGTTGTGACCGACTTTCGGCACGATCACCAGTCGTTGGTTTAGACCCTCTGGATGGCGCTTCTGCAGGTAGTTGAAGTAGTTCTGGCCACGAATCAGGCGATAGGGGCCTTGTGCTTCGGCCGCGCAGGTCTTGTCCAGTGCGGGGTGATTGCGGTCGGTGTCCAGCTCGCCCATCAGGTAGGTGATGTCGCGCTTCACATAATTCTTCTCGATATCAGCCGGCTTTTCCTTGCCTGAATAGAACGGCATCTTGTTCAGGCCGTATTTCCAGTCGTCGAAGTTCGGGCAGCTCTGCGCCGTGACCGGCTCAGGCCGTTCGGCATCGAAATAGGCGAAGGATGACGGGTTGGCGATCACGTAGCGCAGCTTCACACCTTCGCGTTGCAGCAGGGCGTCTTCCTTGCCGCCGATCATTGCGTAGCGCTGCACCACCTGCGCACCACCGGAATGCCCGGCGATAACGATTTCCTTCAGGTTAGGAAACAGCTTGCTGTCGCTCAGGCGCTTGAGGATGTGGTCCAGCACCAGAAACGAACTGACCGGTTTGGGGCCGCTTGCAGTGGCACCTTCCATCCAGCTGTTCTGGTGCCAGCGCAGGATAGACTCCGGCAAGTGATGCGCAACGATATCCTTTTCATCCAGAAATTGCGGAGCGATCAGCAGTGTTTTGCTGCGCTCTCTGGATTGATTGGCGGCACGTTCGATGCTGCGCAGGTAGGTTTGTGCATTGCGCAGACGACCGTGCAGGACGATCACCACGCGCTCGATCTTGGGCTTGGTGTGTACCCACTCCTGGCTCAGCCCGAGTGTAGCCTCTGCGCCATTGATGGCCAGGCGATCCGGGCTGATGGACGTAACCGCTTGATCCTCGGCATGCGCCCCGAGGCTCGCGAAGGCAGTGCTCAACAACAGGACCAGAAGCGGTTTAATCATGTGCTCAGAGACTCTTGGCGGCGAATGTATCGCATTGATTGATTTGGCCTTGGGCAAAGCCTGCCTTGAACCAGCGAACACGCTGTGCAGACGTCCCGTGAGTGAAAGAGTCCGGAGCGACTCGACCACTGCTTTGCTGTTGCAAGCGATCATCGCCGATAGCGTTGGCCGCGTTCAATGCCTCTTCAATATCACCCGGCTCGAGCCAGTTCAAACGATTTTGTGCGTTGTAGGCCCAAACACCTGCAAAGCAGTCCGCCTGGAGCTCCTGACGGACCAGTAAACCGTTAGCGCCTTCCATTTTCTGCCCGGCCTGACGAGCCTTGTCGACCTTGGCAGAAATGCCCAGCAGGGTCTGCACGTGGTGCCCGATTTCGTGGGCGATCACGTAAGCCTGGGCGAAGTCGCCAGCAGCGGAAAAGCGTTGCGCCATTTCGCGGAAGAAATCCATGTCCAGATAGACCTGCTGGTCAGCCGGGCAATAGAACGGGCCGGTTGCCGAGGTGGCGCGACCACAGGCCGAGTTGACCTGACCGCTGAACAGCACCAGCGTCGGGTCCTTGTACTCGCGACCGTTCTGAGCGAACACGGCGCGCCAGGTGTCTTCGGTGTCGCCGAGGATGCTACGCACGAATTCGGCTTGCTGGTCGTTGGCCGGGGGCGCCTGACGCGTTTGTGCGCTGGGTGGAGCGCTTTGCTCGGTGCCTTGCCCGGTCAACTGCCCAAGAATCTGCATCGGGTCCTGGCCAGTCAGCAGGCCGATAGCGACAATAATCACAATGCCGCCCAGACCCAGCCCCTTGCCGCCGATGCGCATGCCTCCGCCGCCACTGCTGCCGCCATCGCGCGCATCGACTACGTTGTCGCTACGTCGGCCTTTTTTCCAGAGCATGTCGGATCCCTCTTCTTGTCGTGCAATGAGTGTCGCTGCTGATACAGGTCTGCGCCAGTCCGGCGTTCCGGCCAGCATGTGCAGGATGCGAGGGTATAGAGGTGCAATGGGGCTGATTGGTTCGCGCAAGCGCAGCCCCGGTCTTGTTTTCCCGGTGTCTGACGCTGTCAGGCCTGTTTCACGGGATGTGTCTTGAGCGTGTCCGGTGGCGAGGCATCGGCAAAGCGGTCGACCTGGCGCAGTGATTTGAAACCTGCCATCCACGCGCCAACCACTCCCAGGGTGCAGACGCCACCCATGATTGCCGCAGGGATCGCGCCGACCAGCGAGGCGCTGGTGCCCGCCCGGAACTCGCCCAGCTCGTTGGAGGAGCCGATAAACAGCATGTTCACGGCGTTGACCCGACCGCGCATGTTGTCCGGCGTCGAAAACTGCACCAGCGCCGAGCGAATATAGACGCTGACCATGTCCGCGGCACCCGCAATCAGCAGCGCCAGGCATGACAGCCAGAACAGTGTCGACAGCGCAAATACCAGGTTCGCCACGCCGAACAGGCCGACGGCAAGAAACATGGTCATGCCGACGTTGCGGTCCAGCGGGCGCATGCTCAGGTAAATACCGACGCCCAGTTCACCCAGGCTCATTGACGCACGCAGCATGCCCAGCCCTTGTGGCCCGAGGTGCAACACCTCGTGGGCGTAGATCGGCAGCAGCGCCACGACACCACCGAGCAGCACGGCGAACAGGTCCAGCGAAATAGTACCGAGGATGATCGGCCGCGAGCGAATGAAGGCAATGCCTGCTGTGAACCGGCCCCATGCGCTGGAGCCCGGTTCCACCGGCTTGCCGACAAAGGGCGTGGCGACCGGCGCGAGCAGCAGGACCCCGGCGATAAACGCCGCCACGCAGACGGAATACGTCAGCTCTGCGCCGCCCAGCCAGTACAGATAGCCACCGATCAGCGGGCCGCCGACGGTCGAGCAGCGCATGATCACGCTGTTGGTGGCGATGGCCGAGGCCAGTTGGTCACGCGGGACAATCTGCGGCAACAGGCTTTGCAGGGCCGGACCGGTAAAGGCGCGGGCGCAGCCGTACAGCATCAGAGCACCGTAGATCAACCGCAGGTCCTGCAGCTTCAGCACTGAAAACACGAACAGAATGACGCCGCAGACAGCTTGCACGCCCCAACTGATCATCAGGATAACCTTGCGGTTGTAACGATCGATCAGGTCTCCGGCGGGCATCAACAGCAGCAACATGGGAATGAACTGAGCAAGACCGACATAGGCCAGCGCCATCGGCTCGCGGGTCATGTCATAGACCTGCCAGGCAACGACCACCGCCTGAATCTGCATGGCAAACACTGCCATCAGACGCGAAAGGATAAAACTGACGAAACCGGGCTGACTGGACAACTTGACCGGGGCAGAAGAAGCGGAAGACTCAGAGCTCAAGAAAGGGATCCCATCGAAGCGGCTAATTCACGTTTTCGGTTTATACCTCAGCGTATCGATAGGAAGCTAATAAATATTCTGACAGTTTCGCGGGAGGGCACGATAACCGTACGGTCGGGTAATGATCGTTCTGTTCGCTCCAGACAAGACACCTATCGTTCCTCACGCTCCCGCGTGGGAATGCCTTGTGTGACGCTCTGCGTCACAGATCTGCGCTGCGCTGCACATTCAAGACCGGACGCAGAAGAACGGCATGCGACGCGGAGCGTCGCACGGTAGTCAGTCAGATAAATCTCAGCGCCGAACCAGCAGCACCCCGGATTCCATGTGGTGGGTATACGGAAACTGATCGAACAGGGCGCAGCGTTCGACCCGATGGGTGTCGTGCAACTGGGCGATGTTGGCGGCCAGGGTTTCCGGGTTGCAGGAGATGTACAGAATCCGTTCGAAGCGGCGGGTGAGTTCGCAGGTATCAGGGTCCATGCCGGCGCGGGGCGGATCGACGAACACGCTGCCGAAATCGTAGCTTTTCAGGTCCACGCCCTGCAGACGGCGGAACGGCCGCACCTCATTCAGTGCTTCGGTCAGTTCTTCGGCCGACAGGCGCACCAGGGTGACGTTAGCCACGCCGTTGTCATCCAGATTGCTCAGCGCGGCATTGACCGAGGTCTTGCTGATTTCGGTCGCCAGTACTTTGCGCACCCGGGTGGCCAGCGGCAGGGTGAAGTTGCCGTTGCCGCAATACAGCTCCAGCAGGTCGTCCTGTCGCTCGCCGAGCGCATCAAAGGCCCAGTTGAGCATCTTGCCGTTCACGGTGCCGTTGGGCTGGGTGAACGCACCTTCCGGTTGGCGATAGCTGAACGTACGGCCAGCCACATCGAGCTTCTCGGTCACGTAATCATGGCCGATGACCAGCTTCTGACCCTTGGAACGGCCAATCAGGCTGACGTCCAGTTCGGCAGCCAACTGCTCGGCCGCAGCTTGCCAATCGGCGTCGAGCGGGCGGTGATAGCACATGGTGATCATCGCGTCGCCCGCCAGCGTGGTCAGGAAGTCCACCTGAAACAGCTTGTGGTTAAGCGTCGGGCTGGCTTCCCAGCGCTCGCGCAGCACCGGCATCAGTGCGTTGATGCGCTCGCTGGCAATCGGCAGACCGTCCAGCAGGATCGGTGTTCTGTTGTCACCCGGCGCGAACATCGCGTAATAGCGCTTCTGATCTTCACGCCACAGGCGAAACTCGGCGCGTAGCCGATAGTGTTCGCGTGGCGAGTCGAACACTTGCGGTTCTGGCGCATCGAACGGGGCCAGCAGTTCGCGCAGGCGGACGGTTTTTTCTTCGAGCTGACGGTCGTAGCTCGCAGGGTCGAAGGGAACACTCATGCGTTGAACCAGCCCAGCTTGATCACGAACAGGATCGACAGGATCACCAGCGCAGAATTCAGCTCGCGCCAGCGCCCCGACAGCAGTTTGATCGCGGTCCAGGAAATGAAGCCAAAGGCGATGCCGTTGGCAATGGAATAGGTGAACGGCATGGCCAGGGCGGTAATCACCACCGGTGCTGCAACAGTAATGTCGTCCCAGTCGATTTCAGCCATGCCGGATGCCATCAGCACCGCGACGAAGAGCAGCGCCGGGGCCGTTGCGAAGGCCGGTACGCTGCCAGCCAGCGGGGCGAAGAACAGTGCCAGCAGGAACAGCACGGCGACCACCACAGCGGTCAAACCTGTACGCCCACCGGCACTCACGCCTGCAGCTGACTCGATGTAGCTGGTGGTGGTCGAAGTGCCCAGCAGGGAACCGGCCATTGCGGCAGTACTGTCGGCAATCAGCGCACGGCCCATTTTCGGCATGTGCCCGTCCTTGCCCATCAGCCCGGCGCGTTTGGCCACACCGATCAGCGTGCCGGAGTTATCGAAGATATCCACAAACAGGAAAGCGAAGATGATGCTGACCAGGCCGACGTCCAGCGCGCCCATGATGTCCAGCTGCATGAAGGTAGGTGCCAGCGAAGGCGGCATCGATACCAGGCCGCCGAACGGCGTGAAGCCCAGCGCAATGGAGACCAGCGTCACGGCCAGAATGCCGATCAGTACGGCGCCACGCACCTTGAGATGGTCCAGCGCGACGATCAGAAAGAAACCCAGCGTGGCCAGCACCGGAGCGGGTTGCTTGAGGTCGCCCATGCCGATCATGGTGGCCGGGTTGCTGACCACGATTCCGGCGTTGTGCAGGGCAATCAGCGCCAGAAACAGACCGATACCAGCGGCGATGGCCGAGCGCAGGGGCAGGGGGATGCTGTTGATGATCCATTCGCGGATGCGGAAGATCGACAGAATGAAGAACATCACCGCCGAGATGAACACGGCCCCCAGCGCAACCTGCGAGGTATGGCCCATGTGCAGGACCACGGTGTAGGTAAAGAAGGCGTTCAGGCCCATGCCCGGCGCGAGCGCGATCGGGTAGTTGGCGATCAGGCCCATGACCGTCGAGCCAATGGCCGCGGCCAGACAGGTGGCGACGAACACCGCGCCCTTGTCCATGCCGGTTTCGCCAAGGATGCTCGGGTTGACGAACAGGATGTAAGCCATCGCCAGGAAAGTCGTGACGCCCGCAAGAATCTCGGTCCGCACGTTGGTGTTATGTGCCTTGAGTTGAAACAGCCTTTCCAGCATGTCTGGCTCTCCGTGACGCGGCGTGCGTCGTGAATGATCGACTCCAACAGCAAAGCACAGACTGCGAGGCAGCCCGTCTGACTTGCGGCGGGTCGGAAAAAGCCGCGCATCATACCAGCAGCTTGCCGGGATGGCTGCCTGTGGATGAGTGCCTTTTGATCATCTGCACGCTCATCCATAAAGCGTGAACGTTGCAAACCTCGCGAAGTCCCACCCCTTAAGACGCATAAAAGTGCGCTAAGTGAGTACCTACCGTGAGGTTTCCATGAGTGCAACGACCCCGAACCCCCAGGACTTCGCGACCCATGCGATTTCCCTGACCCTGAACGGCCAGCCACGCCAGCTGGACGTGCTGCCCTGGACCACCTTGCTGGATCTGTTACGTGATCAGCTTGATCTGGTGGGCACCAAGAAAGGCTGCGACCACGGCCAGTGTGGTGCGTGTACCGTACTGCGCGATGGCACGCGCATCAATGCCTGCCTGACGTTGGCGATCATGTGCGACGGTGCCGAGCTGATCACCATCGAAGGCCTTGCCGACGGCGACACGTTGCATCCGATGCAGCAGGCGTTCATCAAGAACGATGCGTTCCAGTGCGGCTATTGCACCCCCGGGCAGATCTGCTCGGCCGTAGGGCTGGCCAACGAAGGGCGCGCCAGTACGCGTGCCGAGATTCAGGAACTGATGAGCGGTAATCTGTGCCGCTGCGGTGCGTACAGCAACATCCTGGCCGCTGTCGAAGAGGCCTTGCCACAGTTTCACAATGCGGCAGCCAAGCCGGAGGTGAACGCATGAACCCGTTTACCTACAGCAAGCCGACCGATGTCAGCGCCGCCGTCAACCTGAGCGGGCCTGCCACACGTTTCATCGCGGGTGGCACTAACCTGCTCGACCTGATGAAAGAAAACGTCGCTACGCCGGAACACTTGATCGATATCACAGGCCTGCCGTTGAGAGACGTCAGCGAAACGGCTTCTGGCGGGCTGATGATCGGTGCGCTGGTCAGTAACGCCGATCTGGCTTACCACCCGCTGATCGAGGCGCGTTATCCGCTGCTGAGCAAAGCCGTGCTGGCCGGTGCCTCGCCGCAACTGCGCAACATGGCCAGCACCGGTGGCAACCTGCTGCAACGCACCCGGTGCTACTACTTCTACGACACCGGTGTGCCGTGCAACAAGCGTGAGCCTGGCAGCGGCTGCCCGGCGCGTGAAGGTCTGAATCGCATTCACGCGATCCTGGGTGCCAGTGACGACTGTGTCGCCACTCATCCGTCTGACATGTGCGTGGCGCTGGCTGCGCTGGAAGCCGTGGTGCATGTCGAAGGACGCGCCGGTCGCCGCACCATCGAATTCGCGGATTTCCACCGCCTGCCGGGCGACGCGCCGCAACGTGACAATCAACTGGCCGATGACGAGTTGATCATCGCGGTCGAGCTGCCGGCACAGGGCTTCGTCAGCCACAACGCTTACCTGAAAATCCGTGACCGCGCGTCTTATGCGTTTGCCCTGGTATCGGTCGCGGCTGCAATCGAACTGGACGGTGAGGTGATACGTGACGTGCGTCTGGCGCTGGGCGGTGTCGCGCACAAGCCGTGGCGCGACAAGGCGGTCGAGGCGTTGTTGATCGGCAAACCGGTCACTCGCGAGAACTTCGCCGCTGCGGCTGACGCCATGCTTGAAGACGCGCAGCCCCTTGAGCATAACGGTTTCAAAGTCAGGTTGGCCCGCCGCGCGATTATTCGTGCCCTGAGCGATGCCGCAACAGGAGGGAGTGCTCAATGAATCAGCCATTTTCGCCATTGGGCAAGCCAGTGGACCGCGTCGACGGTCGACTGAAAGTGACAGGCGGTGCGCGTTACGCCGGTGAGTACCCTGAAGAAGGCCTGCTGTATGGCAGCGTGGTCTCCAGCACGATCGCCAATGGCCGCGTTGTCAGCATCGATACCCGAGAAGCATTGAAGGTGCCGGGCGTCGTTGCCGTTATCGACCACACCAATCGGCCCTCGCTGGCCAGCTACGACGAGAATTACGAAGACGCCGATTCGGCCGACGGTTCGCCGTTTCGCCCTTTCTATAACGACAATGTGATGTACAGCGGCCAGCCACTTGCGCTGGTCGTCGCCGATACGCTGGAGCTGGCGCGGCATGCGGGCTCGCTGGTGCGTATCGAATACGAGCAGCAGGCGCACGAGACTGACCTGCAGACGATGCTCGACACGGCGTACGACGCGCCTGCCGAACTGCCGCCTGCGCGTGGCAACTTCGAAGGTGAGCTGGCGAGTTCGGCGTTGAGCGTCGATGTGACGTACAGCACGCCCAGCGAATACCACAATCCTATGGAGCCGCATGCTTCGACCGTGCTGTACCAGGCTGACGGCAGTTTGCAGATTCATGACAAGACGCAGGGCACGCAGAACTGTCAGGACTATCTGCACAAGATCTTCGGTCTGGAAAAGGACAGGATTCGCGTGCTGGCTGCCTTTGTCGGGGGCGCCTTCGGTTCAGGCCTGCGCCCGCAATACCAGTTGCCGCTGGCGGTGATGGCGGCATTGCATCTGAAACGCTCGGTGCGCCTGACCCTGACGCGGCAACAGATGTTCACTTTCGGCTATCGCCCTCGCACCATTCAGCGTCTGCGCCTGGGCGCTGCTGCCAACGGCCGTCTGCTGGCTGTGGGCCACGAAGCCATTGGCCAGACGTCACGTTTCGAGGACTTCAGCGAGCACGTTGTGGAATGGAGCGGCATGCTTTACCACTGTGACAACGTGCAGTTGACCTACAAGCTGGTGCCGCTGGATGTGTTCACGCCTTTGGACATGCGTGCCCCGGGTGCCGCGCTGGGCATGATCGGTCTGGAATGCGTCATGGATGAGCTGGCCTGCGCACTGGCCATCGACCCGGTGCGTCTGCGTCTGACCAATTACGCTGAGCGCAATGGTAACGAGGACAAGCCATATTCCAGCAAAGAGTTGCGCGAGTGCTACAAACAGGGAGCCGAGCGCTTTGGTTGGGACAGTCGCAACCCGGAGCCGCGCAGCATGCGTCAAGGCCGCCAGTTGGTGGGTTGGGGCATGGCGGGCGGTGTCTGGGAAGCCATGCAGATGAAAGCCAGCGCCAAGGCGCGTCTTGAAGCGGATGGCAGCCTGGTGGTCAGTAGCGCCACCACGGACATCGGCACCGGTACGTATACCGTCATGACGCAGATCGCCGCCGAAGCCTCGGGTATCGAGGTAGAGAATGTCACCTTCCTGCTGGGGGACTCTTCGCTGCCGACCGCGCCTTTGCAGGGCGGCTCCTTTACGGTCTCCTCAGTCGGCACCGCGGTCCAGCAGGCGTGTCAGGCCTTGCAGCGTCAGGTACTGGAAGTGGCCAAGGGTCTGCACCCACAGTTTGCATCAGCCACGCCGGACGACGTTCGTTTCGAAGCAGGCAGGCTGTATGTGGGCGACCAGGCGCTGTCGATGGCGGAGCTGGCAGCGTCCCAGGCCAACGGCGTGATCGAGGTGCAGGTTGACGCCGAACCCGACAAGAAGCGTGAAGCCTATGCAGCTGCGACGCACTCGGCGGTGTTCGTCGAAGTGCTGGTCGACGAGGACCTGGGCACAATCAAGGTCAATCGGGTGGTCAGCGCTGTAGCCGCGGGTCGGGTAGTGAACCCGAAAATGGCACGCAGCCAGATTCTGGGCGGCGTTGTATGGGGAATGGGCATGGCGCTTCAGGAAGAAGCCATGCTTGACCACACGCTGGGTCGTCCGATGAACCACAGCCTGGCCGAATACCACATTCCGGTTAACGCCGACATCGGGGACATTGACGTGCTGTTCGTCGAAGAAAACGATGACATCGTCAACGCGCTGGGTTCCAAGGGCGTCGGCGAAATCGGCATTGTGGGTGTGCCGGCAGCGATTGCCAACGCCATCTACCACGCTACCGGCAAACGGATACGCGAGTTTCCGATCACGCTGGACAAGCTGTTGTAACCGCGCGCGCAAATCCAACTGTTTATCGTGCCAACGCTCTGCGTTGGCATGCGGTTCTGGACGCTCTGCGTCCTCTTGCGTAGGTGGAGCGGCGCAGGTGTGACGCAGAGCGTCACGAACGGCATTCCCACGCTGGAGCGTGAGGAACGATAGGCGTCTGCAAGTGCTCTACCGGTGAGACAACTCGCCACGCGACAAAAGACCACACGACTTCAACGGCTGAACAGGACTACTCTTTCATGGTCGATTGATCTGCATCATTGCATTAAGGCAGTGATCAGTGCGTCGACCAGCGTTTTCGCCATTGCGAACGCCAGAATAAAGAAACATAAGCACTCATTACCGTGGGGGCAATCGCTGTTGGCTCGCTGCCGACAGCAGGTTTCATCTGAGAGAGGAACATCTTATGTTCGGTTTAGAGGCTATAGATCTCGCCCGAATCCAGTTCGCATTCACCATTTCGTTTCATATCCTGTTTCCTGCCATCACCATTGGTCTGGCAAGTTACCTGGCTGTGCTCGAAGGGCTGTGGCTGAAGACCCGCGATGACGTCTACCGTGACCTGTACCATTTCTGGTCGAAGATCTTTGCCGTCAACTTCGGCATGGGCGTGGTCTCCGGGCTGGTCATGGCCTATCAGTTCGGCACCAACTGGAGTCGCTTCTCCGATTTTGCAGGTGCTGTCACCGGCCCGCTGCTGACCTACGAAGTGCTGACCGCGTTCTTCCTTGAAGCAGGCTTTCTCGGGGTGATGCTGTTCGGCTGGAACCGGGTCGGGCGCAAGCTGCACTTCTTCTCCACGGTGATGGTTGCCATCGGTACGCTCATCTCGACGTTCTGGATTCTGTCGTCCAACAGCTGGATGCAGACACCACAAGGTTTTGAAATCATTGACGGTCGTGTCATTCCGACCGACTGGTTCGCGGTGGTTTTCAACCCTTCGTTCCCTTATCGCCTGACGCACATGGCAATCGCCGCGTTCGTGGCTACGGCCTTTTTTGTCGGCTCGTCGGCGGCCTGGCATCTGTTGCGAGGTCGAGACACGCCCGCCGTGCGCAAAATGCTCTCGATGGCCATGTGGATGGCACTGCTGGTGGCCCCGATTCAGGCGGTTGTCGGCGACTTTCATGGTCTTAACACGCTCAAGCATCAGCCTGCGAAGATTGCCGCCATTGAAGGCCATTGGGAAAACATCGGTGACGAACCGACTCCGCTGATCCTGTTCGGCATTCCCGACATGAAGGAAGAGCGCACCAGGTTCGCGGTGGAAATTCCGTACCTGGGCAGCCTGATCCTGACCCATAGTCTGGACAAGCAAGTGCCGGCGCTCAAGGAGTTCAAACTCGAGGACCGCCCCAACTCGCTGATCGTGTTCTGGTCGTTCCGGGTCATGGTTGCTCTCGGCATGCTGATGATCTTTACCGGCCTGTGGAGCCTTTGGCTGCGCAAGCGCGGCACGCTGTATAACTCGCGTCCGTTCCTGTACCTGGCGCTATGGATGGGGCCGTCCGGCTTGATCGCCATTCTCGCCGGCTGGTTCACCACCGAAATCGGCCGTCAGCCCTGGGTGGTCTACGGCTTGATGCGCACCGCCGATGCTTCTTCCGGACACAGTGTGGCGCAGATGAGCATTACCCTGGTGCTGTTCGTGGTTGTCTACTTCGTGCTGTTCGGCGCAGGTCTTGGTTACATGATGCGCCTGGTTCGCAAGGGGCCCAAAGCCTACGTCGAACATGTGCCGCACGGTGGCCCCGGCCAGCAACGCACACCGGCCCGTCCGCTCTCCGCTGCTGTTGAAGGCGAAGAAGATGGCGACAATCTTGACCGTCTCGGCAAGGGGATTTAAGCCATGGGTATCGATCTTCCGCTGATCTGGGCCATCATCATCGTCTTCGGCATCATGATGTACGTGGTGATGGATGGCTTCGATCTGGGTATCGGGATTCTCTTCCCGTTTATGAAAGACAGTTCCGACCGTGACGTGATGATGAACACCGTCGCACCGGTCTGGGACGGCAACGAGACCTGGCTGGTACTGGGCGGCGCAGCGCTGTTCGGTGCTTTCCCGCTGGCGTACTCGGTGGTTTTGTCTGCGCTGTACCTGCCGCTGATGTTCATGCTCATGGGCCTGATCTTTCGCGGTGTGGCGTTCGAATTCCGCTTCAAGGCGACGGAAGAAAAACGCCACCTGTGGGACAAGGCTTTCATCGGCGGTTCGCTGGCGGCAACCTTCTTTCAAGGTGTGGCACTGGGGGCTTTCATTGAGGGCATTCCGGTAGTCGACCGCCAGTTTGCGGGCGGTTCGCTGGACTGGCTTGCGCCGTTCCCGATGTTCTGTGGCCTGGCCTTGATCGTCGCCTATGCGCTGCTCGGCTGCACCTGGCTGATCATGAAAACCGAAGGGTCGTTGCAGAAGGCGATGCACGATCTGGCCCGTCCTCTGGCCCTTGCCGTACTCGCGGTGATGGGCGTGGTCAGTCTGTGGACACCGCTGGCCCATGCGGACATTGCGCATCGCTGGTTCAGCATGCCCAATCTGTTGTGGTTCATGCCGGTGCCGGTTCTGGTGCTGGTGACCATGTACGGGCTGTTCAAGGCTGTCGCCCGTAATGCGCACTACACGCCTTTCCTGCTGACCCTGTTGCTGATCTTTCTGGGTTACAGCGGGCTGGGCATCAGCCTGTGGCCAAACATCATTCCGCCGTCGGTATCGATCTGGGCAGCCGCCGCGCCGCCGCAGAGCCAGGGTTTCATGCTGGTCGGCACGCTGTTCATCATTCCGTTCATCCTGGGCTACACCTTCTGGAGCTACTACGTTTTCCGCGGCAAGGTGACAGCCGCAGACGGTTATCACTAGTCCGAACCGAGGAGATTGGCGATGTCTGGTAAAAATCCCATGCACGATCCCGATCCAGCCCTGAGCAAACCGCTCTGGCAACGACTGGCCTGGCTGGTCGGTATCTGGGCGGGCAGTGTCTTCGCGCTGTTCATCGTGGCCAGCCTGATGCGCATGTTCATGAGCGCTGCGGGCCTGACGACGCATTGATTCTGAATTCCCGTTCGTGTCCCCGGACACGTTTTGCGACCCTCTTGCCGCCAGTGGTGACAAGAGGGTCTTTTTTGGCGCCGTAGATTATTTGCGCGCTTTCAGAATCACGAATTTCGGAGTGGCCGCGACCTGCTCGACGCCCCGGAACAGACGCGACAGCTTGGTGTGATAACCCAGGTGGCGATTGCCGACGATGTACAGCGCACCGCCTGTCACCAGTGCGGCACGGGCCTGGAGGAACATGCGCCAGGCGAGAAAGTCACCCACCACCTGCTGCTGGTGGAAGGGTGGGTTGCACAGCACCACGTCCAGCGAGTCGGGCTCCTGCGTGTCCAGCCCGTCAGCCGCCCGAACGACCACCTCGCGCTCGCCCAGTGTTGCGCGCCAGTTTTCGGCTGCCGACTGCACGGCCATGAACGACTCGTCGACCAGCGTGTACTGCGCCTGTGGGTTGTCCAGCGCACTGGCAATGGCCAGCACCCCGTTGCCGCACCCCAAGTCTGCGACTCTTGCTGTGCCGAGGTTTTTCGGCAGATAAGGCAGGAATGCACGAGTGCCGATGTCCAGTCCGTCCCGGCAGAACACGTTGGCGTGGTTGAGCAGTTCGATGGCCGGCTCGTCCAGACGGTAACGGGTCGGATAAGGTGAAAGGCGCACCTCTCTGGTCTGCGGCGTGGCGAACAGCAGTCGGGCTTTTTTCACCGCCAGTGACGCTTGCACCGGCCCCACATACTCCTCCAGCAAGTCGCCGGCCGAGCGTGGCAAATGCTTGACCATGGCTGCTGCGATAACCCGCGCACCGGGGGCCAACTGACCTTGCAGACGTATCAACTGCTCTTCCAGCAACGCCAGGGTCTTCGGGACCCGGATCAACACCCAGTCAAAAGGCCCGTTCAACGGCTCGCTGGCTGGAATGTGCGGCACTGCGTCGTAACTCATGCCGTTGCGCGCCAGGTTCTTTTCCAGACCTTGCGCAGCCAGGAACGAGTCGCTGCTGCTGATCACGGTGGCATGGGGTGCCAGGCTCGCAGCCAGCGCGCCAAAACTGTCATTGAGCACCAGAACCCGGCTTTGCAGGCTCAGGCCCGTTTCTGCAACATGATTGAGCAGGTACTCGTCAGCGGCATCGAATGCCTGCAGCGGCTCATCCTGTTGCTCGGGCTGGCGAATGAGATCAAGTTCAGCGAAGGGACTGATGAGCAGGGGCATTGGCGGGAGAACTCTGTGCAATCGAAGGTATGTCAGTGAGCCCGATGATGGGTGGGCTCGCTGAGGCAGACGATTTTACGTATTTTTTTGCTTCGATACCTGTTTGATTGCAGTCTGACTGACGGCTTCAGTCAGAACATGCCGCTTAGCGCGGCCTGGACCGCAGCAGCGGTCTTGTTGCAGACCCCCATTTTTTGAATGGCGCTGGCAATATGGAAGTGAATGGTGCGCTCCTTCAGGCAGAGAATCATTGCAATGTCGCCAGCTGTCTTGCCTTCGGCAGACCACTTGAGGACTTCTATTTCTCTCTGAGTCAGGCTTTTTGCTGGCGAGGGCTGCGAAAACTTTATGTCCATTGTGTTCATGTGGCCTCCTTGCATGACGTATACAGACCTTGCTGTTCGTTTATCCAGTCTAGGAACAAATACACGGCAATCTGCGCTTTGGAGGGGCACCCGGACGGATGGGCTGATGGCACTTGGCAATGCGTTATCGGCCTTTTGGCTGGAACGCCTGTGCAAGAGAGGTCGAGACAATTTGCCCTGTTCATGTTCGATCATGCATTGGCTGATTCAAGAACCAAATACTCTAAGTCGCAGGGCAGGCCGCCGGGTAATTCAACACAAACAGCCAGTGTTTATCGAGCCCGCTTTGCGGGACACTGAGTTCTGCTTTTCATATTCGGGAGTTCAAAGCACACCATGACCGTCAGTGATGACAAATTCACCCTACAGACATTGCAGCGTGTCACGCCGCTGACCACGAGTCTGTTCACTCTGCGCACCACACGTGATCCCGGCTTTCGCTTTCGGGCAGGGCAGTTTGCGCGCCTCGGTGTGACCAAAGCCGACGGCACCACGGTATGGCGTGCCTACTCGATGGTTTCATCACCGCACGACGAGTTTCTGGAGTTCTTTTCCATCGTGGTGCCGGACGGCGAATTCACCAGCGAATTGAGTCGGCTGCGTGAAGGTGACGAACTGATGGTGGAAAAGCAGGCATTTGGTTACCTGACCCTGGACCGCTTTGTCGACGGACGCGATCTGTGGTTGTTGTCCACCGGTACGGGAGTCGCCCCGTTTCTGTCGATCCTGCAGGATTTCGAGGTCTGGGAGAAGTTCGAGCGGGTCATTCTGGTATACAGCGTCCGTGAGTCACGCGAGCTGGCCTATCAGCAACTGATTGGCGAACTGATGCAGCGTGAATACCTGGTCGAATACGCGGACAAGTTTCTGTTCCTACCGACTGTGACCCGCGAACAGCATCCCGGTGCACTGAATGGCCGCATTACACAGTTGATTGAAAACGGGGAGCTTGAGCGCGCGGCAGGTATCGCACTGACACCGGAGCATTCGCGGGTGATGCTGTGCGGTAATCCGCAGATGATTGACGACACTCGTGCATTGCTCAAGCAGCGTGACATGCGCCTGAGCCTGTCACGCAAGCCGGGGCAGGTTGCGGTTGAGACGTATTGGTAGAGGGGGATGGCAGGCCCGTCTGTGTCACACGGCGGTTTTGTGGTGTGAGGGGGATTGGGGGTCGACTCAGATTGTCGTTCCCACGCTCTGCGTTGGCATGCAGTTCGTGACGC
>NZ_LJPW01000113.1 GCF_001400735.1 Pseudomonas caricapapayae
CACCTTCTGAGCTCGCTCAAGGCTTCAGCGTCGGACTGGGCCTCCAGGATTAATTGCTGGCTTACTCCATAGGTGGCCAGCTCACTCGAATCAGGGCACGCAGTCAGCAAACTCATTCCCCACAGACGAAGCTCGATGTCGGTCATAGGTTCAACTTTTCCATATCGTTGACCAAGAAGGCATTCAAGTTTGAAAAGCTTCATGCTTCGGTCATACGCCTTGTCACGTTCAGCCTTGCGAGATCGGAGCTCAGCCCAACACACGATGCACAGACCCACGATCGTTGCGAGTGTGACTACTATCCAGAAGCCGACGTAGACGTTGTAAAGCCAGGTAGGAAGAATGTCTATCATGATATCCCAGTAACTTCATGTAGTGGGTGAACGCCCCGAATAGCCATCCAGTACTCTCGAAAGTACCACGCAGTGGCCGCGTTTTTTTAAATGTTAGCACAATGCCAAATTGAAGCTGGCTGGTGACGAGTGTCGAGTTATAGCTTCCTCCTCACCAGCAGCGTCACGTATTGGGCGCGATTTTTGGACGTGGTCTACACAGGAATATCGTCATCAAAGTCCGGCGCAGGATCGGCCTGGTTCTGGGCGGGCTGCGACCGTGCCGACTGCTGATGCTGGTTTTGTGTAAGATGAACGGCCTCGATCCGCGCGGGGAGAATGCCCACTCGCGATGCTTGCACCTTCATGGCCGAAAATTCTTCCCCGTCCTTGGTCCAGGAATCCATGACCGCCCGCCCCTGAATCAGCACTCGCATGCCTTTCTGGTAAACGTTGGCATAGTGCTCTGCATCCTTGTGCCAGAACTCGACGTTGGCCCAGAACCCTCCGCGATCCTCGTAGCCTGTGCCATCGCTTTTCTGGATTGAATTGTCAAAGTAGACATTCAACCGTAGCAAGCGGCGTGGATCTTTGTTGCCGTTGGGAAACTCCTTGAATTCTGGAGCAGAGCCGATGTTGCCTTCCCAATCTACTGATGTGCCCATGTTGAATTCCTCAGTGGGTGAATTTTTGAGCGAACGGAGTGCGCGCTGCGTGACTGGCGACGTAGCCGAGCAGTTCACGCGCCTGGCGCGAGGTGTCGGCGAGTTTGCCGGTCATGTGATTTTTGAAGGCGTCGCTGGCCAACGCTTCCACGCCTTTGTCGTAAAGCGCGTTGAACATCAGTTCAGCGTCATGCGAAGAGCGCAGCAGACCGTAGAGCAAGTCTTTGGCGATTGAAGAGCCTGCAACGCTGGGCAGATTTACCGCGGCCGACCCCTCGCCGATGATTTGGCCCTGGACGAACACGAGCGCTTGGTTGATCTGTTCGTCGGTCGCCTGATCCAACGACTTGATATCGAGGTAGGTTTGGAGCACCTGCTCGGAATTGGGCCGAGATGGACGACCCTGGTTTTGGCCTCGCATGAGCTCAAGGGTTTTGAGGGCGAAGGCCAACACTGCCCGCTGATCGGGTTGCACGGGCTGTGCTTTGAGTGCGTGTTCCATCTGATTGAAGGCGTTGATGTAGGCCTCCTTCCAGCGGGCAGCTTCCTTGCCAGTAAAGCCCATACAGAGAAACGTAAAGCCATCGCGTGTCATGCGAAACGCCGGATCTTTACGCGTTCTACCCAAACCCAAGTCAACGTCAATTTGTATGGGCTCAAAATTGAGCCGACGAAACTCGTCCGAACATTCAAGCTTTTCGATGGCACGTAAGACGTTCTTATGCAATTTGCCGAAGTGCAGCCCAACGTCAACGCTGGTCGTCATGGGCTGGCCTTTGACCAGTTCGATGCTGACTTCGGAAGTGACGCTAGCGCTGGACGAGGTGAGGGTTGAGTCAGTCATTGTGGTTACTCCTGAGCGAGCTTGGTTGCGCGGGATGGATTGATCTGATTCAGCCGTTCTGCATAAACGGCATCTGCCTGGGCCATCTTCTCTGCGCATTCGGCGGCCTGTCGGCCAATGGCATGGACCAGACTGATTTGCATGTTCAGTGCAACGCGCTGCTGTTCCATAGCGTGTAGATCCTGGAGCAGTGATTCGGGTGTTCTGGGATCGGCCAGCAAACTGGACCAGACATTGACGCCCATCTGCCGAGTCCCCATTTCCTGCCAGCGCAAAAACACAGTGCCTGCGCTTGTGCGTTGCCGAACCATCCGAACAGGCAGAAGGGTGTAGGGATGTCGATTTGCCTGGGCCAGCACTTGCTCTTCGGCCAGTGCGTTCAAATCGTCTTCAAGGGAACGGCATTGCTCGGCCAACTGGACCATCCCCCCCTTACCTTTAAAAGGTTTTAAAAGGCCTTTTAGGAAGGGGGCGTGTTGCAGGGCGCTGAAGGCATCCTGTTGCAAGGTCTGGAAGGCACCCTGTTGCAGTCCTCGGTTTCCAGACGACTGCTGCGGATGATTTTGCGTGAGATCACTCACTGTTCTGACTCAGGTCCAAGCGGATCTTGATGCGGTTGGCCGGGTGTCATTGCGTCTTCAAAGCCATCGTCATGATCATCGTCGCCATTTGCCTGGGCGGATGACGAGGCGAGCGCTGGCGCAAACTTGGACCGTTGAATGCCCTCAAGAATGTCTTGGGGGATTTCCCCAAATGGCGCGTACATTTCCCGAGCTTGCTCAGCGCGCGCGTTCTTGGCAGCGAAGTCACCTCGGCTTGCGCCGGAGTATTTGTAACGCTGACTCAGGCCGAACAGACGGCGCAAGATTGCAGCGCCCTCGTCCAGCCACTGGCCCTTGGCGTTGTTGTCGATCAGGCCAACATGGCTGGCCAGAAGAATGCGGCGTACCAGTTCATCGTAAGCCGTGAGCAAATACACCGCTTTGAAGGCCAGAGGCGTGGACAGGTAGAGGGGCAGGTTGACGGGCTGGACGGACAGGTTCTGTCCAATAGATAGCATGGCAGGCAGCGCGGCCATGACCTCGTCGAGTCTGGCGTCAATGTTCTTCATTTCCTGATCGCAGCTTTCGATCTTTTCCTCTATGAGAATCAGAAACCAGTCCGAGTAAGGGTCGTCCTGTTCGCAGCCACGCTTGATGCGATTGAGGATGTTGGCAAAGCCGCTCAGGCCGATCATGCCGGGCTTGCCTTCGGTGCGTTGACGACCAAACCACAGGCGCGAGGCGTGGTGAGTGTGCAGGGTCAGGTTGACGCTGCTTCGCAACGATCCGAGGTTGAGCTGAAAGTTGTCAGCCATGCTGAGCGCTTCCTTTATATGAGCAGGTAAATGGGGAGTGGCAAGACTGCCCGTGCGCACAGGCTGGGGTCAGTAACAAACCGTTTATTGGTCGTTGGGGTTTTGTGAGATTGGTGTCTGGAGTGTTGCCCGGGGCAACACTCTGGCCGGTGCTCGAAGTGTTGCCAGTGGCAACACCTGGATCGGTGCTCGGAGTGTTGCCAGTGGCAACGCCTTGGCCGTTGCTCGGAGTGTTGCCACTGGCAACACCTGGATCGGTGCTCGGAGTGTTGCCACTGGCAACACCTGGATCGGTGCTCTGAGTGTTGCCAGTGGCAACACCCTGGTCGGTGTTCGGAGTGTTGCCAGTGGCAACACCTTGGCCGTTGCTCGGAGTGTTGCCAGTGGCAACATACTGGTCGGTGTTCGGAGTGTTGCCAGTGGCAACACCCTGGTCGGTGTTCGGAGTGTTGCCAGTGGCATCACCTGGATCGGTGTTGGAAGTGATGCCAGTGGCATCACCCTGGTCGTTGTTCGGAGTGTTGCCAGTGGCAACACCCTGGCCGGTGTTGGAAGTGATGCCAGTGGCATCACCCAGATTCGTGCTTGAAGTGATGCCCGGGGCATCACCCGACTCATGGTTCCGAGTAACGCCACTGCGGACAGGATGATTGCGCATGATCAACCCTGAGTCCTCGGCCTGACCAACTGTTTGATGCTCAGCATGGAGCTGCGTCCCATCGCCAGTGATGAGGCATCCCGATCCTGCGGCGCTGTTCGGGGCTGTGCGACGGGAGGAGGGTGAGCTTGAGCGGACGGATTGGGCGCAGCACTGGGTGACCTGGAGTGACCCGATGCCGCTGGCGGATGCTGGGTGGCTTGTGAGGGAGCCTGCCACTGCGCATTGAATTCGCCGCTCATAGCTTTCTGCATGCAGCTCAACAAGTAGCCGAACGGGTTCTTCACCGATCCGTTTTGGCATCGATGCCGCCATTGGTCGAGCAGCGGTTGTCGCAAGGTGGGGTCCACTCGCTGCAACGCGAGTCGCGCTCTGTCTTGTTGATCCTGCGTGAACCGCTCAAACCCGGCGGGCAGGTCCGTACCACTTTCTGGAGCCTCGCGCGGTACAGAGCTTTTACATACAGATGTAGATGTATAGGTATACGTACTATATGAGTTCGGAATCCGAACCAAGCCGAAAGAGGCCGAACTCAGACTGAGTTCGGAATCCGAACCCGGTGTTTCCAAATTCGCTCCGGCGCTTTTTTCACTGAGTTCGGATTCCGAACTCAGTGAATTTGCCAGGCCTGCTCCCTTGGTTCGGAATCCGAACTCAGGTTCAGCCTGCTCGTGTTCGACCTGATTGGGCGTGTCATGCCACCCCTGTTGCCGCCATCTATCTTCGATGACCTCCAGTCGCGAAGGCAAGGCACCTGTGGAGTGATCCGGGTCAGCTGCGAATTCTTTGAAGGCGTGATCCGCCACCACTCTCACGGCTTTGTTGGCATGCTCAAGAGCATGGCCGACGAGCTGCATGTAGTTGCGGTCGATTTCCATTGCCTCGGCACATCCTACCGGTTCATCGTGCAGGATGTAGATGTTGCCTTGCACCCGGCCACTGACCGAATCACGTACCCGTTGTCCCAGACTCAGCCAGCGCGTCAGTCTCAGAACGGTCAGCGCCTTGGCCACGGTTTCTTTGGAGGCAGATTTACCCGGTGCTGAGCCCAGATATGGGCGTAGTTTTTCGTAGCTCGGAAACGCTGTGACGCCATCGCCATTGATGAGCAGCCTGAAAACCTGCCAGGCATTGCGTTCCAGCGGGGATAGCCGATCGTCGAGCAGCAGGCCGCGCGGAACCGTCTCGTGCGGATTGCCGCTGAAGACGATGCCGTCATAATGCTCTGCACGAACTGATTCAGCCGTCTGAGGTATCGAACCTGAGCCAGCGTTCTGCTGCTGCGCCAATTTCATTTGCTGGAGCAGCATGTGGTTTTGCAATGCCCCGGCAGCGGCGTTGATGGCGACTCCCAAGGAGGGACGTCGGTTCATTCTTGTCACATCCGGTCGCCTTCTACCTTGCCTGCAGTCTTACCTGCCAGACTACGTTTGGCAGCGCTGTGTTTCTTACCCGGTGGGTAGAGATCCTGTGCCAGCCATTGCTGAATTTTGTTCCACACCAGACCGAGGGTGATGGGATCTGGTGATTGGTGATCCTGTTCCTCCGGCGGGACGTTGATTTCCTCGGTCAACAACATGGCTATGTCGAGCAGCGCGACCCCGTCCGTGTGGTCGACGCCGAAGTCCGCCATCAACTTGACGAATCGGTGCCACAGAGGCGTGTCATCGGGTAGATCCCGAAAGCGGCCCGGCTTACCAGGCACACCGACCAGTACCCGCTGCAGCGAAACCTCCTGTGGCGACATGCCAAAAAACTGCTGGAGCATGGGCGTGGTTGCGCCCAGACGCAGCGCGCGTTGCACAATGCGGTTCTCTTCGTCCGTGCGCTCTTTGTTGGAAAGCAGGCGTTTGACCATCGCGGGATCGATCGCCACCTGGCACCAGATGACTGCCGAGTTCAGCAGTACGCTTTG
>NZ_LJPW01000016.1 GCF_001400735.1 Pseudomonas caricapapayae
CATTACGTGAGAATGACGGCAGGCCGGGGCTGTACGCCGAAGCAAGCTATTTGGGCTCCGGGAACCAGTTGGACAGCCAACCGAATTAAGGCCTAATGAGGGCTTCCAACGCCTATTTGCCTTCTGGCTGACGCGCAAGCGTTCGGTAGACAGTCGGGCGCGAAACCGAAAATAGTTCAGCCAGGTCGCCGATGGAGTAGGTGCCGTCGCTATGCATTCGACACAACTCTTTTTGCTGTTTGATGGAAAGTTTAGGCTGCTTGCCTCGCAGCTTTCCTTTAGCACGCGCAATCGCCATTCCTTCACGGGTGCGCAAGCGAATCAGGTCGGCCTCGAATTCAGCGAAAGTGGCCAGGATGTTGAAAAACATTTTGCCCATTGGATCGGTTGGGTCGTACACGCTTGAACCAAGAGCCAACTTTATACCGCGTGCAATCAGTGCATCGGCTATGTGGCGAGCATCTGGGACTGACCTGGCTAATCGGTCGAGTTTTGGAACCACAAGCGTGTCACCAGACCGAACAGCAGCCAGCGCCTGATCGAGTCCTGGTCTAGAGCGGTGGGTACCGGTTAACCCGTGATCCGTATAAATGCGATCAGACGCCACGCCCAGTGCGATGAGCGCAGACTGTTGTGCACTGAGGTCCTGTTTGTCCGTCGAGCAGCGAGCGTAGCCAATAAGTGTCGTTGTCATGCAGAATTTTGTACGCTTAAGGGGGGATGATTGATAAATTAATCGTACCATCTAAATGAGACTTGGTCGGCCTTTACTTTTCTAGACCCGTTGTGGCGGTGTCAGATGTCCGTTGAAGGGCCGGCTAACGGACACACGCAAACCGGATCACTGCGCATGTACGTGGTCTTAACGGTCGCCAAGGCGCTATTGGAAACGCTTAAGGAGAGAGGAGCCAGGCGATGCCGCGCAAGACACTCCCCACCGAGGTCTTGGTTGATTTGTCGAGACGGTTGGCGACGTTGCCGACGCGCAGCCATGAGCGCCGCTTGCTCATTGCATCAACGGCGCAAGCCTATGGCGTTTCCGAGCCAACCCTATACCGGGCACTGGCCGAACGCGTGCGGCCGAAGGCGCTGCGTCGTGCTGACCGGGGTGTACCGCGTCTGTTACCGACCGAAGAAATGGAACGCTACTGCGAGCTGGTCGCTGCAATCAAGGTGCGCACATCGAACAAGAAAGGCCGCCACCTTTCGACGGGCCAATCTATCCGCCTATTGGAAGTGTCCGGTGTCAGCACGCCCGACGGCTTTGTCAAGTTGCCAATCGGTACGCTGAACAAGACAACGGTCAACCGTTACTTGCATCAATGGGGCTATGACCGGACCACGCTAGGACGACCGCCGCCCGCCGTGCGTTTCCAGGCGGAACATAGCAATGACTGCTGGCAGTTCGACATGAGCCCGTCTGACCTAAAACACATCGAGGCGCCGTCATGGCTGCGGGCAGACCTGAAAGCACCGACCCTGATGTTGTTCAGCGTGGTCGATGATCGCAGTGGCACCGCCTACCAGGAGTATCGCTGTGTCTACGGTGAAGACGTCGAGTCAGCGTTACGCTTCCTGTTCCGGGCGATGGCGATCAAGGAATCGTCCGACCATCCGCTGCAAGGCATTCCGAAGATGATTTACCAAGACTGTGGTCCGGTGAGTCGCAGCCAGATTTATCAGCGTGTGATGCGCTATCTCGGCGTCGAAGTGCGGACCCATATGCCGGCGGGTTCCGATGGTCGACGCACCACAGCACAGGCGACAGGCAAAGTTGAGCGGCCCTTTCGCACGGTCAAGGAAATGCACGAAACGCTGTATCACTTCAATCAGCCTCATGACGAAGCAGAGGCCAACGCTTGGCTGCTGAACTTCCTGGTGCGTTATAACGCGATGAACCACCGTCTTGAGCCTCATTCACGAATCGAGGACTGGTTGACCCACCTGCCTGCGCAGGGGGTACGTGCCATGTGCACATGGGAGCGCTATTGCACCTTCGCCAGAGAGCCGCAGAGGCGCAAGGTCAATAGCGACGCACGTGTAGTCGCCAACGGTACCCAATACGAGGTTGATGTGGAATTAGCGGGTGAAGAGGTGATCTTGTGGTGGGGACTTTTCGATCAGGAGCTTTACATCGAACACGGCGACAGACGCTTTGGCCCCTATTTGCCAGTTGGCGGGCCGATCCCACTGCATAAGTTTCGCACGTTCAAGAAATCCGTCGCGCAGACGCGCGCCGATCGCATCGAGGACTTGGCCCGCCAGCTTTGCGTTGCGCGCGAAACAATGCAGGACCATCCCGAGCTACGTGGTTTCTCAGACCCAGTGCATGTGCCCACGCAAGCCTTTATCGATCCGGATCCGTTTCAACAATTAACCTATCCAAACCAGCACGCCGCCAAGTTGGCGATAGCCGATTTTCTTGGAACGCCACTGGGGCGGTTGCCGACCGAACAGCTCGATACCATCAACGCGATTGTAAAAAGCACGCTCAATAAACAAGACGTCCTGACGCAGGTTCGTTCCTTCATGGCTCAACCTCGGGAGACTCCCCACCATGCTGAGTGATATTCGTAGTCATTACGGCTTTACCCGTGACTTCAGCCTCCTAAGCCAGTGTGCGTTCTTCGAGACGGCGCAATTACAGCTGGTCCTGAAGGAATTGAAGTTGGCGATCAAGGACGGCAAGCTGATTGTTCTATCGGGCATGGTAGGCACAGGCAAGACCTCGACCTTACAACGAATTCAGGCATCGCTTGAACAGGAAAAGGAAATCCTGATCGCCCAATCGCTGGCCTTGAACATCGGTCACGTCACCATCGAGACGCTGGAACTGGCGCTATTTTGTGATTTGGCGACCGACAAAGACGAACCGATGCCGAAGAAAAGTGAGCAGCGACCGCGCGCTTTGCGCGAGCTGATCAAGAAAAAGAAGAAACCTGTTGTCTTGTTCATTGATGATGCCCACCAGCTCAGTGAAGACACATTACTGGGCCTAAAGCGGCTGATGGAAGTCATGCGCGGCGGGAAAAGTCCCTTGTCGATCGTCATGGCTGGGCACCCTAAATTGCGCAACGACCTTGTGCATCCTTCGATGGAGCAGATTGGAGGGCGTGTAACGCTGTTCGAGTTCGACAGCTTGGGGCCGGACCGCCGTGCCTATCTGGACTGGGTACTCTCGCAGGTGAGCGCATCGAAGACCAAGCCCCAAGCTTTGTTGACCGATGCCGCGGCTACGCTACTCTGCGAGCGCCTAGCAACGCCGTTGCAGTTCGAACTCTATCTGGACCGGGCGTTCACCGAAGGCTTTCGTGTGGGGCAGAAGCCAATTGACGTGGACACCATTGAAGCGGTTCTGTCGCCGGACTTGAATGCCATGGGCGCACGCCTGATGCGCAACGGGTACAACGTCAAGCAACTGACCGACACCTTGGGTGTCAAGCCGCGCGAGGTGCGCTCCTTCCTCGCTGGCCAACTCGCGGCAGAACGTACGCAGGAACTGCATGACCGGCTGTTGGCGGCGGGCGTGCCGGTATGATGCGGCGTCATTCTCACGTAATG
>NZ_LJPW01000095.1 GCF_001400735.1 Pseudomonas caricapapayae
TCGCAGGCAGCTGGTTGAGGTGCCTTGATTTACCGGGGTATAGCGCAGTCCGGTAGCGCGCCTGCTTTGGGAGCAGGATGTCAGGAGTTCGAATCCCCTTACCCCGACCAAATGCTGTTGTGTGCTTCAGATCTTCAATTGCAGTGAGTCGTTTGCTTCTTGAGGCGAGCTTTGCAGGCGAAGCGATTTATCCAGGCAAGCAGCCGTCTGTCGCGAAACATAGCGCTGACACGCGGTGATGTCAAATTGCAGCGCCCTGCTCCAAGCGAAAGTTTGCGGTCAGGGCGTTTTTTTGTGCGCGTGCATTTTCGAGTACGTACGTCTTATCGGCCTCTCATACGCCTACTGAAGCCGGATGTCGGTTCAGATGTCGGTTAGATAGGTCCATGGCTGATGGCAGTACGCGATTGCCAATTCTGCGCATCATCCAGATCGGCTGGTCCAGGCAGCAGGCTCAAAGCGCGACATCGGCAAACACCCCATGTTCTCGTTGGTCCCGGACGATGGCGGGCTATCGCCGGTCATTGGGTTTCTGGTCAATTTGCCGTCTAGAGCGCCCACATCCCACTGCGAGATGTCCTCCAACCGAGTGAGGAGATCGTCCGCACCGTAGCCTGAAAACTGAGCTCGACGACTCGTTCGAAGCTTGGCAGGGTTATCTGGAGGTATTTCCTGCTGAATTGGCAATGATTCAGCGCTGTTCACTTTCTGGTTGTGTGGGGCAAGATCTTTATCTTGGTTGATCGTGCCGTGTTGGTCTGGGGCAGTGAGGGGGGATTGGTTTATTGCAATTGGGGCAAGAGTTTCTGTGCCTTCCAACAAAACGCTCGTATCTGCGCAGGGGCTGATTTCCATTGCATGCCGAGCTAAGTCTTTTGCGGGTTTTCTCTTAGCTGTTCGCCTATTTTCTTGGTTGTCAGCATCTGACTTGGCGAGGTAGTTGATTTTCGCTGGTTTCCTTCCGCGCTCGTTCATGACTTCGCGCATCACATCGTAATCAGGCTCGATGTATTCCATCGTGGTTGCGATGTTGGAATGGTTGAGCAGGTTTTTCGTGATGTGGATGTTTCGTTCTGGCTGTCGCATCATTTCACTGGCGATCGTGTGTCTGAAGCGATGAGGCGTCATTCGTACGCCTGTCATAGCGGTGAGCTTTTTGTACATCGCTTCGACTTGATCAGAGTTCATCTGTGAACGACTGTAATGACCCGAAAATCTGTTTACATTGAAGATCTGATCGGCGGCGACGAAGCCCACGCGATGCGCAATGTCCATCAGCAACTGCAGATGCGGCATCAGGCCGTCTGGAATTGGAATCATGAACTCTCTGTGTGTTTTTTCCGTCTCTCCTCTGACTTTGATCAGTCGCTGTCCCAGGTCTATATCGGCGTACCTCAGGCAGAGCAGGGCATTGAGTCGTATGCCGGTGTAGTAGAACATCTCAAACACAGCGAGCCAGAACCAGGCCGGAGTTATTTCGGCTCTGTGTCCGGTGGCGCGTTCTTCTTGGACCAGAATGTTAAGCCAGTTCCTGGCGCGCACGATGGCATCGTTTTTAATGGTTTTCTTCGGTCTTCTTGTTGGGATCACGCGAGTGTCTTTCAAGGGATTGACCTTCATGTCGACAAGGCCGTGTTCCATTGCGTATCGGTAGACGGTGCGCAAATGGCTGGAGTAGGTGTTCCAACTGCGCTTGGAGATACGTTCGAGCTCTGACCTGCGCCAGTCCAGCATGTCGCGGTGTGTGGTCTCACAGGCCAGACGATCACCGAAGAATCGGGTATACGACTTGGTCGCTGCCCAGTAGATCTTTACGGTGTCGGGGCGTAAGTCATGGGTAAGAATGTACTCTTGGGTAAGCTCTGGCAGCGTCATGGTATTCATTCAGAGGGTTCCTTATCTGCCAAATCTGCCAAATCTGCCAAGCTGATCACCGGGTTGTCGTAGGGCACTTCGCTGAACACGTCGCTAGGCTCTGTGAGCAGATAGCCCCTAAGTTGTTTGCTTTTACGCGGGCCTTTAACCAGGCACGTCCAGATGTTCAAGCCCGCGGGTGTTTTGCGATGCTTCTTCAGCTTCTCGAATGCACGCTGCACTATCTGCCAAGCCTCAAGATCACGCTCTTTAGCTTCCCGCTCAATCTCCGGGTGCTCGAGCGCGTAACGTTTGAAGATGTCCGGGCTCACCAAAAAGGCTGTGCCGTCTACGGTGTGCACCCGTGCCTTGGCATCGTTGATGATGATGCGGTGAGAGATAACGCCGCCTTTCAGCCAGGTGAGAAAGTTGGTGCCATGATTCGCGGCCGAGTCAGTCGAGTTCGCGACAGTGTCTGTTGCCGGAGCCGTCACAAAAACGGGGATATCTGCCGCAGCCTGCTTGGGTTGACTAAGCCGAGCAGGAGGTTTGGGTGGGGGAGAGAAGGGGATATGATCATCGGTGATCTGCGCTGCGTTTTGCTTGTGTGCAACGGGTTCAGTTTCAGGCGCCACCGGATCGGGAAATAGATCGAGCAGCTCATCCAGTGCATCAAAATCTTTTACTGGTGCGGGTGCTTGCTTGGGTTTTGGTTGCTGCGCGATCTGACCGACATCCGTTGGCACTTTCTTGCTGGTCGTAGGAGCAGTTTCATCAGTCCCGCCAGTTGGCTGTTCGACCTCTTCAGCGGATGCGGCAGCCTCCACCGTGAGCTTGCCGGTGTAGGGCTCAGGTCGATCCGTTGAGTTCGGCCAGATCAGTGCCGGGGCTATTTTCAGTACCGTAAACGTATTTTTCCACCCACGACTATTGTCGATGCTGGCCTTCCAGATCGCCTTCCCCTCACCATTGGGCTGAATGATTGCCTGGTCCTGAAGCAGGTTGAACATGGGGGCGTTGGAGGTGGGAATGTGCTCAATACCCTGTGACAGCAAATGAGCTCTGAGCTGGTCTACCGCAGGCTTGCTGACAAGCCATAAGCCGTCCTGAGTCAGCCAACCGTCTGAAGGGCCATCGGGCTGGTTCAGTTTGAATTTCTCCGCCACGAGCATTCTCAAGCCTTCAGCCAGTTGCCTCTGAATGGACTGTTTCGGCGCTGACATTGCCCGACCTGGATTGCCGCCGAGCTCCTGCGCCACCGACGCCTGGTCCGCTTGGGAGACAATTTCCCCCAGGATGTCGGCATGCTCGTATTGCCCTGCGAACGCGAACACCAGTTGAGCCCAAAGCTCGGAAAACCCGCTGAGCCAGTCCAATGCTTTAGCCGGAATCACGCGGGTGTAGATCAGCGACGAAGCGGCTCCATGCAGCCGGTAGTCACGACCTTTCACGTACCTGAATCGGTACGGTTGATCCAGTGGTCCGTGCCAGGGATGCCAGGTCGTGCCGTCTGCCAGTTCTACCTGTACGTCCACAGCAATCTTGCCGAGGTCATGCACGAGCGCACCGTACGCCGATGCTGCAGACCATGCTTCGGATTGAGCGGCCTGTGACTCGGGTGGCGCTCCGATCGGCAACAGATACATCTGGCGGATCTTCAGTGCGTAGGCGACGATTTCAAGCCCGTGATCCAGCATGCCACCCTGATAGGCATGGTGATGGTTCTCAGAGGCAGGAAGATGCTGCACCAGAGCCGCGTAACTCTTGAATGCTTGCACGTATAGCGTATCGAACTGTGACCGGGGCAGGGACGTTCGCTGCCAGATGTTCTCAATGAGCTGACGCCGTCTGGGAGTGGACAATAGCGCGTCAGAAGACTCGGGTTTCATGAACCCTGCAGCAGCATTGGACGGCTCGGTTGGCGATGTTTTTCTTCGCTGAAAGAAACTAAGCATTGAGGCACCCATGATGAAGTCATTGGTGGGCCTTTTGCTCTATGGGGCTCAGCACAACAAGTCGAAACCTATATCCGTCCTGGAAAGGTTGTTCAGGAAAGCTCTCGCCTCACTGGCTTGGATCCAAGTAGTGACGGCAATTGGATGTTGCCATGCTTGTCAGAGGAAATGTAGTGTCCAAGTGCTTGTTTAGGCTGATTTTTGTCAATTTCAATTTTCCGTGAGCTGCCTTTCTAGCCCTTTCGTCATCCATTTCCGGCGGACTCGCCGGCCTTTTCGGGTAAGGCACTTACCCTTAACCCCCATTCCATTCAAACCCTTCGCTCTGCCATTTTGCGTCAGCCCATTTTGCCCTTTTGGGGGCGCATGATGCAGGGTGGAAGGCCTTCCACGAGGAAAGTGATGTGTAGCAGTGGTGCGAAAAAATGCCATTTGGGTCAGCTTGCAACCCTGCCAATGGGACGTGTGTATGCTTCAAATCCGCATTACTGAAACAGATAGTCGGAACATTCTGCTGCCCAGGAAACACTTCGAGTATGAGCCAGATTCGGCATTCGAGGCTTTCGCGAGACTTGCTCATAACAGGTTGATCCAGCCCGCCTGCTGTCCGTCGGGAGCTTGATTTTCAAGGGAAAATGAGTTGAATGTGTGAGGCAATAGGGCTATAAATGATATCGCTACGACATGTTTCAAGCGATCAGGCGAGGTATCCCATGAGCACATATGCCAACACAGATTTGCGCGGTGCAGCGCGTTTCGGCCACGTGCTCGGTCTGGGGCTGCGTCGAATACTCAACGTTGAGCGTGCGGTCTGGTCGTTGCTCAGCCGAGCTGGCGTGCCTGGCCTGATCGTGACCCCAGTCAAGTGGGCAACTCGTGTTGCGTTGATTAGCACGGGTGCGTTCTTTGCAGCTTGGGGGCTTATGTACGTGCTGTCCTTCATTGTCCTTTTGGTTATTGGATTTGGCATCGTTAACAGTCCCGGGATTCGTCAAGGATCCTTGTATCCATCTCAGCTTGTTCATTTTGATTTGGATAACACCCTGCCAAGGTCATCTTGGCCAGAGGTCAAGGATGGTGCAGATGGATATGGTTCTTATGTTGGCGATATGAGAGTGGACTAACGCCCGTTACAGTTCACTAGTATTGATTGAACTGTAACAGGCGTTTTATTTTTTTTAAATTTTACCTTTAGCTACGTCAATTAGTACTTTCGAACCTGTACCTCCAGCGTCTTTAGCTGTGCTTGTTGCAGTTGCCAGCCCGCCAACTAGATTCCCTAGCTTCATACCTGACCAACCTAGCGCAATAATCCAAAAACTTGGAAGGACTATAAACATCATCCCCATAACAAAGTCCAGTAATAGGTCCCCCTGCGCGTTGCTTGCTCCAAACACTGGGTCGAAATTTGAGTGAGGAACGTTGCTGCCTATCCCACTACCGTAAAGAGCATCCAGTATCGTACTGTCCACCCAGCGGGCCAGTTGGAACCAGAAGTCGACAAAGATCAAAGCGAACGCAGAGAAAGTGATCGTCATAACTACTTTCAGATCAAACATTCCGATCATCAATACAAATGGAATACAGATTATCAGTGCCATCTTCAGGAAGGCCATTGCCATAGGCGCAGCCTGACGGACGCTATCCATGGCTGGGTACATCATTAGAGACCCTGCCGCCTGGCCGACGGTTGCAGTCAGGCGCGTCACATCATTCAGCACGGAGCCTCCCACTTGGCCACCGTAGTCGGCGTACACCTGTCCTTGGGTCAGTTGCTGCTTTCGCGGAGAAACGAGGTCACGGATGACCGAATCATTCACCTCGGTCTGGGTCATGAATTTTGCCCACTGAGCAAGCCTGCTCAGCAGATCTGGGCTGACCTGTTCCAGCAGCCTGGCTCTCAGGCCGATGCTTGCATCCGACCACCATTGAGTGCACGTAGGAAATCCACCCCCACCCGTGGTTTGTGGCAGGCCCGCATCTCTTGTTGCATCGTAGGGCCATCTGGTCCGTGGGCTGTGTGACCTGAATCCAGAGAAACCATCATCGTAATAGCCTGGCGTCTGCAGGAAGAACTTTGAGCCGATCCAGTTGACGTCGTTCAACTGATCTTTGGTGAGCGTTGGTTGAGTCATGAAGAGTCGCGACCGTGCCAGTGCATAGCAGTCGTTGGTAAAGTCGGCGACTTCCTGTGCCAGCAGTGGGTCGTTGATACGCGCTCTGTTCACATCCATCCGAACCTGTTGCAGGTCTACCCCACAAGGTATCGCCGCGATGGAGGCTGCAGTTGCTGCTTTGGACATTGCATGCACGAATAGCCACCACACAGGAACGACGGCGCTTTTTCCATTCAATGTACTGAACGAAGTATTCCAACCCGTATCGGCCGGGTTGGGTATCGAATACTGACATTGCTCGGAACGGCTTCGATCAAACTGCATGGTATCGATGCTGACGGTCACCAGAGGCATGCAGCAGAGAATGATGACTAATATCGCGGTGTAGAAACGGTTTTCGACTCGCGCTAGTGAGAGGACGCCTTTGTTACCTTCGTCGGCACCCTCGGCACGCGCTTTGAGCCATTCGCTGATGATGATGGCGGCGAACGGCGCGGCAACCAAGCCGCTGTCCTCGATCATGTTCCACACGCCGCTGTTGATGATCCAGGCGACCAGCGTGAGGTAGTATTCCAGATAATCATTGGTGTGTAACATCATAGTGTACTGACTCCCTCGAGTAGGCCGGCACGCCGTAGCTCCATCAATGCAATCAACAACAGGGCGATCACCTCACATCGCATTGGGCCTGCGGGAATATCAGACGAGGCCTGGTGAGCCAGGCGCTTCCTAACGTTGAGCCATGTAATCGCTAGCGCCGTATAGACCAGTAACCTCCAGGCTAGCATCGCTTCGTAATGTGCTTTCTGCCACTCACTAAAGCGCTCTAGATCAGCAAACACCATGTTGACGAACGTCAAAAACACCACGATCAGCAGCACCGTCAGTAATGTCAGTGATAGAAAGGCCAAAACCGCTTTCGCTGTTTTTTTAAGTCGTCCAGGCTTTAAAACGGTGGGTGTCATGGTGAGTTTCCTTTTTCAGGATTTTGCAATTGGTCAAGACGATCAGGCGTCGGGTCGCCTTGGAAGATGCCTTTTGAACCATCCCTCCTGATTTGAGCCCGTTGGAGGATGGCTGTCGGAGAGTTGCTGGCCAGGTTGCGGCGCATGTCCAACTCGGTTTTAAGGTTGTCAATTTCCTGTTGCAGGCTGCTGTTCTGCTGAGCAACCGCTTGCTGAGCCACATTGTTGGCCGCGATATTCGGCTCCTTGCTCCCGGTAAACAGGGTTCGTTGGAGCAGGAGGGCTTTGCCAAGCACATCAGACAGGGCCACTTCTGAGGCAAGACGTTTTGCCAATATGTCCTGATCGTGTTCTGAGCGAAGAGCTTCAACTACGCCACGAGTGATGGGCAGAGAATTGCTGCTGGCTTCAGACAGGTTGTCGGGTGTGAGCGCCTTGCGTCCGGCAATCAGCTCCTGCAAGGATTTCAGCTTGGCGTCGTAGGATTCTTGTATCAGTGGCGTAAGGCCTACGCCGGGAGTGGATGTGGTTTGCGTGCAACCCTCACACGTGCGCTGTTGCTGCTCTCCCAGCACCCGGTTGGCGAACGTTGATGCATCCTGCGGTGAAGACCAGGTGGAGCACACCATGCCATTGTTGCAGCTCGAAGGACTGATAGACGTTGTATCAGCAGCACTGCGCCCGTTCAGCAGGTTGTACCCCGCTCGAGTCACATCTCCGACGACCTTGATCGGTTGCTGGCCAGATCCGCCGGCTTTATTTCCTCCGAGCCACGTGATCCCGTCATTCCCACCTTGTTTTTCGACCTGCGCAACAGCTGAGACGGCGTCTGTGTTTCCGTTTTTCACCGCCTGACTCATGGCCTGGCCTTCGGCGATCTTGTTCCAGCCCATCTGTCCTCCCGCAACATCGAGCATCTTGTCAGCGATGGCGCGACAAGTGCCTTTGGAGCGGTCAAAATCAAGACGACCCTGCAGAATGCCGTTGGTGAGCAGGTTGTACAAAGCCGGGTTAGCACGCTGAATGATCAGTCCCGGCAGTGATGAAACGGCGCTGGTGGCGTTAGAGATCATCGACCCCATGATCGTCTGAAATCCGGAAGTCGCTCCATTCAACTGATTCTGCAGCGTGTTGTTCATGCTCATGTTTCCGCAGACCAGGTTGCTGTTCCAGCCTCCACCGATGTTGATGCTGTCCATGTTGCCTGCGCTGCCCATCGTCACGGCGTTGCCACCCCCGACGCTGTACAGCACATCATCCCCCAGCACGCTGCCGGATGAGCTGGCATTGATTCCGGGTGTTGCAGCAAAGACGTGATGAGTCGTTAGAGCGCTCATGATTGCGATAGTCAAAATGGCAGCGCGGCGCATAGTTGAGGTTCTCTTGATCATTGTTGAAAGTCCGTACTGCCAAGAAAGGTTTGGCCTGCCCGCTTGCAGCAGGAATAAGGTCGCCATAGCGCCCAGGCGTAAGCGCCATCAGTGGCTTGCGTGCGGGGCTGAGAATTAGGGAATACCGCACAGCTCTGACTGAGTGCCGGCGTAAGCTCTTGCCACTTGCCGGTGGTGGCGTCGGTTTCGATCAATTTCCCAGCAGGCCAATAGCCAGGCTGAGGCTGTGCCAGAAGCGGTTGGTAGACATGAACCTGACCGGTGCGAGTGACCACGTCACCAACACGCTGTGCGATCACGGATGCTGCTTTGTAATCGTCGGCTTGATGGATGAAGCCGCTGCGGGGGTAGACGCTTCCCCACATGTCACCCGAGGTAAGGCCTCCGACCTCTCGCCGTCCAGGAATCAAGGCTTCCGGATACACCGATTCGGGAACACCGTAACGCCAGGCGACGGTATCCAGTGTGCTCAGCAGGTAAGGCATGTAGGGTGTGGCAGCGCCCTGACAGGCATAACCCGAAGCGCTGGCGAACGTACTGAATGTTGCTCCCCCGGGGTGACCGATGACGTCAGCGTTTTTGAATTTAGCCAGGCTATCTTCGTTGTTGTGATTGGTGGTTCCGTCACCGCCGTCCTGAGCAAATGACGTAGGCGAGCTCAGCGAAGAGACTTCAACCCAAGGATTTTCGCCGGTATTCGAGTAGCTAGAAACCACCGCGTCCGGAACGAAATGGCGAACCTTGGTCGACGTTTTGACCTTGCATCCAAACGGCGTGCAAAGCAGCCAATAGCAGATACCGACCACTTTGTATTCCAGGCAGTCAGGCGAAAGGGTTGAGGCGACTAGGGTGGCCGATGTCACTGTGCCGGCGGCGGCTGGCCAGGTTGATATCGACAACGCCAATGTCGCCCACGCCGAAGGCTTGCGCAGGTTCATCGCGGCACACCTCCCTGGCCAGCTTCATGTTGATGTTTGGCTGCAGCGCGCCACTGGGCAATGCGCTGTTCCGCCGCCAGAACGTTGGTTTCGCCATAAACGACGAACTGGCGGTCGACCACCACGGCAGGCACCTTCGTGACCCCAATGCTCCAAGCGTCGACAAGACTCTGTTGAGCCAACGCCAGGTCTCTTTGCAAACGCAGCGCATCGTCGCTCTTGAGGCGCTTGTGCACGATCGCGATGGCTTGCTGCTGATTCGCCGGCAGGCCTTCCGAAAGTTTGGTCTCAAGCCGTTCTTGCTCGTCCAGAAGAATCAGCCGGACATGTGCCGGAGCCTGAACGGGATGGTTTCGATCAGTAATCACCCATGTCTCGGCGCGCGCGAACGTAACCTGGGAAGCCATGACCAAGCTCAGGAAGCCCAAAAGGCTACGTTTGGATCTGAAGCAATAGGTGCTGGAAGGGAGCATGAGGCAGTACCTGAAGGGGGTGTCAGGTACAGAAAACGCGATTAATGAACTGTCGTCAGTAGCAAACCGTTATCGGGACGATTGGGGTTTGGCGGCGTCTGCTTGAATCGTGCGCCCGCCATCCGGCAGCAAGCGCGATAGCACTTTCGGGAGAGAGGTGAGATCCAGGTTACGGGCGAGATTGCTGGTCGGTAGCCTGTTCCGAGATTATGATATTGAGACTGTCAGATACATTGAGCGGGACTGGGTCAGAAGAAATACCAATTTTGCATCGAAAAGGCACAGGGAACGTCGTATGAAATTAGCATTGGTTCAACTAGTCGCGGTTTTGACTGCAATAGTCCTGGGGGAGGCAGGGCAGCGCACAGCAGATCTGGCGTTCAGCAAGGCAGGATTTCTTGCGCTTGCATTGTCACTTATGCTGATGCTCGCGTCTCTTACGGTCGAGATCTTTGAAGCGTTGTGTGAAGAATCACCGGTTAAATAGGCAACGTTGCCTATTACATGTCGCTGGACCTAAAGGTAGGTCATCATTACAAGCGCGCTTTTCGTGCGTGCCACAGGTAGGACTGGAACAAATGATCAAAGAGATATTTTTTCCCGGTAACGATCGACAACCGTGTTTAGCCCGGTACGGTATCCGGATAGACCCCAGTCACGGCATTGCTCGGGCCGATATTGTAGTTATTCAGACTAACCGTGAGGGCTATCCTGCGATGGGCACTAGCCTCTACAACACGGAAGATGGCCGTAATATCGTTTTGAACAAAATTCTTGAAACCGATCTGCGAGGGGTGCGCGTCGAGTTTGTCAGTTTCTATGTGATTCTCGATCTGGAACATCGTCTAGAAGGGCTGAGGCTGCCGATCCGTATGGACTTCGAGGACTACATGAAGCGCGGCAATCCTTACGGCATTGAGAGCATCCCCGCAGAGAACATTGCAGGCAAGGTAATGCAGTGGATAGGAAAGGGTGACAAGGCCTACGCCTACCACAGCATTCATGTTCAGGGCGGGTGCGCAAATTTCTACACGGATCTAGATGATGAGCAGCGAGAGCCGGTAAGCGCTGATAAAGCCGCCGAGTTATTCCAGGCAATCGGTTACGAGTTTACCCCTGAGTCAGGCTGCTGAGGACGTGTCGACGGGTAGCAACGGTCGTTAGAAAGCCTGCGCTCCCTGTTTTATTGGTGGATCCTGATGAAGCTGACAAGGTACGCGATGGAACCCCTGAATGTTGACTACCGTTTAAAATTAGGACGTAAAATGAAAAGTTTTTTTGCAGTGGCAGCCCTTGTTGTTATCGGTACAGCACATGCAGATACACCTCCAAGCATGCCCGAAACTGCGACAGAGATCACCCCCCGAGATAAGTGTTTTCAGATGATAAGGGGGCATGCGGATCTCGCAGCGGCTCAACGTGAAGAGAGGATTCTTAGGCTGGTCGCCGGTTCGGGTGGCGAGGATAAAAACGGCGACTTTGTGTGCGCAGCCCAATTTGAACTGGTGACTGACAAAGGCGAGGCCAAACGTACTCCGTGGCTCTCGTACACTCTGTTTTCAAACGGCGACCAAGGTGATTCTCAAACAAAGCTTCAAAACGCGGTTAACGGACTGTAAGGGCTCATGAAAGACTGCCTGAAATGCGTGGGTGGTGAGCTCCCCGCGCATTTGGCCGAGGCCGCGTAAGTACTGAGCAGAATTGAATTTTCTATGGTTCAGGGCCGTACATGCCACCCTTGACAACTTTGGTGAGGAATTGGCGGCATAGTTGGATTGTTGGCTCTTCCCCCAGCACCTCTAGACGCCGTAAGCGTTATCCATTCATACGATACCGTCCTCGTAGTCCAGGAAGTGTCCACTCACTCGCATACGGTCTACCAGCGTATAACTCTGCTGACAAATGTTCGGGGGATGGAAGGTCCAGCGCTTTCCAGTCGTTACTTTCGATGTACTTGATCGCGTAAGCCTTAGCCTGTTCTCTTCTGAGACGTTCCACGGCCTTTTCACGCGCCTCGTCAACGATCTGATCTTCTTCGCTCCAATACTGCTCGTAGAGATTTGGATCGTGCAACCCCTAATAAACTGTAGATACCTTGGCATTTTTCAGCGCCGGGCACCCGATATCTTGTCACCGTTGTTTATGGTTGTGACATATCACCACGTTGTTCATGGCAATGGCTTACTAATAACGCGGCTCCTGTATGGGGTACGCTTTAGCCTCCCGAGCCATCCATTCTTCGTGTTCACGGATAGACCGATCAATTGACGACTCCGGTACCAAGTGTTTCCAGCTCTGCTGTTCCTGGTAGACATGGCCTCGGCGTATGTCGGGCTGGATCCGCGCACCTGCGGCGCTAAGAATATGGCGTGAGCGATCCCAAAAACGGCGGGCTTCATTGCTACTGATAATGGAGACCGGAACGATCGGCAGACTGTGCAGTTGGTGAAGTCTCCACAAGGCGGCCAGTCCGTGGCCGCGACGCTTGTACTCGCGTGAGATCTCAATGCCGTAAACAAACAATCGATCCTGAAGTGGACTGATTGTGTAGCTTATCTCACCGACTCCAAGCGCATTGACCATGATCGCCATTTTAATCATAGGTGAGGGGTAACAAGGGTGGGTCCTGTGGCTATTCGTTTCCAGCAATGACAGCCGTACAAAACGTAATATCTGATCCAAGTGGTGAGCATGCCGACGATGAAAAAAATCTCTGATCGGTTCAAAACGTTCCATACCAATCCTCTTGGGTTTACAGCATGATCATCAATGGTGCTTACAGCCGCATAACCTTCAGGTGCCAAAGTCGAATTGACTCAGTTGCGGGGATATTGTTGAACCACTCGGAGGCCTCGCCAACCATCGTGCCTACTTGATTTCTACCGATATGAAAGCGGGTTAGTCTTGCGTCAGTACGTAGATCTGCTCGGCGTTCGCATAAATAGCCATTGTATCAGAGTAGTTGCTGCCGCCGTTCCAGGCTTGCTTCAGTACACTCGAACAAGAACCGGGCGCGTGAGCTGACCAGTACCTCGCGCTTCGAGACCTGAGCACTTATTCGTTGTCACTGGCAGCTAACCCAGCAGCGAGCCAATCGATTGCTGAGAGCAGCACGTCACCGTCAGGTGCTCCCTGCAGCTTGATCGAGCGGCCAGATTGCTTGTCCTTGATGACCAACGTCGGTGTGGCGATGATGCCGTCCAGGCTGGCTTTGTGAGCCTGGCTGATGACGGCCCGTTGCACGGAAGGGTTGTTGGAGGCGCAGTTATCGATGTAGCGCTGCCTATTTTCAAGCCCCGGGATTTGCGGATCGCCAGCAACTCCCGCACCGTTGGAGCGAGTGCGCTGATAAATCAGCTCCACGGCGACCCAGAATGCGTGGTTGCCTCGCTCGATCCCTGCGCACTCAGCCCAGCGAGCTTCATAGCTGGCGGCTGGCTCGTGCATCGGTAGTGGAAGGTGATGCCATTGCAGGTTCACGTCTGGATGCTGATCAACCCATGCTTTGAGCTGTGGAAAGTAATCCTTGCAGTAAGGGCATTCCAGATCGGCATACTCCACGATGGTGAATCGTGCACTACGGCTCCCGTACACCCATTCGCCACTTTGCCTTATCTGCTCGGCTGCTGGCGTTGCCGTGTCTCCAGATACGCCAGGCACGTGCTGCCTCAGTTCTGGCAGCCATAGAAAAGATGAGATAGCCAAGGCTACCGCACCGATGCCGTACAGGATTTGGCGAGGTGTGGGTCGCTTCATTCGGAGGCCTCTTTGTCGAGGAACTGTTTGGCCAGCAGCTCCTGATTCAGCAGCGTAAGCAGAGCCTTCTGCGCGCTTTCAGGCTGTGGGTGATGCTCAAGCCATTGGTCCAGTGCCTTGTGCAGTTGGAATTCGATCTCTCGACGATCAACCGCGACATGTTTCACGACTTCCAAGTGCTCGATCAGTACGGGGGCGCAGATCTTCAAAGCCAGGAGGGAATCTTCCTGCGGGTCTTTGAGTATTTGAGTCAGGCTGTCGATCAGATTTTGAGTCAGGGCATCCATGGCTCTCATGCCAGGTTCTCCAAGGGTGAAGACGGGAATGTAATGGTTGCTGGCTCAATCCCGCGTTTGCAGTCCAGCGCCTGGGCAACGGCCAGGGCGGCCCCAAGTTCATCCAGACCCTGTGACTGCATCAGGTCATACCTTTGTTTCTTTTCATGCGCTTCAGTCATGGCGAGCGCTAGATAGAGGCTTGGTGGTACCACACGGAACAGCAGCTCCATGCTTTTGGCCAGCACCAC
>NZ_LJPW01000175.1 GCF_001400735.1 Pseudomonas caricapapayae
GGTGTAAAGGATACGTGGCGGCACGCGGTCTACCAGCCAGCCACCCGGAAGTTGCATGGCAGCGTAGGTCCAGCCGAATGCGGAAAAGATCAGCCCGATATGCACCGGATCAAGGCCCAGCTCAGACGTCAGCGCTGGCGCAGCAATCGACAGGTTGCTGCGGTCCAGGTAGTTGATCACCACTGTGATGAACAGCAGGACCATGATAAAGAAACGTTTGCGGGACGGCGTCACCAGGGATGCCGCACCCTCCAGAGTTCGAGTGCGCATGGAATGTAGCCTCTTGTTGGATTTATTGAGGTCTGTATTTCGATATAACCGAGCTGAAGACACGCTGACTCTCGTTGCCACGTTCCGCGTGCCGAGGGACCAGAATAAGCAAAATCCCCGCTCATGTTTCCGGCCCGACTTGGTCGGGTTCCTTCGCCCTGACATTGATCCGGAGGTAGCCCCGGATCAGTGCCACGACTCAGCAGTCACTCACGTCGCACTCTGCGTCGTCAGCGCTATCGCGAACAAAAATCACCTCTAAAGCACTTCTACAGTGGAGGAACACCTGTAAAAGAGCCCGTACATATCTGTAGCACCTTGGAACGACAGCCTCCGCTTACCACTCTGCAAAACTGCCATCGGCATGACGCCAGATCGGGTTGCGCCAGCGATGGCCGATGGCCGCGCGTTCGATGACATACTCTTCGTTGATTTCGATGCCCAGGCCCGGCCCGTTGGGAATCTTGACCATGCCCTTGTCGTAGTCGAAAACCTCCGGGTGTTTCACATAATCGAGCAGGTCGTTGCTTTCGTTGTAATGAATGCCCAGGCTCTGCTCCTGAATGAAAGCGTTGTAACAAACCGCGTCCAGTTGCAGGCAGGCTGCCAGCGCGATAGGCCCGAGCGGACAATGCAGCGCCAGCGCGACGTCGTAGGCTTCAGCCATGTTGGCGATCTTGCGGGTTTCGGTGATACCGCCCGCGTGAGACGCATCAGGCTGGATGATGTCGACGTAACCTTCGCTCAACACGCGCTTGAAATCCCAGCGCGAGAACAGCCGTTCGCCCAGTGCAATCGGGGTGCTGGTCAGCGGTGCCAGCTCCTTCAATGCTTCGTAGTTCTCGCTGAGCACCGGTTCTTCGATGAACATCAGCTTGTACGGGTCCAGCTCTTTCATCAGCACCTTGGCCATGGGCTTGTGAACCCGGCCATGAAAGTCCACACCGATGCCGACGTTCGGCCCGACCGCATCGCGCACGGCGGCTACGTTGGCCAGCGCCAGGTCGACCTTGTCGAAGGTATCGAGAAACTGCAGCTCTTCGGTGCCATTCATTTTCACCGCAGTAAAGCCACGTTCGACTGCCTCTTTGGCCGCGCGCGCCGTGTCGGCAGGCCGATCACCACCAATCCACGAATAGACACGGATCTTGTCACGCACCTGACCGCCGAGCAGATCACTGACTGAAACCCCCAGCGCCTTGCCCTTGATATCCCACAATGCCTGATCGATACCCGCCAACGCACTCATGTGAATTGCACCGCCGCGGTAAAAGCCGCCGCGGTACAGCACGGTCCAGATATCTTCGATGTTGCGCGGGTCTTTGCCGATCAGGTAATCGGAAAGCTCTTCCACTGCGGCAGCCACGGTGTGCGCGCGGCCCTCGACCACCGGCTCGCCCCAGCCGACAACCCCCTCGTCGGTCTCGACCTTGAGGAAGCACCAGCGCGGCGGAACGATGAACGTAGTGAGTTTGGTGATTTTCATGGGTGCGGTTTCTCTTGTTGATTCTCTTGTTGGATAGCAAGTGCCGATGCCGGTCAGCCTGCAAGCGCCGCGCTGTGCTGCTTCCAGGCTGCGACATAAGCCTGGGCACGCTCGGTGACACCAGCGGCACTCATGCCGGGTTTGAACAGCCCGGAGCCCAGACCGAAGCCTTTCACGCCTGCGTCGAGGAACACCTTCATGTTGTCCGGCGAGATCCCTCCGACCGGCAGCAGAATCGTGCCTTTGGGCAATACCGCCAGCCACGCCTTGACCACAGCGGGTGACATTTGCTCGGCGGGAAACAGCTTCAGTACATCGGCCCCTTCGGCCAGTGCGGCGAAGGCTTCGGTGGGCGTCGCCACACCCGGCGACAGGAACAGCCCGGCAGCCTTGGCTGCACGCAGCACCTTTGCGTCGCTGTGTGGCATGACGATCACCTGACCTCCGGCATCCTTGACCTGGGTCACCTGCTCTGGGGTCAGCACCGTTCCCGCACCGATCAGGCAATCGGCCGGCAGCTGCTGGCGCAACAGGCGGATGCTGTCGAACGGCTGCGGCGAGTTGAGCGGCACTTCGATAACACGGAAACCGGCCTCGTACAGCACATCACCTATTGCCGGTGCCTCTTCGGGCCGCAGGCCGCGCAGGATTGCGACCAGACCGTTTTCCTTCAATGCTTGCTTGAGCATGTCACACCTCTTGAATGTCTGGAGAAGGCAGGCTTGCGAGCAGCCCTGCCTGTTCAGCGACCCGCCACAGCCCGCGCTCGGTCGCCTGTTCGGCCAGTGTCACGCAGGAAAAACCGCAGACTTCAAGGCCTCGGGCGTAGCGCGCGCACAGCGACTCGCTGCCGATGAGAATCACTGCGGGCAGTTGTTCATGCGTCTGTAGATGCAGCCTGGCAATGGCCACCAGTTCGTGACCTATCAACAGGCCGGAGAGATAGTCTGGCTGGGCACTGGCAGCCAGTTGCCCGGTCAGCCCGAGCGTCCGGGTACTGAATATGGTGGAAAGCGGCCCGGCGGCACCTTCCTGCGACAGGGCAATCGATAGCCCGCGATCAAAGGCCTGACGGTCGAACACCTCGGCCTGCTGCATGGTGCGACCGAGAATGGTGTGCGCGCACAGGGCGGCGTAGACCTCACCGGTCATGAACGTATCGAAATGAACGATGCGACCGCGCACGACCTGAACCCACTTGGAATGGCTACCGGGCAGGCCGATCAGCAAAGGCTCGCTGCCCTGCCCGGCGTCGAGGCCTGCCAGTACACCCAGCACCTGGGTTTCTTCGCCACGCATGACATTGGGCAAGGTCGCTCGCTGCAAGACGCCAGGGATGATATGCAGCGTCACACCGCGCGCACTGCGCACGGTCTGCAACGCTGCACTCAGCTCGTAGACGCTAGCCGGTGTTTCCCGATAAGCCGCCTCGCGCCAGCCCTGCGCGCTGCCGACCATGCCACAGGCAATCACCGGCAGGTCGGGCTGCGCATCCAGCCAGTCACCGCAGGCCTGGTCAAAAGCCAGCTCGAAACCGTCGCTGCACAATTGCCCGGCGATCAGGCGCGGTGTGGTCGGCAATTGCATGATGCCCGCGCTCAAGGCGCGCTGTTCCAGGACCTGGCCATGTTCGCCAAGTCGATAAGCCCGAAGCGAGGTTGTCCCCCAATCGAGTGCGATCAATTGCGCCTGCATTGCGTCACCTGTTGTTTTATTGGAAGTGAGTGCCAGACGACTATAAACCTGTTTTTACAGTTATCTCAATATGTAAATTTCAATCCCATATATAGGGATAATAATTAATAAAAAATATCGGCCATAAAAAACCCGCCGTCCTTTCGGAGAGCGGGTTCCTGTGAGACCGGAGCCTCAACGCTCCAGCAGAATCCTCAGCATGCGGCGGAGCGGCTCGGCAGCGCCCCACAGCAGCTGGTCACCCACCGTAAAAGCGCCAAGGTACTGCGAGCCCATGTTCAACTTGCGCAAACGACCTACCGGCACACTCATGGTACCGGTGACGGCGGTCGGGCTCAGTTCGTGCATGCTCGCTTCGCGGTTGTTCGGTACCAGCTTGACCCAAGGGTTGTGCTGACTGATCAAGCCTTCGATGTCCGCGATCGGCACATCCTTGTTCAGCTTGATGGTCAGCGCCTGGCTGTGGCAACGCATGGCACCGATGCGCACGCAGATGCCATCGACCGGGATCGGGCTCTTGAAGCGACCGAGGATCTTGTTGGTCTCGGCCTGCCCCTTCCACTCTTCGCGGCTCTGACCATTGGGCAATGCCTTGTCGATCCATGGGATCAGGCTGCCCGCCAGCGGCACGCCGAAGTTCTCGGTCGGGAACGACTCGCTGCGCATGGCTTCAGCGACCTTGCGATCGATATCGAGAATGGCGCTGGCCGGGTTCGCCAGGTCATCGGCGACCGAGGCATGCACCGCCCCCATCTGTTTGATCAGCTCGCGCATGTTCTGCGCACCGGCACCGGAAGCCGCCTGATAGGTCATGACGTTCATCCACTCGACCAGACCGGCATCGAACAGCCCGCCCAGGCCCATGAGCATCAGACTGACCGTGCAGTTGCCGCCGATATAGTTTCTGGTGCCCGCATCGAGCTGCTGATCAATGACTTTGCGGTTTACAGGGTCAAGCACGATGACCGCGTCATCCTGCATGCGCAGGCTGGAGGCCGCATCGATCCAGTAACCCTGCCAGCCGGCTTCACGCAGCTTGGGGAACACCTCATTGGTGTAGTCGCCACCCTGACAGGTCAGCACCACGTCCAGGGTTTTCAGCTCGTCGATGCTGTAGGCGTCTTTCAGTGGCGCAACATCCTTGCCCACCGAAGGCGCCTGGCCACCGACATTGGAAGTAGTGAAGAACACCGGCTCAATGAGATCGAAGTCCTGCTCTTCCCGCATCCGCTGCATGAGCACGGAACCGACCATGCCACGCCAACCGATCAGACCTACACGTTTCATCGCAACTACACCTTGAATAAAAGTGGGACCGCCGCTCTGCGCATACACAGCAGGCGGCGGGCCAGAGAGATTACAGATTCCGCAGCGCGGCGACTACTGCATCGCCCATTTCCTGCGTACCAACTTTGACTTTGCCTTCCGACCAGATGTCGCCAGTACGCAGCCCTTGATCCAGCACCAGACTGACAGCCTTTTCGATGGCATCAGCCGCATCGGTCAGGTTGAAGCTGTAACGCAGCATCATCGACACCGACAGAATGGTCGCCAGCGGGTTGGCGATACCTTTACCGGCGATGTCCGGCGCCGAACCATGGCAAGGCTCGTACATACCCTTGTTGGCGGTATCCAGCGAGGCGGATGGCAGCATGCCAATGGAGCCGGTGAGCATCGACGCCTGATCGGAAAGAATGTCGCCGAACAGGTTGTCGGTCACGATCACATCGAACTGCTTGGGTGCACGCACCAGTTGCATGGCAGCATTGTCGACGTACATGTGGCTCAGTTCGACTTCAGGGTAATCCCCGGCAACCTGCTCGACGATTTCGCGCCACAGCTGGCTGGACGCCAGTACGTTGGCCTTGTCCACCGAGCAAAGCTTTTTGCCACGCACCATCGCCATGTCGAAGCCGACCCTGGCAATACGACGGATCTCGCTTTCGCTGTACGGCAGCGTGTCGTAAGCCTGACGCTCGCCATTATCCAGCACACGGGTGCCGCGTGGCGCGCCGAAATAGATGCCACCGGTCAGTTCGCGGACGATCAGAATATCCAGACCGGCGACGATTTCAGGTTTCAGGCTCGATGCATCCGCCAGTTGCGGGTAAAGGATCGCAGGCCGCAGGTTGCCGAACAGGCCGAGTTGCGAACGGATTTTCAGCAGACCGCGCTCAGGACGGATATCACGCTCGATGGTGTCCCATTTCGGGCCGCCGACGGCACCCAGCAGCACCGCATCGGCAGCACGGGCGCGATCCAGGGTTTCATCGGCCAAGGGCACACCGTGCTTGTCGATGGCTGCGCCGCCGATCACATCGTGGTTCAATTCAAAACCCAGTTGATACTTCTGGTTGGCCAGTTCCAGCACCTTGACCGCTTCGGTCATGATTTCCGGACCGATACCATCACCTGGGAGAATCAGAATCTGCTTGCTCATAACATCCTCGATTTTGTGCATCGGCGTTGTGAACAACGCCTGTTTATAACGCTCGCAGCGGCGAAAAATTTATCGCCTGTCTTAAACACTTTTGCCAGCAAGGTGCAGGGCCCCTTGCTGGCAAACAGGCATGTCGCAACGGCTGAATCAGTCGCGGAACAGCCACGGCTGGCTGGCGCGATGTTTGTTCTCGAAACTGGCGATGGCGTCGGCATCCATCAGCGTCAGGCCGATGTCATCCAGGCCGTTGAGCAGGCAATGCTTGCGAAAGGCATCGATTTCAAAACTCAGGACCTTGCCATCAGGACGAGTCACCGTTTGCGCCTGCAGGTCGATATTCAACTGATAGCCAGGTGCAGCTTCAACCTGCTTGAACAATTGATCGACTTCTTCCTCGGACAGAATGATCGGCAACAAACCATTCTTGAAGCTGTTGTTGAAGAAGATGTCGGCATAGCTCGGCGCGATGATCGCACAGAAGCCGTACTCTTCCAGTGCCCAGGGTGCATGCTCGCGACTGGAGCCACAGCCGAAGTTCTCCCGGGCCAACAGCACGCTGGCACCCTGATAACGGTCGTGATTGAGCACAAAATCATGGTTCAGCGGGCGTTTGGAGTTGTCCTGGTAAGGCTGGCCCACGTCCAGATAACGCCACTCATCGAACAGGTTCGGGCCAAACCCGGTGCGCTTGATCGATTTGAGAAACTGCTTGGGAATGATCTGGTCGGTGTCGACATTGGCGCGATCCAGAGGAGCGACCAGGCCATTGTGCTGGGTAAAGGCTTTCATGCTGGATTCCTCAGAGCTGGATCAGGTCGCGAACATCGATGAAACGGCCATTGACCGCTGCCGCGGCAGCCATCGCCGGGCTTACCAGATGCGTCCGGCCGCCAGCGCCCTGACGGCCTTCGAAGTTGCGGTTTGACGTGGAAGCACAGTGCTCACCGGAGCCCAGGCGGTCCGGGTTCATCGCCAGACACATCGAGCAGCCCGGCTCGCGCCATTCGAAACCGGCGTCGATGAACACCTTGTCCAGCCCTTCCTTCTCGGCCTGCTCCTTGATAAGGCCCGAGCCCGGCACCACGATGGCCTGCTTGATGGTCGCAGCAACCTTGCGGCCCTTGGCGACGTCTGCGGCAGCGCGCAAGTCTTCGATCCGCGAGTTGGTGCAGGAGCCGATGAACACACGGTCGAGCTGGATATCAGTGATCGGCTGATTGGCTTTCAGGCCCATGTACTTCAATGCACGCTCGATGGAACCCCGCTTGACCAGGTCCGGCTCTTGCGCAGGGTCCGGTACGTTCTGATCGACCGCCAGAACCATTTCAGGCGACGTACCCCAGCTGACTTGCGGCTTGATCTGCGCCGCATCCAGCCTGACAACGGTATCGAACACGGCGTCCGGATCGGACACCAGGTCCTTCCAGGCTTCGACTGCCTGGTCCCATTCCGCACCTTTGGGGGCGAACGGACGACCCTTGACGTACTCGACGGTTTTTTCGTCAGTGGCCACCATACCGACCCTGGCACCCGCTTCAATGGACATATTGCAAATGGTCATGCGGCCTTCGATCGACAGGTCGCGAATCGCGCTGCCTGCAAACTCGATGGCGTAACCGTTGCCGCCGGCCGTACCGATTTTGCCGATCACGGCCAGGACGATGTCTTTCGCCGTCACACCGAATGGCAACTGCCCTTCGACCGAGACCAGCATGTTCTTCATTTTCTTGGCCACCAGACACTGGGTCGCGAGCACGTGCTCGACCTCGGACGTGCCGATACCGTGCGCCAGCGCGCCGAACGCGCCGTGGGTCGAGGTGTGCGAGTCGCCGCAGACCACGCTCATGCCAGGCAGGGTTGCGCCCTGCTCCGGGCCGATCACGTGGACAATGCCCTGGCGTGGGTCATTCATCTTGAATTCGGTAATGCCGTATTCGTCGCAGTTGTCGTCAAGGGTCTGCACCTGCAGGCGCGACACCTGATCTTCAATGGCATCGATACCGCCCTTGCGTTCCGATGTGGTCGGCACGTTATGGTCAGGCGTGGCGATGATCGAATCGATCCGCCATGGCTTGCGCTTCGCCAGCCGCAGGCCTTCGAACGCTTGCGGCGAGGTCACTTCGTGGATGATATGGCGGTCAATGTAGATCAGCGCCGAACCATCGTCGCGCTGCTTGACCAAATGCGAATCCCAGAGCTTGTCGTAGAGCGTTTTCCCGGCCATCGGACGTACTTCCTCATCAGCTTGTTTCTATGCCCTGGGCAATCGTGATGATGACCCCTTGGCTTGTGCGGTCATCCTATGAAATATGCTTAAATAACTCAAATTCATAATTTTCATACTTTGGATAACCAAATGGAATCCGATCATGGACCTCGCCAACCTTAATGCTTTTATAGCCATTGCCGAGACCGGCAGCTTTTCCGGGGCGGGCGAACGCCTTTATCTGACCCAACCGGCGATCAGCAAACGCATCGCCGGTCTGGAGCAACAGTTGAACGTCCGCCTGTTCGACCGCCTGGGCCGGGAAGTCAGCCTGACCGAGGCCGGGCGCGCCCTGCTGCCGCGCGCCTACCAGATTCTGAACGTGCTGGATGACACGCGACGCGCGCTGACCAACCTGACCGGCGAAGTCACCGGAAGGCTGACTCTGGCGACCAGCCATCACATTGGCCTGCACCGCTTGCCCCCGGTATTGCGGGCATTTACCCGCACATATCCAAAGGTCGCACTGGACATCCAGTTCCTGGACTCGGAAATTGCCTATGAGGAAATTCTTCACGGGCGTGCCGAACTGGCCGTTATTACACTCGCACCCGAGCCACATACGCTGATCCGTGCCGTACCCGTATGGGACGACCCGCTGGACTTTGTCGCAGCGCCGGAGCATCCGCTGGCCAACAGCGGGCCGATGAAACTTGAGGATGTGGTGCGCTATCCGGCAGTATTTCCGGGCGGTAACACGTTTACCCACCATATTGTCAGCGGGCTGTGCGAGGCTCAGGGCCTAAAACCCAACATTGCGATGAGCACCAATTATATGGAGACCATCAAAATGATGGTTTCCATCGGCCTGGCCTGGAGCGTTTTGCCACGTACCATGCTCGACGAACAAGTGGCGCGCATTCCGCTACCGGGCGTGCAACTCAATCGCCAGCTAGGCTACATCCTGCATACCGAACGCACGCTATCGAATGCAGCAAGAGCATTCATGAAACTGCTCGATGCGCAGACATAGTAAGTAGACCATGCTGCAAGCCGCAGACTGATCGCTCTATCGGCTTTATCGATTAAAGGCTCGTGATCACATGTCCAATCCACCGGATAACCCCGTGCTGAACGCCCTTGAACAGCCAGCCTCTATCAGTCTGCCGCTGACGGGCGCGGAGCGCGTCCTCCAGCAAACCCGGGATCGTCTCGAATTGGCACTGGAACTGGCGCAGATGGGCACCTGGGATCTGGACATCATCGGCAACAGGCTGCAAGCCTCGCCGCGAGCATCCGTGCTGCATGGCATGGCGGCGAAGCCCTTCGACGAGGATGGCAGACAGTTTCTCGACAGCCTGCCAGCCGAAGAACGCCATAAAATGCATGCAGCCTATGCTGCAGCTCTTGAAAGCAGGCAGGAATGTTTCCAGGTGACTTACCGGTTTCAGTTGAAGAACGGTACTTCACGTCTGCTTGAAAGCCGTGCACGAATCTATCGTGATGAACAGGGTCAGGCCGTGAAGTTGTCTGGAACCCTGCTGGACATCACTCAACAATGCGTCCAGGCCGCGCTGGAGGCCAGCGAGGAGAAGTTTGCCAAGGCGTTTCACTCAAGCCCGGACTCGATCACCATCACTGAAATCGAGTCCGGCCGTTATGTAGAGGTCAATGACGGCTTCTGTCGCCTGACCGGCTTCAGCGCCCAGGAAGTGCTTGGTCGTACAGCCCACGAAATCGGCATCTGGTCCGACATTGTGCAGCGCGACTACATGATTGACGAGCTGCGCCAGAAAGGCCGCGTGCATCATCGGGAAATGAACGGTCAGGACAAGCATGGCGCACCGTTGGTACTGGACATATCGGTCGAGTTCATCACGCTGAACAATACCGCCTGCCTGTTGATGAACGCACGGGACATCGGCCAGCTGAAAACAGCCCAGGCGCAGATTCAGCATCTGGCTTATCACGACCCGCTCACCGGGCTGCCCAACCGCGCGCTGCTGATGGACCGCCTGAGCCAGCAAGTGTCACTGCTTCAACACCAGAACTTGCGCGGTGCCCTGCTGTTTCTCGATCTGGATCATTTCAAGCACATCAACGACTCACTCGGTCATCCGGTAGGCGACAGCGTCCTGAGCATCATCGCCGCACGTCTGGAAGCCAGCGTACGCCACGAGGACACCGTTGCGCGCCTGGGCGGTGACGAGTTCGTGGTGCTGATCTGCGGCCTGGATGGCTCTCGCGACGACGTCACTCGGCAGGTTCGCGTGCTGGCCGACAACCTGCGCGAACTGCTGGCCGAACCGATGTTTCTCGACGGTCATCGCCTGCAAGTCACGCCAAGCATCGGCATCGTGCTGATCCCGGATGATGGTCTGGCACCTGCCGACTTGCTCAAACGAGCCGATATTGCGCTGTATCGCGCCAAGGATTCCGGGCGTAATGCATCACAGTTTTTTCATGTGTCCATGCAACAGGCAGTCAGCCAGCGCCTGCGCCTCGAAAACGACCTGCGTCTGGCGCTGACCCGCAACGAGTTTCACCTCCACTTCCAGGCCCAGATCGACAGCCGCGACACTGGCATTACTGGTGCCGAAGCGTTGCTGCGCTGGGAGCACCCTGAATACGGGCTGCTGTCGCCTGACCAATTTGTTCAGATACTCGAAGAAAGCGGAATGATTCTGGAAGTTGGCAGCCACATCCTGGACGAAGCGTGCAAAACCGGCGGCCTGCTCTTGAAACAGGGGCTGATCGCTAAAGATAAATTCCTGATGGGCGTCAATATCAGCCCACGCCAGTTCCGCCAGAACGACTTCGTCGAACGTGTGCAACACAGCCTCAAGCTGCACCAGTTGCCTGCATCCATGCTCAAGCTGGAAATTACCGAAGGCATCGTCATCCAGAATCTGGACGATACGATTCTCAAAATGCACAGCCTCAAAGCGCTGGGGGTGAGCTTCGCAATGGATGATTTCGGCACCGGCTACTCATCGCTGACTTATCTCAAGCGCTTGCCGGTGGATACGCTGAAGATTGATCAGTCATTCGTCCAGGACGCCACCAGCGACCCCAACGATGCAGAAATCATTCGCGCGATTGTAGCCATGGCACAGAGCCTCAACCTGAACGTGATTGCTGAAGGCGTCGAAACCTCAGAGCAACTGGCGTTCCTTGAAAGAGTCGGCTGTTACAACTATCAGGGCTACCTGTTCAGCGAACCGTTGCCAGCTCCGCAGTTCGAGAACCTGCTGCAGACCAAGCGGCAGGCGCAGTCAATCGCGCCCTGGGACTGATAACAGAAAAGGCACCCGAAGGTGCCTTTCTTTCAACACGTGCTGTCGCCTGACAGATCAGCTGCCCAGCACTTTCTGGGTATTGAGCGGAATCCGCTTCGGTTTGGCTTCTTCCGGCACATTCCGCACCAGATCAATGCTCAGCAGACCATGGGACAGGTCAGCCCCCTTGACCTCGATATTGTCGGCCAGCCTGAAGGACAACTTGAATTCACGCCGGGCAATACCCTGATGCAGGTAGGTGACGTTGCTGTCCTCCTGCTCACGCTTGTTGCCGACGACGGTCAATACGCCCTTTTCAACTTGCAGGTCCAGATCCTGTTCTTGCATACCTGCTGCAGCGATCACGATTCGATAATGATCATCGGTATGCCGCTCCACGTTGTAAGGAGGGTAACCGCTGGCTGTCTCATTTCGCGCCGCCGACTCGAAAAGATCATTGAAGCGGTCGAAACCCACTGAGTTGCGAAACAGTGGAGCCAGAGAAAATGCAGTAGCCATAACAATTCTCCTGTTTATCAGCGAGTGGTTTGCGCGACCCGTATTCGGCATCGCCTGATCAGCAAAATAAGGACGACCATTCGCTTTTCAAGAGGCTGTTTTCAGACTTTTTTTGACCGTTCGTCGGGGTTGGTTTCGGGCTCGCAACCCAGCAATACGCTGATGCGATCGCAGTCTGTTTCACGGCGCAGCGTGTTGAACATCAGGGTTGCTTCCGGGTAGCTCTTGGTCAGCAGCACCAGCCATTGCTTGAGTCGGCCCGGCGCCTGAATGAGCGTCATCTTGATCAGACAGGCCTGCCAGAAAGCACGCAGCATCGGCTGCAACTCGGCCCACGTCATCGGCACCACCTCTTCGCCCTTCTGCGCCGCAGCAATCTGCCGGGCCAGATCGGGACGTGCCACGAGCCCGCGGCCAATCATGATGTCCCGCGCTCCACAGATTTCGCGGCAACGCCGCCAGTCATCAACCGTCCAGATTTCCCCGTTGGCGACCACCGGAACCTTGACCACTTCCTGAATGCGCGCAATCCACTCCCAGTGCGCTGGCGGCTTGTAGCCGTCCACCTTGGTGCGCGCGTGAACGACGATTTGCTCTGCCCCGCCGTCAGCCAGTGCCCGCGCGCAATCCAGCGCGCCATCAGTGTTTTCGTAACCCAGGCGCATCTTGGCGGTAACAGGGATGTGTCTGGGCACGGCACGGCGCACCTGACTGACGATCGAGTGCAGCAGTTCCGGCTCTTTGAGCAGAATTGCGCCGCCACGGGAGCGGTTGACGGTTTTTGCCGGGCAACCGAAGTTCAAGTCCAGTACCGGTGCACCCAACTCGCAGGCGAACGCGGCGTTTTCGGCCAGACACACCGGATCGGAGCCCAATAGCTGGAGCCTTAAAGGCGTACCCGCGTCAGTCTTCGCGCCGTTGTGAAACTCCGAAGCGTACTTGTAGAAGTAGTGCGCCGGCATCAAACGCTCCGACACCCGGATGAATTCGGTCACGCACCAGTCGATGCCACCCACTTTCGTCAGTGCATCGCGCAGGATGTCGTCGACCAACCCCTCCATGGGCGCCAGAGCAATTTGCATGGGTCACACTCGAAAAAAAGTCCGGCAGTTTACTGCCCGGCGTACGGATTGGGAACGTCGCTGTCGAGAATGGCCGCGCCGTAGCCTTCGACGAACTCCGCGGGCATGCGTTTGGGCCGACCGGTGGACAGTTCGATGCAGACAAAGGTGGTTTGCGCGCGCAGCAGCGTCAGGTTGTCGGCAGGCCGCTTGAGCTGAAAGCAGCGGGTCATTTTCAAGCGTCGGTCCCAATCGACAATCCAGGTCGCCAATTGCAGTTCGTCGCTCTCGTAAGCGCTGGCCAGGTAGTCGATCTCATGCCGGACCACCGCCATTGCCCGGTCCAGACGCCGATACTCGGTCAGGTCCAGGCCCAGATACTGCGAATGCCGCCAGGCGCAGCGCTCCAGCCAGGAAACATAGACAGCGTTATTGGCATGCCCCAGCCCGTCAATGTCTTCTGCGCCGACGTTAAGGTCAATGACGAAAGGCGTTGCCCGATCCCAGACCATGCGTGCTCCTGCTTACGTGAATTCGATTTGCGGGGAGTGTAGCGAAGCCAGGATGGCTGTGTATGAAAGACTGGGTCGTGGGAGCGGACTTGTTCGCGAAGGGGCCGGTATGATCGCCGAAAATGCGCCCTCTTGAACATTGTCTTCTCGAACAATGCGGACCGCCGTTCCGGTCGCTCCCACGCCCTTTGGGCAGAAACAGGCGTGTGCACGGAGACGATAGGTGAATACCCGAAGGGAAGGATTTTTCAAACTCTTAAAAACAAAAGGGCCATTCAATAATCGAATGACCCTTGGTCCCGCAGAGCGGGAAATCGTGGCGTCCCCTAGGGGACTCGAACCCCTGTTACCGCCGTGAAAGGGCGGTGTCCTAGGCCACTAGACGAAGGGGACGCAAAACCTTCAGTCAGGTTCATCGAACGATGAACCCTGGCAAAATTGGTGGAGCTTAGCGGGATCGAACCGCTGACCTCCTGCATGCCATGCAGGCGCTCTCCCAGCTGAGCTAAAGCCCCGGATTTACGCCTCTCGGCGGAGATCAACCTTGCGGCATCACTCGATGAAACTGGCGTCCCCTAGGGGACTCGAACCCCTGTTACCGCCGTGAAAGGGCGGTGTCCTAGGCCACTAGACGAAGGGGACATAACCTTCTCGAAAAGCAAACGGTCGCTGGATCCGCTTGTTTCACATCGCATCAGAGCCGTGCAGCAACACTCTGAAACGCTAAATTTGGTGGAGCTTAGCGGGATCGAACCGCTGACCTCCTGCATGCCATGCAGGCGCTCTCCCAGCTGAGCTAAAGCCCCACATCAGTGGACGGGGCGCATATTAAGCGTGAGTGACAGAGCTGTCAAATTTATTTTCTACAATTTGCAAACTTTTTTGTCGGTAATACAACCACTTACCCTTCTACCCCCGGAAAACCGGGGGCGACTGACAGGAACGGGGAATGCCTCAGGCAATCGAGCCCAGAAGCTTTTCCCATTCCTTGTTTTCTTTCTTGGAAACACCACCCAGCAAATCGAGGGCCTGACGCAGACGGAAGCGGGTCAGGTCCGGGCCGAGGATTTCCATTGCATCGGTCACCGACACCGAGTTGGCCTGACCGGTGATCGCAGCGAACATCAAAGGCATGGCGTCACGCAGCTTGAGCTCCAGATGCTCGACGACCGCCTGGATGCAACCCATGATGCGGTCCTTTTCCCACTGACGCAGCGACTCAAGCTTCCACAGGATAAGCTGCATGACCTGACGGACCTGCTCCGGGGACAGCTTCTTGTGCTCGAACAGCTTCGCATCAGGGGTGACGCCACCTGCGAAGAAGAAGCCGGCCAGCGGTGCGACCTGACTGAAGGTCTCTACCCTGCCCTGCACATGGGGTGCGATCTTCATCATGTAGTCGGGGTTCAGCGCCCACGTCTTCAAGCGGCTGGCAAACTCCTCGACCGGCAGATCACGCAGCCATTGGCCATTGAGCCATGAAAGCTTCTCGATATCGAAGATCGGCCCGCCCAGCGAAACACGCGACAGGTCGAAGTTGTCGACCATCTCCTGCAAGGAGAACTTCTCGCGCTCGTCAGGCATCGACCAGCCCATGCGGCCCAGGTAGTTGAGCATCGCCTCGGGCATGAAACCCATGCGCTCGTAGAAAGTCACCGAGGTCGGATTCTTGCGCTTGGACAGCTTGCTCTTGTCGGGGTTACGCAGCAGCGGCATGTAGCACAGCTGCGGCTTGTCCCAGCCGAAGTATTCGTACAGCAGGATCAGTTTCGGCGCCGATGGCAGCCATTCTTCGCCGCGCAGCACGTGAGTAATGCCCATCAGGTGGTCATCGACCACGTTGGCGAGGAAGTAAGTTGGCAGCCCGTCGGTTTTCATCAGGACCTGCATGTCCATGCGATCCCACGGGATTTCGACTTCGCCGCGCAGCATGTCCGGGACAACACAGACACCTTCGGTCGGCACTTTCATGCGGATCACGTGTGGCTCGCCCGCCTCCAGGCGGCGCTGCACTTCTTCCTTGGAGAGCAGCAAGGCACGACCGTCATAGCGCGGGGTCTCCCCCTTGGCCTGTTGCTCGGCACGCATCTCGTCCAGTTCTTCGGCGGTGCAAAAACACGGGAAGGCATGGCCCATCTCGACCAGTTGCTGCGCGTACTTTTTATAGATGTCGCCACGCTCGCTTTGGCGGTATGGGCCGTGCGGACCACCGACGTCCGGTCCTTCGCTCCACTCGATGCCTAGCCAGCGCAGTGCGTCGAAAATCTGTTGTTCGGACTCGCGGGTAGAGCGCAGTTGATCGGTGTCCTCAATGCGCAGGATGAACTCGCCGCCATGCTGTTTGGCAAAGCAGTAGTTGAACAGTGCAATGTAGGCCGTGCCGACGTGAGGGTCGCCAGTGGGCGATGGCGCGATGCGGGTACGAACGGTGGTCATGGAAAATCCCGAAATTGGTCGATCAAGCGCGGAATGTTAACAGGCCGGAGGCATGAGGCTCCAGCACGGGCAATGTGATTGCATTCGTGCTCCGCGCTCGGCGCTGCTCGCAGGGCCCGATGGGTGCTTAAAAAGGCTTCAAGCCACGATAGTTCTCGTTCCGCACGCTCCGTGTCGGCATGCAGTTCGTGACGATCTGCGTCACACGGCGGTTCTGGGGTGTCAGGG
>NZ_LJPW01000177.1 GCF_001400735.1 Pseudomonas caricapapayae
CGGATCAGTGACAGGACGAAAAAACCCGAGGAAGTCGGGCCGGAGAGGGAGCCCGGGGGGTTGGTTACTTTGGTCCATCAAAGTAACTCGCCGAAGGGCGAAAAGCTGACGCGAATCGAAACCCGATCTTCCTGGCACCACAGAACCGCGGTGTGACGCAGAGCGTCAAGGACTGCATTCCGACGAATTGGTACGACAGTCAGGCGGGGCCGGGACTTTGCTCACTTTGGCCCCTCAAAGAGCACAGACACGATAGTCAACGCCACATGTGATCATCCACGATCAACGGCCAGCGCGCGACTCGCGGATGTAAAACCGCGCTTTTTCAGCTTTTTCGGTGCAGCCTTCAAACGCTTCGAACTGCTGCTGAGTCTTGGCACCCGTCAGCAACGACAAGGCCTTGGAGTAGCTGACGGTGCCGGCGAAGCCTTCGGCCTTGGCCAGATCAAGCTCATGCCAGGCAGCATCAAGCTGGGTGGCACAGCTGTCCCGATACCCGGTCTTGCCAGCACAACCTGCAAGAACCAAGACAAGCAATGGCAGACAGATAAAGGCTTTCATGGGGGGTGTTACCTCAAGAGTGAACAGGGAGTGTGCGGCTTTGACGGTCCGGGCCGATAAAAGTGCCGTGCCACGGGCGTGTTACCGCTTTTTTCATCTAGTGGTCAGCCAGCAGACGATAGCCTATTCCAGGCTCAGTGAGGATGAACCTCGGAGCGGTCGGATCATCTGCCAGTTTCTGCCGCAAATGCCCGACCACGATACGCAGATAGTGGCTGTCGTCGGTGTGTGTCGGCCCCCAGATATCCTTGAGCAATTGCTGCTGGGTAATGACGCGTCCGGGATGGCGTGCCAACTGCGCCAGCACCGCGTACTCCTTGCGGGTCAATGCAACCTCATGCCCCTCGAGCAGCACACGACGATAAGCCAGGTCAATGGTCAGCGGCCCGAATTGAAGGGCAGACTCCGGTTTGTCGCTGCCCGAAGCCTGCCTTAGCAGCGCTCTGATTCTGGCCAGAAACTCCTGAATGCCGAACGGCTTGGTCACGTAATCATTGGCCCCGGCGTCCAGTGCCTGAACTTTCTGAGCTTCGCTGGCGCGCACTGAAAGCACCAGTACCGGCACTGCCGACCACTCGCGAAACTCGCTCAGCACCTGCTGACCGTCCATGTCCGGCAGCCCTAGGTCGAGCACCAGCAAATCAGGCTTGTTCAAGGCTGCCTGGGTCAGACCGTCCGTGCCGGTAGCGGCCTCCAGTACCTTGTAGCCCTGGGACACCAGACTGATGCGCAGGAACTTACGAATCTGAGGCTCGTCATCGATGACCAGAATAGTCGCCGCCTGGCTCAAGCTGACTCCTCCATGTCCACATCCGGCTGGGTCTGCAACGGCAGAAACAAAGTGATGCGCGTACCTTGCCCGTCAATGCCTTCCTCGACCGCAAGACGCCCCCCGTGCGCACCGATCATGCCCTGACAGATCGCCAGGCCCAATCCCGTGCCCTGCCCGCCGCGATCGCCGCGTGCAGCGGTGTAGAACATGTCGAAAATCTTTGCCCGTTCATCCTCGGGAATACCTGGTCCCTCGTCACTGACCGAAAAAAACAATTCACTGTCGACCACGCCCGCCGCGACCTGCAAGCGCCCGTCGACGGGCGAAAAACGTGCGGCGTTTTCCAGCACATTGACCAGCGCCTGTTCGATCAGTGCGGCATGCACGTAGAGCAAGGGCAGTTCGCCGGTCACCCGAGTGCTGACCTGCAACGGTGCCAGCACCGCACGCAGCCGATTGAGCGCACTGCCGACAATATCGGCAGGCGCCACCCAGTCACGGGCGAGTTTCAGCGCGCCGTGTCCCAGGCGAGTCATGTCCAAAAGGTTCTGGATGTATCGATCCAGGCGCTCGGCTTCATCACGCGTGCCTTCCAGCAGCTCGCGGCGATCCTCCAGAGGGATGGCTTCGCCCAGGGCCAGCAGGCTGTCGATGCTACCGCGCATTGACGTCAGTGGTGTACGCAAGTCGTGGGAGACCGAGGCCAGCAAGGCACTGCGCAATTGCTCGGTTTCACCGTGCAGGCGCGCCGCCTCAAGCTCCTGCGCCAGTTGCGCGCGCGCCAGCGCCTGCGCCAGTGGCTGGGTCAGCGCTGCCAGCAGGCGTCGATGCTGCGCGGTAAACGAGTGGCCTTCGCGCGCGCTGACGCCCAACAAGGCCAATGGCCCCTCTTCTGCGGTGATCGGCCACCACCACCAACGCCCGGACGGTAGCGTACCGGTGCCGCTGCCAGCCGGTTGATCGTGCTGCCAGGCCCAGTCGGCGGCGGCACGCTCGGCTTCCGAGAAAGTCAGTGGCCCACCGGTTTCGACCACCCAGCCGCCCTGCCCGTCACGATCGACCAGGCATAAATACAATTCCTTCCAGCCGGAAAAATGCTGCTCGGCGGCGTTGAGCACTGCCTTGCGGTCAGTGGCGGCGGTCATCTTGCGTGACAGGTCAAGCAGCTCGCTGGTCTGTTCCTGGGTATCGCGCAGTGCCTGCAACTGCCTGCGCTGGCGTGCTGCCAGTTTTCCGGTCAAGGCCGACATCAGCAGGAAGAACAATAGCGTCAGGACGTCTTCCTCGCGCTGAATGTTCAGCGAGAAACTCGGCGGAATGAACAGAAAGTCATAGGCCAGAAACGACAGCCCCGCACAAGCCAGCGCTGGCCCCATGCTACTGCGCACTGCGACCAGCAACACCGCAGCGAGGAAGATCAGGGAAATATTGGGCAGCGCCAGCACGCCCGACACCCCCCAGGCGACCAGACTGGCGATCAGCGTTGCCGCAAAGGCCAGCGCATAATCGAACCACACGACTTCGCGAGCCGGGCGTGCCCGCGGCGGCTGATCGGGCAGCGCCTCGCTGTCGTCGAGCACCGAGATTTCCAGCCCGTGCCCTTCGCGCAGCAAGCGCGCTGCAACGCCACCGCCAAACAAACGCCGACGCCAGTGTCGGCGCGACTGGCCAACCAGCACTACGCTGGCCCGCCGCTCGATGGCATGCTGCACCAGCGTTCTGGCGACCTCCCCGGCGCGCAGTGAAACCGCTTCGCCGCCCAGTCGCTCAGCCAGTTGCTGAGCGCCTTGCAAACGCGCGCGGGACTGCTCGTCCAGGGTTTGCCCATCGTCCACATGCACTGCACTCCACGGCAGATGGCGACGCTGGGCAACCCGACTGGCATGACGCACGAGGCGCTCGGCATGCACATCGCCATCGATGCCGACCAGCATCCGCCCGCGTACCGCAGGCGCAGACTGGCCCAGTTGCCGGTAGCCCTGCGCCAGATCGTTGTCAACCTGGGCAGCAGCCGTCTGCATCGCCATTTCGCGCAGCGCAGTAAGGTTGGTCTGGGTGAAAAACGCATCGATGGCCGCGCGCGCCTGTTCCGGCACGTAAACCTTGCCATCGCGCAGTCGCTCCAGCAGTTCGCGGGGAGGAAGGTCGATCAGTACCAGGTCGAAGGCTTCCTGCAACACCCAGTCCGGCAGTGTTTCACGCACCTGCACCCCGGTGATGCCGCGCACCTGATCATTCAGGCTTTCCAGGTGCTGAACGTTGACCGTGGTGTACACATCAATGCCCGCAGCGAGCAGCTCCTGGATGTCCTGCCAGCGCTTGGCATGCCGACTGCCGGGTGCATTGGTGTGCGCCAGTTCATCGACCAGTACCAGCGCTGGCGCTGCCTTGAGCAAGGCATCAAGGTCCATTTCTTCGAGGATCATGCCGCGGTATTCGGTGCGCAGCAAAGGCTGTTGCGGCACGCCATTGAGCAGCGCCTCGGTTTCCGCACGGCCGTGGGTTTCCACAACGCCCGCCAGCACCTTCACACCCTGACGCAACTGCGCATGAGCTGCCTGAAGCATCGCGTAGGTCTTGCCTACCCCTGGAGCAGCACCGAGAAAAACCTTCAGCCTTCCGCGCCCTTCGCGGGGCAACTGGGCCAGCAATGCGTCAGCTCGACCGGAATCACTCACCTTGGTTACTACCTCTCTCTGATCAGTCACAGCGTAGTGAATCTATTGCATGCGCGGCGCAGTTTGTTACAACTGTGCGTTGCGCGGTGCAGACGGTAACTGATTCAGGCTCATATTCAAGGCCAATACGTTGACCACTGGCGGGCCGATCAAAGGACGTTGAGTGTTGGCGTCGATCAGCGCCTGCACCTTGTCCAGCGGCAACTGACGCGCTGTCGCCACGCGACTGGCCTGCCAGGCAACTGCTTCCGGGGAAAGGTGCGGGTCAAGGCCACTCCCGGAAGTGGTCAGCAAGGCCAGCGGCACCGGGCCTTGAGCAGGGTTCGCCAGTCTGGCAGCTTCTTCCGTGACGCGTGTCGCCAGCGCCGGGTTGCTCGGCGCAAGGTTGCTCGCGCCACTGGCCACCGTAGCGAACGCGCCTGCCGACGGGCGCGACTGAAACCACTCATCACCGGTGAACGACTGGGCGATCAGCGCCGAGCCGCGCACCTTGCCGGCCTCGTCATACACCAGGCTGCCATTGGCCTGCGCCGGAAACGCCACCTGTGCCACTCCGGTGACCACCAGCGGATACGCCACACCGGTAATCAGGCTCATCAACACGATCAGGCTCAAGGCCGGACGCAATACACTGGACATCTGCACATCCTCAATCAGGTGAGGCTGCACGCCGACCGGCATGCAGCACAGGCTTCAAACAAGGCCGAGGCCGACCAGCAGCATGTCGATCAGCTTGATACCGAGAAACGGTACGATGATCCCGCCCAGGCCGTAGATCAGCAGGTTGCGACGCAGCAGGTGAGCGGCGCTGGCCGCCTGGACACGCACGCCACGCAGGGCCAGCGGAATCAGCACCACGATAATCAGCGCGTTAAAGACGATGGCCGAGACAATCGCGCTCTGCGGGCTGGCCAGTTGCATAACATTGAGCACGCCCAACTGCGGGTAGATCGAAGCAAACAGCGCAGGCAGCACGGCGAAATACTTGGCCACGTCGTTGGCAATCGAAAAGGTGGTCAGTGCGCCTCGGGTAACCAGCAATTCCTTGCCGATCTGCACCACGTCCAGCAGCTTGGTCGGGTCGCTGTCGAGGTCAACCATGTTGGCCGCTTCACGCGCGGCCTGGGTGCCGTCGTTCATTGCCATGCCAACGTCCGCCTGAGCCAGCGCAGGTGCATCGTTGGCACCGTCGCCACACATCGCCACCAGACGGCCTTCGCCCTGTTCCTGGCGAATACGCTCCAGCTTCTTCTCCGGCGTGGCTTCGGCCAGCACGTCATCCACGCCTGCCTCGGCGGCAATCGCCGCAGCGGTCAGCGGGTTGTCGCCGGTCACCATCACGGTGCGGATACCGAGTTTGCGCAGTTCTTCAAAGCGTTCGCGAATGCCCGGTTTGACCACGTCCTTGAGATGAATCGCACCCAGCAGTCGACCATTGGCGCAGACCAGCAATGGCGTACCCCCGGTCTTGGCAATCTTGTCGACCTCACGTGCCAGCGCGGGCGGCAGATCGCTGCGCTGCAGGTCGATGAACGCCAGCAGCGAATCCACCGCGCCCTTACGGTACACATGGCCCTGATAGTCCACACCGGACAGGCGTGTATCGGCGCTGAACGGCACAGCGGTTACCGAACTCAGGGTGGGCTCGTTCATCGGGTGCAGGTTGCGCAGGAACTCGACGATGGATTTGCCTTCAGCCGTATCGTCGGCCAACGATGCCAGCAAGGCACCCTCGCCCAGTTCCTTCGGGGTCACGCCGGGCGCTGCGTAAACGGCAGCGCAACGCCGATTGCCGAAGGTGATGGTACCGGTCTTGTCCAGCAACAGCACATGCACATCGCCCGCAGCTTCCACGGCGCGACCGGACTTGGCGATCACGTTGAGGCGTACCAGACGGTCCATGCCGGCGATACCGATGGCCGACAGCAGACCACCGATGGTGGTCGGAATCAGCGTGACCAGCAGCGCGACCAGAAACACCAGCGGCAGGCTGCCACCGGCAAAATGGGCGAACGGCTGCAAGGTGATGACCACCAGCAGGAAGATCAGGGTCAGGCCGATCAGCAGGATATCCAGCGCCACTTCGTTGGGCGTCTTCTGGCGTTTGGCCCCTTCGACCAGTGCGATCATGCGGTCGAGCGTCGATTCACCGGGGTTGGTGCTGATACGCACCAGCAGCCAGTCGGAGACCAGTCGGGTGTTGCCCGTGACAGCCGAGCGGTCGCCGCCGGACTCACGGATCACAGGTGCCGATTCACCGGTAATAGCCGCCTCGTTGACCGCCGCGATGCCTTCGATGACTTCGCCGTCGCCGGGGATCATTTCCCCGGCCTCGACACGTACTATATCGCCCTTGCGCAATTCGCTGGCATTGACGGTACGAAGGCTGCCATTTTCGTCGCGGATACGCGCCTTGAGCCCTTCGCTACCTGCCTTCAGGCTATCAGCGCGTGCTTTGCCACGCCCCTCTGCCAAGGCTTCGGCGAAGTTGGCGAACAGCACGGTGAACCACAGCCACAAGGCGATCTGCACGCAGACCGAGGTGGGCACTTGCGGGTTGGGGATGACACACAGCACGGTGGTCAGAATGGCGGTCAGCTCGACCACCAGCATGACCGGCGAACGCTTCAACTGGCGCGGGTCGAGCTTGACGAACGCCTGTACCAACGCCGGACGCCACAAGGCGGCGATGCCGGTCCTGGCCGACTCGCCGGGGATCTGCGGTTCGGCGACTTTTACAGCATCACGTCTTGAAATTTCAGTAGTGCTCATGATCGGTTCCTCAGAAACCCAGGCTCAGGTGTTCGGCAATCGGCCCCAGTGCCAGGGTCGGCAGGAAGGTCAAACCACCCACCAGCAAAATGGTGACGGTCAGCAGAGTGACGAACAGCAGGCCATGAGTCGGGAAGCTGTTCTGACCCTGAGGGGCGGTTTTCTTCATGGCCAGGCTGCCAGCCAGCGCCAGCACTGGCAGGATGTAACCAAAGCGGCCGATAAAGATCGCCAGGCTGAGCATCAGGTTGTGAAATACGGTATTGGCGCTGAAACCGCCGAACGCCGAGCCGTTGTTAGCCGTCGCCGAGGTGTAGGCGTACAGCAACTGACTGAAACCGTGCGCACCGGGGTTGCTGATCGCACCTGCCGGTCCGGGCAGACTGGCGGCAATCGCGCCCAGCACCAGCACGCCCACCGGCATCACCAGCAGGGTCGCGACCAGCAGCCTGACTTCCTGTGCCTGAAGCTTTTTGCCCAGGTATTCGGGCGTGCGGCCAATCATCAATCCAGCCAGAAATACGGCGATCAGCACGTTCAATAGCATGCCGTTGAGGCCTACACCGACGCCGCCGAAAATCACTTCGCCGACCATCATGTTGACCAGCGCAACCATGCCGGTCAGCGGATTGAGGCTGTCGTGCATGCCGTTGACCGAGCCGTTGGAGGCCGCCGTGGTGGCAACTGACCAGAGAACGGTGCCGGTCGTGCCGAAGCGGGTTTCCTTGCCCTCCAGCGGTGCGGCCTGTTCAACGCCGGCGATGTTCAGCGCCGGATTGGGCTGGTACTCGGCCCACAGCGACACCGAACCGCCGATCAATAACAGGGCCAGCATGCAACCGAGAATGGCCCGGCTCTGGCGCATGTCCTTGACGTAATGACCGAAGGTGAACACCAGTGCGGCCGGGATCAGCAGGATCGATACCAGCTCGAACAGGTTGCTCAGGGCGGTCGGGTTCTCGAACGGGTGCGCCGAGTTGACGCCGAAGAACCCGCCGCCGTTGGTGCCCAATTGCTTGATGGCTATCTGGCTGGCTGCCGGGCCCATGGGCAGGCTTTGATCCGCGCCTTGCAGGGACAACGCATCAATGTAATGGGCGAAGTTCTGCGGCACGCCCTGCCAGACCAGGAACACCGCCAGTACGAGACTGACTGGCAACAGCCCATAAAGCGTGGCGCGGGTCATGTCTGCCCAGAAATTACCCAGGCTCTGCGAAGAACGACGGCTGATACCGCGACACAGCGCAACCAGCACCGCCAGACCGGTTGCGGCGCTGACGAAGTTCTGCACGGTCAGGCCAGCCATCTGGCTCAGGTAGCTGAGCGACGCTTCGCCGCTGTAGGACTGCCAGTTGGTGTTGGTAACAAAGCTCATGGTGGTATTGAATGCCAGGGACCACTCCATGCCCGGCAGTTGCTGCGGGTTGAGGGGCAGTACGCCCTGCATCATCAGCATCGCAAACAATACGACAAAGCCCGCCAGGTTGAATGCCAGCAAGGCCCAGGCGTACTGCTGCCAGGATTGTTCGGTTTTCGGGTCGACCCCGGTGATCCGGTAACAGGCACGCTCGACCGGCCCCAGCACAGGGCTCAGCCAGGTGCGCTCGCCTTCCATGACTCGATAGTAGAACCGCCCCAGCCAGGGCGCGGGTGCCAGCAACAGGACCAGAAAGGCCAGGATCAACAGATAATCGTAACTGTGCATGATCACTCCTGACTCTGATCGGCGCGCAACAGCGCCACCAGCAGATAGATGAACAGCCCGACTCCCATCAGCAGAGAGATACCATCCATAACGCTCATTGAAATTTCCCCCATCAGGCAACACCGATACGGCGCAGGCCGCGTGAAGAGATTGTCCGCAGGCAGGGCGTAAAGGCGCGATAGCGACAGTCGGCGCCGGGCGTAAAGAAGCTGTAAAAAAGCGCTACAGGCCAGACGGCACGGCGTATGCGCAAGCGTCAGCGCTGTCATTTCTGTCAGGTTCGCGATGTTGACTCTGGGGGTATCGTGGTGCGGCGATCTTCAGGGAAAGGACTTCACTATGCTTCGCGACAAGGGCAAACCGCCCGACACCGTACCACCCTCCCCAGCCACGCCCGCCGTTGTCCATCTGACTGTCAAGGAACGACAAGTCCTGGAATGGGTAGCCATCGGCAAATCCGCCTGGGAAATATCACGGATACAGGGATGCTCGGAAGCGACCGTGCATTTTCATACCAGCAATATCCGCCGCAAGTTCGGGGTGACGTCGTTGAAGGCGGCGCTGGTGATGGCGATCAGGCAGGGGGTGATTTTGGGGGAGTGAGCCGGTGCGTTGTCAGTCGGCGCATAGCGTTCAATCCGCCCATTCTGACTAACAGACCAGGCCGCACGATTGAGCACATGCGGCTGGTCACAGAAAGCCTTCTATATTACTCGAATGCGCTTTGGCAGTAGGGGGCGACGCGCTGCTTAATAAAAAATATCGGCATCAGCACCATAACTCGGTAAACCATTGGCCCTAATAAAAGAAGACTCCTGTTGAGGGGGTACTCCCGGCAAAAATATCGCATTTCGACGTGCCGTTTTAGTCGCTGCAAAGATTACCTTAGAGCCAAACATATCTTGTTCAATGCCAGACCGGGGAGCTGCTGTAGGTGAACGTGTCGTTCGGCTTGAGGGAATAGAAGTCTTGTTCGGACGCAAGTTTACGTTACCCCTGTTAATACTTACTGCGCTTTTCTCAACCAAATTACTTCCAGTACTGGCTTTTGGGAATGCTTTTTTATGTCGACTAACATGCAGGGCAACCCCTCCCGTGCCATTTTTGTCTGGAATTTGGTAAGCGGAGTTGTTTCCTTTCAGCGAAGCTACAGTCCGTCCAGGTTTCTTTGGCTTCATGCCAAAGATCCTTCTGAGAAGCTTCGCTATATTCATATGCCCCGACGGATCCACCCCATTCACCGGATCCCCCTCAACATACACATAAGCATTCAACCCGCCCTCCCCAAACGGGCTCAAACTGTCCGGACTATGGAAGCGCGTCAGCACCGGATTATAAGCCCGGTAGCCATTGCCCAGCAGTTGCCAGCCAGTATCGCTCTCGGTCAGTTCGCCATTGAACCCCAGCCCCCCGGGAGGTTCATCAGAGCTGCGATAGCCATAGGCGGTATAAGCGCTGTCATGTTTTGCGCCGCAGACAACCTCGCTTAGAACGGTGTTGCTCAGAGTGGTTGCCAACAACCGCGTTGCCGCGCCAGCGCCACTTTGCTGATCGGCCAGCAGACCATCGCCACCGCGCATGAACGTGCGCTGCTGAGTGCCACTGATCTGGTTGGCGGGCTTGCCGTCCCGATAGAAACGCTGCTCGACACCCTGTGAATTCTCACGCGCTGCGAGCACGTCCAGCGCGTCGTAACGATACGCGTGATCGCTGTGCTTGCCGGGCACCGAAGGGACACTGACCTCCAGCAAGCGACCCAATGCGTCGTAACGCAGGGTACGGCCCTGTTCATCCTGAATCAAATTGCCGTCAGCATCGTAGCTCAGGACGAGCTCTGGATACTCTTCATGCGTGTTGGTAACGCCCAGCAATTGAGTAGGGTCGATCTGCCGGTCGGCGTAGTGATAAGTTGCCACATTAGTACCGCCTGGAAACACGGTCTGAACCCTGCTCAGATTGTCGAAGGTATCGAAACGAAATAATTGTCGCTGTATGGGCTTGCCGTAGGGATCGACAGGCAGTTGGCTGCCAGAACAGGTGTACAGAGTCAGCCGCCCGCGAGCGTCATAGGTGTAGCCTTCATCGCGCAGCACTGTGCCACCCTCAACCAGCGTGCGCTGCTTCATCCGGTCATTCGCATCATAGACCTGAGTCATGACTTGCTGTACGCCGCCAAGATCAAAGTCACGCTGCACCTCGCGGCCAAACTCGTCGTAGATGAGTTTGACCGCGACTTTATTGGCCCCCTTCAGCGTCTCGATGTCACACGTCTGGCCCAGCGAGTCGTAAATAAACGTCGACGTGATGTCCCCAAGCCGGGTTTCCGTCAGACGCCCTGCCCCATCGTAAGTGCAATTCTGGACCTGCCCAAGCACATCGGTGTACTCCATCAGCAGCCCCATCAGGCTGTAGCGGTAATGCATGGCCCACGTCTGCGCGCCGACGGTGCGGGTTTCGCATTTCAGTTCACCTAGGGTGGAGTAATCACGTGTCAACCCCTGGCCCTGCTCCTCACAACTGCTCAGGCGTGCGTCTTTAGAGTCGTATGTATAAGTGGCAGAAACCCCACTGCCCAGTATCTCGCGCTGCAACGGCTGATCGCTCAATGAAGGGAGGTACATATACTCGATGGTCTGTTCACTGGCTGTGCGCACAGTTTTAGGCTGGGTCTGCCCCGTTTCGAACGTAAATATCTGTTCACGGCCTCCGGTGACCGACTTGTATCGACGCTCAAGCCCGTCAAAGGATTGCCGACCCAGAATGTAGCCGTCGACGCTGATCGCCGTCGGCAGGTCCTCGATGCTGTGAGCGGCATACTCGCACGTGACCGATGCCCCGCCAGGCAGCGTGGTTTTGATCATGCGATCGAACGCATCGTAGCCGTATCGGGTGACATGATTCAGCGCATCGACCTCTTCGACGGTGCGGCCGAGACCATCGTAACGGTAAATCTGTTTGCTGACCGTCGTCCCTTGCCGGGTAAAGCGCTCGACGCTTTCAGGCTTTTCAAACAGGTTGAGCCGGGTGACCGTCAGGCCATATTGCTCAGTCGCCGCGAGGCTGGTCTGTCGCCATTCGTGCTGCTCAGGGCCTGAGGTGCCGAGCTGCTGGTAAGTCTGCTGAAATGCCACCACCCCGTCCGGCCCTGTTTCACTGACCTGCTGGCCCCAGTCGTCGTAGCCGAAGGTGCTGGTCAGGGTCAGCGACTTTTGCTTTTCGTCCAGCCAGTCGTAGTGGGTTTCCTTCTGCAGCTGGCCCCGGGCGTCGTACGTCGCTGCGTAGGTGTCACGCATACACCCATCACCCTCGGTGTTCTGGCGCGTTTCGCGAAACACCCGGCCTAGCCCGTCCAGCTCACTGCAGGTAGTCACGCCTTTGACGTCGGTCACCTCCTGATGCGCCATCTGGCCGTCGGCGGCCACCAGTCCATAGGCATAATGGCGAGTGGCTTCGTAGGGCGTATCCGGGGCCACGGTTTCACTGGTGATACGTTCCAGAGCGTCATAGGTGTAGCGAATTTCCACCTTGGCGTCGTCGAGCGTCAGCAGCGGCTCGCCGTTGAGCAGCGAGTGTTCCAGATCGATGGTCCGGGTGTGGCTGTCCAGTGTGCTGCTCAGGGTCTGGGTAGTTTTGAGCACGGTTTCGGCTTGTTTTCCTTTTTTCACCGCCCGACTCAGGGACTTGCTGTAGGCAAAGCTGGTCAGGGTGCTGATGCCGTTGAGCGTGAACGTATCCCGCAAGGGGCGACCGTGGCTCAACGCATCCTCCGGCTGCTGAATGTAGAGATGGTCGGTGGTGTGCAGGGTCGTTTCCGAGTCGCCCTGCACCCTGAGCAGCGTCTCGCCGGTGAGCACCAGCCAGGGTTGTGATGCACCGCTGACCGGTGCCATCGCGTCATAAACAAAGCGGGTTCTCAGCACTGGCGCAGCTTCGCCATAAGTGGACGGCGCGGGTGTCACGGTGCGGGTCCGGACCTGGCGCACGAAGTCTTGCGGGTCTGGCGGGCACTGAAACTCGCCCTGTGTTTCGCCTTCTGCCGGGTACCAGGTGCTGGTTTCAACCACGCCGCTGGGCTGGACCTGACGCGTCAGGTTGCCAAAGTCGTCGTAGTCGCTGCTGACCGTTTCGTAACGCGCCTGGCTGGCATTGCTGCGCAGCGACCAGCCGGTGGTCACGGTTTTGGGCAGTTGGAAGTAAGGCGGTTGCTGGTCGAAATCGGTTTGTTCGAGCGCGTGATAGACCGTGCGGGTCTTTTTCACGTTATCGCCCTGGGTGGTGGTTTCCTCGGTCAGCAGGTGAAAGCGGTTGAAGCTGCGCTCGACGGTGCGCACCACCTGATTGCCGACGATCAGGCTTTCGGTGGTGCCGTACTGATAGTCGCCACGGATGCGGTACAGGTTGTCTTCACCGTTGTCTTCCCAGATCAGCCCGGCGGCGTTGTTGCCAAGGAAATTGTGGGTATTGACCGTGTCGTGAGCGCGATAGCCATAGCGGGTCCTGATCGGCGGTTGACCTTGCCCCGGGTCGCTGACGTGTTCGGTGACTCGACGCAGGGCCGGACGCGGAGCCAGACGCAGGGCCTGACACAAGGCTCGACGCTGTGCCGGGCGCAGGGCCTGATACAGAGTTCTACACAGGGCTCGACGCAGGGCCGGGCGCAGGACCAGACGCAGGGCTCGACGCAGGGCCAGACGCGCGCCGGTGTCGGGGAACAAATGCCCGGCGTCGTCATAGCGCGCGGTTTCGTGAGCACCGCTGGGGGTCCAGGCGTCAACAATGCATAACAGGCCGTTCAGACGCTCGTAACGAAAACGCCAGCAGGCTGCGTCCTTGGTGGGCAGCACCACCTTCGCAACACGAAAATCATCCTCGGCCAGTTCCATGCTAAAGCGTGTGGGGAGCAGGTCCGGATTGAGGGTGATTTCAACCCGCCGGCCTTCGCGCGTCAGCCTGAGCAAGGTGCGCTGGCTATCGCTGACAGACGCAAGTATTTGTTGGCCATTGAAATAGTTATAGGTCAGGTACACCGCACGCCCGTCGGGCGAGCTGATTTCGTAAGGCAGCGCCAGTCGGTTATCAGCACCGCCACCGACCCGAAGCCGCTCCACAAGGCCGGACTTGTGGACGATCCTGAAGGTGTCGCCGCCGGTGTCATGAACGTGAAAACTGTCGAGTTTCTGCTCCTTCATCAACAACCGGGCACCGTCAACGCTGGTGTGGGTGACCTTGAAGGACTCGCCGCTGCTCAGCGAGAGCATGCGCGTGACGGGGTCATACTGGGAGAGTTGCAGGTTCCAGCCAAAGCCGTAGCCGGAGTCCCGGGTATTGAGCGGGCTGAAGGCCAGGGTGATGGGCACGAGAGGGCCGGCCAGGTCATTGGCCTTGAGCTCTGGCAGGCTGATCGAGGCGGTGTACAACCCGGTACGCGGATCGACCCCGCTGCTGAGGAAACTCATGAAGTTGAAGGCGTT
>NZ_LJPW01000072.1 GCF_001400735.1 Pseudomonas caricapapayae
CGAATCGGGCGATGACCAAATTCATCGCCCGATTCGCGTTTTCACACCCCTAGCCGACTTTGAAAAACGCTACTTTCCGGGTCAGGCGGTCCGCCAGCTGCGCCAACTCTTCGCTGGCGGTTGCCACCTGTTGCGAGCCACTGGCGGATTTGAGCGTCGAGTCGTGGATGCTGTTGATGTTCATGGCCACGTCCTCTGCGACCGAGCTTTGCTGAACCGCAGCGCTGGCGATCTGCGCATTCATGTGGTTGATTGCGCCCACCTCCTGATTGATTCTGGACAACGCACTTTGTGCATTGCGCGTCTGGTCGACGGCGCGATTGACCAGCTCACAGCTGTCACGCATGTTCTGCGCTGCTGTTTCAGTGCCTCCTTGCAGCGTGCTGATCATGCTTTGAATCTCCTGGGTCGACTGCTGGGTACGATTCGCCAGGGAGCGAACCTCATCAGCGACTACTGCAAAGCCACGGCCATGTTCGCCTGCGCGGGCTGCTTCGATGGCGGCATTGAGCGCCAGCAGGTTGGTTTGCGAGGCGATCGAGTTGATCACCTCAATGACGGTTTCGATCTGCTCGCCGTGCCTGGACACTTGCTCCACAGTGCTGGTTGTTTCAGTCAGCGTGGCTGCCAGTTGCTCGATGGCAACTGTGGTGCCTTCGACAAGGCTGTTACCGGTTGCCACTTCGCTGTCTGCCAGGCGTGCCGCGTCGGCGGCCTGCGCTGCATAGCCCGAAACTTCATTGACCGTCGCGGCCATTTGACTGATGGCGGTTGCCACCTGCTCGGCTTCACGGGTCTGGACCATGATCTGTGCATTGTTGGCCGATGAGGCCGCCAGCAGCACCGTAGATGACTGGCTGACCTCCTGAGCAGCCATCCTTACCTCGGTGATGGTCTCCGAGAGACGACCGAGCGCGGTGCCCAGTACGCCCATGACGCTGTCTGGATGCGCCGTGCTGATGGTTTGCTGCAGATCGCCCGCAGCCAATCGGCGAATGGCCTGCGCAACCTCCACCGGCTCCGCGCCAAGTGTTCTTTTCACAAAGCGAATGATGAGAACCGACAGCGCAATGCTCAGCACTGCGGCGAAAGCCGTAGCCAGCAACATCAGGCCACGGAACTGGCTGGCCGTTGCCTGCACGTCATCCAGTTGAACCCTGATCGCGGCTTCCTCGTGGTCAATGAGGGCGTTGATGCGTTTCAGCCACTCGCTGTAGTCACCTGAGGTCTGGCGCAGCAACAATGCCTGGGCACCGGCAATGTCTCCCGTGCGGCGCAAGGCAATCACGCTTTTGGTGGAACCCAGCGTCTGCTGTTCGATTTCCTTGATCCCACGCAGTAGTTGCCTTTCCTCGGCAGTGACGGTCGGACTCGAGAACAGCTGATCCATCGGTGCTGCCGAGTCGATATAGTCTTTTTCAAGGCGGGTCATCTCTGCCAGATGAAGTGCCAGGTCCTGATCATTGTTGACCAGCACTGCATCGCGCAGGGCGATTGCCCGGTTATGCACGCTGCCACGAAAGTTGATCGCATAGCGCTGCACCTTTGCGGCGTTGTTGCTCACGTCTTCCAGGGTGCTGTCAATGAAGCCAACCCGCTGAATACCGACGGCTGTGATCAATATGAGCAGGGAAACGACTGCGGCAAACCCCAAGCCGATGCGGGTAGCCAGAGAAACCGGATTTTTCATGGAAGGAACTCGAACGGGGAAGTCGGGAAAGTCGAATCAAGCAATGGCAAACGGCCATTCATTGCGAATGGCCGGACAGTATCGTCCATTTTATCGGCTGCCCAATAGATATTTGCGTGCAGCGAGATAGGCAGGTGTTATTGCATAAGTATGTGACGTTGCGAAGGCGTCGATGACGGCATCAGAGCGCTTCCGCCCGGAAGGGCAATCCGCCACCGGGAACGGATTCCAGTGCGTCCGTCAGACGAACCCGGTCACCCCATGCGGCACATACGGAGCCTCAAGGCGTTTGATGTCTTCATCGCTGAGCACCAGCGCCAGTGCAGCAATGGCATCGTCCAGCTGAGCGGCTTTGGAGGCACCGACAATCGGTGCCGATACCCCTCGTTTGGCCAATACCCAGGCCAGTGCAACCTGCGCCATCGGTACGCCTCGTTCTGCCGCGACCTGCTCCACGACATCGATTACCCGACCGTCTTCCTCTTCCGTGGCCTGGTAGAACGACTGACCGGAAATGTCGCTTTTCGTCCGTTCGGTCTGCTGACCGTGAGGCCTGGTCAACCTGCCACGCGCCATAGGGCTCCAGGGCATCAGGCCGACACCTTGATCGATACACAGCGGGATCATCTCGCGTTCTTCTTCGCGATACACCAGGTTCAGGTAGTTCTGCATGGAGACAAACCTGCTCCAGCCGTGCGCGGCGGCCACCTGCTGGGCCTTGGCGAATTGCCATGCATACATGGATGACGCGCCGATGTACCTGGCTTTGCCGGCCTTGACCACGTCGTGAAGGGCCTCCATGGTTTCTTCAATCGGCGTGTCATAGTCCCAGCGGTGAATCTGGTACAGGTCGACGTAGTCAGTGCCAAGCCGTGCAAGGCTTGCATCGATACTGGACAGGATGGCTTTGCGCGAGAGCCCTTTCTCGTTGGGCCTTGTCGAGCCTTCCCACATGTTTGCCGGGAAGAACACCTTCGTTGCGATCACCGTCTCGTCGCGACGGGTGAACTCCTTCAGCAACTTTCCGACGATGGTTTCCGAGGTGCCTGCCGAGTAGCTGTTGGCGGTGTCGAAGAAGTTGATGCCTTGCTCGACGGCATGCCTGATGATCGGTCTGCTTGCTTCTTCGCCCAGTGTCCAGGGATGCGTTCCGGCATCAGGTTCGCCGAAGGTCATGCATCCAAGGCACAGTCTGGAAATATCCAGACCT
>NZ_LJPW01000154.1 GCF_001400735.1 Pseudomonas caricapapayae
TGGCGCTCGGGGATGTCCAGTTCAAAGAAGCGCGCCTGAATCGGCAGCAGCGGCAGCGAACCGCTGACCAGCTCCACCCCGGCAGCGGGCTTTTTCTGGATCAGTCTGGCCACCGATGCCAGCTGGCCGATGGTCTGCTTTTCGAACAACTGCTTGGGGCTGAGCTTGATGCCCTGGCGCTTGGCACGGGCGATGATCTGCAGGCTGAGAATCGAATCGCCGCCCAGTTCGAAGAAGTTGTCGGTGCTGCCGACCTGTTCCAGTTTCAGCACGTCGGCCCACACGGCGGCGAGCTTTTCCTCGATCTCGCCCACCGGCGCGGTATAACGTTGTTTGACGACGCCGGGCTTGGGCAAGGCGCGCTTGTCGAGCTTGCCATTGGCAGTCAGTGGCAATCTGTCCAGCAGCATGATCTGGGCAGGCACCATATAGTCGGGCAAGCGCGCAGCCAGTTGCTCGCGCAAGCTGTCGACATTCAGGCCTGTGTCGGTTGCGGCTACGCAGTACGCAACCAGTTGCAGTCGGGTTTCGTCATCGTCCACCGGCAACGCCAACACGCTGGCTTGCGCCACTGCGGGCAATCCCAGCAGCACACGCGCCACTTCAGCAGGCTCGACGCGATAGCCGCGTACTTTGACCTGATCATCTGCGCGACCGATGAATTCCAGAAGGCCCTGATGATTGCGCCGCATGCGATCGCCGCTGCGATAAACGCGTGCGCCCTCTTGCGCGAACGGATCCGGCACAAAACGCTCGGCGGTCAGTGCAGGCTGGCCGATGTAGCCCAGCGCCACACTGTCACCACCAATGTACAGTTCGCCGGCAACCTGTTGGCCGACCGGGTTCAGCACATCATCCAGCACATAGGCACTGGCCCCCGGCAACGGCGCACCGACCGGCACGCTGCACAGAGGCTCGACAGAGCGCACCCCGGTGGATACACAGACATCCTCCGGGAGCGAGACAGGCACCTCATGGGTCAGCACGCCGACCGTGGTTTCGCTCGGGCCGTAGTGGTTGATCACCCGGCAATCCGGCTTGAGCTGACGCACGTGCTCGACCAGCGCAGGCGAGCAGGCTTCACCGCCGACGATCAGAGCATGCTGCGGCAGCACATCGGCCGGCTGGCTGGCCTGCAACAGCGCAGTCAGGTGGCCGGGCACGATTTTCAGCACGCCGACCTGATGTTCGGCCATATAGGCAGCAAAGGCATCCGGGTCGAAACCCAGTGCTTCGGTCAACACGTGCAGGGTTCGCCCCGAACACAGCGCGCCGAACAACACGGTATGACCAAGGTCGGCGGCGATGGTCGAAACCAGCGCCATGCTCGCCTCGGGAGCCAGTTGCAAGCGCTCCAGCAGGCCGCGCACGTAACTGGCCAAAGCGCCCTGGCTGACCAGTACGCCCTTGGGCTGGCCGGTAGAGCCGGAGGTATGAATCACGTAAGCCGCCGAGTCGGCTGACAACCCGGTGTCGGGCCTGCTGACAGGCAACGCCTGCCAGTGCGCAGGCGTCCAGGCCAGGCCCTGACAACCGGCAAACGCCAGTGACGTCTGGCGCACATCGCCCTCGGCACACAGCAACACCCTGGCCTGAGTATTGACCAGCATCTGTTGCAGTCGCGCGTCGGGAGCTTTGACGTCAAGCGGCATGTACACGCCACCCGCCTTGAAGATCGCCAGCACGGCCGTCAGCCAGTCCAGCGAACGCTCCATCAGCACCGCCACCGGCTGGCCTTCGCTGACCCCCATGCGAATCAATTGATGAGCCAGCTGATTGGCAGCCTGATCCAGTTGCAGCGTGGTCAGCGTGCGCTCAAGGCAGCGGGCAGCCTGTGCATCAGGCTGCCTTTCAACCTGCCGGTCCCACAGTTGCAGCAGGTGTGGCGCGGGTTCGCGAGCTGCAGGCGGCGGCTCGACGGTCAGCGCCCCCAACCTGAACAGCGGCGCCTGTGGCGCGTCGAGCAGGGTCTTGAACAACGCAAGCATTTCGGGGATGAAGCCTTCGACGGTGGAGCGTCGATACAGGTCGCTGGCGTACGCCATATCGCCATGGATCAGCGTGCCGTCGTCGGTGATGTCCAGGGCCAGATCGAAATGCGCGCCTTGTTTATCGAACGCGTACTCGCTGACCTCCAGCCCGGCCAGCTTGAGCGCGGTTTTCTGTTTGAGGATTACGTTCTGGTTGAACTTGGCCTGAAACAGCGGGTTATGACCCAGGCTGCGCTCCGGTGCCAGTTGATCGACCAATTGCTCGAACGGTACGTCCTGATGCGCCTGCGCGCCGAACGAGGTGTCGCGGATCTGCGCCAGCAGGTCAAGGTAGCTCAGGCGCTCCTCAACCTCGCAGCGCAAGACCTGGGTATTGATGAAAAAGCCGATCAGCCCTTCGGTTTCAGCGCGACCGCGGTTGGCATTGGGCACGCCGATGCGAATATCGCGCTGCCCGGCCTTGCGCGACAGAAACAGCGAAAAACCGGCCAGCACCAGCATGAACAGGGTCACGCCCTGCGTACGCGCAAAGGCATTGAGCTGGCGCGACAGATCAGCGCCGAAATCAAAGCGCAGGTGCTCGCCCTGATAGCTCTGCGTGTGTGGACGGGGAAAATCCTGTGCGGCGTCGAGCAGCGGCTGCTCGTCACCCAACTGGTTACGCCAGTAATCCAGTTGCCGTGCGCCCTCGCCCGCCTCCAGCCAGCTGCGCTGCCAGATAGCATAATCGGCGTATTGCAACGGCAGTTCCGGTAGCGCAGGTTCGCGGCCTTCGCAGTACGCCTGGTAGCAGTGCACGAACTCCTGAATCATCACGTCCATCGACCAACCGTCGGAGACGATGTGGTGCATGCTCACCACCAACACATGCTCATCGCCGGCAAGGCGGAACAGGTGCGCGCGCAGCAGCGGGCCTGTGCGCAGATCGAACGGCTGGCTGGTCACCGTGACCACTCGTAACGCCAGCTCGGCATCGCGCAGCTCGACATCAGCCAGACCGGACAGGTCGATACTGTCCAGCGCCACTGTCTGATCGTGCAACAACACTTGCTGCGCCTGATCACCGTCGGTATGGAACACGGTGCGCAGCACCTCATGACGCTCGATCAGATAATCGAATGCACGGCGCAAGGCCGTCTCGTTCAACGTGCCTTGCAGACGCAGGCCAGTGGTCATTTTGTAAGCGTCGCTCGACGGGTCGAGCTGCCAGAGGAACAGCAGGCGTTGCTGAGCGAACGACAGCGGAATGGCCGTGACATCATGGCGACTGACCGGCACCGGCAACAGGCTGAAATCCTTGCCTTCCTGGCGCAGCCGGGCAAGGAACTGTTGGCGTTGTTCCAGCGGCAGGCCGACAAAACGTTTCGCGATGCGTGCAGCAGTGGTCCCGGTCATGCGCCAAATTCCTCCAGTGAATCCATGAACTGGTCCATGTCGCTCCAGTCGTTATCCGTGGTGTTGTCGGTCAGCGCGGCCACTTCGACGGCAAGGTCGCTGAGCAGCGGTTTTTCGAACAGCGTGCGCAACGGCAGGCTGATGCCCAGTTGCGCCTTGATCCTGGCAATCACTTGCGCGGCGAGTAACGAATGGCCGCCCAGCTCGAAAAAGTGATCGTCCAGACCGACCTGTGGCGCGTGCAGGACTTCCTGCCAGATGGCAGCAAGGCAGATTTCCACATCGCTGCAGGGCGCGCGGTATCTGGCCTGCAACTGGCTTGAGTCGGGCTCCGGCAGCGCCTTGCGGTCCAGCTTGCCGCTGGGCGTCAGGGGCAGCTCCGGCAACAGCAGCACGTGCGTCGGCACCATGTAATCCGGCAGGCTGGCTTGCATCTGAGTGCGGATGCCATGACGCAACGCCTGTCGCCCGGCATCACTGAGCGCACCGCCTTCCGGCACCACGTAAGCGATCAGTTGGGTGCTGCCCGCCAGTAAAACGGCCAGCACCACCGCCTCGCGCACGCCAGTGCATTGCTGCAGGCGCGATTCGATTTCGCCCAGCTCGATGCGGAAACCACGAATCTTCACCTGATGATCAACCCGGCCGATGTATTCGACAGCGCCGTCGACACGCAGCCGGGCACGGTCGCCGGTGCGGTACAGACGCTCACCGCTGACAAACGGATCGGCGACGAAACGCTCGGCGCTCAAGCCGGGCTGAGCGTGATAACCCCGCGCCAGGCCGGGACCACCGATGTACAGCTCGCCCACCGCGCCCTGCGGCAACAGGTTCAGTTGATCGTCGAGGACATAAAGCCGGCGTCCTGCCAGCGCACGGCCAATCGGTACCCCGCGCCAGGACACCTGTTCCGCAGTCAGCGCGCTGCAATCGTGAATGCTCGACACCACGGTCGCTTCGGTCGGCCCGTAGGTATTCAGCAGACGCACATGCCCCAGCCCGGCCTTGTGCCACAGACGCAGGCCTTCGACTGCCATGGCCTCACCGCCGACGTGAACCTGTCGTAACGCGCCGTAATGCCCGGGCGGGCTGGCCGCGAAGTCCTGAACCAGGGTCAGCCAGTAGGCCGCAGGCAAATCCGCCAGCGTTACGCCATGCTCGACCACTGCCTGATGGAAGGTGGCGCTGTCCCACAGGCGCTCGTCACGCAGGACCACGGCCGCCCCGCGACACAGCGGCGGGTAGAACTGCTCGACGAAGCCATCGAAACTGTGGGTCGCGAATTGCAGGACCCGGTCGCCCTCGCGCAGGTCACTGTAGTTCGCGCCCAGTGTCACGAACTCGGCCAGTGCGGCATGACTGATCGCCACACCCTTTGGACGCCCGGTCGAACCCGAGGTATAGATCACATAGGCCAGGCTGGCCGGATCTGTCGTGCCGCCCGGGTTGTGCGGATTCGTTGCCAGGCTGCCTGGTTGATCCATGCACAGGCACTGAATGTCAGCCAGTTCAGGCAGCCTGACTCGCTGTTCGCTATGCGTCAGCAGCAATTTCAGGCCACTGTCTTCCAGCACATGACGCAGACGCTCACTCGGCGCGCTCAGGTCCAGCGGCACATAGGCACCGCCAGCCTTGAGTACGGCGAGCAGCGCGACGGGCATGTCCAGCGAGCGGCCCAGCGCCACACCGACCAACACGTCCGGACCGACACCCTGCTCGCGCAGATGCCAGGCAAGACGGTTGCTGCGCTCGTTCAGCTCGGCGTAGGTCAGGCTGGGCGATTGACCGTCAAGGGCGAGGAGCAATGCCGGCGCATTCGGCGTGCGCTGCACTTGCGCTTCGAACTGACGATGCGCAGGGGTGGTGACGTCAGCTTTGAGAACGCTGTCGACATCCAGCAACTGCGAGCGCTCATCGGCCGCGAGCATCGACAGTTCCGCGATGGTTTGCAGAGGATCAGCGCAGACCGAGGTCAGCAGATTGCGCCAGTGCCCGGCCAGACGCACGATGGTCGACTCGTCGAAAATATCGGTGGCGTAAGTAAAGGCGGCGTGCAGTTGCTCACCTTCGCCGCTGGTGGCCAGCATCAGGTCGCTGGCGGCGGCGTGGGTACGCTGCGCCAGCGCCTGTTGTTCGGCGGGCAGATTGGCCACGCGCAGGCCGCCGCTGAGGTGTTTGTCCAGCAGGTCGGCAACCACCGGCTGGTGATTGAACATCACTTGAAACAAAGGAGTGTGGCTTTGGCTGCGCTCGGGCTGCAGCGCATCGATGATGGCGTCAAACGGCAGATCCTGATGCGCCTGAGCACCGGTCGAGGCGTTGCGCACGGTATTCAGCAGATCGACAAAACGCGTCTGCGCGGTCACTTCACTGCGCAGGACCTGAGTATTGATGAAGCAGCCAATAAGCCCTTCGGTTTCGCTGCGCGTGCGATTGGCGATCAGGCCGCCGACACGAATGTCGGTCTGCCCGCTGTAGCGGTGCAGCAGGCTCTTGAAAGACGCCAGCAATACTACAAACAGGGTCACACCCTGGCGTTGCGCAAGATGTTTGAGGTTGCGCAGCAGTTCGGGCTCGAGCGCCAGCTCCAGGCGGGCACCCTCATGGCTGGGCAGCGCCGGGTACGGGCGATCCGTAGGCAGCTCCAGCACCGGGTGTTCGTCGCCAAGATGGCTGCGCCAGTAGTCCAGCTGACGCTCTTGCTCACCGGCTTCCAGCCAGCTGCGTTGCCACAACGCGTAGTCGCGGTACTGCACGGGCAGCGGCTGAAAGGGCAGCCGCTTACCGGCCAGCAGCGCATCGTAGCCGCGCAGCCATTCGTCGATGAGCACGTTCATCGACCAGCCATCGGTAATCATATGGTGCAGATTCAGCAACAGCACATGCTCCTGCCCGGCCAGACGCAGCACCTGCACGGTGAACAGCGGCCCGCGCTGCAGATCGAACGTTTGCGCAGATTGTTCGGCCATCGCCTGACGGGCACTTGCCCAGCGCTGCTCGGACGGCAGCGCACTCAGGTCGATCAGGCGGATGCTCACGGGTGCTGGCGGCGCAACACGCTGAAACGCACGGTCGCCTTCCTGACCGAAGGTGGTACGCAGGCTTTCATGGCGCTCGACCAGCGCGCTGAAGGCACGCTCCAGCAAGGGCAGCTCCAGCGGACCGTTCAGGCATACCGACATCGGCAGGTTGTACGCTGCGCTGTGGGGGTCCAGTTGCCAGAGAAACCACATGCGTTGCTGGGCATAGGACAGACCATCGCGTTCGGCCAGCCCTTCGCAGGAAGGGATCGGGAACAGCGCGAAATCCATGTTTTCCTTGCGCATGCCATCGAGAAACAGGCGACGTTTTTCAAGAGGCAACTCGACAAAACGGCGAGCGAGTTTCTGGGCGTGTTCGGGGTTCATGGGTCGATCCTTGCTGAATGTGGCTGACCGTCGGGCGGGGTCGTATCAACAAGAACGAATTGGCGGAGAAATATTTAGAAAGGTTTGTGGTGGTGACAGCCGGACACCTGATAGTCCTCACGCTCCAGTGCGAATGCCTTGAGTGACCCTGTGTCGCACCGGCTATTCAAGATCGGACGCGGAGCGTCCAGAACGGCGCACCAACGCAGAGCATCGGCACGATAGTTGAGATTATCGTTCCACACGCTCCAGCGTGGGAATGCAGCTCGCGACGCTCTGCGTCGCAAAGAGGACGCGGAGCGTCCAGAACGGCGTACCGACGCAGAGCGTCGGCACGATAATCAATCGGCGATAACTCAGACAACTACTTATCCGAATGCCCCTGTGCCATCGCCACCACGACTTTACGTTTACCGGTAAACGGTGCGCGCGAGTGGGCGGTGAGCATGTTGTCGAGCATCAGCACGTCGTTTTCCAGCCACGGGAAGCTGACGGTGCATTCGTCGAGTACGCCACGAATTTCGTCCAGCAGGCTTTCTTCGAGGGGCGAGCCGTCGCCGTAGTAGACATTGCGCGGCAGGTCTTCTTCATCCACTACGTCCAGCAGGGTTTCGCGCACTTCCGGTTGCAGGTTGGAGATGTGAAACAGATGAGCCTGATTGAACCAGACGGTGTCGCCGGTCACCGGGTGGCGCGACACGGCCTGACAGATCTGCCGGGTACGCAGTTCGCCGTCATCTTTCCATTCGCACTCGATGTTATGTGCCCGGCAGTAGGCCTCGACCACACGCTCATCTTCGGTGTTGAATACCTGGCTCCATTCCACATCGAGCCCGTTGCCGTAGTTGCGCACGTACATCAGCTTCTTTTCGATAAAGCGCTCACGAATACGCGCCGGAATGCGCCGGTATATCTCGCGGCTGTCGGCGATCGGCGTTTCGCCCCCGGTCTGCGCGGCGATCATGCTGTAGAACCAGATTTTCATCGGCCAATCCAGCGTATAGGCCTGCTCATTGTGCAGCGGAATGCTCTGGTGAGCAGGGTACTCGGTCGAGGTGTACACGCCCTTGGTCACGTTGCTGCGCGGCGTGGAGCCAAACTCGTAGTTGAGCAACGGATCACCAAAGCCCGCCGCGAACTCACGAAACGCTTCGGCACCGCCGACCTCGAAGCCACGAAACAGAATGCCACCCGCGCTGTACAGGTGTTCGGCGACCAGCGGCTTGAGTTCGCCCAGCGCTTCCATCAAGTCCAGACCGGGCTCGGGCGCCTGCACCAGCATGGGCAAGCTGCCCGCCCCTGCCAGCAGTGGCCGGATATCCAAACTCAACGCATGACTCATGATGTCTCTCCCTTGATGGCAAAAGCGCCCGAACCCCTGCGGCCTGGCGCAACACCAATGTCCAGATTGAACGTACCTGGCGAGCAAAAAATTAGCCGATCACGCCCATTTCCCGCGCCGTGCGGGGCTTCCGGCAGCTCTGAAACAATTTTTTGCATTTAAACGCAAAAATTCCTGCAGGAATCTCGTTCTCATTCGTCTTTAACTGAATGCGAGGCTTTATATCGCCCGCGCGTACAGACAGAGGGAGCCGCATTGCGGTTGCTCTACATCGTGAATCGAGATTGTTTACCCATGTCGAAGAAGTCCCGTTCAAAAATCTGGTTTCTCGTCCACAGCTGGCTTGCCCTGCCCATTTGGTTTTTTGTGCTGATCGTCTGCGTCACCGGCACGCTGGCAGTGGTCAGCAAGGAAATCATGTGGCTGGCCAACCCGGAAATGCGTGACAACCGCCCCTCGGACGATGCCCCGCGCATGAGCTTCGAGCAGATTCGCGCGACCATCGAGCGCAACGAACCGGACCTTATCGTCGGCACGATCATGCAGCCGGACGGCGACTACTTTGCCCTCAGCGTGTTCGTCACCTACCCGGACGGCCGCTCGGTGCCGGCCTACGTCAACCCTTATACCGGGGTGATTCAGGGCCTTACGCCGTCGTTCGACTTCCGCCGCTTCACCCGCGCCCTGCACGGCTGGTGGCTGGTGCCGTTCACCAATGGCTATTCATGGGGCTGGTACCTGGTGTCGATTCTCGGCCTGCCGCTGCTGGCGTCACTGGTCACCGGGCTGGTGGTGTACAAGAAATTCTGGCGCGGCTTTTTCAAACCGGTGCGTTTCAGCCAGGGCCCGAGGATTTTCTGGGGCGATTTGCATCGTCTCAGCGGCGTCTGGTCGATCTGGTTCATCGCGGTGATTTCCGTCACCGGCACCTGGTTTCTGATTCAGGCAATTCTGGGCGATAACCAGATCAGCATTTCCAGTAAATCCCAGGTCGCCTCGATCATTGCGCACAACGCCGTACCGCTGACGGCCGACGGCAGCCCTGCACCGACCATCAGCCTGGAAAAGGCCGTTGAAATTGCCAAGGAGCGGATACCGGGCCTTGAAGCCAGCTTCATCACCCCGCCCTTCAACGCCTACAGCAACATGCAGGTCGGTGGACGAAGCTGGTACCCGTTGATGTTCCAGACCGCCGAAATCAACCCGTACAGTGGCGAGATAGCCGCTTCGCACCTGCTGTCGGACCGCAACAAGCTGGAGTTCGTCACCGAGTCCATGCGCCCGCTGCACACCGGCGATTTCGGTGGCATCTGGATCAAGCTGATCTGGGCATTCTTCGGCCTGCTGCTGAGCATGATGGTCCTCAGCGGCTTGCTGATCTGGAGCAAGCGTACCGCGCTGGCGACGCTCAATGCCCTCAAGCGTGAAGCCAGAACCGCCCCTGCCACCTTCACCCCGGCTTCGACCCCGGACACCACTCGCTCGCCGCTGGCGACCCGCACCCCGGAGAACAGCCTGTGAGCAAGGCCGCTGCCGCACAACCTGCATCGTCGCTGAGCCGTTTCTGGTACAGATGGCGCTTCCATATCAACGTGCTGCTGGTACTGATCCCGTTGGGTTTCATGCCCAAGTACTTCTCCGACAACGCGCTGGATCGCGGCGACCAGGGCCTCGGCCAGCGCGACGTCGGCGAGATTCAGGTCGGCCCGTGGAGCCTGCGTCTGGCAGAAGATCGCAACGAACCGCCGCGCCTGTCCGGGCCGTCGGGTTACATGAAAAGCTTTAATGCGGCGCTGTGCAACGCGTGCATCGACCGGGTCAAGGCCACTTACCTGCGCATCGGCAAACCGCGCAGTCTGCGTACGGCCGGGGTGATTTTCTTCGGTGGCGGCTACCGCATGAGCGCGTTCATGCAGATTCCGGAAACCACCAGCGCCGATTCCGAACTGTGGATCACTATGGAAGGCTGGGACGGCGCCGTGCATCAGACTTCCATCCCCCTGCAACAGGCCTCGCCCACCACCGTGGCGTGGCTGAAAAAACAAGGAGCCAAACCATGAGTGCCCGCCCTTCCCAGCGCTGGCTGACGGTCAGCGCACTGTGCCTGCTTGGCCTGAGCGGCAACGCTCTGGCGCATAACCCGATGTGCGAATGCAAACAGATCGACAATGAGCAGATCCGCTGCACCGGCGGTTTTTCCGACGGCAGTGGTGCGCCGGGCGTGACCCTGGACGTGATCGGCTATGACGAAACCATCCTGGTGCCCGGCAAACTGGGTGAGGATTCGACCGTGACCTTCAAGCGCCCTGCCTCCGAGTTCTACGTGCTGTTCGATGCCGGCCCCGGCCATGTGGTGGAAATCGATCAGGCGGATATCCCCAGCCCATGAGTGCGCCAACCCGACAAATCGTCCGCCCGGCCGGTGCGGGGCATGAAACCCTGTATGTTCTGCTGCTGTGCCTGCTGATCCTCGGCATTGCTGCAGGCGTAGTCAGCCTGCACCGCGACACCCAGGAGACGCAAAGCCTGGCCAGCCATCAACTGGATGCACGGCGCGACCTGAGCGCTGCCGAACAAGGCATCTACGCCGATCTGCGCGTGACTCTCGACGAGATTCGTTTGCTGACCGAAGAGCAGCAGACGCCGGTCACCGCCGAACAACTGGGCGAAGAAGGCTTCGCCCCGTTCGCCAGGGATGCCAGTTCGGTCAGCCGCGGCGATCACGCCTGGCACATGATCGACCGGTCTTATCTGGGACTGAGCCAGGCGCCGAGCGTGGCCGGCTCGTTTCTGATGCGCGTCGATTCGGGCGAGCAGCCCGACATCTGGATCAACCGCAGCGCCTCGGTCGCGCCTCTCAGCGAGCTCGATGACAGCGCGCTGATGGACGCGGGCTGGAAACAGATCGTCGCGCAATTCGATGCAGGCGTAACCCGTCAGCACCCGCACTGAAACTCCGCATTCATTTGAAAGAAGACCGCTTGCCCATGCCTATTTCATTCAAACGCCGTCCCTTGCTGCGCATCCTGCTGGCAGGCCTGTTTGCCGCCCTGTTGGCACCGTCCAGCTATGCCACCGACCCGGCCAAGCGCCTGCGCATCGGCATCACCCTGCACCCGTATTACAGCTACGTGAGCAATATCGTCGGCGACAAGGCCGAGGTCGTGCCGCTGATCCCGGCGGGTTTCAACCCGCACGCTTACGAGCCGCGGGCCGAGGACATCAAGCGCATCGGTTCGCTGGACGTGATTGTGCTCAACGGCGTCGGTCACGACGACTTTGCCGACCGCATGATCGCCGCCAGCGAAACGCCGAACATCAAGACCATCGAAGCCAATGCCGACGTACCCTTGCTGGCCGCGACCGGGGTGGCAGCCAGAGGCGCAGGCAAAGTGGTCAATCCGCACACCTTCCTGTCGATCAGCGCCTCTATCGCCCAGGTCAACAACATCGCCCGCGAGCTGGGCAAGCTGGACCCCGACAACGCGAAAACCTACACCGCCAACGCTCGCGCCTACGGTAAACGCCTGCGCCAGATGCGTGCCGACGCCCTGGCCAAACTCACCAAGGCCCCCAACGCCGACTTGCGCGTGGCCACGGTACACGCCGCCTACGACTACCTGCTGCGCGAATTCGGCCTGGAAGTGACCGCTGTGGTAGAACCGGCACATGGCATCGAACCCAGCCCGAGTCAGTTGAAAAAGACCATCGACCAGTTGCGCGAACTGGACGTGAAGGTGATCTTCTCGGAGATGGATTTCCCGTCCACCTACGTCGACACCATCCAGCGTGAATCCGGGGTCAGGCTGTACCCGCTGTCACACATTTCCTATGGCGAATACACCGCCGACAAGTACGAAAAGGAAATGGCCGGCAACCTCGACACCGTGGTACGTGCCATTCAGGAGTCGGGCGCATGACTGTTGCGCAGCACCTCGATATTGCCAGCCAGGGCCCCGGCATCGAGTTCAACGACGTGAGTCTGACACTGGGGCGCACCACGATTCTTGACCGTATCCGTTTCAGCGTGCGCGCAGGCAGCGTACACGCGCTGGTCGGGCCGAACGGCGGCGGCAAGAGTTCGCTGATCAAGACCCTGCTCGGGCAAACGCCGCATCAAGGCCAGTTGAGTCTGCAATGGCGAGCCGCGCCGGGCCTGACAGGTTACGTGCCGCAGGCCCTGGAGTTCGACCGCGGCCTGCCGATGACCGTTGACGACTTCATGGCAGCGATGTGCCAGCGACGCCCGGCGTTTCTGGGTTTGTCGAAGCATTACGCGGCAGCAATTGGCGAGGCGCTGGAGCGGGTCGGCATGCAGGACAAACGCAAACGGCGCATGGGCGCGCTGTCCGGCGGCGAGCGCCAACGTGTGCTGCTCGCCCAGGGGCTCATCCCCGCGCCGCAATTACTGGTTCTGGATGAGCCGATGTCGGCTCTGGATGAAGCCGGGATTCAAGTCTTCGAGCGTCTGCTCGGTGACTGGCGTCGGAGCGGCATCACCGTGGTCTGGATCGAGCACGATCTGGACGCCGTAAGGCGCCTGGCCGATCAGGTAACCGGGCTCAATCGACGAATACTGTTCGACGAGCCTGCCGCGACGGCACTGACGCCTGAGCGCCTGCTGACGTTGTTTTCCGCTCATCCGCGTGCTGCGGATGCCGGTCACGGGGGGCTGGCGTGATGGATTACGAAACGTTTCGTCTGTTCATTCAGGGCCTCGCCTCATCCGGCTATCTGCCCGAGGCGCTGGCCTACGGTTTCGTGGTCAACGCCCTGCTCGCCGGACTGCTGATCGGCCCGGTGCTGGGGGGGTTGGGGACGCTCGTGGTGGTCAAGCGCTTCGCGTTTTTCTCCGAAGCGGTGGGCCATGCCGCATTGACCGGCGTGGCAATCGGCATTCTGCTCGGTGAGCCGTACACTGGCCCCTACGGCGCGCTGTTCGGTTACTGCCTGCTGTTCGGCATTGTCCTCAATTACCTGCGCAACCGCACCGGGCTGGCACCGGACACGCTGATCGGGGTGTTCCTGTCGGTGTCTCTGGCACTGGGCGCAAGCCTGCTGCTGGTGCTGGCCGGCAAGATCAACGTGCATATTCTGGAAAACGTGCTGTTTGGCTCGGTGCTGACCGTCAACGGCAATGACCTGCTGGTGCTGCTGATCGTCGGTTCGCTGGTCATGGGCCTGAGCCTGCCGCTGTACAACCGCATCATGCTGGCCAGCTTCAACCCACAACTGGCCGCGGTGCGCGGCGTGGCAGTGAAGACCCTGGACTACCTGTTCGTGATTCTGGTGACACTGATCACCGTTGCCGCCGTAAAAGTCATCGGCGCGATCCTGGTCGGCGCATTGCTGGTGATTCCGGCTGCGGCGGCACGCTTGCTGAGTCAGTCGCTCAAAGGCTTTTTCTGGATCTCGGTGGCCATCGCGACGATCAGCACCCTGTGCGGCATCCTGCTGCCGATTGTCTTCGACCTGCCTGTGCCGTCCGGCGCGGCAATCATTCTGGTGGCCGGTGTTGCCTTCGCCCTCGCCGCCATCGCTCGCGGCACACTGCCGAGCCTGAAAGGGAATATTGGATAAATGCCTACATTACGTACCTTGACCCTGGCGTTGGCCATTAGCGGCCTGTTCAGCAACAGCCTGTATGCCGCCGACGCCAACACCGACAGCGCGCAACCGGTACGGGTGCTGGCCAGTCTGCCAATCACTTATGGCTTGGGGGAGATTCTGCTCAAGGACAGTGGTGTCGTGCTGGAACGCGCGGCGGCTGCCAACCTGCCCGGTTCACGTCAGACAGCGTACTTCACCGGACGTGGTGCCGACGCCTTGCGCGGCCTGGCGAACAACGCCGACGCGGTAATCGGTTTGCGCTCGATCTGGGCAGATGACCCGCTCTACCCCAACGCCCGGCGCAGCAACATCCGTATCGTCGAGATCGACGCAGCACGCCCGGTGGATGGCAGCCTTGCGGGGATTGCCGTGCAACCGGGCCAGGGCGCTGACGGGCTGAACAGCCAGCCGTGGCTGGCGAGCAACAATATGGGACGCATGGCCGATGTGCTGGCGGCGGATCTGGTGCGCCTGGCACCGGCGTCCAAGCCGAAGATCGAGGCCAATCTGGCGGCATTCAAGCAGCAGCTGCTCAAGCTCAGCGCCAGCAGCGAAGCAGCGCTGGCCGGTGCCGACAATTTGAGTGTGGTGAGCCTGTCGGACCGCTTTGGCTATTTGATCAGCGGACTGAATCTGGAACTGATCGACAGCCAGGTGCTGACGGACGAGCAGTGGACACCCGAGGCGCTGAGCAAGCTGAGCGCGACTTTGCAAGACAATGACGTGGCGCTGGTGCTCGATCACCGTCAACCACCCGCGCCGGTCAAGGCTGCAATCGAGGCGGCCGGCAGCAAGCTGCTGGTGTTAGGGATTGATGGCGCTGATCCGCTGGCGGAGTTGCAGGGCGATATTCAGGGGATTATCAAGGTGCTGGCGGGTAACGGGTGAGATTAACGTTGCGCACGCTCCTGAGTGGGAATGCAGTTCGCAACGCTCTGCATGGCACGAGGACGCGGAGCGTCCAGAACGGCATGCCGACGCAGAGCGTCGCACGGTAATTGAATTATTCGTGCAGACCGGCGCAGAGCTTCAGCACGACAGTTGAGATTCTCGTTCCCTGCGCTCCAGCGTGGGAATGCAGTTCGCGACGCTCTGCATGGCACGAGGACGCGGAGCGTCCAGAACGGCATGCCGACGCAGAGCGTCGCACGATAATTGAATTATTCGTGCAGACCGGTGCAGAGCTTCAGCACGACAGTTGAGATTCTCGTTCCCTGCGCTCCAGCGTGGGAACGCAGTTCGCGACGCTCTGCGTCGCACGATAATTGAATTATTCGTGCAGACAGATGCAGAGCTTCAGCACGACAGTTGAGATTCTCGTTCCCTGCGCTCCGCTGCGTCGCGCGATACGTGCGCGGAGCATTGGCACGATCGCTGGTCAACCAGCCAGTCAGGCCGTCTGGGCTTCCATTTTCTGCCGCAGGCTCAGGGGCCGCATGTCGGTCCAGACTTCTTCGATGTAGGCCAGGCACTCTTTCTTGAAGCCGCTCTTGCCCACGGTGCGCCAGCCGTTGGGAATCGCCTTGTAGTCGGGCCAGATGGAATACTGTTCTTCATGGTTGACCACAACTTGAAAGACGATGTCTTCCCGATCGAATACTGAAGTCATTGCTGCTCTCCGTGTATGTGTTCAGCGCTGCCGTGCCAATTCATGGCAGCGATAAGGATTGAACGTATCGCTACGTCGAAAAATTAAAGCTGTGCGACCGCGGCATTGAGCGCACGACCGAAGATATCTGCCACCTCGTCGACCTGCTCGGCGGTAATCACCAGCGGTGGCAGGAAGCGCACCACGCTGCCGTGCCGCCCGCCCAGTTCAAGGATCAGCCCGCGTTTGAGGCATTCACGCTGGATCAGCGGAGCCAGACGGGCGAAGACCGGCGGATGCCCCTGCGCATCTCGCGCACCGGCCGGGTCAACCAGTTCTACGCCAAGCATCAGCCCGCGACCGCGAATGTCGCCCAGCTGCGGAAAATCGCGCTGCAAGGCTCGCAAATGAGCGCACAGACGTGCGCCCATAGCCGTCGCGTGTTCGCAAATATTGTGCTCTTGAAGATAGCGCATTACCGCCGAACCGGTAGCCATCGCCATCTGATTGCCACGGAACGTCCCGGCGTGAGCGCCCGGCAGCCAGGTGTCGAGCCACGAACGATAGACCACCACCGCCAGCGGCAGGCTGCCACCAATGGCTTTGGACATGACCACGACGTCCGGGATGATCCCGGCGTGCTCGAAGGCGAACATCTTGCCGGTGCGCGCAAAACCGCTCTGGATCTCATCGACAATCAGCGCTACACCGGCCTTTTCGGTGATGCGGCGTACGCCACGCAACCAGTCGAGATCAGCAGGAATCACCCCGCCCTCCCCCTGAACCACCTCTAGAATGACCGCCGCA
>NZ_LJPW01000051.1 GCF_001400735.1 Pseudomonas caricapapayae
CCCGGATATCCGGGGTTTGTTGTTTGCAGGTCGCCGGTTAGACTGCCTGCCTTGACAGAGGATTGACCATGACCGACGCAATCGACAATGACGAAGAAGAATTTGCCGCCTCGACCCTGATCGAAGCCATCGAAAACCAGATCGAATCCGGTAACCCGCCGGCGGCCAAGGCCGTTTTCAACATGCTCACGCTGGTTAATTACGAGCGTGAAGATATTCTCGAAATGATGGCGCACGTACTTGCCATCGAAATCGATGCCTTGCTGGAGCAGGACCGTCCGTTCGATACGCAGTGGTATGAAGCCGCATTACGCGCCCTGCCCGAACTGCCACCGGAAAAACAGTAACTGCCCGGTCGTATTGTGCCATCGAGATATATGCTGCAAACACGCCAGACGCTGACTACACTGCAAATGCCCCGCTGCCGCTTCATCCTCCGGGGCCATCACGCCAAACCGGCTTCAACGGTCATCCAGAACCGACGAGCACAGATCGGACACGTCGATTCCAGAACACACCCGCCAGCCGGCGCGGTCGGATTACTACAAAAAGTCTGGAGTACCTATGTCGTATACCCCTGAGTTGGTTGCCGAACTGGAAATCCTTGCACTGTTCAATCTGGGAAACACCCAGGAAGGCCTCAAAGTCCACCACGTGGCGGCACCCTCTGCCGTTGCGGCCGCAAAAAGACTCTTCGATAAAGGACTGACGACCCAGGTCGATGGCGGTTATCTGACCAGCCTCGGACTTGAAGCCGCCCAACACGCCCAGTCATTGCTGACCATCCTCAACGTCTCGAAACAGGCTGCCTGACGGTCACCGGGGCCTGCGCACAAAAAAGCGTGGCAGGCCCTTTATTTATCTGCACGCCGGTCGATACAGGAATCTGGCGCCAGAATAACAACCCGACTGAAGCCACTTCGCTCGGCTGCACACTTCTCCGCCATCTTGCTCAGTAAGTCCACGCCTGCACAGGCCAGATGCCTTGAGTTGCGATGACGCGTAATCCTGAAATTCGCCCCGACCTGGATGAGGGCATCGACCGCAAGGTTCTCAGCCAGTTACGTAACCGCTTCCTGTCGCTCAATGGCGGGCGATACGCGCGTGCGCTCGAAGGCATGTCGACCCGCCAGCAAAGCGTCCTGACACTGCTGCCGCTGTTCTTCCACGTCAATCACCCTCTGTTGCCCGGGTATGTTTCCGGCAGCACGCCTGCGGGCGTCTCGCAATACGAACCTGACGCCTTGGCACTCGCCGAGGCTCAGCGCCTGACGCGGTCTTTTTCCTACAAGGCCCGGCACGGCAACCCGCCTCAGCCGATTCATGGCCTGTTCCTGATGGGCAGCCTCGGCACGCTGGCTCAGGCCGAACAGAGCGATATGGATGTGTGGGTCTGCCACGACAGTGAGCTGGAGCCGGAGGCCATCGCCGAACTGCGCAAGAAATGCCAGGCACTTGAAGCCTGGGCTGCGACGATGGGGGCGGAGGCGCACTTCTTTCTGATCGACCCGCAACGCTTCAGGAGCGGGGAGCGCGACTCGCAGCTCAGCTCTGACGATTGTGGTACTACCCAGCATTACCTGTTGCTCGACGAGTTTTATCGCACCGCGATCTGGCTCGCAGGCCGTACCCCGATGTGGTGGCTGGTGCCGGTCTATGAAGAGCAGAACTATGAGGATTACACCCATACCCTGCTGAGCAAACGCTTCATCCGCGCCGGTGAGGTGCTCGACCTCGGACCGATGTCGCACATTCCTCCTGCGGAATTCATCGGTGCCGGATTGTGGCAGTTGTTCAAAGGTATCGAATCGCCCTACAAGTCTGTGCTCAAGCTGCTGCTGATCGAGGTCTATTCCAGCGAGCATCCTCATGTGCAGTGCCTGAGCCTGCGTTTCAAGCAAGCCGTGTTCGCCAATCAGCTGGATCTCGATGAGCTGGACCCTTATGTGGTCGTGTACCGGCGTATTGAAGAACATCTGCAAGCACGCAACGAGACGGAGCGGCTGGAGCTGGTGCGGCGCAGCCTGTACCTGAAGGTCAACAAAAAGCTCACCGGATCGCCTCGTCAGCGCAACGTTGGCTGGCAGCGTCTGCTGCTGGAGCGCTTGACCAAGGAGTGGGGCTGGGATGAGCGGCAACTGGCGCTGCTCGACAGCCGCAGCCAGTGGAAAGTCCGTCAGGTGGCCAGCGAGCGCCGTGCGCTGGTCAACGAGCTGAATTACAGCTACCGCTTTCAGACCCGCTTCGCCAGAACGCAAAGCACCGCCGACGCGCTCAATGCGCGCGACCTGACCATTCTCGGTCGGCGTCTGTATGCCGCTTTCGAGCGCAAGGCGGGCAAGGTTGAGTTCATCAATCCGGGCATCGCCCCGGACCTTGCCGAAGACACGCTGACGCTGGTGCACTCCCCTGACAAACGCGAGCCGGGCAAGCATCAGTGGGCGTTGTATAACGGCAATCTGGGCATTCATGACTGGCCGAATTTTTCGCCGATCAAACGCAGCCGGGAGCTGCTTGAGCTACTGACCTGGTGCCATCGCAACAATGTGATCGACGCCACGACCCGCGTGGCGCTGCACCCCGGCACCAGTGACTTGAGCGAGTTCGAACTTTTCAACCTGATGGGAGCCTTGCAGCAGAGCATTGAACTGCCGCTGCCCGAGGTCAGCGACGACGAGTTGCTCATGCCCAGTACGCCCAGTGAGATTCTGCTGCTGGTCAATGTGGGGGTCGACCCGCTCAGGCATCACCGCGATCTCAATATTCTGATGACCACCGAGCGTACCGATTCGCTGAGTTACGCTGGGGTTCGGGAAAATCTGGTTCTGACGCTGGACCAGATTACCCTCAATACCTGGAACGAAACACTGGTCAGCCGTTACGACGGCCCGCACGCCCTGCTCGACTGCCTGAGCGAACTGCTCGGCAGCCTGCCGCAGAGTGGTAAGCAGCCGCAGATTCGCGTGCGCTGTTTCTGCCATAACCGGGCGTCCGCCATCGCCCAGCGTGTTGAGGACCTGATCAGCACGGCCCGACTGTTACTCGCCAGGCGGTTGAATCACCGTTACCTGATTCAGGTGCAGCAGCAGTATCACGTGCTGGAGATCAAGCCGGGTCAGGTCGGCCATGTGGTGGTCAACAGTCTGCCGGGCCTGTTCAAGTACCTGGGCGAAGAGCTGCCACTGTACAGTCCGTTGCATCTGGACCCGCAGGCGCTCGACGGCCATGACCTGGCCCTGATCCTGCCACTCGGCCAGCCTGAATGTATTCAGGTGTTTTACCGGATCAACGAGCCGGAGGCCGACGTGTATGTGCTGGACGAACACAATTCGCTTTGGCACCAGCGCTTGCCGTATCACGACGAACAAAGCCTGCTGACGCCTCTGCAGCGTTTTTTCCATGCACTGGTTTACCGCCGAGGCGCTTCATTGCCGCTGGACGATCCTTCCGAGCCGGTATCGCTGGAAACCCTCTACTATCAGGTGTTGCCCTCCGGTCCGGGGCTCGCGCGACGTGTCGAGCACCGACTGGCACCGACGGCAGCGGACAAGGCGTTTTACGACGTGCAGGCAATCATCGAAGAAACCTCGCCCGGACAATTGAGCGCCACTCTGTACTGCGACAACAGCGAGTTTTCCGAGCTGGAATATGGCGATCAGTTGTATGCCGCCGTTGCGCAGCAAATCCTTGGCAAGCGCCTGGAGCCCCAACGCTATCGCTGTTACATCACCGACCTGGACCTGTCCGGCCTGCTCGATGACCGACACGGGCAGAGCATCCTCTTCCTGCGCCACAAGGCCGAGCTGGAAAAGTTGCTGAACGAGGCGATGGATCAGGCCTGACGCAAGTTTGTCGTTTCCCCCACGCGCCTCTCGTTGCGCACCCTCCAGCGTGGGACTGCATTTCTGGACGCTCTGCGTCCGCTCCTGAATGCGGAGGGCGTTCTACGGCTGCAGGGTCTTCGATTACTCGTACTCGCCCGCCGCTTCCGGCTGATACTCCACCGCCAGCAACGTCAGTTTCAGCGTCTTGCCGCCCGGTGCGGGCCAGTCGATGTGCTGGCCGACCTGCAGGCCCAGCAAGGCCGACCCCATTGGTGCCAGAACCGAGACAGTGCCATCCGCGCCTGCATCCTGCGGATACACCAGCTTGAGGTGGTAATCCTTGCCGCTGACTTCCTCACGGCAATGCACGCGCGAATTCATGGTCACAACGCCGGCAGGCACTTCATCGTGGCCAACCACCTGGTCGGCACGGTCCAGTTCGGCCTGCAACGCCTGGATACCCGGTGTGTCTTCGTCCTGGCTGGCGATAAAGCTTTCAAGACGCTGTACGTCGAGTCGTGTGAGGATGATCGAAGGTGCTGTGGTCATGGTCTGGGCAGACTCCTTTATTCTCCATGAATAAAACAAAACCCCGCCGTATGGGCGGGGTTTGACGGGCTTCTCACTCTGGAGAAGCAGGGCCTGACACTAACACAGCGCAGCAAATACACAACCCGATGCGGTATCAGCCTGCGGCCTGATCGACCTTGGCGCTGGCTCGACGCTGGTCCGCTTCGCGACGAATCTGGCGACGTCGATCGTCATCGGCCGAGCGCCATTCGCGAATATCTTCGACGTGGCGAAAGCACCCCAGGCAGACCTTGTGTTCATCAAGCCGACACAGGCTGATACACGGCGAAGGCACTGCCGGGCTGACGTTGCTGAAAAGCGGCTTGGGCGGTCGAGCGGGTGTCTGGCGAGAAATCCAGCTCGGCGCCGGCTTGGTCAAACGTGATACGAGCAAGCATCTCGCTGAGCAATTCATCGCTGGTGTCGCATGCCCAATAGCTTTCTTCTTCGTTGTATTCGAAGTGGAAGCCACCCGATTTCGCTGCCAGCCAGAGCTGACGGAGTGGCTCCTGACGGCTGAAAATAAGCTGCGAGCCGCCTTCGAACTTGACGGTTAATACACCGGCCGAATTTTCCAGATCTATATCCAGGCCACTCTCATCGAAAACATCTTCGATATTCTGCTGAGTCGCATCGACCAGGTCGTGAAAGCGCGCTTCGGTCAAACTCATTACGGGAACCTCGATAAGTGTCTGCTGATGGCGCAGAGGGGCAAGATACGGACGCTGTCGGGCAAATGCAAAGTTTAACCGTCAGTTGTTGCTACATGAGCGCATTAATCTCCCAGGCCCGCCGGACGGGAGGTCCCTCGCATAGGCAAGCTGCCGGGTGGTCGGTATACTCGGGCGCAATTAATGCTTTTACAAAGGATTTCGCCATGAAGCGCCTGATCTCTTCGCTTGCTGCGCTTGTCGCGGTTGCCTGTCTTGTCACGGCCTGTGGCCAGAAAGGCCCGCTGTATCTGCCGGACGACACCAAAACCCCGGACGAACAAGCCAAATCGCAATCGCACAAGCACCTTTAAGGGAATCCCATGGACGCCTTCAACTACCGCGACGGTGAGCTGTTCGCGGAAGGGGTAGCATTGTCTGCCATTGCCGAGCGTTTCGGCACGCCGACCTATGTCTACTCGCGCGCTCATATCGAAGCGCAATACCGTGCCTACGCCGATGCGTTGAGCGGCATGCCGCACATGGTCTGCTTCGCCGTAAAAGCCAACTCCAATCTCGGAGTACTCAATGTCCTGGCGCGCCTTGGTGCCGGTTTCGACATTGTTTCGCGTGGTGAGCTGGAGCGTGTGCTGGCCGCTGGCGGCAAAGCCGAGAAGATCGTGTTTTCCGGTGTCGGCAAGACCCGTGAGGATATGCGCCGTGCGCTGGAAGTCGGCGTGCACTGCTTCAACGTCGAATCCACCGATGAGCTGGAGCGCTTGCAGGAAGTGGCTGCCGGACTCAACGTTCGTGCGCCGATATCGCTGCGGGTCAACCCCGATGTGGACGCAGGCACTCACCCTTACATCTCCACGGGCCTTAAAGAAAACAAGTTCGGTATCGCGATCGCGGCAGCCGAAGATGTTTACATTCGCGCCTCGCAACTGCCGAACCTGGAAGTGATCGGGGTCGACTGCCACATCGGTTCGCAACTGACCACGCTCGAACCGTTCATCGATGCGCTGGATCGCCTGCTGGATCTGGTCGATCGCCTTGGCGATTGCGGCATTCACCTGCACCACATCGATCTGGGCGGCGGTCTGGGCGTGCGCTACCGCGATGAGGAGCCTCCGCTGGCGGCGGATTACATCAAAGCGGTGCGCGAGCGTCTTGCCGGCCGTGACCTGGGGCTGCTGTTCGAGCCGGGACGCTTCATCGTGGCCAACGCAGGCGCGCTGCTGACCCGTGTCGAGTACCTCAAGCACACCGAGCACAAGGACTTCGCCATCGTCGATGCGGCAATGAACGATCTGATCCGCCCAGCGCTGTATCAGGCCTGGATGGACGTCACGGCGGTGCGTCCGCGTGACAGCGAGCCCCGTACGTACGATGTCGTAGGGCCGATCTGCGAGACCGGCGACTTCCTGGCCAAGGGCCGGGCGCTGGCGCTGGCCGAAGGCGATTTGCTGGCAGTTCATTCAGCCGGGGCCTATGGCTTTGTCATGAGTTCGAACTACAACACCCGTGGCCGTGCCGCTGAGGTACTGGTCGACGGTTCCCAGGCTTTTGAAGTGCGTCGTCGCGAAACCGTGGCCGAGCTGTTCGCTGGCGAAAGCCTGCTGCCGGAGTAATCCCATGCTGCTGCGTTTTACCAAGATGCACGGGCTGGGTAATGACTTCATGGTCCTGGACCTGGTGAGTCAGCACGCGCATATCTTGCCCAAGCACGCCAAACAATGGGGCGACCGCCACACCGGTATCGGTTTCGATCAGCTTTTACTGGTCGAGGCACCGAACAATCCGGATGTGGACTTTCGCTATAGAATCTTCAACTCCGACGGCTCCGAGGTCGAACAGTGTGGCAACGGCGCGCGCTGCTTTGCCCGCTTCGTGCTCGACAAGCGCCTGACGGCCAAGAAACAGATACGCGTCGAAACCAAGAGCGGCATTATCGAGCTGGATATTCGTAGCGACGGGCAGATCAGCGTCGATATGGGGCCGCCAAGGTTTGTCCCGGAAGAGATACCCTTCCAGGCACCGGAGCAGGCCACCCGTTACAACGTTGACGTGAACGGGCAGAATGTCGAACTGGCTGCGCTGTCCATGGGCAATCCACACGCGGTGCTGAGGGTCGATGACATCAATAACGCACCGGTGCATGAACTGGGGCCGAAGATCGAGCATCACCCGCGCTTTCCTGCACGGGTCAACGTAGGCTTTCTTCATGTTGTGGACCGCCAGCGTGCGCAGTTGCGCGTCTGGGAGCGCGGTGCCGGAGAGACCCAGGCCTGCGGCACCGGTGCCTGTGCGGCGGCGGTTGCAGCCATCAGCCAGGGCTGGATGGATTCACCGCTGCTGATCGACCTGCCCGGAGGTCGCCTGTCCATCGAGTGGGCTGGCCCGGGGCATTCCGTCATGATGACCGGCCCCGCAGTCAGGGTTTATGAAGGCCAAGTTCGTCTTTGAGTGAGTAACCAGCATGACCGATCAACCTCCCGCTTCAACAGGCACACCCTGCGAATCGCCTGTCGATAGCGCAGCGCCAGACCTTGAAGCAGAGGCGGTCATCGCCTTCCTGCTTGAACACCCTGATTTCTTCGCCGAGCATGACGAACTGCTGGTGTCGATGCGTATCCCGCACCAGCGCGGCGATACCGTTTCGCTGGTCGAGCGTCAGCTCAAGCTGCTGCGCGAACGCAACATCGAAATGCGTCATCGCCTTTCGCAACTGATGGATGTTGCTCGCGACAACGACCGACTGTTCGAAAAGACCCGACGTCTGAACCTCGCCCTGATGGATGCCACCAGCCTGGACGAGCTGGTCATCGCGGTGGAAGACAGTCTGCGTCAGGATTTTCAGGTGCCCTTCGTCAGCCTTATTCTGTTCAGCGACAGTCCGATGCAAGTGGGTCGCTGGGTCAGCAGTGCGGAAGCACAGAAAGCCATCGGCGGTCTGATTGGCGAGAAGATCATCTGCGGTGCTCTGCGTGAGCATGAGTTGGCGTTTCTGTTTGGCGCAGAGCAAGGCAAGGAAGTCGGCTCTACCGCCATCGCCAGCCTCAATCATCTGGGCCTGCATGGTGTGCTGGCCATCGGCAGTCGTGATCCGCAGCATTACAAGAGCTCGGTCGGCACCCTGTTTCTCAGTTATATCGCTGATGTCCTGAGCCGCCTGCTGCCACGTTTCGCTCACTCGTTACGCTCGGTCCGCTAGCCGTGGAACAGCATCTGGACGCCTACTGCATGCACCTGCGCAGTGAGCGCCAGGTGTCGCCTCATACGCTTGAAGCCTACCGACGTGACTTGGGCAAGGTCCTGGCGTATTGCCAGAAGGCGCAGCTGTCGAGCTGGAATGATCTGGATATCCAGCATTTGCGCAGCTTTACCGCCCGCCAGCATCAGCAAGGCCAGTCGTCACGCAGTCTGGCGCGGATGCTCTCGGCGGTGCGTGGCTTCTACAAGTACCTCAATCGCGAGGGCACTTGTCAGCATGACCCTGCCAATGGCCTGTCACCGCCCAAGGGCGAACGGCGTCTGCCCAAGACGCTGGACACTGACCGTGCCGCGCAATTGCTGGACGGTGGCGTTGAAGATGATTTTCTGGCGCACCGGGATCAGGCCATCCTTGAGCTGCTTTACTCGTCAGGATTGCGGCTGTCTGAACTGACCGGCCTGAACCTGGACCAGTTGGACCTGCGCGACGGGCTGGTGCAGGTGGTGGGTAAAGGCAGCAAGACTCGCGTGCTGCCCGTCGGCAGCAAGGCCCGCCAGGCGCTGGAGATCTGGTTGCCGCTGCGTGCCCTGAGCAATCCGCAGGACGACGCCGTGTTCGTCACCCAGCAAGGCAAGCGCCTTGGCCCGCGCGCGATTCAGGTTCGGCTCAAGGCGGCCGGTGAGCGCGAGCTGGGGCAGAACCTGCATCCGCACATGTTGCGTCACTCCTTCGCCAGTCACCTGCTTGAGTCGTCGCAGGACTTGCGTGCCGTACAAGAGCTGCTGGGCCATGCGGATATCAAGACTACGCAGATATATACGCACCTGGACTTCCAGCATTTGGCTACTGTTTATGACAGCGCCCATCCCCGAGCCAAACGTAAAGGAGCTGCAGATGATTAAGCTGGTGACGTTTGATCTTGATGACACGCTCTGGGACACCGCCCCCGCCATTGTCGGTGCCGAAGAGGCATTGCGTGAATGGCTGGCCGAACGCGCGCCGAAGCTGGGGCCGGTTCCTGTCGAGCATTTGTGGGAAATCCGCACGCGTCTTGTGGCTGAAGACCCGTCTTTCAAGCACCGGATCAGCGCACTGCGACGCCGTGTGCTGTTTCATGCACTCGAAGATGCAGGCTATGAGTCAGACAAGGCGCAGGACCTGGCCGATCAGGGTTTTGAAGTCTTTCTGCAGGGGCGTCATCAGGTGCAGATTTTCCCGGAGGTGCAGCCCACTCTGGAGATTCTTGCCAAGACGTTCACGTTGGGCGTGATTACCAACGGCAATGCCGACGTGCGCCGTCTGGGGCTGGCGGACTACTTTGCCTTTGCGTTGTGTGCGGAAGATCTGGGCATCGGCAAACCCGACCCTGCGCCGTTTGTGGAAGCGTTGCGGCGCGCTAAAGTCGATGCCGACGCGGCTGTGCATGTAGGTGATCACCCCAGCGACGATATCGCAGGTGCCCAGAAGGCTGGCATGCGTGCCATCTGGTACAACCCGCAAGGCAAAGCCTGGGACGCAGATCGGCTGCCGGATGCAGAGATCCACAACCTGTCGCAGTTGCCGGAAGTACTCGCACGCTGGGCGTGAAAGCGGCCTGAGAAGCGTCCAGGAAAAAGCCCGCAGCGACGGCGGGCTTCTTCTCATACAGTCATGCAGCCTTAGATCGGGCGGCTACCGTATTTGTTGTCAGGCTTTTTGGGCGGATCGGCGACCACATTGGCCTCCACTTCCTGCACCTTGCCACCACGCGCCAGGAATTCCTCCATGGCACGGGCAAGCGCATCACGCTCTTTGTTCTTGGCTTCTACGCTGGGCAGTTCATCGACCGAGACTGCAGCCTTGGCCTTGCCTTTTGCAGGTGCCGCCGGAACGTCGGAATCGTCTGGTTCGGCTGCGTCGTCTTCCGGGGAAGCAGCTGCAAGCTCCTCTCCGTCCTCTTCGCCTTCCAGGTCGTCTACCAGATCGTCGTTAGTATCGTCGTCGTCGCTCATGTTCTACCTCATGACTTGCGAAAGCTGATTATTTATAGCCCAACCGCCCAAAATTGCTAAGGCAACCGGAAAAATTCAACAACCGCTGATCCCAGCGGTTATGTCCACTCACCCTGAAGGGTGGCAAGGACGTTACGAGACCCACCAGCGTCCCGATGTTCGCCCAGGTAAATACCTTGCCAGGTGCCCAGCGCCAGTCGCCCTGCCGTCACCGGTAGAACCAACTGGCAGCCCAGCAGGCTGGCCTTGAAATGCGCTGGCAAGTCATCAGGGCCTTCGTCGTCATGTTCATAGCCGTCCACGCCCTGAGGCACCAGACGGTTGAAAAAACGCTCAAAGTCACGACGTACCGCCGGATCGGCATTTTCGTTGATGGTCAACGAAGCCGAGGTATGTTGCAGCCATACATGCAGTAGCCCGACACGACAGTCGCGCAACGGGGGCAAGCCCGCGACTATCTCGTCGGTCACCAGATGAAACCCGCGGGGCCTGGCCCGCAAGGCAATCCTGGATTGATGCCACATACCGTTCTCCGCACCTTCGGCGCGCATTCTAACTCGACTGAGAAAAAAGCAAAGCGCGCAATAAACCGGCTTCCCTGCAAGTTAACGAAGACTGTCGCAACATCGTTACCTGCGCTGCGTCACGGTGCCGAAATCATTGACACGGGCAAGATCAATGACAGCAAAAATCTGTGGTATATCCGCAAACGTCAGACAAAAAAATGCCCGGAAACCGGGCATTCTTTTTTGCGTGTGCGGCGGCTTACAAGTTGTAGCCGCGCTCGTTGTGCTGCGCAAGGTCCAGACCGACAGACTCTTCCTCGTCGGTGACGCGCAGGCCCATGACCGCATCCAGTACTTTCAGGATGATGAAGGTCACGATTGCGGTGTAGACGACGGTAAACGCAACGCCCTTGAACTGAATCCAGACCTGAGCACCGATGTCGGTGACAGTGCCAAAACCGCCCAGTGCCGGTGCTGCAAATACACCGGTCAGGATTGCGCCGACGATACCGCCGATGCCGTGCACGCCGAATGCATCCAGAGAGTCATCGTAGCCAAGCTTGCGCTTGAGGCTGGTGGCGCAGAAGAAGCAGATCACGCCTGCTGCCAGACCGATGATCAGAGCGCCCATCGGGCCGACCGTGCCGGCCGCCGGGGTAATGGCGACCAGACCGGCAACCACGCCCGAAGCAATGCCCAGAGCACTTGGCTTACCGTGAGTCAGCCACTCGGCGAACATCCAGCCCAGGGCAGCAGCAGCGGTAGCGATCTGAGTCACCAGCATCGCCATACCGGCTGTGCCGTTGGCCGCTGCAGCGGAGCCGGCGTTGAAGCCGAACCAGCCGACCCAGAGCATCGCGGCACCGATCAGGGTGTAACCCAGATTGTGTGGAGCCATTGGCGTGGTCGGGAAGCCTTTGCGCTTGCCCAGTACCAGGCAGGCCACCAGACCGGCTACACCGGCGTTGATGTGCACGACAGTACCGCCAGCGAAGTCCAGAACGCCCCAGTCCCACATCAGGCCACCGACGCCACCCCAGACCATGTGGGCGATTGGCGCGTAGACCAGAGTGAACCAGATACCCATGAAGATCAGCATCGCGGAGAACTTCATGCGTTCTGCGAAAGCACCGACGATCAGGGCGGGAGTGATGATTGCAAAGGTCATCTGGAAGGTGACGAACACCGCCTCAGGGAACAATGCAGCAGGACCGGTAAGGCTCGCCGGCGTGATACCCGCCAGGAACGCTTTACCCATACCGCCAAAGAAGGAGTTGAAGTTGACGACGCCCGCTTCCATGCCGGTTGTGTCGAACGCGATGCTGTAGCCGTAGACGACCCACAGGATGCTGATCAGACCGGTGATTGCGAAACACTGCATCATCACGGACAGGATGTTTTTCGAGCGGACCATGCCGCCATAGAACAGCGCGAGACCGGGAATGGTCATGAACAGGACCAGAGCGGTCGCCGTCAGCATCCATGCGGTGTCGCCAGAGTTCAGCACCGGCTCGGCCACTGGATCAGCCGCCAGGGCAAGACCAGGTAATGCGAGGGACAACAGGGCACCGAGCCCTGCGAATTGACGCAGAGTCATATTGTTTTCTCCTGGGGCGTTGGGTTTGGCGGCTTAAATAGCGTCTGTATCGGTCTCGCCGGTACGGATGCGAATGGCCTGTTCCAGATTGACCACAAAAATCTTGCCGTCACCGATCTTGCCGGTGTTGGCGGCTTTGGTTATGGCTTCGATGACTCGATCCAGATCCTTGTCATCGATGGCGACATCGATCTTCACCTTGGGAAGGAAGTCGACGACGTATTCAGCACCGCGATAAAGCTCAGTGTGACCCTTCTGACGCCCGAAGCCTTTGACTTCAGTGACGGTGATGCCCTGCACGCCGATTTCCGACAACGACTCGCGCACGTCATCCAGTTTGAACGGCTTGATGATGGCAGTGACTAGCTTCATGAAAACTTTCTCCCGAATTGGTGGACTTGCCCCAGGAAAACAAACCCGACTCAAGTCTAAGCGCAGTGTCTGGCTTTGTAACGTGTCGGCCGCCTGATCAGGCCAGACCAACTCCAGAAAACCGCTTCTGACGAAACACTTCCCCGCTCCGCCTGCCGCACTGCATTCGTCACAGCGACTGCATCAGTGCATGGGTCGTAAGCCACTAAGCAGAAAGCTTGCCATCTCGCGAATATTCATTGAATACAGGCTCTTGAGCAGGGTTTACGCCTTCAGGCCGGATTCACGGCGCAGGTAATGCACAGTAATGGTGCTCATGTGCACGGTATGTCGCTCCATAAGCGTGCACCTTGCGCCCTCGAATTGACTATAAACACTGCGTGTTACACTGCCGCCATCTGATTCAGGAAAATCATCATGCTCGCGCCCAAAGCCTTTCTTGACGCCTTAAGCGGCCACGCCTCCCGCCTGTTCAATGGTGAGACGCCTATACCTCGAAGCGAATTCGAGACCCAGTTCAAAGCTCTGCTGCAAAGCGGCTTCAGCAAACTGGATCTGGTCAGCCGTGAGGAGTTTGACAGCCAGATGGCCGTCCTCGCCCGTACCCGCGCCCGCCTAGAGGCGCTGGAGGCCAGAATGGCCGAGCTGGAAGAGAAGGCGGGCGGGGCTGAAAAGGCAGAGTGACTTGTACTCTGGAGTCAGAAACAGCGTTCCAGACCAATGCGGTCAGACAACCTCGCTTCTGATCGCCTGTATCACGATGTTCGACAACCGCTCGGTCAGAGGATTGGGATTTGCCTCTCGCCTGTGCAACGTGAGGGCTATGGAGGGCAAGGGCGGCAAGCCCCGGTCTTCAGTATTGAGAAGCTCGGTGCCTGACTGGAGGCCGAGAGCCGTTCTGATGGTGTAGCCCAGACCAGCCTCGGTGGCGGCAGACAAGCCGTTGAGACTGGAACTGGTGAAGGAAAGATGCCAGGGAATCCCTGCAACATCCAATGCGTCGGTCGCCTTTGAGTGAAAGGGGCAAGGCGCATCGAAGGCGATAACAGGAAGCGGGCTGCCTGACTCGACACGCCAGTCGAGATACCGGTGAGACGAGCCGATCCACTGCATGGGCAACTCCACTATCGTCTCTTGGTACCCATTCTTTTTGACTCCTCCCCACGCCACAGCAAGGTCGAGAGAACCGTTTTCGATGCGGTTCAGCAGGTCTGCATTACGTGCAATCCGCGCCTCGACTCGAACATCGGGGTGAGCTCTGGCAAATCGCCCAAGCACGGTCGGCAGAAAACTGCCCAGGTCCTCCTGAAGCCCAAGACGAACCCATCCTTTGAGCTTGAGTTCGGACACCGCCGTTACCGTCTCATCGTTGAGGCTCAAGAGCCGTCTGGAATAGTTGAGCAACACTTCCCCGGTATCCGTCAGCGCCAGCTTGCGTCCGGACTTCTTGAACAGTGGCGAGCCTGCCTGAGCTTCCAGCTTTTTCAATTGAGCGCTGATGGCCGATGTGGAGCGCGCGAGCTTTTGCGCGGCTTTGGCAAAACTGCCCAGTTCGACCCCTGTTACGAAACTGCGCATGACATCTAAGTCGAAATTTACCGGTCTCATGACAATCCTGCTTTTCGGGACGAACACGCAAAATAATTTGATATTCGAGACGATACTCTCATGAGAATCTTGCGATCCACAACCAATTAAATAGTGGGATTCTTATGACTGTAGATAACGGTCATCGCTGGAAAGTGCTAGGTGTCGGCGTGGCCGCCAACGCAAGCTTTTCCAGCGTTGTAGGAGGGCTGCCCGCGACCGCAGTCTATATGCGGGCTACCTACCAGTTGGATAACAGCGAACTGGGACTTGTACTGGGCGTTTTAGGATTAGGCATCGCCATCAGCGAGATCCCGTGGGGGCTGCTGACTGACCGCTGGGGAGACCGTCCCGTGTTGCTGACGGGACTGCTCAGTTCGGGTATTGCCTTACTGATATTGGCCATGCTGGCTTCTTACGCACCCACGGTCGTATTACTGGCTTCAGGCCTGTTCGTGGTTGGCTTGCTCGGCAGCAGCGTCAACGGGGCCAGTGGGCGAGCGATCATGGCCTGGTTCAAAGAGGGTGAACGTGGGTTGGCCATGAGTATTCGGCAAACGGCCGTCCCAGGGGGGTACGCCTTGGGTGCGGTGGTGTTGCCTTATCTGGCTTATACCTACGGGTTTCTAGAGGTATTTACCGTATCTGCCTTGTTCTGCCTGATAGCCGCCTTGTTTGCAGGGTTCTGGCTCTATGAACCCGACTTTTCCAGCAGTGCGGCAAAAAAGCAGAGTATGGAAACAAGCGCGAGTCCGTTGAAGGATTTGAGGGTCTGGCGCATCGTCCTGGCCATCGGTTTGTTGTGCGCACCTCAATTCGCGATTCTCACCTATGCGGCAGTGTTCTTCCATGATTTCAGCAAGATCGACATCACGCTGATTTCAACCACGTTGGCGATCATCCAGATCGGCGCGATTGTCAGCAGAATATGGAGTGGACGCTGGACCGACAAAAACAAAAAACGGCGCATTTATCTTAAAACCTGCGCCTGGCTCAGCACCCTGACTTTTTTGGCATTGGGCACCGTCGTGTCGGCAGCCGGTTTTTATGGCATGAGCGAAACTGCGCTGGCCAGCGGCCTGATCATCGGCGTCATGATTGTCGCCGGAATCAGCGTGTCCGCCTGGCACGGTGTCGCCTACACCGAACTTGCCACTCTGGCAGGTGCAAGTCGGGCGGGTACAGCCATGGCCATGGGCAATACCTGCGTATTTGTGGTGTTGTTCGCAACACCCATCGCAGCATCCGCCCTCATGACTCATTTTTCCTGGGGAGTGGTGTGGCTGGCAGCCGCATTCTGCGCGCTGTTGACGGTCCCGTTGTTCCCGCGTGTTGAAAAAGCCTATGCGTTGGCACCCCATTCAACCTAAAAGATTTTCCCGACCAGAAAACAGTTGTAACCCGTGTTGCCGCACGTTTTCAGCAGCACACCCTATGTACTGACGACACACGCCGACGGCCCGACGCCTCACTTGATTGAACTGAACTCTTTCCATGGAGGATGATCCCGCTATTTACCTTTGAGCCTGAAGAGAAAGCACAATCGCTGGATCTTCTGGAGCCGTTAGATTTATCACCCTACACACACTACTCAGGTTTATCGGAGCGCATAAACCGTCCGTTTTCTCAAGCAGCGGCGCAATGTCGACTTCGTTCTTGAGCCGTGGATGCACAGTGATCCTGATGCTGTGTATGCAGATACCATAGAGCTCGATTGCGACAGTATTCGTCCAATGATTGCTTCTCCCGGAGACCCTGGCAATGGGCGACAACTCAACGACCTGACAGACAGGGTACATCTCGATATTGCCTACGGCGGCTCCTGCACGGCAGGCAAGCGTGATGATTTCGATCATTATTTCGAGGTTATCAATTGGGCGCTTGAGCATGAGCTGACGCTTCATCCGGATGTGAAACCCTACCTGCAGTTCGGCACTGTGGATGTACGCGATTACTGTGAGCAAAAAGGTTATCTTCCGGCATTCGAGACTTTTGGTGCTGAACTGCTACAGCCTGCATGCGGCGCGTGTGCAAACTGCGGCCCAGGCTCGTCGACCAGTAAGGATCAGGTTACAGTCAGCGCCATCAACCGTAACTTTCCGGGGCGCTCCGGCCCGGGACAGGTATGGCTGGCAAGTCCGCCAACTGTAGTCGCCAGTGCCATCGCCGGTTAAATCACTTCGTTCGCGGAGTTACAAACCTATAGGCCTGCTTGAATGGGTGCATGACACTTTCCCTGACTGGGTCCGCGCCTTTCCCATGGATGCGGCCTTGCACGGGCCTCGCGCGGACTGCTGCCACCCTTCAGGAGGCAGGCGATGCCAGCTCGATGGTTCGGCAATAGTCCATGAACAGTCGCGTCGCACGGGTCGGCTGGTTGTTGCGCAGGTAGGCCATGACCAGGGTGGAGGCGGGCATGTCGTCTTCGATATCGAGCTGTGCCAGCAGCTCACCGTCGTAGGTCATGTTGGTTCTGGGACGCGTGACCAGTACCGAAAACCCCAGGCCCTGGCCGACCATGCAGCGCACCATTTCGATCGATGGTGAACTGTACGCGACCACCGGCGTGTAGCCCTTTTCCGTGAAGATATCGATGAAGTAGGTCCTGCTGGGCACGGCGTCGAGCAGGATCTTCGGCTCGCGGCTCAGCTCCAGCAAGGTCACGGTTTTTTTCACTGCAAGAGGGTGCGCTGCCGGCAACAGCGCATAGGGCTTGTGCGGTGCATTCAATTCCTCTTTGTTGATTGTGGTGCCCAGTTCCAGGTCGTACAGAAATGCCAGATCGAAGCGCCCACGGTGAAGCCCGTGCATCAGTTCATGCTGCTCGCCGTCGTAGAGCTGAATAGTGACATCCGGGTATAAACGCTTGAAACCGGCCACCAGCCTTGGCATGTAAAGCGGCGCGGCCGATTCAAAGCAGCCAATGGCGATAGTGCCGGAGACGTGTTTGTTTTCAGCTCTTGAGTTTTGTTCCAGCTCTTCGGAAAGTCGCAGCAACTCTTTGGCTTTCTCATACACTTTCCCGCCACCGGAAGTCAGGGAAACACCTTGCGCATGGTGACGCACAAACAGCGGCTGATTGAAGGCTTCTTCGAGGTTCTTGATAGCAACGGAAATAGACGGCTGTGAAATATGCAGCTGCCGCGAGGCTTCGGCAATGCTGTCCATTTCGACCGCTGTCACGAAATACTTGAGCTGTTTCAAGGTGAAGTGAGCCACGGGGTACCTCGTAATAAGCAGCCGCTGGACGGCTGCACTTGAATAGCTTTTACCTATGCTTAGCGAGGAGCGTGCCAGCTGCTCACGCCTTGCCGGATTCGTCAGGTGCTCATGATAGCTGCCGCTGGCCATGATCATTCAGCGGCACCTGCAAACAATGGACTTTTGCCAGACAAGCCCGCAAATGCTGGCGGCGCACCTATTACGAGCGATTCTCGCTGCCGCTTTATTCAATCGCCCTAAAAGTGTGCAATCAGGTCGGTGTGACACTAAAGCCTCACTCACCCTTTTTAACGCGCTGCACTCCTGAAGATGAATACAGGCATCTCTGCTTAGGATTTTCCTATGCGGCGGGCCAAAACTTACTATTTGGCTGCGGGACCTGGCATCAATCATGATGGCTTCAGAAGGGCAAACGGACAGCGTCCCGTTTCAACTTCAACAGGACGTCGCCCATCACTATTCAATTTGCCGAGCGAGCCGACAATGACGTTTGATTGGAAATACATGTTTGGCCTGTTCAGCGATACGGAGTTCTGGATGGCCACCTGGACGGTCATTCAACTCAGTGTACTGACCTGGGTCATCAGTATTGTTCTGGGTTTTGTTCTTGCGCTGGCCAAACAATCATCTTTGCCGCTGATCAACTTGCCGGCCAAAGCCTATATCTGGTTATTTCGCAGTTTGCCGTTACTGGTACTGCTGATCTTTGTTTACAACTTGCCGCAGGCAGTACCCGCCACCTCGGCGGTGTTGGCCAATCCGTTCTGGGCCGGGCTGATTGCCATGGTGATGTGCGAAACGGCCTACGTCGCGGAAATCCATCGCGGCGGCCTGCTGTCCATCGCCAAAGGCCAGACCGAAGCTGCCCGGGCGCTGGGCCTGCGCTTCGTGGGTACGCAATGGCGGATCGTGATCCCGCAGGCGCTGCGTGTGGCGCTGCCGTCGCTGACCAACGAATACATCTCCATCGTCAAACTCAGCTCGCTGGTTTCAGTGATCTCGCTGACCGAGATCCTGATGGTCGGTCAGCGCCTGTATTCGCAGAACTTTCTGGTGATGGAAACCATGGCGGCCGTGGCGTTCTATTACGTGCTGATCGTGACCGTATTCGACTTCCTGCTCAAGCGCCTGGAGCGCTATCTGGACGTCACGCAGCACAAGGTCACCCGCGAACCGGACGCCGAGATGCTTGAGCTGGCGACTCGAAAGCCTGCTGTCGTCGCTCGCCCGGTCATGGATTTCCAAGGGCCTGCGCTTCAGGCAACCCGGCTGCACAAGGCGTACAACGACATCGAAGTTCTGGGTGCCGTCAACCTGCAGATCAACTCCGGCGAGGTGGTGTCGGTGATCGGCCCCTCGGGCTCGGGCAAAACCACGTTGATCAGGCTACTCAACGGCCTTGAGCAGATTGATAACGGCGACATCAAGATCAATGGCCAGCCGTTCATTCATCTTGTCCGTCAAGGCGCGCAAAAGCCTCGTTATGTGGAGAACGCGGCCTACCGCTTGAACATCGGCATGGTGTTTCAGAGCTTCAACCTGTTTCCGCACCTGACTGTGCTGAACAACCTGCTGCTGGCTCCGCGTTATCACCGCCTGGCACCCGTGCCCGAGCTCAGGCAGCAGGCCTGCGAGTTGCTGAACAAGGTCGGCATGCTGGAGCACGCCTGGAAGTACCCGCATCAGTTGTCGGGTGGCCAGCAGCAGCGTGTCGCCATCGCCCGCGCTCTGATGATGCGCCCGCAAATCATGCTGTTCGACGAGCCCACCTCGGCGCTGGACCCGGAGAAGGTCAACGAGGTGTTGCAGGTCATTGAAACCCTGGCCCGTGAAGGCATCACGATGGTCATCGTGACCCATGAAATGAACTTCGCCTTCAAGGTCTCCGACCGCATCGTCTTTATGGAGAAGGGACGCGTGATCTGCGATGACAAACCCCAGGCGCTACGCGACGGCCAGCACCCGCGTGTTGAAGCCTTTCTTAAAGATGTCTCACTGGCCTGAGGCCTTGTTGAAGAGGATAAGAACATGATCGAGCAATGGCAGATTGACCAGTTTCACGAGCAGGGTTTTCTGGTAGTGGAGGGCGTGCTGGCAGCCGATGAAGTGGCAGCGCTGCAACAGGACTTCGACCAGTGGGTCGACGACAGCCGCAGCCAGAGTCAGGCCTGGGGGCAGACTCAGGACGGGCGTCCGCGCTTCGACATTGAAAGTGATCATCGCCCCGATCACCCGTCACTGCGCCGCGTGGCTTCGCCCACGGAGATCTCGCCGGCCTACCAGCACGCAGCGTTCCAGTCACGGATGGCAGCCATCGCGGCGCAACTGATCGGCGGCAACGGCACCCGTTTTCATCACAGCAAGATCAACTCCAAGCTGCCGCACACGGCGACTCAGGTGAAATGGCATCAGGACTTCCTTTTCACGCCGCACAGCAATGACGACCTGGTCACGGCGCTGTTGATGATCGGCGATGTCACCCCTGAAAACGGCCCGCTGAACGTGGCGCCGGGCAGCCATAAGCAGGCGCTCTGGTCGCATTGGCAGAACGAGCGTTTCACTGGTGCCGTGGAAGACGCGGTGGTTGAACAGCACTGCCGGCAGCCGGTCGCCTGCTATGGCCCGTCGGGCTCGGTGTGCTTCATGCACACACGCCTGTTGCATGCCTCAAGCCCTAATGAAACCGAGTTCCCGCGCACGTTGTTCATCAGCGTCTATGCCGCCGAAGACGCATTGCCGTTCGGTGAGAACCCTTTGCCCAGCGAGCATGCCGGGTTGATGGTCGCAGGCCACGAGAGCGGCCTGGTACGCAGCACCGAGCATCACATACGCCTGCCGCAGAAACCCAAGGGTGCTTCATTTTTTGTGCAGCAAGCCGGAAAAGACACCGCCGTTGCCTGATCTCCATGACTCCACGAGGAATACCTATGAAGCTGTCAGCTCTGATTGTTCGTCCCGTAGCCTTGGCTTTGCTGGGTGCGGTGGTTGCCATGTCCTCGTCTGCCGCTTCGGCCTTCCAGCAGCCCGGCAAGATCATTGCTGGCTCGGACATGACGTTCTTCCCCTATGAATACATGGAAAAGAACCGTCCCGCCGGTTTTGACATCGAGTTTCTCGACGGTCTGGCGAAAGTCATGGGGCTCAAGGCCGAAAACATCGACACGCGCTTTCCCAACCTGATCGGCGGGCTGCAGGGCGGACGCTTCGACATTACCAACTCGTCGATGTACATCACGGCCGACCGCCTGAAAGTTATCGACATGATTCCTTACCTGAAAAGCGGTGAGGCGATTCTGTCGGTCAAGGGCAGCGCCTATCAGCCCAAGACGCCAGAGGACTTCTGTGGCCACAAGATCGGCTCAATGGCGGCCACCTCCTGGCTGCAACAACTGCAGAAGCTCTCGACCGACTACTGCGTAAAAAATGGTCTGCAGCCCATCGCCATCAGTGAGTACGGCACCGACCCACAGACCACCCAGGCCATGCTGGCTCATGCTGTCGAAGCGCAGATCACTGACGCAGCGGTCGCGCGCGGCGTGGTCGAAAAGCTGGGTAACCGCGTGGTGATTTCTTCCGAAACCCTGATCTACCCGGTACTCAACGGCTTTGGCGTGAAGAAGGGCAACGACGAGGTCCGCAAGGCCCTTGAAGACGGTCTTGAGAAGTACAGCAAGACCCCGGAATACGCCGCGCTGCTGGCGAAATACAAGTTCCAGGCACCTACAGCCGATGACATCGCCGCCCTGATGCCCAAGCCCTGATAACCCAAGAGTGTGCCTGGCAGGTTCGGCAGGCACCTCCGACCGGAGAACAATTAGCATGGCCCTTAACTTCGAAGAGCAGACGCGTGTCGATCTGGCCGCGACGTTTCGCATCATCGCCCATCTGGGTATGCATGAAGCGGTCGCCAACCACTTCAGCGCGGCCATTTCGGCGGATGGGAAACAGTTTCTGCTCAACCCCAAGTGGAAACACTTTTCGCGCTTGCGCGCCAGCGACCTGTTACTACTCGACGCCGATGACGACGACTCGGCGCATCGTCCCGATGTCGATGCGACGGCCTGGTCCATTCATGGCCAGGTCCATCAGCGTCTTCCCGATGCGCGCGTGGTGCTGCACTTGCACCCGGTCTACACCACAGCGGTGGCATGCCTGGCCAAGCCGCATATTCCGCCCATCGATCAGAACACCGCGCGCTACTTCAACCGGATCGCGGTGGACGAGCTTTACGGTGGCATGGCCGATACCACCGCCGAAGGCGCCAGGCTGGCCGGTTTGCTGGAGGACAAGAGCCGTTTGCTGATGGGCAATCACGGTGTGATCGTGACCGCGCCGACCGTCGGCGAAGCCTTCGACGACATCTGGACCCTGGAGCGAGCTTGTCAGATTCTGGTGACGGCCTGGTCCACTGGCCAGCCGCTCAAGGTGCTGGCAGACGATGTTGCGGAGAAAACCGCCCGTGACTGGCAAAAGATTACGGATTTCTCTCGTCAGCACTTCGAGGAAATGAAACTGCTGATGATTCAGGCCGACCCCTCGCTGGTCGACTGATCAACCCTGCTACTGACTGGGTGCGCGTCTGCGGATGGCGTAGGGCTTTTTGCGCCCGCGCATCGACGTTTCATCCATTTTTCTTACGTCCAGAACGTCGTAAACCACCTGTCGAGGGATGCCGAGATGACAGAAAAAATCATAGAAATCGATACGCTCGTCGTAGGTGCAGGACAGGCCGGAGTAGCCACCAGCGAACACCTGAGCCGTCTTGGCATTGAGCACCTGGTGCTTGAAAAACACCGCGTTGCCGAGGCATGGCGCAGTGGCCGCTGGGACTCGCTGGTGGCCAACGGTCCGGCCTGGCATGACCGGTTTCCGGGCCTTGAATTCGCCATGGATCAGGACGGGTTTGCGGGCAAGGAGCAGGTCGCCGAGTACTTCGAGCGCTATGCCCGCAAATTCAACGCGCCGATCAAGACCGGTGTCGAGGTCAGGCGCGTCACCCGCAATAACGGGCGCGCAGGCTTTACTGTCGAAACCAGTACCGGCACCTATGTGGTCAACCATCTGGTCTCGGCGACAGGGCCGTTCCAGAAGCCGGTCATCCCGCCAATTGCGCCCGTTAACGAGGCGCTTCATCAGATTCACTCGGCGCATTACTTCAATCCGCAACAATTGCCGGAAGGCGCCGTGCTGGTTGTCGGCGCTGGCTCCTCGGGTGTGCAGATCGCCGAGGAATTGCTGCTCTCGGGTCGCCAGGTGTACTTGTCGGTCGGCCCTCACGACCGTCCGCCACGCGCCTATCGAGGTCGGGATTTCTGCTGGTGGATGGGTGTGCTGGGGCTGTGGGACAGCGAAACCATGCAGCCCGGCAAAGAGCACGTCACCATCGCGGTCAGTGGTGCGAGGGGTGGCTATACAGTCGATTTCCGTCGTCTGGCCCAGGCCGGAATGAACCTCGTAGGCCTGACCGAAAGCTTCGTCGGTAACACGGTGCATTTCCAGAGCGATCTGGTGGGCAACCTCGATAATGGCGATGCGAATTACCTGTCGTTGCTCGATGCCGCCGATGCCTACGCCGCACGCAATGGCCTGGACCTGCCGCTGGAGCCTTCGGCCCGCGAACGCGTAGCGGATGCGCCGTGCATTACCCATCCGCTCAGCGAACTGGACCTGATCGAGTCAGGGGTTACATCCATCATCTGGGCCACCGGCTATGCCCTGGATTACAGCTGGCTACAGGTAGATGCCTTCGACAGCAAAGGCAAACCTCGTCACCAGCGTGGCGTGTCCTGCGAGCAGGGCCTGTACTTCGTCGGCCTGCCATGGCTGTCACGCCGCGGCTCCGCGTTTATCTGGGGCGTGTGGCACGACGCCAGACACGTCGCCGATCAGATCGCCACGCAGCACAAATACCGTTCGTATGACGCAGGCAAACGTGCGACCCCCGTCGTGCCATTGCGCAACGTCAACGGTTGATCATCGCGCTCAATGCCCACAGGAGTTACCCATGACTACGCCGACTCATACTCGTATCCGCATGTTCAACACCAAGGACACCTACCCCAATCAAAGCCTGAACAACGACCTGTGCCAGGCGGTGCGCGCTGGCAATACCGTCTACGTCAGGGGCCAGGTCGGCACCGATTTCGACGGCAATCTGGTCGGCCTTGGTGACCCGGCGGCACAGGCGCAGCAGGCGATGAAAAACGTCAAGCAACTGCTCGAAGAGGCGGGCAGTGACCTGTCGCACATCGTCAAGACCACTACGTACATCATCGACCCGCGCTACCGCGAACCGGTCTATTACGAAGTGGGCAAATGGCTGAAAGGCGTGTTCCCGATCTCCACCGGGCTGGTGGTGTCTGCGCTGGGGCAGCCGCAATGGCTGATGGAAATTGACGTGATCGCCGTGATCCCTGAATAAGGACTGTTGCCCATGACTTTTTCCATTGCCGCCCGCTGTGCCAAAACCGGCCAGTTGGGCATTGCCATCAGCTCATCGAGCATTGCCGTAGGCGCGCGTTGTCCCTGGCTGCGCGCCGGTGTCGGCGCGGTATCGTCACAGAACATCACACTCCCGGCGCTGGGGCCGCAAACGCTGGACCTGATAGAGCAGGGCATGTCTGCGTCTCAAGCGCTGGATCAGGTCATTAACGCCAGTCCGTTCAGCGAGTATCGGCAAATTACGGCGATTGATCATCAGGGGCGAGTCGCACATTTCAGCGGCACTGAAACACTCGGGATCAACAACGCGGACAGCGGTGATCAGTGCGTGGTGGCCGGCAACATGCTGGCGAGCCCGGCAGTCATCGACGCCATGACTCAGTCCTTCGAGCAGACAACCGGGCATCTGGCCGAACGCCTGTTACAGGCAATGCAGGCCGGGATGGCCGTAGGCGGTGAAGCCGGGCCGGTACACTCAGCGGCGCTGAAAGTAGTGGGCGAGCAATCCTGGCCCATCGTCGATCTGCGCGTCGACTGGGCCGAGCACGACCCGATAGGTGAGCTGAAACGTCTTTGGCAAGCCTATCAGCCGCAAATGCAGGATTACCTCGACCGTGCTCTGAACCCCGCTGGTGCGCCAGGTTACGGCGTGCCGGGAGACGATCGATGAGTTCCAGCCGCGAGCTGTTGGCGCGGCTTGTGGCCTTCGACACCACCAGTCGCGAATCGAATCTGGCCTTGATCGACTTCGTAGTCGATTACTTCGAACGCTTCGGCGTCTCCTGCGAGCTGATCTACAACGCGCAGAAAACCAAGGCCAATCTGTTCGCCACCATCGGCCCGGCTGACGTGCCAGGCATCGTATTGTCCGGCCACACCGACGTGGTGCCGGTCGACGGCCAGCCATGGACGTTCCCACCGTTCGAACTGAGCGAAGCGGATGGCAAACTCTACGGCCGTGGTACTGCGGACATGAAAGGCTACATTGCCTGCGTGCTGGCGCTGGTTCCAGCGTTGACCCGGGCATCGCTGCACATGCCGGTGCATATCGCGCTGTCCTATGACGAGGAGGTGGGTTGCCTGGGCGTACGCTCGTTACTGGCATCGTTGCGGTCGCGGCCGGTGAAACCGATGCTGTGTGTGATCGGCGAACCCACGGAGTTGCAGCCGGTACTGGGCCACAAGGGCAAGGTCGCGATGCGTTGCGATGTACAGGGTGCCGCCTGCCACTCGGCCCACGCACCCAGTGGCGTCAACGCCATTGAATACGCGGCGCAGTTGATCGGTGAGCTGGGTCGCCTGGGCGAGGCGTTACGGGCAGCTGACGCCCTTGATGAACGCTTCGATCCGCCGTTTTCGACCATTCAGACCGGCGTGATCTGCGGCGGCACGGCATTGAATATCGTGCCAGAACAGTGCCGTTTCGATTTCGAAGTGCGTGCGCTTCCCACTCTGGACCCGCAGCAGATCGTCACTGCCATGCACGTATACGCCGAGCAAAAGCTGTTGCCGGCCATGCAGGCTATCAGTGCCCGGAGCGAGATTCGTTTCACTGAACTGTCGAGCTATCCAGGGCTGGATATTCCCCTGCACAGCCAGGCGGCGGAATTGATCGCCGGATTCTGTGGCTCCCGAGCGTTCGGCACGGTTGCTTTCGGAACCGAAGGCGGGTTGTTCGACCAGTCAGGCATCCCGGCAGTGGTCTGCGGGCCGGGCAGCATGGAGCAGGGACACAAACCGGACGAGTTCATCAGCGTCGAGCAACTTGACGCCTGTGACCAGATGCTCAAACGGGTACTGGCGTTCGCGTCGCACTCGTGAATCGCCCCGGATTTCAGTGATACAGTTGCGCGCCGGAATACGCTGACGTCTCGGCGCGCCAGTCATGGACTGGCCACTCCTACCGGCTATTCGAGCGTTCTATGGATGGAAGCATGACTGACAAACATCCCCTTACTCACCGCTCCCTGGCCGCAATCCTGTGGCTGTGTGTCGGCACGCCGGTTTTCGCTCAGGACACGGCACTGCATTCCGGCAAATACGAGCAGTTGATGCTGGCTGTGACGCCCGAGCAACAGCTTGAGGGCTATTACTCGGAAACACGCGGCGAGGCATTCAGCTGTGCGTTCTATCTGCAAGGCAAGGTCGAGGCCGGGAAGGGTGCAGCGGTATCGTCCTGGCTGGATGACGCCTATCCCGGAACCATAAAGGCCTCGAGCGATGGTGTGGTTCTGACGATTGGGCAGGGCCAGCAACATCCCGGCTGCATGAATGTGTTGATACCGGAAATCGCAACCGGTCTGGACCTGAGTCTAACTGCCAGCAAGCAGTGGATTGGTCTGGTGACCGTCACGGCGGACAAGGCCTGGCTGCAAAAAACGGCGAATGCCAAGGCCACCCGAGGCGCCTATATCGTCAAAGATGATGTTGTCGGGGTACTGGCATTCAAGGATGGCGCGGCCCAGGTCGAGTTCATCAATGCCGATGATCGTTCGTTTGTCGGATGGATCGGTCAGGACCAATATGCGCGGCTGGCTGCGCCCGGACGCTGATGCCGGACGGGGAGGTCAGCCGATCTGCCGGGCTCGGCTGAGATCTGTTGGTGGCAAGGGCGGCTACCACTTCCAGGTTTTTTCGGTGAATTCGGCAGTGGATGGAAGTACGGAGTGAAGGAAGTGCAGGTATTTATTGAACAGCACCTCATTCTGAAACCTCGCCTCAAAGCCAAGCGTGACATCAGTGCGGTGGGTGATGATCATGAGGCGCTTGCGGTCGACGGTGACAAAGTTGTATTCGGTCCATGGAAGGCTTTGTTCGTGGTGGACGGGGTTCTCCCAATTCAATAGTTTGATGGCTGCGATACAGGCCATGGCCACGGGGCCGATCAGGAAGAGCAGCGAGCCAGTGAGTATGGCTACGAATACGAACAGCATGATCACGGCGATGGCGATGCCTTTGAAAAACGAAGAGGCGAAGTCGGGGTAGTGAAGGTAGTACTCTACGAGGGCGTGGTTGGTGGTGATGGTGTAGTTGTAGATGGTTTTTTGGCGAACGCCTAAGACAATAAAATAAACTGATCCGCCGCCTGCACTCGCTGCGATATAGATCGCTTGCAACGGATCTTTTGAATAAAAACTCCATCCTGCCCACAGGCCAAAGCTCAGCATCGCTGCATAGATTGAAATCACTGCAAACCCAGCAAAAAATATTTCTTTTGGAGGCCTTGCTATGGTTTTTATGGACCAGCTCAGCCTGTCCTCACTGCTTGGATATTTTTTGGCTAGTCCAAACGCGTCTGAATCGTGGGTGATGCTTTTGAGTTTTTTTGTAGCGATCGGGTATTTCGAAGGAGATGTCATAGCTTAGTCCGCTATTTCGAGAGTCAAAGCAGTACTGCGGTTGAGCGCTTTTATTTCAAGTTCAGCAGTGATCAAACCGTCGACCTTGGTATCGCCCTCGCGACTGAGCTCAAGTTGATAGAAATAGCCGATGTCTTGTAGGTCGGCTTTAACAAGGCTCTCGGGGTACCCTATCTGCAGTTCCAGGTAGATGGCTTCTGGCTCAAGAGGAACCCAGGTTTCCCATATGAGGTCTTCATTTTCAGGGGGCATGAGTGGAAATGTGAAATCCTCGTGAGCTTTGGAGGCTGCTTGGTTGCCAAGTGCTCCAAAATGTTGAGTCTGCCTGAACTGCCCTCGCTCCAGAAATGACTCATTTATCGAATGTATCGGAGAATCTATTTTTTCCACAGGAAGTACTCCCCATGGGCGCCTGCTACTGCTGATATTGAAGTGTATCGATTGCGCGCGTAGCGCGCTCGGCAGAAGAAGCTGCACGCCCGCACCGTCTTGCACCGCCGTGCTGTAATAGTCCCCTTTGCCTAGATAACGACTCTCAAGACGCGTGGTGATTTTTACATGGACCTGAGGACTTAGCTGAATGATAAGAAGGGCCAACTTTTCTTCGTGCTGGCCTCCTACGTCTGTTGAATATCGGTACTCAATTGATCTGGACCAGCAACATCTTCGTAGCCACCAACCTATACTGTCCTGCTTGAAGTAATTCAGAGCCATCGTCGCGAATAGATACGCGCTACCAATAAGCAGTAAAGTTACACTAAACCATGGGCTCATCGCGACGGCAGTGAGGGTAATCGATTGGGAAATTCCTGCGATAAGTTGAATGGCACTGCCCGCTCCCATCATGAGCACTGACGCAAATTTTAACTGCATCGCTATCATCTCTTCAGAGGTCTTGACTCTGCTAAGATCATCCTGAATGTCCAATAGCTCCAACATTGACGCCGCTACCCCAAATGCCCCCATCGCCACCATCGAAACCCTGAACCCACGTATCGCGTCACCCCACGCGGTATTGCCCTTGGCTCTCCAGTAAGCACTGGACCTGTCCAGAATCCCCACATTCTTGCCATCAATCAGCACCGGCGTTGCATCCCTTATCACGCTCCAAGGCGCTTCAACAAACACAGCCATCAACAGGTTAAAGCTATACCCCAGCCCATACGCAACCTTGCCAATATCCTTGGCACTGAAGTCTCCATCCCGAGTCAGGTCGCGATAGGTGAAGGCGGTGTTGATGAAGTTGAGCATGATCACGCCCCAGGTGATCGAGCCGGCAATTCCTCCCAGTCCGTCGAGCCAGCGCCTGGCGGTGCTCAGCCAGTCTTTGGCGATGGCTTTGCCGGACTGGAAGTGCAGGCGAATCTCGTCCTGCAACTGCCTGGCGTA
>NZ_LJPW01000022.1 GCF_001400735.1 Pseudomonas caricapapayae
CCCCTACCCTACAAAACCGTGACCAGCGGCGTGCTGATGTTCAAGTCGACGGATGAGACGACTGAACCGGACATGCAGGGGTATCTGAGCAACCCTGAGACGTTGGCCGTTTTGAACCGCTACGGTCGTGAGGGGTGGGAGCTGCTGAGTGTTCAGCAGATCAATCGTGGCCATGAACAACTGGGTAACCAAAACGCCCAGGCCTGGGCGGTCGGGTATGCGATGAGCATCGGTTTTTTGTTCTTCTTCAAACGCAGCACCGCGCCTCTTCCGTCCCTGGATAAACCTCCTCAGACCTAAATAGGGTTTGATGCTGATTCAATCCGGGCCGCTGGTCATGCTGTGGACATAGATTCCCACAGCATGCAAGGCCCGCTACGTGAAAAACAATCTCCCCGCGCTCAGATCAACCTCTCCCCGCGTGCAGATCTGCTTGACCGCAGTCCTCCTATGCACCCCGCTTCTTTCCATACGTACCGAGGCCGCTGGCACAGCCTCTGAACAAGCCAACGTTGAGGTGATGATTCGCCAGCTCAACGCGCTTGAAGCTGTCGCGCAGCGCAGTGTCGATCTTCCAAAAGACTCGGCCCAACGCTATCACCTGGACTATCCCCGGCTGGTCAGCGACATCGCCCGCATCCGCCAGGGCTTGCAGGACTACCTGTCGCCCTCCCGGGCACAGCCTCGTGACCCCGTGGAAATTTCCGGCCAGTACAACGTCAGCGGTGATCACACGCCATGACGATGTCCTCCACCCAGATCAGCGCCTTTCAAGCAGCGGCCGGCTTTACGCCTGCCAGCAGCAACACGCTGTGGACCGGAATCGCAGTGGGGATCCTCCTGCTGTGGGGCGTCTGGGTGTTTTCAAGCATTTATCGCGGCTGGGCTACCCGAAACTTGGCAGCCCCGGCCGCGGCGGTCGCGGCAGCTCGCTGGGCGGTGCTGTTCATGATCATGACATTCATGTTGCTGAGTTGATTTTTCCTAGGAGATAAAGATGACGCTGTATTCATTGTTTGCAAGGGCACATTCGCTCCTGAAACGCCGACCTTTGTCGGCCCTGTTGATGACGGCGAGCTCTGGTGGCGTATCTGCCGCACTGCCAGGAGCGCAGGCCCCCACGCGTGGCACAGGGACCAGTTTCATGCAGACCTTCCAGAACTACGCTTTTGACGGTTTCACACTGCTGGGCTTATGCCTGTGCGCATTCGGCATCATTCTGGTGGGTCGACATGCGCTGGGGGTTTATCACGAAATCCATATGGGCAAAGCCAAATGGGCCGATCTGGGCAGCACCGCTGTGGTTGGCGTCTGCTTGATTGGCGTCACGATCTACTTGGTCACCACCGCGTCCAACATTCTTTAAGGCGGTGAGGCTTGCATGTCTGAGCTCCAGCACGATCAGCATGAAGACGGCACCTTGCGTTTTCTGCCCAGTCGCTTGAACAACCAGCCAGTGGTGATAGGGGGCCTCACGGCAGATGAGATGTGGGTGACCGTTTTTGGCTGCAGCGGCCTGGGCTTTGCGATCGGTCTACCACTGGCTTTTGTGATCACACCGTCCATGCCCGTGGTCGGCGCTCTTGCGGGCGGCACGCTGGGGCTGCTCATTGCCGCGCGAGTGTTGCGACGTCTCAAACGCGGCAGGCCCGAAACCTGGATCTACCGGACGTTGCAACTGCAGGTCGCGACACTGGGCCCAGTGTCATTGAACAACGCCCATCTGGTGATCCGATCGGGCAACTGGACGTGCCGACGGAGGGAGCAATAATGAGCCGTTTCTTGAAGCTGGCCGACTCACAGCGGGCGCACATCACAAGCCTCAGGATGACCATCGTCCTGCTGGCGCTCCTCGCCTTGGGGCTTGGTATCGGATGGTATCGGGCACCGCAGGACATGACCATTCATGTACCGCCGGATCTGCGCACGGGCAGTACCCGTCTGTGGTGGGACATCCCTCCTCAGTCCGTATACACCTTCGGGCTGTACATCTTTCAGCAGATGAACCGCTGGCCTGTCGACGGCGAACAGGATTATCAGGCCAACATTATTCGCCTGGATGCCTACATCACACCGGCGTGCAAGCAATACCTGCAGAGCGATTTTGATCTGCGCAGGTCGAGCGGCGAGCTGCGCAAGCGTGTCCGTGGGGTCTACGAGATTCCCGGCCGAGGCTTTGGCGACTCGCCTGAAATCAGAACGGTCTCCAACTCCATTGACGATTGGACTGTGACGCTTGATCTCACTGCCGACGAGTATTACGGCGGTCAGCTCGTCAAGCGAGCCCTGGCGCGTTATCCGCTGCACGTGGTGCGCATGGACATTGATCCTGAGAAAAACCCCTTCGGCATGGTTTGGGATTGCTACAGCGGGTCCCCTCAGCGAATCGAGGGCAGTGCTGAAACACCTGCACAGCAGTCAAAAGGAGTCTTCAAATGAGGGGGTTGCGCGTACTCACCTGCTCGACGTTACTGACGGTTATAGCCGGCAACGCTCAGGTCGCTTCAGCGGTTGAGATTGTTCGCTGGGAGCGCTTGCCGCTGGCAATCCCCCTTCGCATCAACCAGGAACGAATCGTTTTTGTTGATCAAAATGTCCGTGTCGGTATACCGAGGTCTCTGACCGACAAGCTGCGGGTTCAGAGCACGGGTGGAGCGCTCTACCTGTTTGCCAAGGAAGCGATAGAACCCACT
>NZ_LJPW01000134.1 GCF_001400735.1 Pseudomonas caricapapayae
CACCAAACTGGTCGGCGGCGGCAGCGGCCTGGAGAACTTCGACACGGCCATCCCGTTCCCGATTCCGGCCAATGGTGTCGAAGTCATCTGGAACCACATCACCCGTTACCGCGGCGGCAGCGTCAAGCGTCTGGTCACTCAGGCCACGCCGCAGCCCAACGGCTCCTACAGTCTGGTGTACTTCTCCGATCAGTTCGTGTTTCGCGACAAGATGAGGGATTTCGATCCGAAAAATCCAGGCAACATCCTGTTTTACTTCAAGCAGGAAGTGACTGCTCCGGCACGTCTTGCGGGCAGCGTGCTGCTGGTGCACGAAACACTGGATCAGGTCGCCGAACCGCGTTCGGCATGGCTGTATAACGCCGGTCAGCGGCGTGTGCGACGTGCCCCACAGGTTTCCTATGACGGGCCGGGCACCGCTTCGGATGGTCTGCGTACTTCCGACAATCTGGACATGTACAACGGTGCGCCGGATCGCTATGACTGGAAGCTGATCGGCAAGCAGGAAATGTACATAGCGTCCAACAGCCACAAGCTGGACGATCCGACGCTCAAGTACGCCGACATCATCAGGGCTGGTCACATCAACCAGGACCTGACCCGCTATGAGCTGCGTCGCGTCTGGCACGTCACCGCCACCCTCAAGGAAGGTCAGCGGCATATCTATGCCAAGCGTGACTTCTTCATCGATGAAGACACCTGGCAGGCTGCCGTTATCGACCATTACGACGGGCGTGGTCAGCTGTGGCGGGTTGCCGAAGCGCACGCGGAAAACTATTACGACCAGCAGGTGCCGTGGTACGCGGTGGAAACGCTGTATGACCTGCAATCCGGCCGCTATGTGGCTTTGGGCATGAAAAACGAAGAGAAGCGGGCGTACGAGTTCGGTTTCACTGCCGGCACCAGCGACTTCACCCCCAACGCACTGCGTCAGGAAGGCGTTCGTTGATACCTGATCGATACACGCTGTGAGTGGACGTCTGCCTCGTGCTCCTGAAAAGCCCCTTGATTGGGGCTTTTTCATTTTCAGGACGCTGACTTATAAACTGTAGGAATTTTGTTACAGTCTTTTCGGTGATGACCTTTCAAAAGAAACGCTTTACCCGCTAGTCTCGGAACACCGCGATGCCGAAACAACGATCTTCACACGAGCCGGCCATGACTGATCTGTCCCGAATGCAAGGGTTCGCAGACAGCGCGATTCCTGCGTTGGAAGGGCGATTTTTCCGTCCACCTCTCCCTGAGGCTTATGTTCCTCGCCCCCGCTTGTGCCAACGCCTCGATCAGGGCTTGAGTGGCAGGTTGCTGTTGGTGTGTGCTCCGGCCGGGTTCGGCAAGAGTTCGCTGGCCGTCGAGTTCTGTCAGGGGCTGCCGGACAAATGGCAGAACGCATGGCTGGGTCTGAGCGCACGCGACAGTGACCCCGGTCGTTTTCTCGAACGTTTGCTGGCCAGCCTTCAGCAGTTCTTTCCGCAACTGGGCACGCAGGCAATGGGCTTGCTGAAAATGCGTCAGCGTCACCAACCGTTCGCGTTCGAGGAGTGGCTCGACGGTCTGCTCGACGAACTGGCCATGCACCTGATGCTGAGCAAGCCGCTACTGTTGGTGCTTGATGATTATCATCTGGCACAAGGCCCGGTTCTTGACCGCTGCTTGCAGTTCCTGCTCAACCACTTGCCGGTTGGACTGGTGATCATGGTGACCAGTCGACAGCGTCCTGAGTGGCACCTGGCACGCCTGCGTCTGACCCGGCAGTTGCTCGAGCTCAACGAGCAGGACCTGCGCCTCACGCATGCCGAGTCCATGGCGGTGCTGGATCGGCACAGCAGCTCGCTCGACAGCGAGGTGTTGCAAAGCCTTGTCCAGCGCAGCGAAGGCTGGGTGGCCGGGCTGCGATTCTGGTTGCTGGCGGCGTCCGGGGCCGGGGATGAGAGCACCCTGTCACACACGCTGCGTGGCAGTGAGGTGCTGATTCGCGAATACCTGCTCGAGGAAGTGATCGACTGCCTGCCAGCCGAGGTTCAGGCGTTTCTTTATGACACTGCGTGTCTGGAGCGATTTTGCGCCGAGCTGTGCGATGCTGCGCGCGACAGCCATGACAGCGTCGAGATGCTGGCTTATCTGCAGGCGCATCAGGTATTTCTGGTGCCTCTGGACGAGCGGGGCCACTGGTTTCGCTATCACCATCTGTTTTCCGATCTGTTGCGCGCACGGCAGACTGGCGGCGCGCAACCGACCCGTCTGCACCTGAATGCCTGTCGCTGGTTCAGTGCCCAGGGGCAACTGGACGAAGCGGTCGAGCAGGCATTGCGCGCCGGTCACCTGGATGTGGCCGCCAATCTGGTGCAGAACCTCTCCGAAGAGCAACTGCTGGCCGAGCAGAATGTCGGCATGTTGCTGCGCTGGAAGATGGACTTGCCGGATGAGCTGTTGACCAGTACGCCACGCTTGATTGTGCTTTACGCCTGGGCACTGGGGCTGGCCTGCCAACTGGATGCTGCCGAGGAACTGGCCAACCAACTGAGCCGGTTCCTGCCTGCGCCCTCGGCGACCGCACAAAAATCCATGCTTGCCCAGTGGCTGGCACTCAGCGGCATCATCGCGCGTGGCCGCGGGGACAGTGAAAAGACGGAACGCTATTGCACTGAGGCTTTGCTGAGCCTGCCGGAAAAACGCTATGGCCAGCGGCTGGTCTGCCTGTCGACACTGGCCAACCTTGCGGTTGCCAAGGGAGATCTGTGGCAAGCCCGTGTGCTGAATCGTGATGCGCTGGAGCTGGCGCAGCGTGTTGCCAACCCGTTGTTCGAGGCGCTGGCGCATTACGACCGTGCCAGAGTCCTCCAGGCCCGTGGCGAAATTCTGCGTGCGCTGGACGAAGTGCGACGTGGACAGCAGCGTCTCAAAGGGCTGTCCACCGTGCGCCTGTACGCGGTGCGCGCGCGCCTGACGCTGTATGAAGGCTATTTGCTGACCCTGCGCCTGCACGTGGATCAGGGGCGGGTTCTATTGCTGGCCGGTCTGGCCGAAGCACGCGCCTGTCGCGACATCAGCGTGCTGATCGGCCACAGTATGATTGCCACTATGGAGGGATGCGCCGGACGATTTGCCGAAGCCTTTGCCGAGCTCGCCGAGGCCGAACGCCTGATGCATATCTGGAACGTACCACCGGTCTACTATCTGGCGATGATTACCCAGGTCAAGTGCGAATTGTGGCTGTTGCAAGGGCGCATGGATCTTGCCGAAGCCTGGCTGCTGCGCTTGACTCAGACCTACAGCGGAGGGGCGGGCGCTGCGGCTCCCGAGTGTCACCCACAATTGCCGCAACACATTGAATTGCAGCGTGCGGTACTGGAACAGACACAAGGTGACAGCGTTGCCAGCGAGCAACGTTTGCAGGCGCTCGAACGGTGCGCTCAGGAGGTGGGTGCGCATCTGCTCGGGCTGCTCGCCATGACCCGGCAAATCGGTCTGCTGCTGACTCAGACACGGCAGGACGAGGCGCAAGCACTGTTGCTCCGCAGTCTGCACGCAGCGGCCGGCGGGGCACTGTTACCTTTCAGAGCGTTGCTGAGTGAGCATTCCCAATGGCTGCATGAGCAACTGCTTCAGGTTCCGCCCTGCAGGGTTCGCGACGCCTTGCTGGAAAAGCTTCCGGCCTCTTGCGCAGCGGCAGCCGAGCCTGCGCAAGGCAGCAATTGCCTGAGTGTCCGCGAACTGGGCGTGCTGCAACTGATTGCACAGGGCTGTTCCAATCAGGAGATCAGCGAGCAACTGTTCATTTCCCTGCACACCGTCAAGACGCACGCCAGCCATATCAACAGCAAACTGGGGGTCGAACGGCGTACCCAGGCGGTGGCGAGAGCGAAGGTGCTGGGCTTGCTGGGTTAGCTGGCCGGTTGATCCACCGTGGTGATCAGGCCGGGCTGCCCGCCCACAGCGTATCGACCTCTGCCAGCCCCCAGTCGGTGGGCCTTTCGATTTTGACGATCGCGTCCGGATCGGCAAAGCAGCCCAGGTCGATGATCTGCGCGGCGAACGTCTTGCCGGTGCGCGCCGACATGAAAACCTTCACCCTTGGTTTTAGCAGCGACGCCTCGCTTTGCTCTACCACGACGCCGAGACGCCCGCTTTCAAGGCGGACCAGCGTGCCGATCGGATAGATGCCCACGGTTTTGACGAAACTTTGAAACACGATGTCGTCAAAATGCCCTTTCCAGGACGCCATTTCGCGAATCGAGTGGGCAACGCCCCAACCCTTTTTGTACGGGCGGTCGGAGGTAATCGCGTCATAGACATCGCAGACTGCGCCCATGCGCGCAAAGATGCTGATCTGATCACCCTTCAGGCCGTGGGGATAACCCGAGCCGTCGACCTTCTCGTGGTGATGCAGGCACACGTCCATGACCGTTGCCGCCACAGGTTGAGTCTCTTTGAGGATCTGCAGGCCCAGTTCGGGATGAGCCTTCATGATCTCGAACTCTTCATGAGTGAGGCGGCCCGGTTTGTTCAGCACTTCCGGTGCGATCATCATTTTGCCGACATCGTGCATCAGTCCGGCAACACCCGCTTCGCGCACCTGGTCGTCAGGCAGACCCATGCGTCTGGCGAGCGCTACCATCAGTGCGCAGACCGCCACCGAATGCATGTAGGTGTATTCGTCGGACGTCTTCAGGCGTGACAGGCTGATCAGCGCATGCGGATGGCGCAGGATCGAACCGGAGATTTCTTCCACCAGTAACTGCACATTGTCGACATCCATGGCCTGGCCCATGCGGGCCTCGGTAAACATGGCCATGACTGCGTTTCTGGCCCTCCCGCAGATAGCCCGGGCGCGCAGGACTTCCTTGTCCAGACTGGCTGGGGCGGTGTCCTTGACGGCTGGTGTCGATGAGGCCTGAGGTACAATTGCACGGCTTTTGCCGGTTTCGATCCAGACGTTCCGGGTGTCCGATTGCTGGATGCGCCTGAGCACTTCGACGTCATCAAGCATGACTTCGATCAGGCCTGTCCAGAAAGGATCGTCCGTCCAGCGGCGGCAGACTTTATGGATGTGCATGCCGAGGACAAGGTCGGCGACAGGGATTTTTTTTAGCATGCTCAGTCACCCGCGTGCGTTGGCATGGCAGGCAACGAGCGGGCGCAACAAGCAGGCTGCAGGTTGCTGGCTGATGCCAGCGGCAGGGTGCAGGCGCTACCGAACGACATGATGTCACCTCGTTGACTGCAAGGATCATCCTGATTTCGAAATGCCAGTATACGGTGCTGCCAGCAAAAAAATATGCCTGTTTATTGTGTGTCAACAACACGTCAATCGCCCTGCCTGACGGTTTCAGAGTGGCTGCCCTGCAGGATTTTTGACGTAATCGAGTGCCTGAAAGCATTTCACGCGACGGGTACGCCGCCCGACAAATGATGATATCGGCGGGCAAAGTACACCAGCGCGTCCGAGTCGCTCTGATGCCTTATATCCATCACTTCGCAAAAGAGAATGTCATGGGTGCCGACGCTGACCGATTGGGTGATCTTGCAGTCGAGCGCCAGCTTGGCTTTGTCCAGTATCGGTGCGCCGGTCACTCCGCTTTCCCATTGGCCACAGGCAAAACGCTCTTGCTGTGAAGTCTTGCCGCCGAACAGGTTGGACAGGTCCTGCTGACTGTCGCCCAGCGTATTGACACACAGCAGGCCATTCTCGATGAAGGTTTCATAGACCGAGGCACTGCGGTTGATGCATACCAGCAGCGTCGGTGGTTGATCGGTCACGCTGCAGACAGCTGTGGCGGTAAAGCCGGCACGACCACCGGGGCCGTCGGTGGTGACGACGTTGACGGCGGCGGCGAGGCTGGACATTGCATCGCGAAACGCCGACTGACTGACCGGATCAGTGTCTGGCAGGCTGGCATGGGCTTGAGAGTTGGCAGGCATGGGATGAGTCCTTTCAGGTTTGTGCGCTGAGGAAGTCGAGCACGGCGCGTTGGAAGGGCAGCGGATCGGTAATGTTCGAAGCGTGGCCGCCATATTCCAGCAACACCAGGCTGGCATTGGGCAGGGCTTCGGCCAGATGCCGCGATCGTTGCCACGGCACCAGCATGTCGTCGCGGTTGGCAATCAGCAGGGTCGGCGTGCGGATATGTGCCAGGTCAGCCTCCACGTCGAAGCTCTCCAGCGCATGAATGCGCCGCAGCAGGTTGTCGGTGTCGGGAAAGTGCGCCAGTGCATGGGCCTCGTCATCGGCCAGTCGGACACCGTTGGCAGCGATCCAGTCTGCCGGGTAGAGGAACAGCGCCTGCGCTTGTACGTAGGCCTCCGGCCCGCTGTTCAACAACAGTTTTTTGCGCACTGAAAAGCACCGCGCGCTGTGTGGGTTGGGGCTGCTCCAGGCATTGATCAACACCTGGCTTTGCAGCAGCTCCGGCCTTAGCAGCGCCAGCTCCAGGCCCACCAGACCGCCCAGCGCATGGCCCATGAAATGGCAGCGCTGGATGCCGAGTGAATCGAGCAGGGTCAGCAACTCCACGGCCATATGCCGGATCGAATAGTCCGGCGGCAGAACCGCAGGGCTGCGTCCGGTCCCGGCATGATCGTAGACGAGCACACGGTAATCGCGGGTCAGCAACGCCAGGTCATCCGCCCAGTAGCGGCTGGAGCCGCCCAGCCCGGAGCTGAGCACCAGTGTGGGCGCGTCGGCATGCTGGCAGGCATGAAACTCATGGAACATGGGTTTTCTCCGGGTGGGCGTCAACTGCCCACGGTGCGATTCAGCCGATGTGGGCGATACTGGCGATTTCGATCAGGGCATCGGGTTTTACCAGGCCGCACTGGATGCAGTAACGGGCTGGCTTCTCGCCGGCGAAATACTCGGCATACACTTCGTTGACCTTGGCGTAGTCGGACCAGTCGCGAATCATGATCATGTTGAAGGTGACATCGTCCATCGTTCCGCCAGCCGTTTCGACCACGCTTTTGATGGTTTCCAGCACATGGCGGGTCTGTGCGCTTGCGTCGCCGACGTGCACCACATTGTTGTCCTTGTCGAACGGCAGCGTACCCGAGACGTAGAGCACGCCGTCGGCCATGGAACCCGGTACGAAGGGGGCGATGGGCTTGGTGGTGCCGGCTGGGATGATCGCTTTCTTGGTCATGCTGGAGTCCTCACGAAGGTTGCCCGACAGGGCTGAAGGTAGAGCAGAAATCGTCGACGCTGGACACCCAGCCGAAGAACGTTTCGATGTTGAACAGCGCGGCTTGCTGAGCGAATTCCGGACCTGCCTGATGGGTTGCATCCGCCAGCACCACGCCGAAATATTCCAGATGGAAACCGTCGCGCAATGTCGATTCGACGCAGACATTGGTGGCAATGCCGGTGAACACCAGATTGCGAATCCCGCGGCTGCGCAGCACGCTGTCGAAGCTGGAGTTGAAGAAACCGCTGTAGCGGATTTTCGGCACCACGATGTCGCCAGGCTGTGGCTTCAGCTCATCGACCAGTTGATAGTCCCAGCCGCCCTTGGCCAGCAGTTGCCCGTCAAGCTCAGGGCGTTTGCGCATGGTTTTCAGAGCATTGGACTTGTGCCAGTTCGGTGAGCCGGGGCCGCCGGCCTCGACATAGGCCGGGTCCCAGCCATTCTGGAAAAAGATCACCGGGATACCTGCAGCTCGTGCTGCGGCACAGGCCTTATTGATATTGGCGATGACCGGCCCGGTGCTGCTGACATCGAACCCGGCGAGATCCAGATACCCGCCGAGCGACGCGTAGGCGTTCTGCATGTCGACCACCACCAGCGCGGTTTCGCCGGGTTTCATGCGCAGCGGTTCGGGACGGGCGGGCAGCTCGCGGGCGGGCTGCGGGTCCGGCAGGTCAACGCCTGCGACAGTTGTCGAGGTGTTCATCAGACCACCTCCTTGAGCTGCACGATGTGCTTGCGGCTGGTCATCAGCGGCTGGATCTTCTCGCCAAAGTCCTCGACGCCTTTGACGAAGTCATCGAACGTCAGCATCACGCCCTGAGTCCCCGGTACAGTGGCGACCTCGTCGAGCATTCGAGCCACTGTGGCCCACGAGCCGACCAGCGTGCCCATGTTGATGTTGACCGCCGAGGTCGGGTCGGCCATCTGTCGCAGATTGGAACCGGCACTTTTATCCGCCGAGCCTTTTTCGCTCAGCCAGGCGATGGCTTCTTCGTCGGCACCGTCCTTGATGTGTTCCCAGCGAGCGCGTGCCGCTTCGTCGGTGTCGTCGGCGATGATCATGAACAGCACACAGGAGGTGACGTTGCGACCGGTCTTTTCGTTGGCTTCGATCAATTTATGAGCGGTAGGCGCAAAGGCGGTGGGGGTGTTCACGCCTTTGCCGAAGCAGAAATTGTAGTCGGCGTATTGCGCTGAAAACGCCATGCCCGCTTCGCTTTGACCCGCGCAGATCAGCTTCATGTCGGCTTGTGGGCGAGGGCTGACGCGGCAGTCCTGCATGCTGAAGTGTTCGCCCTTGAAATCACTGCTGCCGGTAGCCCACAGGTCACGCAAGACCTGGGCATACTCGGCCAGGTATTCGTAGCGGGTGTGGAAGAACTCATCGCCGGGCCACAGGCCCATCTGTTCGTATTCCGGCTTTTGCCAGCCAGTGACCAGGTTGATGCCGAAGCGTCCGTTGGAAATCGAGTCGATCGTCGACGCCATGCGCGCTGCAATGGCGGGCGGGATGGTCAGGGTGGCGACGGTAGCGAACAGTTGAATTTTGCTGGTCACGGCTGCCAGCCCGGCCATCAGCGTGAACGACTCCAGGTTATGTTCCCAGAACGCTGTCTTGCCGCCAAAGCCCCGCAATTTGATCATCGACAGCGCAAAGTCGAAGCCGTAGCCCTCGGCCTTCTGCACGATCTGTTTGTTCAGCTCGAAAGTCGGCATGTACTGCGGTGCGTTGCTGGAAATCAGCCAGCCGTTATTGCCGATGGGGATGAAGATACCGATGTCCATATAAGGCCTCTCTGCGTGGGTCGATGCATGCCAAAACGACTGGCGGCATTTGAATCGTCTTCGTAATCGGCTTTTGCATTAAGCGGGCCAAGAATTTTTATCGTTTTTATTCAATGGCTTGTAAATTTACTGGAAGTTTTTCAGACCATCTGGTCTGAATCAGAGCACTTGGTTTGTGCAGGGTGCACGCGGATGGGGCAGGTCTGACGGGGCAGGTAATCCGTATCGACAAAACAGCTGCGCCCGTTAAGATGCCCGCTTATTTCGGCATCACTGGATGGATGTGCGTGAACAAGAAACCTCCCTTGGCTGAACCCGCGAACAAGCGTGCACGCAAGGTCAAGCCAGAGACTGTGGTCAAGACGACCCGCGAGCCCAGTGCAACGTCCCTGAAAAGGCGCATGCGCCTGATGGAAGGCAAGCGCACGCTGATTCTCGATGCGGCGCTGGAGATATTTTCCCGCTACGGCGTGCACGGCAGCAGTCTGGATCAGGTCGCGAGCCTGGCGGACGTTTCCAAGACCAACCTGCTGTACTACTTCAGCAGCAAGGACGATCTTTACCTGAACGTGCTGCGTCAGTTGCTTGAGGTCTGGCTGAGTCCGCTTGTGCACTTCACCGCCGACAAGGAGCCGGTTCAGGCGATCAGTGCCTATATCAAGGCCAAGCTGGAGATGTCTCGTGATCATCCGGCCGAATCACGGCTGTTCTGCATGGAAGTGATGCAGGGCGCACCACTGATCCAGGGCGAGTTGCAGCATCCGTTGCGCGACACGGTGCAGGCCAAGGTGGCAGTGATTCAGCACTGGATCGACAGCGGCCGGTTGGCCCCCGTCAACCCGCACCATCTGATTTTTACCTTGTGGGCGACGACTCAGCATTACGCCGACTTCCGTACTCAGGTCGAGGCGGTCACCGGCAAGACGCTGGACGATCCGGCGTTTTTCGAGGAAGTGCTGGCGAGCCTGCGCAGCATGGTTCTGGACGGGATTTTGCCGCGCAACGCCTGAATGCTGCGCTTGCTCCTGGACGCGCACTCCGGACGGGCAGCAAATGTGCGTGATGCACAAACCAAGTGCTCTGATTCGGACCGTTTGATCTGTTTTCAACGGTGCGATCAGGTCAGGTCGTTGTTGCATAATGTTTTTCGGGGAGTGGCATGGATGCTGCTAAAGCCTGAGAGTCGGCCACGTGCTGTCCTCATCGGCCATTACCCTCAGGAAAACGTCTATGTACAAGAAACTGTTGCCCGGGACATTGTGTGCGGCCGTAGCGTTCGGGACAGTCAGCCTCGCTCAGGCTGAAGGATTGACCCTCAAAGGGCCTGCGAAGATCGCCATGGTGTATATCAGCCCGCGCAATGACGGCGGCTGGACTCAGGCCTTCGACGAGGCGCGGGTGAAGCTGGAAAAGGAACTGGACACAAAAATCCAGTTCGTGGAAAGCGTGCCCGAGAACGCAGCAGCCATTACCCCCGTGGTCGACCGACTCATCGCGCGCGGTGCAAACATCATCGTCGGCACCGCGTTCGGCTATTCCGACACCTTCCTTGCGCTGGCAAAAAAATACCCTGATGTCGCATTCCTGAATGGCTCGGGCACCACCAACGCGGCCAACCTCGAATCGTTTTATGGCCGTACTTACGAGAGCCAGTATCTGTGCGGCATGGCAGCAGGCGCTGCCTCGAAGACCGGTAAACTGGGCTTCGTCGCTGCCAACCCGTTCGGCCAGGTCAACTGGACTATCAACGCTTATGAACTGGGGGCGCGGCAGATCAATCCGAAAGCCACCCTTACCGTGGTCTACACCGGAGCCTGGAACGATCCGGTCAAGGAGCGCGCGGCAACCATGGCGCTGATCGACAACGGCGTCGACGTGGTCGGCCAGCACGTCGACAGTCCGACACCGCAGATCGTTGCTCAAGAGCGCGGCATTCATGGGACCGGTCACCATCGCGACCTCAGCGAATTCGCCCCCAAGGCGACCGTCTGTTCTTCGTTGTGGGTGTGGGATCGCTTCCTGGGGCCAGAACTCAAGAAAGTCATTGCTGGCAACTGGACGCCTGCCGCCAACGGTGCGCTGTTGTCGATGCAGCAGGGCGGTACCGATATCACGCTGACTAAAGACCCGATCATTTCCGACGACAATCGCAAAAAGATCGAAGCCGAGCGCGCCGAGCTGCTGGCAGGCAGGAAAATCATCTACAGCGGTCCGCTGGCTGATCGCGATGGCAAAGAGCGAGTTGCGGCGGGTCAGCAGTTGTCTGACCCGGATCTGTGGAAAATGGACTGGTTCGTCGAAGGCGTGAAGACTCAGCAATGAGTCAGGTCAACGCGCTGCAACTCACGGGTATCAGCAAATCTTTCGATGGTTTCAAAGCGCTGATCGATGCCGACTTCACTGCCTGTTGGGGCGAAGTGCATGCGTTGCTGGGCGAGAATGGTGCAGGCAAGTCCTCGCTGATGAACATCGCAGCCGGGCTGTATGCACCGGAAAGCGGCACGCTGTTGCTGGACGACAACCCGGTTCAGCTTCAGGGGCCAAGAGATGCCAGCCGCTACCGGATCGGCATGGTTCACCAGCACTTCAAGCTGGTGAAGCCCTTTACGGTGGCGCAGAACGTTCTGCTGGCGCTGCCCGAGCAACCGGGTGAAGGCAGCTATCGCAAGCGTCTGCGTGCACTGGAACAGGAGATTGTCGACAAGGCCGGCGCGCTGGGTTTTGCGATTGACCCGACGCGGACCGTCGACAGCCTGTCGGTCGCTGAACAGCAGCGTGTCGAGATTCTCAAAGTGCTGCTGGCCGGCGCGCGGATCCTGATTCTCGATGAGCCAACCGCAGTCCTCACCGATCAGGAAGCCGAGCGCCTGCTGCTGACCGTTCAGGCCTTCGCGAGGCAGGGTGCGGCGGTGATTCTGGTGACGCACAAGATGGCTGATGTCAAACGCTATGCCGACCGCGTGACCGTGATGCGCGGCGGGCGCACCGTGCAGACCCTCGATCCGCAAAAGGTAAGTGTCGAGCAACTGGTACAACTGACCGTGGGCGAATCGGTGTCGGTCGCCGAGCATCACCCTGCGACGCCTGGTGAACTGCGCTTGCAGGTGCGCGACTTGCGCAGTGTCGGCAGCAGCGCGCTCAATGGCGTGAACATGGCCCTGCACGCGGGGCAGATCTACGGTATTGCAGGCGTTGGCGGCAATGGCCAGGCCGAACTCGCCAATGCATTGATGGGGCTCCCGCACGTCACCGAGGGTGAAATCCACATGACCGCTTTCGGCGATTTGCGCAACGCCTCGGCCGACCAGCGCCGGCAACTGCGTATCGCGTCTATCCCGGCGGACCGCTATGGCGCGGCGCTGGCCGGGTCGTTGTCGGTGGCCGAGAACTTCGGCGTCGGCAACATCCACAGTGGCCAGTACGGCTCTTTCTGGCGTTTGGGCTACAAACGCCTGAAACAGGATGCGCAGCGTGCAGTGGCGGACTTCGATGTGCAGGGCGTGCGCTCTCTCGATCAGAAAGCCGCACTGTTGTCGGGGGGTAACGCTCAGAAACTGGTGATTGCCCGCGAATTCAGCCGCGACCCGCAATTGGTGCTGGTGCATAGCCCGAGCCGGGGGCTGGACGTGCGTGCCACACAGGCGGTGCATGCCCGCTTGCGGGCCGCTCGGGACGCTGGCGCTGCGGTGCTGGTGATCAGCGAAGATCTGGACGAAGTATTGGCCCTGGCTGACCGTATCGGCGTGATGAACGGCGGGCGCATCGTCGCCGAGTTCGATTACCCCGCCGACCGTCAAGCCATCGGCAAAGCGATGGTGAGCCATGAATGAAATAGCGCAATCCCCTGTAGCTGCCCCGAAAACCGTGCGGCAGCCGTTGCTGTCGCGACGCTACACACTGGAACTCCGTCAACAGACCGGTTGGCCTTTGCAGGTGCTGATCATTGCCCTTGCATTGCTGATCGGGTTGGCCATTTGTACTTCAATCCTGATTGGTGCCGGCGTGCCTGCGGACGAGTTGCTCAACGAGTTCGTCGTTCAGACGGTATTCGATGCGCAAAACTTCAAGGCCGTGCTGTTTCAGGCATCGCCGATGATTATGGTCGGGCTGGCCGGGTGCATGGCATTTCGGGCGCGCTTCTGGAACCTGGGCCTGGAAGGCCAGATGATCTGGGGGGCTATCGGGGCCACGGCGATTTCGCTGTTTCAGGTAGGGCCTGAGTTGCTGCGTCTGCCGCTGATGATGTTGGCGGCCTTGTTCTGTGGACTGCTGTGGGGCCTGGGGCCGGTTCTGTTGAAGCTCAAATGGCAGGTCAACGAGATCATCTCGACCCTGATGCTCAATTACATCGCCGCCAATTTCCTGCTGCACCTGGTTTACGGCAGTTGGAAAGATCCACGAGACAACTTTCCCTACTCGCCTGCGTTCCAGAGCTTTGAGCGATTACCCGATCTGTTTGCCGGGTATAACGCAGCGATTCCGCTGGCGCTGCTGGTAACCGGCCTGACGCTGTGGTTTGTCGGCGTCTCGCGGGCCGGTCTGTACCTGCGTTTCGTCGATGCCAACCCGAACGTCGCCGCAGCCGTAGGCGTGCCGGTGCGCAAGATGATTATCGGCACTGTGCTGCTTTCAGGTGCGCTGGCCGGGCTCGCGGGGTTTGTCGTGACGTCGGGACAGGAAGGTCGCCTGACCCAGTCGTTCTATCAGGGGTACGGTTTTTCCGGAATCCTCATCGCCTTTCTGGCCCGCAACAATCCGGTAGCCGCCACTGTGGTCGCGTTGCTGATCGCCATGCTGTTCGTGGCCGGGCGCAACCTGCAGGTCTTCTATCAGATTCCGTTTTCGATGGTGCAACTGATCCAGGCGATCCTGGTGATCTGCGTCGCGTCGTCGGACTTTTTTATCCGCCATCGCCTGCGTCGCATTCAGGCAGGAGAACGTTGATGGAGCTTATTTCCCACTGGCTGGGCAGCGCACCGGACTTTGCCGTGCCGTTCGCGCTGGCTGCACTGGGCCTGATCCTCATCGAGCGCAGTGGCGTACTGGCGCTGGGTGTCGAAGGGCTGATGCTGGTCGGTGCACTGGCGGGCATCGGGATGCAACTGAGCCTGGGGTCGCCGGGCCTGTCACTGCTGGCGTCGATGGTCGCGGCAGGTCTGGTTTCGTTGTTGTTTGCGCTGATGGTGCTGGTCCTGCGGATCAATCAGGTGATTGCCGGGTTGGCTCTGGTGTTCTTTTGTCAGGGCTTGACCGGGCTGCTGGGCACGCTGCTTGGCTGGACCAATCGACCGGTCAGTGGCTTGCAGGCGGTAGAACTGTGGCCGTTATCCGAGCTGCCGGTGGTGGGCCGGGTGTTTGTTCAGAATCCGATGGTGTACCTGACTGTGGTGGTTTTCATTGCCGTGGTCTGGCTGCTTGACCGTACCCGGACCGGGCTTCGTTTGCGGGCCATTGGCGAGAACCCGCAGGCCGCCGATGCAGCGGGCATTTCCGTATCGGGTTATCGTCTGGCAGCGATTGTCGCCGGGTCTGCCTTGATGGGGCTGGCGGGTGGCTTCATTGCCGTGCTCAGTACCAAGATGTGGATTGCGGACATGACGGGCGGACGCGGCTGGATCGCGGTTTCACTGGTGATCTTCGCACGCTGGTCGCCGTGGCGCGCCCTGGCGGGTGCATTGCTGTTCGGCGGTATCGAGGCGCTGATCCCGCAGCTGGCGGCAACGGGCGTGCGTCTGCCTCAGTATTTTGTCTTGATGACGCCTTACGCCGTCACGCTGCTGGTCATGGTCTGGGTGGCAAGCGGCAAGCGTCAATCCAGCAGCCAGCCGGGTGCGCTGGGGGAACCTTACATCCGTGAGGAACGACGTTGAATGAAACGCGCGAAGCGCCGTAGTACGGGCGGTTCAGCCGGGGTTAAGGAATTTTTGACAGACGGCATGCTCTAATCCGGTTACCAGCGTTCGTCAAAACCAGGAGCTCCTGAATGTTTACCTCGCGTCGTTTGATCATTGTCGCCACCGCCGTAGCCATGCTGTCCGGCTGTGCGACATCCAATCCCTATGACAATCAAGGCCAGGCACAAAGCTCCGGTGGCATGAGCAAAACCGCCAAATACGGCGGACTCGGCGCATTGGCCGGTGCGGTAGCAGGCGCAGCCATCGATCATAACCATCGTGGCAAGGGCGCATTGATCGGTGCTGCCGTTGCGGGGGCTGCATCGGCAGGTTACGGCTACTACGCAGACAAGCAGGAAGCGGCATTGCGCGAGAGCATGGCCAACACCGGCGTCGAGGTGCAGCGTCAGGGTGATCAGATCAAGTTGATCATGCCGGGCAACATCACGTTTGCGACGGACTCCTCGGCCATCGCCAGCAGCTTCTATTCGCCGCTCAACAACCTGGCCAGTTCGCTGAAGCAGTTCAACCAGAACAACATTGAAATCGTCGGTTACACAGACAGCACCGGCAGCCGTCAGCACAACATGGACCTGTCGCAACAGCGCGCTCAGAGCGTGGCGACGTACCTGACCTCGCAGGGCGTTGACCAGTCGCACCTCTCGGTGCGTGGCGCAGGCCCCGACCAGCCGATTGCCAGCAACGCCGACGTCAACGGCCGCGCGCAGAACCGTCGCGTAGAGGTCAACCTGAAGCCGATTCCGGGTCAGCAGTACTAAGCCGAACGCCTCGGAAACGATAGGTAGCACACCCGCTACCTATTGTTTCTCACGGCAGCGTGGGAATGCACTGTGTGACGCTCTGCGTCGCAATGCGATGACGTGAGCAGGAGGCGCAGCGTCCAGGACGGCATGCCGACGCGGAGCATTGGCACAACAGTTGATAGCTGAAACGCGAGGTTTGCGGCGGCCTTGATGGCCTCTTCGCGAGCAAGCTCGCTTCCACTTCTCACCAGTCAATATCAATGCCGCGCCGGATACTGCTCATGCAGTCTGTCCAGCAGCCTGTCTTTCTCCTCCCATAACGCATTGATCCACTGCTGAAATTCCAGCCGGTATTCACCGTCCTGGTCGTAGTTTTTGCCGAGGAACTGCTGCGGAATCCTGATTTCTTCGAAGTGGGCAACCACTTCCTTGACGTTGCCGCACAGCAGGTCCCAATAGCCGGGTTGCCCGCCCGGATAGTGGATGGTCACGTTGATGATCGACTCCAGCTGTTCGCCCATCGCATCAAGCACGAAGGCAATGCCGCCCGCCTTGGGTTTGAGCAAGTGGCGAAACGGCGAGTTCTGCTGGGCGTGTTTGCCGGCCGTAAAGCGCGTGCCTTCGGCGAAGTTGAAAATCCCTACGGGGTTGTGGCGGAATTTCGCACAGGTGCGGCGCGTGGTTTCCAGGTCCTTGCCTTTCTTTTCCGGGTGTTTCGCAAGGTAAGCCTTGGAGTAGCGCTTCATGAACGGAAAGCCCAAAGCCCACCACGCCAGACCGATGATCGGGACCCAGATCAGCTCCTGCTTGAGGAAGAACTTCAGCGGGCGAATGCGCCGGTTGAGCACGTACTGCAAGACCATGATGTCAACCCAGCTCTGGTGATTGCTGGTGACCAGATACGAGTGCTGGTAATCGAGTCCTTCCAGGCCGCTCAGGTGCCAGCGGGTATGGCAAAGCAGTCTGATCCAGGCATTGTTGTTACCGATCCAGATTTCATGAATGTGGCTCATCAGCCAGTCGGTGAAGCGCTGTGCAGCAGAGAAGGGCAGGCAGATCTTGAGAATCGTGACCGCGAACAGCACCGAGCAACAGATGATGGTGTTCAGCGCCAGCAACAGCGAGGCAATGACGCCGCGTAACGGGGCAGGCAGGAAATCCATGAAGGAGATGGCTCCGGAAGTTGTCGGAAGCCGCAGACTGCTCTGCGGCACCATGATCGGGTATCAGGACAGCGTGTCCGCCTGGATGGCTGTCAGCGCAATGGTGTAGACGATGTCGTCGACCTGTGCGCCTCTAGGCAGGTCGTTCACCGGTTTGCGCAGGCCTTGCAGCATCGGGCCAAGGCTTACGCAGTCGGCACTGCGTTGCACCGCCTTGTACGTGGTATTGCCTGTGTTCAGGTCCGGGAACACGAACACGTTGGCGCGTCCTGCCACCAGGCTGTCCGGAGCCAGCTGCCGGGCGACATGCTCGTTGGCGGCAGCATCATACTGCAGCGGCCCGTCGATCAACAGATCGCGCCGGGTCTCCCGAGCCAGTTGCGTGGCTTCGCGGACTTTCTCCACTTCTTCGCCACTGGCTGAGTTGCCGCTGGAATAGCTGATCATCGCCACCCGTGGCGAAATGCCGAACGCTGTGGCCGAATCGGCGCTTTGCAGAGCGATCTCGGACAGTTCGCTGGCACTTGGGTGCGGGTTCATGATGCAGTCGCCATACATCAGCACCTGCTCGGGGAAAAGCATAAAAAACACCGAAGACACCAGCGTGCAGCCCGGTGCGGTCTTGATCAGTTGCAGGGCAGGCCGAATGGTATTGGCGGTGGAATGAACAACGCCCGACACCAGCCCGTCGACCTCGTCCAGCGCCAGCATCACTGTGCCGAGCACCACCGGGTCTTCGAGCTGCTGCTCGGCCATGGGTGCGTTCAGGCTTTTGTTTTTGCGCAGTTCTACCATTGGCGCGATATAGCGCTCTCGAATCAGCTCCGGATCAAGAATTTCGAGCCCCTGCGGCAGTTCGATCCCGTGCGCCTGCGCGACAGCCTGCACGTCCTCTGGCCTGGCCAGTAACACGCAGCGTGCAATGCCACGCGCCTGGCAGATGGCGGCTGCCTGAATGGTCAGCGGCTCGTTGCCTTCCGGCAGGACGATGCGTTTATTGGCTGCCTGGGCACGCTGGATCAGTTGATAGCGAAACACCGCGGGTGACAGGCGCAGCTCGCGGGGTGTGCCACAACGTTGATGCAGCCAGCTGGCGTCGAGGTGGCTGGCAACGAAATCGGTGATGTTTTCCGCGCGCTCGCGGTCATCGATGGGGATTTCCTTGTTCAACTGATTGAGGCGGTTTGCCGTGTCATAGGAACCGCTGCTGACCGACAGCACAGGCAGACCGGCCTGGAATGCGCCTCGGCACAGCTCCATGATGCGCGGGTCGGGCACGGTATCGCTGGTCAGCAGCAGGCCAGCCAGCGGTACACCATTTATTGCCGCCAGGCTTACCGCCAGAATGATGTCGTCACGGTCGCCCGGCGTCACCACCAGCACGCCCGGCTTGAGCAGCGGCACGGTGTTGAGCACCGTACGGGCACAGATAATGATTCTGGACATACGACGCTGATCGTAGTCGCCCGCGTTCAGCACCTGCGCGCCCAGCAACTCGGCCACATCACGGGTGCGCGGTGCATTGAGTTCGGCGCGATAGGGGATGCAGCCCAGCAGCCGGAAATCGCCACTGCGCAACAGCGGCGAGTGCTCTTTCAGGCGCGAGGCGAAGACCTCCATGCTTTCTTCGGTGCGGACCTTGTTGAGTATGACGCCCAGCACCTTCGGGTCCTTGGGTCCGCCAAACAGCTGAGCCTGCAACTCGACCCTTCCCGACAGCTCGGCAAGCACTTCATTTTCCGGCGCAGAGACCAGGATGACGTCGGCGTCCAGACTCTTGGCCAAATGCAGATTGACCCGCGCGGCGTAGCTCGCGCTACGGGTCGGGACCATGCCCTCGACGACCAGCACGTCCTTGCCGACAGCGGCCTGCTGGTAAAGATTGATAATCTCTTCGAGCAGTTCATCCAGTTGCCCGTCGCCGAGCATGCGCTCGACATGCGCCAGGCCCAGAGGCTTGGGCGGCTTGAGGCCGTGGGTGCGGGCCATCAGTTCGGTCGAGCGCTCGGGGCCAAGATCCCCTGGATGTGGCTGGGCAATCGGTTTGAAAAAACCTACCTTCAAGCCGGCCCGCTCCAGCGTGCGCACCAGGCCCAGGCTGATGGAGGTCAACCCCACGCCAAAGTCAGTGGGGGCGATGAAAAAAGTCTGCATACTGGCTTCTCGATTGAGCAGTGCAAGGGTCGCAGCACATAGGGAACAGCTGCCGACCGAAAAAGTCCGGAAATCGTCTAGCGCGATTTCTCTGCGGCAAGACTATCGTTATCTGCAGCGTTCGCACACCAGCCGCAACGAAAGGCCTGACCTGTCATCTGTTGACGTTTTATCGGGTCCAGCACCCAGGCACGCGACTGCCACGGTGGCTGGTGACGCAGGTGTTGAGTGTGGCCGCAGGACAGTAGCGCAATCCAGTGCCCTTCTTCATCCTGCCTGAAGCCAATAACCGTTGAACTTTCCAATCAGGGCCGTCTGTCAGAGTTGCGTTCGCTTTCGGGCGATTGCTTGGTTAAACTTGCTCGTTCTTCAATCTTAAGCAAAAGGTCTTGTCCCCATGCCGATCGCCGCCAATAAGGCTGTCTCCATTGACTATACCCTGACCAACGACGCTGGTGAGGTCATCGACAGCTCTGCCGGTGGTGCGCCGCTGGTTTACCTGCAAGGTGCAGGCAACATCATCCCTGGCCTGGAAAAGGCGCTGGAAGGCAAGGACGTCGGTGACGAGCTGAAAGTCGCCGTCGAGCCGGAAGATGCCTACGGCGAATATTCTGCCGAGCTGGTCAGCACCCTGAGCAGCAGCATGTTCGAAGGTGTCGACAAACTTGAAGTCGGCATGCAGTTTCACGCTTCCGGCCCGGATGGCGGCATGCAGATCGTGACTATCCGCGATCTGGATGGCGATGACGTCACTGTCGACGGCAATCACCCGCTCGCAGGCCAGCGCCTGAACTTCGACGTGAAGGTTGTGGCAATTCGCGATGCCAGCGAAGAAGAAATGGCTCACGGCCATGTTCACGGTGAAGGCGGTCATCAACACTGATTTGTGCGGTCAGGGTCCGTTCCCGTTTCATCGCGGCCGCGCTGGAACGGAAACAGACCCCAGGCTCAGGTCACTGAAAAGGCGCCCTGGCTGTTCTGCGATGACGACTTTCGTTACGCGTGCGGTCACGGTGCCTTTTTTCAGGTTGTGGCCTTGGGTTACTTGTTTCAAAAGAGGTTCTCATGAGTGCTTTTCACGACATCAAATTGAAAGCGCTGGGTGGTCAGGAACTGCCGCTGGCGGATTTCAAGAATAAAGTGGTTCTGGTAGTCAACGTCGCGTCCAAATGCGGGCTGACGCCGCAATACGCAGCACTTGAAAACCTCTATCAGCAATACAGGGACAAGGGCCTGGAGATCCTCGGGCTGCCGTGCAACCAGTTTGCCGGGCAGGAACCGGGTACCGAAAAAGAGATTGCCGAATTTTGCGAACTTAATTACGGCGTGACGTTTACTCTGGGTGAAAAACTCGATGTCAACGGGCCAGAGCGGCATTCGCTTTACCGCCTGCTGGCGGGCGAAGGTGCCGAGTTTCCCGGGGACATCACCTGGAACTTCGAAAAATTTCTGGTTGGCAAGAACGGTGGGGTGAGCGCGCGCTTCTCTCCGCGTACTCCGCCGGATGATCCCGCAGTGATTCTGGCCATCGAAAAGGCCCTGGCGCAAAACTGATCATGTGGCCGGGGTAGCGATTGCTCGCCCGGCTTTCTTCTGCCTTCGCAGCTTCTGCACTTAAATCAGCCAGATCAATAGTACTGGGCCATTGCTGACGCCCGGCGATATCCTGCGCGCCTGATCTGGCGCCTGTCGCCGCAGTGCAATTCACTTATGTCCGGAGTTCCGCATGTCGGTAGAAGCCTTGTTTACGCCTTTGCGCCTGGGCAGCCTGGCGTTGTCGTCGCGGGTAGTCATGGCGCCTATGACCCGTTCGTTCTCGCCGGGGCATGTGCCCAACTCGAAGGTTGTCGAGTATTACCGGCGTCGTGCGGCGGCAGGTGTAGGCCTTATCGTTACCGAAGGCACAACGGTCAATCACAAGGCTGCCAATGGCTATCCAGACGTTCCGCAGTTTTTTGGTGACGCGCCGCTGGCCGGTTGGCGCAAGGTGGTTGAGGCGGTGCATACGGAGGGCGGCAGGATCGTCCCGCAACTCTGGCATGTAGGCGCAGTGCGCCGTCCCGGTACCGAGCCGCACGCAAGCGTGCCTGCCTACGGGCCGATGGAGAAGGTCAAGGACGGTCAGGTGCTGGTGCATGGCATGAACAGGCAGGACATCGACGATGTTGTGGCTGCCTTTGCCCAGGCCGCCGCCGATGCCAAGGCGATTGGCATGGACGGCGTCGAAATCCATGGGGCCCATGGTTATCTGATTGATCAGTTCTTCTGGGAAGGCAGCAACCAGCGCACTGACGAATACGGCGGCAGCCTCGCCAACCGTTCGCGGTTTGCCATCGAGTTGATCAAGGCCGTGCGTGTCGCAGTGGGACCTGACTACCCGATCATTTTCCGTTTCTCGCAATGGAAACAGCAGGACTACACTGCGCGGCTGGTGCAGACACCGGAAGCGTTGGGTGAATTCCTGCAACCTCTGGCTGACGCTGGCGTGGACATCTTCCACTGCTCGACCCGGCGTTTCTGGGAGCCTGAGTTTGAAGGCTCCGACCTGAACCTGGCGGGCTGGACGCGCAAGCTGACCGGCAAGCCGACCATTACCGTCGGTAGTGTCGGGCTGGACGGCGAGTTCCTGCAATTCATGGTCAATACCGACAAGATCGCGCAACCGGCCAGTCTGGAGAATCTGCTGAAGCGGCTGGGCAACGGCGAGTTTGATCTGGTGGCAGTGGGGCGTGCCCTGCTGGTCGATCCGGACTGGGCAGTGAAAGTGCGCGAGGGACGCGAGCAAGACATCCTGCCATTCAGTCGAGACGCACTGATGACACTGGTCTGATCTTCTTGGTGGCTGCGTGCCTGATTTCTTTGACGTGAGCGGTATTTTCGCCGGGGCACGCCTCACGCAACTGACGCTCGAACTGATCGATAATCGCTGTCCAGCCCTGGCGACTCGCATGTTGCCGGGCGTTCAGGCGCACCCGACGCAATGTCTCGTCGTCTTCCAGCAACCAGCGCGCCGCGTCGATAAACGCAGTCTGGTCACCCGGCATCGCCAGCGCACCATTGTGGCCATGGCGGATGTGCTGCCCGGCAGCGGCCTCATCGTAAGCGACGACACCCAGCCCTGAGGCCAGCGCTTCCAGGACCACATTGCCGAACGTTTCGGTCAGGCTCGGAAACAGAAACATATCTGCCGAGGCATAGTGCATCGCCAGCACCTCGCCCCGCTGAGTTCCACAAAAGATCGCGTCCGGGATCTGTTGCTCAAGCTGTGACCGCTGAGGTCCATCGCCCACGACAATCAGTTTGATATTGCGTTGTGGGTAACTGTCCTTGAGCGCTGCGAAGCTGGCATTGAGCAGCCCCAGATTTTTCTCTGGCGCAAGTCGTCCGACGTGTATGACCCCGATGTCACCTGCCTGCAGGCCCCAGCTCTCGCGTAACGACTGCGAGCGTCTGGCGGGTGTGAACAGTTGGCTGTCGACGCCGCGAGACAACAGTTCGATCCTTTCAAAGCCACGCCGCTCCAGCTCCAGCTTCTGGCTGACGCTCGGCACCAGGGTCATGCGCGAACGGTTATGGAACCAGCGCAGGTAGTGAGTCAGCAATCGCGTGATAAACCCCATACCGTATTGCTGCGTGTATTGCGGAAAGTTGGTGTGAAAGCCGCTGATCACTGCGATCCCCAAGCGCCGCGCCGCCCGTAATGCCGATAGCCCCAGCGGGCCTTCGGTGGCGATGTACAGCACATCCGGCCGACGCCGTTGCCAACGCCGTAACAGCTTGTGCATCGAAGACTGACCCCATTGCAACCCTGGATAGCCCGGTATCGGCCAGCCCCGGCACAACAGCAGGTCTTCCGCAGCACCCGCATGAGTCTCGTCATTCTGGCGTGGCCGGACCAGTTCAACCCGATGCCCGCGCAATCGCAACCCGTCACAAAGTCGCCCAAGGGTATTGGCAACGCCATTGATTTCGGGAGTAAAGGTTTCAGTAATCAGGGTGACATTAAGGATTTGGCTCATGGGAGCAGTGTCGGCTGATTACATTTCGTTTATATGGCGGTTGTGTGATGGATTGGTGATAGGACGCTGGGAGACAGGTGAGCGGGTGTGACATTGTGCATAATAGCCAATAAGTAAATAGAGTGATTGTAAAATGTGTTTTATAAAAGCCGTGATGAGGCGTATTGGCGTCCTGCAAAAGTTTACAAGATTTCCCAACGGTGTGTAGTGCGCCCATGCTACTAACTGGCCATGTCTCGAAATGTTTTGGGAAGAGAGTCGTTAAAGTTTAATATTTTCTCAAGTGTTTTAGCGGCGGGCGTACCTTTCAAGTAATCCTCTTCATAAAGGGGGGCTTCTCTCTTTATGTACCCAACCCTCTGTTTTCTGAAAGTAAGCGCTTGACTCGGGTTTTGCGATTTTTTCCAGTAGCACAGTAAAAAATTACAGCGTAATCAGATAATTTCGAGCACGTTAGCGAAGATTCCAGGTATCGATGGGGTGGTGAGTGGTGTTGTTTTTTGTCGTACTCCCAACGGTGTAACGTTCAGAAACGGCGTAGAGCTGCTAGAGGTCATTTCAACGGTCCTCTGTTACTTTCCATTGCTCTATGGCTCCTGTTATCTAGACGCAACAGAGCAAGCGTAAGGCCAATCTTGACATGTTAGTTTAGTCCTGCGCGCTTGAGTCGAGTGGGCAGGGTTCTGATTTTTTGGCCTACAGGGGCGGCCTGCATGAAATTTTTTGAAACGCTGGCAACGTTTGTTCTCTAGCAGCAACGGCTTGCCGGCGGTCAGGTAGACGAGTTCGGTCATGGTTGTAAGGCTTGAAGTTTTTGTTTGTAGGAAACTTCTTTATAGCTATATTTTTTGCAGGGTTTTGATTCGTCTGATAGCATTCGCTCTCTTTTCAAAGGGATATGAAATGTCAGATTTAATGTATGCGCCACCGAAAGCCAGCCTGGGAAAAGATGAGTCGGGCAGTAGCGGTCCGGAATTTTACGTCGTGTCTCTAAAGAAATTCTTCATTCTGTACCTTTTGACATCGGGCTTTTTCGCGATGTACTGGTTTTATCGAAACTGGTCGCTGAACAAGAAATTTTCAGGCAGTAAAGTGTGGCCCGTTGCGCGTGTGATCTTCGCCGTTATTTACGCCTTTCCGCTATTTCGTACGGTGGACAAAAGTCTACGCCGACAGGGTCGTGGCCATATGGCGTACTGGGCGATTAGCGCTTTGGTGTTGCTGGCGTTGACTATTGCGGGGATGGTGCTTTCGCAAGGTGTCTCTGGGCATATGCAATTCAAACCGGTCGGCGGCTTTCTGGTATGGGCCGTTCTGCTGGCAACTGCGCAAACATTTAATTTAATGCTGGTGCAGTCGAAGATGAATGCCGCGGCGCTTGATCCAGAGGGACGTACCAACTCAAGATTGACATGGGCCAATGGCATATGGATTCTTGCCGGGTGTGCTATCTGGTTGATGAGCATGCCGACCTACCTCTCTGCGTCTGCTGCAGGGTAGATACTACTGACGCCAATTGACGTGCCGAACAGATCATCCATTATCTATTCGGCACTCTTTCAGGCTTTGTCGTCACTCGGCCAGTCAATCAGAGCAATCAGCCCAGGTCATTGACCAGTTGGCCGATCACTTCACCCACCTTGGCCAGGTCTGGTGCAGCGAGGCGATGTTCGTCGGCATACGAGTAAGCCACGGTGAACAGGCCTGCGGCGTGGCTGGAGTAGGCGGGGGCGTCTTTCTCGAAAACGCGGTTGACTGCTTCGGCAGTCAGGGACGCGGAACTGATGACCAGGCGCTCTTCGGGATTGTTCACACCGTTGATGTACACATCATCCGGGTTGATCGACCACTCAGACAGTTCGCTGATCAGAAAGGCGCGAATCTTTTCTTCGACGGTTGCAGTGTTTTGGGTAGTAAATGCCGCTGGGTTTACTGGAGTATTCATGATTTAACATCCTTGTTAAGTTTCATGTGTCGCCGTGTTCGATGGAAGCGGGCTTCACATGAACGGGTTGGTTGAGGCTTCATTGAGCCTCAGTCGGAAAGGTCGAGTGCGGTAACTATATATAGCGTGTGACTTTTTCTTCAGGTCGGCCGGGCCGTATTGCACGGCCCGGCCTTTCAAGCCTTCAGCCCCTTGCCTGCGTCACCGGCAACGCATCCGCCCCGCGCTCGCGCACCCAGAACAATGTCGCACCGGCCACTGCCGCAGGCATCATCAGCAGGTTGACCACCGGGATCAGCAAGGCGACGTAGACAATGCCGCCGAAGCTCAGACTCTGCCAGCGTTTGCTTTTCAGCCAGCCGAGCATTTCGTTCCAGCCCAGTTTGTGGTTGTCGGCGGGGTAGTCAATGTACTGGATCGCCATCATCCAGATGCCGAACAGCAGCCATAGCGGGGCGGCGATGATGTTTGCCACAGGGATGAACGACAGGATGAACAACCCGAGCATGCGCGGCAGCATATAGCCCAGCTTGCGGGCTTCGCGGGCCAGCGTGCGTGGCACCATGGCCACCAGTTCGGCCCAGCTGAAATCGGGCGAGTCGTCCACGCCACGAACCACGGCTTCGACCTTTTCGGACAAAAAACCGTTGAACGGCGCGGCGATGATATTGGCGACCACGGTGAAGGTGAAGAACACCATCAGCAGTACCAGCGCCACGAACAGCGGCCAGAGGATATAACTGAGAAAGCTCAACCAGTGAGGGAGCGTGGGCATGAAGGTGTCGACCCACAGCTCGAACTGGTGCACCGCCAGATAGATCAGACCGCAGAACAACACCACATTGATGCTCAATGGCAGCAGAACGAACAATCGCAAGCCAGGACTGAGGACCAGTTTCAGGCCCTCTCTGAGGTATTGCGGGCCGGTGAGGGCGGGAGCGGGCATGGCAGCCTCCAGGTGCTGAAAGGCGTGACCTTACCGACTTTGTGACAGGCATGAAAGAGCTGATGGCGGTCAGCGTCGAGGGCCGTTCGCTGCGCGTGGCCTGCGCCCGTAGGGGCCGGATGTTGATGTGAGCACGCCGCTGTCGCCCAGTCATTCTATAGAAGTGACCTATGGGGTGGATTGTGAAACGATATTTCCTTAACCTTTGCTACCCCGATAGGCTTGGCACCAATTTCAGGACCTGTCTCAGGCGTCAGAACTTTCAGGATCCGCCGAGTGAATGGCACTTCCCCAAGTGTTTCGGCGGTCCTTTTTTATCCAGCTGTTTCGATTGCGGCTTGAACAGTCGGTCGACAGGAGTGTGTCATGTCAGACGTACGTCATTCCCGAGTGATTATTCTCGGCTCCGGCCCTGCCGGTTACAGCGCTGCGGTTTACGCCGCACGCGCCAACCTCAAGCCTCTGCTGATTACCGGCATGCAGGCTGGCGGTCAATTGACCACCACCACTGAAGTCGACAACTGGCCGGGCGATCCCCATGGTCTGACCGGTCCTGCGCTGATGGAGCGTATGCGTGAGCACGCCGAGCGTTTCGAGACTGAAATCGTCTTCGATCACATCAACTCCGTTGATCTGGCCGGCAAGCCGTTCAGCCTTCAGGGCGACAGCGCAACCTACACCTGCGACGCGCTGATCATCGCCACTGGTGCCAGTGCCCGTTATCTGGGGCTGCCCTCGGAAGAGGCCTTCATGGGCAAGGGTGTTTCTGCGTGCGCCACATGCGACGGTTTCTTCTACCGCAACCGTGAGGTCGCGGTGGTCGGTGGTGGCAATACCGCTGTGGAAGAGGCGCTGTACCTGGCCAACATCGCCAGCAAGGTGACCCTGGTTCACCGTCGCGAAACGTTCCGCGCCGAGAAGATTCTCATCGACAAGCTGCACGCACGCGTTGCCGAAGGAAAGATCGAACTCAAGCTCAACGCCACGCTGGACGAAGTGCTGGGTGACAACATGGGCGTGACCGGTGCGCGCCTGAAGAACAATGACGGTAGCAGCGACGAACTGAAAGTCGACGGCGTGTTCATCGCTATCGGCCATACACCGAACACCTCGCTGTTCGACGGGCAACTGGCCTTGAAGGACGGTTACATGGTCGTACAGGGCGGCCGCGAAGGCAACGCCACAGCAACCAGCGTCGAAGGCGTATTTGCTGCCGGTGACGTGGCCGACCACGTGTATCGTCAGGCAATTACCTCGGCCGGTGCGGGCTGCATGGCAGCGCTGGACGTAGAGCGTTACCTGGACGGGCTGGCAGACGTATCGTTCTGATTGCCGTCTGATTCACTCTCGTGCCAATGCAAATCGGCACGCACCGGATCAAGCGTGGAGTGTCGGAAAGACACTGCCACGCTGGACCGTGAGCAACGACAGGTTTACAGACGCTTGATCAAGCCTTGCGCTTGAGCGGCTCGCCTTCAAACTTCACACCCGCCAGACCACTCGCAATCAGCGCACGTATATTGCCGTGGTCGCTGCCTTCGGGGGTGGCTTGCACCGAGCGGTAGTGTTCGCCGAACGCCAGCAGTGCCTCCTCGTCGCTCAAGCCCTCCAGTAACGCCAGCCCAAGTGTCTTGCAAGAGCCTTCGTTTTGTCCGGCAGCGTTGTCAACGTTGCCATTTCTGAATGCCTGAGGCTGATAGTCGTAACCCTGCGCGATGAAGGCCAGGGTATCGGCGAATGCATGCTCGCCGCTGCGCAGACTGTTGCGCAGGGAGTTCAGATCAGTCATGTCTGGTTTCCTTGGCGAACGCCGCCTGTTGTTCGGCATTCGCTTCTTTCTGGTAGAGCGCTTTCCACTCGTTGTACGGCATGCCATAAACTACTTCGCGGGCATCATCGAGGCTGATGTCGATGTGCTTTTCATCGGCAGCGGCCTTGTACCACTTGGACAGACAGTTACGGCAAAAGCCGGACAGGTTCATCAGGTCGATGTTCTGGACATCCTTGCGGCTGTCCAGGTGTGCGACCAGACGACGGAAGGCTGCAGCTTCAAGTTCGAGGCGTTCTTGCTCGGTCATGACGGGCTCTTTTAAATAGACGGTTCGCGCCATGATAAGAGTTTCAGCGCTGACCGGCGAGCGTGATCGATACCGACTCGGCAAAGCGCAGCGCATGCGGCTTATCGACTTCCACCTCAGCGTAGGTCACTGCTTCGTGGCTCATCACCAGGTCCAGCACTTCTTGCGTCAGTCTTTCCAGCAGGGCAAAGCGGTTCCCTTCGACATGCTGAATGATGGCTTTGGTGATGGTGCGATAGTTGAGTGCATGCTCGATATCGTTGTCCCGAACGGCTTCCTGTGCCGCGTAGAGAATCGTCAGGTTGATCAGCACATCCTGTTTGTTGACGATTTCGTCCTCGTTGATACCGATAAATGTACGCAGGCGCAGGTCCTTGACCCGGATGCGTGCGGTGCCAGGTTCGAGTCTTGCCATTATTGCCTGCTCCGTCCGATCAATTGCAGAAACTCCATGCGGGTGGTGCTCGAATCGCGGAAGGCACCCAGCATCACTGACGTGTTCATGGTCGAATTCTGTTTTTCGACACCGCGCATCATCATGCACATGTGTTTGGCCTCGATGACCACGGCGACACCTGCGGCCCCCGTGACTGCCTGAATGGCGTCGGCAATCTGTTTGGTCAGGTTTTCCTGGATCTGCAGGCGGCGGGCGAACATATCCACAATGCGTGCGATTTTCGACAGGCCCAGTACCTTGCCGGTCGGGATATAAGCCACATGCGCCTTGCCTATGAATGGCAGCAGGTGATGCTCGCAGAGCGAATACAGCTCGATGTTCTGGACAATCACCATCTCATCGTTATCGGAAGCGAACAGGGCGCCATTGACGATCTCTTCGACGCTCTGGGTGTAGCCATGACACAGATACTGCATCGCTTTGGAGGCGCGTTTCGGGGTGTCCAGAAGGCCTTCACGGTCTGGATCTTCACCAAGGCCCAGAAGGATTTCCCGGTAGTGCTGTGGCAGGGATGAACTCATCAGAATGTTCCTCGGGGCGGCTTACTTGACGTGCCGTCCGCCGTTTACGGTCAGTGTGGTGCCGGTGACATAGGTGCTGTCCAGAAGGTAGCGCAGGCTCTGGTAAATCACTTCTGCACCAGGCTCTATGCCGATGGCCGACTTGGCCAGGGCGTTGGCGCGGTAGGCTGCATCGTCCTTGGGTTGAAACATCAACAGCGCAGGTGCTATGCCGTTGACTTTGACAAGAGGGGCGAACCTTGCGGCGAAGGACAGCGTCAGGCTTTCCAGGCCGGCCTTGGTTGCACAATAGGCGATGTGCTTGCTGCTGCCCTTGCGGGTTACGTCATCGCTGATATGCACGATGTCAGCGACCTCACTGGCGTTCAGTAAAGGCTCGCAGTGCAGATTGATCAGATAGGGTGCCAGCATATGCACGCTGAACATGCGGGTGAAATTTTCGGCTTCTTCGCCAGGGGTTTCTGCCAGCCATTCGGACGCATTGTGAACGATGGCACGCAGGCACGAGGTCTGGGTCTTCAGCAGATCGATGAACGCCGTGATTCCGGTTTCGCAGGAAAAGTCGCCGTAGAGCGCCACTGCTCCGGCCTGGCGCAGTTCCGTCACACTCGCATGTTCGGTGCGATAACTGATGATAACCCGATGCCCATGCTCGAGCAGGCGCAAGGCGCAATGCAGGCCCACGCGCTGGCTGGCGCCGGTGATCAGGATCGGTGCAGAAGATAAGGCCATCGACAGCTCGCGTATCAGTTGTCCGAAGTGGACGGGGATTGTACGGTCGATTGTTTCTTCCAGTTCACAGGCAAAGTTATACCAGAGAATTTTTTTGTACAACCCTGTGCGATATTAAGCGCCTGTAGAGGCAGCGTGAGCAAGCGCTGTCCGTAAGCGTCATGGAGAATTGAGCGTGTGTCGGGGTTGCAAAGACCTGTACCTGAGTATCAGGCGTGTACAGGTCTTTTCGATATTAGCGAGGGGATGGCGACTGTGTCGGGCGTGCAGGTGTCGCTGGTGCGCTTTGCAGCCAGGGTGCGAGCAGACGCGTGGACAGGGGAATGAACAGATAGACCATCAGCGGGGTGAGCACCGCTGTACTGATCATGATACGAGGCAGCAGGTCCAGATGATTGAGCAGCGGACCGAGCAGGAAGTTGAAGATCAGTGATACCGGAAAAAACGCCAGCCAGATCGCAACGGCCTGTTTCCAGCGGGGCGGGCGCTGATCGATTGCGCCGAACCAGCCGTCGATACCACTGACGCGATGTTCCGAAGGTTGCGCAAAAAGACCGCTGCCGCGCACCAGCCAGGAGCGTCGGGAGGCGGAATGCTCCCAGGCGTGCATGGTGTGCTCATCGGTGAAGCGGAAAATAATCTGAAACTCGTCATCGCCAGGCGGGGGAGCCAGCACGCCAGAGCCCAGATAGCCCGGGAAATCCGTGGCCAACTGTTCGCCTTCGTGCAGCCAGGCCATCATTTCATGGTAGCGACCATGCGCCACGCGGCGGGCAACCATCAGGGTGACGGGTGAGGTAGACATTGTGTATCTCCGGTAGAGGCGTGAGATTCCCGGGTAGGGAGGTCACATGCCGCGATCCGGGGTGATGGGTCGCGACAGCTTCACTTGAAAAGCAAGCAAGGATTATTCCTTAAACGCTGCGCGACCGGTAGAGATTTGCTGCGTCGGCGGATTACTTGTGCAAGGACGGATGCTTGCGACGATGCTCCTGCAGAATGTACTGACGCAAACGCTCGGCGTCGTCCTTGCCGTGCTTGCTGAAGTGATAGGCACCGACATTGGGCTCGGTCATTCGCTCCAGCTTGCCGCGCATCGGAATAGGCGCATGACCTGGCGGGTTGAACCAGGCCGAAAAGTTTCTCGGCAGCTTGCCTTCCTTGCGGTACTCAAGCAGCACGCCCTTGAACGACAGCTCGTGTACCCACAGCGCCGTCAATGCGCCTTTTTCTGTTTCGAGCGGGATCGGCTCTTCCAGCACGAGTCGCCACGGGCGAATCTTCGGGCCTTCCTCGAAAATACTCGGTGCGCCCAGCTCCAGGTGCAGTGCATGGAATTCGTCCTCCACCAGGTGCAGAGGGAAATTCATCTGCTGGTTTTCGAACTGCGCATGGATCGTCACCTGCTCGTGAGCGGCCAGACGCGTCAACAGATCCTGAATCTGAACCCCGCCATTGACCAGCAGACTGCGCGTACTGTCGCGTACGTTCAGCTTCGGATTGCGCTGCATGCTCTGGATGAAGTCCAGTTCAGCCTGTGTGAGGAGTGAATCAGGTTGCATTGGCGGAAGACTCGGTCTGACCGGTTATTGAGAACAAAGACCATTGATTCCGCAAGTTGTTCTGACCGCTCATCGTATTGTTCCCTTTTAATGTTTCAACTTTGCCATGCGGTTTCCGTGCAGGCCAAAGGCAGAATGGTCCGTAGAAAATTCAGATGGCATTCTAAGGCATAATGTTTCACTTTTTTTAAGCTGCTGCAGGAATAGCCATGAAAGTTGCCATCGTGTGTGGAACGGTCTACGGATCGGCCGAAGAAGTTGCCAGACACGCCTCTGCACTGTTGCGTGCCGCGGGCCACGAGACACTCGTCAACCCACGAATGACGTTGCCTGACGTGCTGGCCTTCGGGCCCGACGCAATCCTTGCGGTGACGTCGACCACGGGAATGGGCGAATTGCCCGACAACCTCGTGCCGCTCCATTCAGAGTTGCGTGATCTTCTGCCTGCCAGGCTGCGCGGTTTGCCGGGAGGGGTGATCGCACTGGGTGATGCCAGCTACGGTGACACCTTCTGCGCCGGCGGCGAGCAGATGCGCGAATTGTTCGCTGAACTGGGTGTGAATGAAGTGCAGGACATGCTGCGGCTGGACGGAAGTGAAAGCGTAACCCCGGAAACCGACGCCGAGCCTTGGCTGGCAGCGTTCATCAAGCACCTGGGCTGAAATCATCCTGCTGCTTTATCAGGCATGATTCAGCACAGCGAGTATTGATTGTGACCGGCAGGTGCCTGGACGACACTCATCGCACGTGTCCTTTAAGCCTGGAGCCTGCGATGAGCGAGTCGGTACGTTTCGAAGATAAAGTCGTGATTGTGACTGGCGCCGGTGGCGGGCTGGGACGCTCTCATGCGCTGCTGTTTGCCAGACATGGTGCGCGCGTGGTGGTCAACGATCTGGGTGGCTCGGCGTACGGCGAAGGGGCCAGTGCGTCGGCTGCCGATCGTGTCGTGGCCGAGATACGCGAGGCCGGTGGCACGGCGATAGCCAACCATGACTCGGTGATCGACGGCGAGCGGATAGTGCAGCACGCGCTCGATGCTTTCGGTCGTATCGATGTACTGGTCAACAACGCTGGCATCCTGCGCGACAAGACCTTCGCCAAAATGGAGGATGCCGACTGGGATCTCGTTTATCGCGTCCATGTCGAGGGTGCCTACAAGGTGACCCATGCCGCCTGGCCGCACCTGCGCGAGCAGAATTATGGACGGGTGATCTTCACGTCATCGACGTCCGGTATCTACGGCAACTTCGGACAGTCCAATTACGCAACGGCCAAGCTCGGGCTTTACGGGCTGACGCGCACCCTCGCACTGGAAGGTCGCAAGAACCGGATTCTTGTCAACGCCATTGCGCCAACGGGCGGTACACGCATGACCGAAGGCCTGATCCCGGCCAATGTGTTCGAGTTGCTCAAGCCTGAACTGGTCAGCCCGCTGGTGGTGTATCTGGGCAGCGAACAGTGTCTGGGCAGCGGCGACCTGTTTGAAGTGGGCGGCGGCTGGATCGGCAAGGTCCGCTGGCAGCGCAGTCAGGGAGCCTGCTTCGACCCGCAGACAGGTTTCAGCCCCGAGGACGTCGCCGCGCAGTGGCAGACAATTGGGGATTTCGATAACGCCGCGCACCCCGCTGATAATATCGAGGCGTTGAAAGAAATGATGGCCAATCTGCAAAAGTACGTTAATTAATCAGGCTCTTATAGGCGACGGACAGCGGAGAGAAAAGTGTTTGTCTGGCCAAGGGGGCTTATAATTACTTAATTGTTTATAAGGGTTTTTACTTTCTGTTGTCAGAACGGTCTTGGGGCACTGTAGGCACGGGATGGATTTCTTTATGGCTATTAATTAGGCCGCGTCAGCTCCGATATGAAGTTTGACTACATTCATATCAGGAGTATCACATGGCCAAAACAATGTGGGGCGACTTACCACCGGTCACTGTCGCCGCGCCCCCGGCAAGACTCAAGATAAAAAAGGCTGCAGCACAGGTCATTCAGGTCTTGCAGGAGGTGGGTGAGAACGCAATTGCGCTTAATTCGGTGGCAATGGAGAAACGCAAAATGAAGCCGCTGTTCAAGGGCTTCAATCCTGAACAGATTACCCCGAAGGACCTTAACAGGGCCGGAATGATCTTGTACAAGTTCGGCATGATCGACAATCACACCGCCGAACTCATGAGCCGAACCGGTGATGAATTCGACAAGAAAGGCAAACTCGTCGATCCAGCCAAGGAAATCAATGCGCTGGAGTTTTTTGCCAATCGGATCATTGAAATGAAAGAAAAGGCAATGAGCGGAGATCCTTACGCCAAGATATTATTGCCGGATTACATAAAGACGATCCATATCATGCAGAATCTTCAGGCATTCGCCGAATCGGGCGACAGTTACGACATGCGCAAGATCAAGGATATGGAAAACAAGGGGCTGGTCAAACGATCACCGAATGCCAAGGCGTGAGGTTGCCCAGGCAATAAAAAAGGCCGCTGTACCTGTACAGGCAGCGGCCAAACAAAACGCAGGATCAAGGGAGCTTGCAAATCCACGTCGATTCAACGCGCGCAGGTTACCTGCCCTCGTTGCGCTGAAAAATCCCCGCAGGGGATATGCACCCTTACCGGGCAGGTAACAATTCGCAGGAAGAGCATACGCGGTTCAATGAACCCTGTTACTGGCCGGCAGACGGCTCAGGCGCTGGGCAAGCTCAAAGCGTTGCAGCGGATCTTCACTGAGCAACAGCGCGCGCTCCAGGTCGAAACGTTCGGCCTGCGGGCATTCCAGGAATTTATACAGGCTGGCACGGGCCAGGTGATCGCTGCTGGTCGCTTGGCCCAGCTCGACGATTCGGTCTGCGTCCTTGAGAGCAGCGAGAAAATCATCGTTGATCTGATGCAAGTGCCTCAGGTTGCGTGACAGCCGCTGCAGCATGCTGGTCGGTGTGGCACGCGTCATGTGCTCGGCGCGCAACTGCATGGTTGGGCCGAATTGCCTTATCAGCAGTTCGCGGCAGTCTTTGGGGTAAAGTCTGCGCCCGCTGCAGGGGTCGAGCAAATGATCGGCACCCGGCACGCGCAGCAGGAAGTGACCCGGAAAGTTTACCCCTTCCAGCGCAATCTCCAGCCGCCGTGCAATCTCCAGAGCGACCATCGCCAGCCCCAACGGCTGGCCTCGGCGCTGTTGCACGACCTTGTGCAGGAGCGCTGAATCGGGCTTGGGCGGGTTCCAGTCATCCTGCTGGAACCCCAGCGCATTGAGTTGTCGCAACAGGGGTTGCGCGAGTTCGGGAGTGGGCAGGACAGGTAGCGCAGCGCCTATCTGGCGCTGCAACTGGTCCATGTCGCTCATCACCTCATGTCGCGCAAAGTGCGCGTCATGCTCGGTCGACACCCATAGCGCGGCCTCAAACACCAGGGGTGGCGTTTTTTGCAGGCAGGACAGGCAATGCTGACGTGGAGTCATCGACCACTCCGTGCGGCTCAAAATCCAGTACGAAGACTCTTTGTAGCCCCGCGCGGGAATTTCGTCCAGCGCCACTTGTTTCTACTTGTTCAGGGCTTCTATCAAGTCGGGCGTCACATAATGCGGGCCGTCGAACAGGTACAGCGGATAGCCATCGAAGGCGGCGATCTGCGGCTCCAGTTCGGCAGCCGTCGCCGGACGGAAACCGCCGCCCACTTGCGGGCGAAACGCTTCGACGATGATTCTGACCCGATTCTTGCTCAGCCTGTTGCGCAAGGCGTCTGCATAGGTCCGGGCCACCGGAGCGGTGCGGGCATACACACCTACGCCATCCTGAAAGAACACGCCGATATCGTCCGGCAGCCAGGTTTTCAGCCAGTCCGCAGTGGCAATCGGGCCGATGTTGGCGCCATCGTAGATGCTGATCCACAAAGGTCTGGGCAGTTTCGCCAGCAGCGCGGGTAACTCCTTTGCGCGACTCCAGCTGGGGTCGACCTCGGCCGGAAAATACCAGCCGGTTACATTGAGTGGCGTTTTCACCTTGGCCAGTTGCGCCGACAGCAGCGCCAACTGTTCGATATTGTCCCGTGAACGGTTTTCGCTGAAGTACCCGGCCAGTCCGAGAATCACCTCTTGCGCCCAAGGCTCCTTGCCGATCCGCGCCCAGTCCGGCAGCACCGGCACATGGGGCATCTGGGTGCCCGGTATGAACGACTGGTCATCGACCGCCGTCCACTGCACGAGCAATTGCCGTGCGCCGAGCCTGTCCCAATTGCCGCTTATACCCACCGTTGCGTTATCCGGTTGCCAGACGATGCCGACGACTCCCGGCCCTTTGGGCTGTATCAACTGATAAAGCTCGCTGGAGGCCAGGGTCAGAGCCCCCACCAGCACAGCGGCCAGTGAGGTCCTGATCAACGTTGTCTGTCGCAGCAGTGCGGCCAAAGCCTTCAAACATTACTCCCTGATGGGTCACTCGGGATGATTACCACGAGAACGTCATGCGTGCGAACACGCCTTCTGCCCGGTCTTCGCCAAATACTTTCTCGCGATACTGCACCGAGAAATCGACATACGACTGGGGGGCCTTGTAAGTGTCCTCGCGGAACCAGTAGCGCACGCCAGTACCCACCCCTATGCCGCCAGCGTTGCCGGATGACGTACTGCTGCGGCCCAGGCTGTCGATTTCACTGCGCATCTTTGAATCGTAGTCCACTGCGGCGACGACATGTGGGAATACCACCAGCCTGGGGCTGATGCTGTCCAGACGAAAGCTGCGTCCGACCTGCCATTCACTGTTGAAATAGTTGCGCTTGTCCTGCAGATAACGCCCGCCTTCAGCGTACAGCTGCGAGGTCCACCAGCTTGGTACATCGACGCGCAAATCAGTGCCGATGCTGGAGCCATAGCCAAGACGGACCAACCAGTCGCCATCGGCGTTGGAGTTGCCCAGAGGAAAGGTGCGTTCAAAGGCACCGATGACGTTGACCGCGGTGAACGGCTTGACCCTGATGCCCAGCGCACCCTGCAAGGCATCCGCGCCGGTGTCGGACTCACCGTCCTTGCTCCACAATGTGTCGGTTACGCGCCCGTAAAGCTCGACGAAGCGAGCATTGCGGTAGCCGAATGGTCGCCAGAACACCTCGCTGCTGTTCTGCACACTGTCCGTGTTGCTGCTTGGCGCGCTGTTCAGGCCGCTGCCACTGCTGGTGCTTGCACCGCGATAGGTCGTGGTGTTGGTCAGGCCCCATTCACGGGAAAGGTCGGAGACAGCACGCCGGGTATCGAACACCTGTTGCGCCGGCATCTGCAAATCGCCGGTCCGCTGATAGTCGAGTACCCGTTTGAAGTAGGCGATGGCTTGCACGTCGTCCGGTGTACGCATGGCGCTGTAGGCAGCGTCCTGAACTTCACGCGGCTTGAGTCCGGAGCTTCGGTCGACGCGCTTGAATTCGTTCAGCGCGCCACGATCATCGCCAGCCTGGCTGAGGAAGTAGGCAATCTGCACCTCATCGCCCGGTTGCAGTTCGCCCGCATCGCGAGCTTTCTGCAAACGTTGCAGCGCTTCGCTCGGCTGGCCCATGGCGGCATATAAAGAAGCCTGTTCACGAAGCGGCAGATTGCCAACCGCCATGGCCTGGGAAAAATCCTGACGGGCTCCGTCCTGATCGCCCAGGCGTTGACGCATTTGCCCGCGCTGGACGAGCAGCGTGGCATCGTTGCCATTCAGCGCAAGTGCTTCAGTCGCCGCAGAGCGCGCTTCGGCGTACTGCCCCTGAGCAATCAGCGCACTGACCAGCAGCTTGCGGTAGGCCATTTGTTTCGGGAAGCTGCGGACAGCGTCACGGGCTTCGCTGACCGCGGTTTCGTTGTCGCCACGTGCCAGTGCCTTATAGCCGGTGGCCGCCTTGTCGACCGCTACCTGCTCCTGAATCGCTTGACGGCGACGAGTCAACACCGGCTGTGCGCCGAGTGCCTGCTCCGCCTCGTTGATCGCCACCTGCGCTTCGTCCAGACGCTGCTGACGTTGCAGCGCTTCGATCAGCATCATGCGGTAATCGAGATTGTTCGGTGCCTGGGCAATGGCTTTGCGCGCATGGCTTGCCGAGCCGTCGTAGTCGCGGTTGGCATACGCGCGCAGCGCCTGATTACCTTCCAGGTAACCGGGCTTGGGGCGGGCCTTGGGGAAGCGTGCAGGATGATCGCGACGGTATTTGTCACGTTCGGCCAGCGCAATCAGATCGCGCAGCTGGTCGGCATCGCCCCGCTGACGCAACGCCTCGCGTGCCTTGGCGATAGCGAGGTCGTAGTCCTTGCGGTTGTAGGCCAGGTAGGCTTCGTTGGCGATGGCATACGCAGGGCCGGTCAACGGCAGAGGCAGTGTTTCTGCCTGACTAAGCGGCGAAACTAGACTCAGGCCGCTCACCAGCAGCGACAGGATGAAGGGGCGCTTCATAGTGGCTGCTCCGTATGACCGTCAGACCGGTAATGGTTGTGTTGGCGTGCCACCGCCTGTTCGATGGTTTCTCTGGGCAGTACGCCGATATCGACCAGGTAATCGCCGATCCGCCCATGCACATGCGGGCGATAACCGAGCATGGCTTTCTGGAATACGTCGCGGTCCAGCAAACCCTGCTCGATCAACAGATCGCCCAGCAGCGGGGCAGTGGCCGGCAACGGCTGGCCTTCTACCGCCTGGAGCTGACGCAGCTGCGCGACGATGTCGCTTTCACGCGCGATCAGTTGCACCGGCTCGGCCCCCAACTGTTCGGTAATCTGCTGCAGGCCTTCATCCGGTAGCGGGCTGGCGACCGCAATTTCCTGACGGCCCAGCACATTCATCTGCAGCGGTACGACGCGCCAGCGCAGGCAGAACTCGTCGGCCAGGACATTGGTTGCCGAACGTTTGCCCGCGATGTCGAAGACCCGCGGCAGGTCGTTTTGGAACGCAATGGCCTCAGCCAGGGTCTCGTCATCGAGCCAGCCATGACTCAACAGAATCCTGCCCAGTGGCACTTGGCGAGTCTGCTGTTCAGTCAATGCGGTCTGCAGTTTTTCATCGTTGATGGCCTGCCAGGAGAGCAGTACGCTGCCCAGGCGTCTTGGTGCGGCAGCCACCAGGTCGGTCGACGGGAAGTCATGCATGGTCTTGTCCCAGACCAGTTTGCGGTTGAGCACCTTGCCCACCAGAAACATCCGCCAGGCGCGTGCCGCAGCCATGAAGTTGACGAAGTTGCCAACCACCATGCGCGGGATGGACAGCAGGCCGTGCTGCCAGCCGTACAGAACCGTGGTGAAGTAGCAGCGGTGCAGAATTCGCCACAGCAACGCGATGCCGTTAGCCACCAGCAGATACTGAATGAGGCCGCTGGTTTCAAACGGGGTCGGAAAGCTGGTGTTCCACAGCCCGCTGGAGCGCAGCACGATCAGCGCCAGCAACTGAACCAGAATCGCATAAGCGAGGATACTGACGAACGAGGTCACCACACCTTTGCGGTCCCGGAACAGCAGATAGCGGTTGGCCAGCGAACCGGTCCAGCCCATTTGCTCCCAGCCTTGCAGACCGATGCCCAACGTCCAGCGAGCTTTCTGGCGAAAGGCGGTACGGAAGGTGTCCGGGAAGAATTCGCGCACACACAGGGGCATTTCCAGCGTCGACTCATAGGGCTTGCGGAACCAGGATTTGCGCAGCACCCGAAACTGCACCGGGAAGCGCACAAAGATCGCCTGCATGCCGTATTTCGCCAACCGTGCGCCGACATCGTAGTCTTCGGTCAGGCTTTCGGTATTGAAGGGCTGATTCTGGTTTTCATCCGCCAGCACCATCAGTGCGCGCCGCGAGAAACAGGTGCCGACGCCAGCCGAAGGCACGGTATCGGTCATGCTTTCGCGTACGACCAGGTCCTTGCCGTGCCATTCGGCAAATTCGTCCATGTAGGTGCCGGCCACCCACTCGTACCAGTTGCGCTCCAGCGACACGACCGGCAACTGGATCATGTCCTTGCGCGGCAGAAGGTAATTGAACAGGCGCAGCTCCAGCGGGTGCAGTACATCTTCGCTGTCGTGCAGGATGGTCCCGGCAAACTGTACGGCGTGGGTTTTCTCGTACAGAAAAATCGCCTGGATGACCCAGTTCAGGCAGTCGGCCTTGCAGGTCGGGCCGGCGTGCGGCACTTCCACGCGGTGCAACTGCTTGTAACGGCGGCGCATGCGCTCCACTTCATCAATGGTGCGCTGATCGTTGATGTAGGTGCCGACGAATACCACGTAGTTCTGGTAATCGAGCGTCGATACCATGTTTTCGATCATCGGCGCGATGACGTCATATTCCAGCCAGGCCGGGACCATGATCGCCAGCGGCTGCTCGTCGCGGGCCATCAACTGCTCGGCAGTCAGTGGCCGGTAGCGGCGTTCGGCGGTGAACTTGCGGTACAGCCGCCTGGCCCAGTACCAGATGTCGATGAACAGGTCGTCGATGCTCGATACCAGGATAATCAGCCCGACAACGATCGTCGCGACTTCCAGCACGCTGTAGTAATGGGCCAGCCAGTAAGGCCAATAGAGCGACGTCATTGCGGCGGCCCGTTACGAGCGATTGCGACGGGCGCTACGGCCAGCCAGCAATAGGATGAGAAAGAGTACGATGCCAGCCGGAATCAGCCACAGCAGCGACGGTTTGCGCCAGGCGTCGAGGCCGGTGCTTTCTTCGTCCTCGATCATCTGGCTGCCGGTCGGATCCTTGGCGTCAAAGGTGGCGATCGGGCCGTTGTCGGCAAGCACGGTGGCGTTACCGCGCTCCAGCAGTAGCGGACGCTCGAAAATCGGTGCCTGGCCGCCGAGTGTGCGATAGACCATGCCGTGCTGGCCGCCTGCGTCGATCACTTGCAGCGAGGCCAGGTGATTGAGGGATTTGAGGTCGAGCAGCGTCTGTTCTTTGTGATTGATCAGCAGATGACCGTCGTTGCTGGCCTTGACCGACTCGGCGCCGTCCTTGACTGGCAGTTCGAAGGCCAGAAACGCTTTGGCGGGCGTCACCGCTACACTGGCGTCATCGCTGACGCTGAGTTGAGCGCGCAACGGCGAGACACCGGAAGCACTGGCAATGCGGATGACTTGCGGCAGGCTGCTGGCCGGGCGCTCAAGGTAGCCCTTGGGAACCATTATCTGAGTGTCCGCAGCGAAGCGTGCGGCCATGCCCGAGAAGTTTTCATCGGGAGTAACCTTGTCCAGTACCACGTGGCTGGTCGGCAACACCGAAATCGGGAACGCCTGCGGCGTCTCCAGGCACTGGTTACTGACCGGCTGACGCTGGAAAGACACCCGCAAGGTGTTCTGCGCCGCCAGTGCGTACTGCGGAATCCTTGCTTCGATGCGTTCCTTCTTGCCGTCGGCAGTCAGTTGCATTGCGCCGATCAGGTAGTCATTGAGAAACAGCGTGGCGACCGGTGGCGTTCCCGACGCGCCGGGTGCCGCCGCGATATCAATCATCGCCGTTACCGGCACGCGACCGTCATAGGCAACGCTGCCCAGCGGGAACGAGGCGCTCCAGTCGGTTTTCGCCAGTACATCCACCGTGCCGGGCTTGCCACCCAGACGCGTCAACGCGACACGACCGTCCTCGCTGAGCGGCATGGCAGTTTCTTCGCCGATGGTCAGTTGGCGATTGCGCGCCAGTTTGTTCCACGCCGAACTGAACAGGGCGATAGCCTTGTCGGCTGACTCGGGCTTGATCATCAACAGTGCGCGATTGCCGAGCAGGGCAAGACTGACGTCTTCCGGGCTGTTGGCGAGCGGTTGTCTGATATGACGCTCGCGCCACTGGCCCAGTGCGGTGGCCGCGGTTGCATCAAGACCCTGCACCTGGGCCTGAAGCGCATTGAGGGCGTCGTCGATTGCCTTGAGCAACTGCGGATCGCTGATCGCCAGGTCGGCCTGCAATGCCGGGCTCTGGCCAAGCATCAGCAAGGCACCGATTTCCGCCGGATCGCGCAGCGTGTACTGGCCCTTGCCGTCGAGACTGGCGAACGCCGGGATCTGCTTGAGTTCTGCCGGAACCGTCAGGTTGCCCAGGTCGACACTGTCCCGAACCGCTGGAAACGGCAGGATGCGCGCCTGTTTACCGATGCGTTCCAGCGCTACACCCATACGCCAGGCGGCGTCGTAGCTGGCGCTCGACAATGTGCCGGGTGCGACCATCAGGCCAGGCTTGCCGGGCAGCGCATTCCATGCCGCGCCTACATCCTGCAACTGACTGGCGTCGTAGCTGTAAGTCAGACGCGTGTGCGGATCGATGCGCAATACGTTGCCGATGGCGCGCTCGTCTTCGCAGAGCACTTTCGAGATCACAGAGGACCAGGCAATGCCCAGTCGCACCGAGCCGCTTTCCCGGGCTGCCTTGTCTACGCCCAGGGTTGCACTGGCATTACCCTGTTCTTCGTTGAGGCCCAGTGCGCGCACCGGATAACCATCCAGCGACAGCAGCAGCGTGTTGCGGCCTGCTTCGCCGTTCAGATAGCTGGCGTCAAAATTCAGCGTTGCATCCGTCAGCGGCACATTGGCGGGCACGGGGAGGTACAGCTCGCGACGTGCATCGGTGGCATTGAGAATGATCGGGCGATCAATGCCCAGTTCTCTCAGCTCGATCACTCGTTCCTGACGACTGTCAGCGGTGATTCGGTTGATAGCCTGGGTCAACGGGCTGTCGGCAGCCAGGGCGAACGCAGGCATCAGGGCCAGCAGGCTCATCCCGCAGGCAAGGATATTCAGCGCGCCCATATTTACGGCAACGGAAGATTTCATCGTGCAGATCTCGGTAAAGGCTCAAGGCCATTGGGTCTTGATACAGGCTGCCGGTCTGCTACAACGTTTTTCGGGCACCCGGCCTGAACCGGGTGCCCGTATCGTTTGCGGACTGCTTCCTGCGGATGTGTTTAGTGTTCGTTTGCGCTACCTGCGCGTTTGTTTTTCGCTAACTTGCCATCGAGCGCATCTGGGTATGGTGGTGCTGAGGCTGGATCAGCGTGTCGAGCTGGACATCCACCGGGTCGGAGCGATAACGCGGCAGCTCGGCGACAAATTCATCCACCGGACGGCCCATCAGCGCGTCGACGATGCGTGCGCTGGCCTTGCCGTCGCCATAAGGGTTGGCTGCATGGGACGCTCTCTGCCACAGGGCATCATCGTCGAACAGCGCGTTCACGCCGCGAATGATGGCGTCCGGCTCGGTGCCCACCAGGCGCACAGTGCCAGCGGCGACGGCTTCCGGACGCTCGGTAACGTCACGCATGACCAACACTGGCTTGCCCAGCGACGGCGCTTCTTCCTGCACGCCCCCGGAGTCAGTAAGGATGACGTGGGCGCGTTGCATCAGACGCACAAACGACAGGTAGTCCAGTGGTTTGATCAGGTGCACATTCGGCAAATTGCCCAGATGCTCGGTCACCGGCCCCAGTACATTGGGGTTCAGGTGCACGGGATAGACAATTTGTATGTCGTCGCGCAGCGCGAGTTCGCCCAGCGCCTTGCAGATGTTCAGGAAGCCATCGCCGAAGTTCTCGCGCCGATGTCCAGTGACGACCAGGACCCTGCGCTCAGGCACCAGAAACGAGAACTGGCGATCCAGTGCGTGGCGTAACTGGCGGTTGCTGTCGATGCGCTGAGCCGTCAGGTGCAAGGCGTCGATCACGGTGTTGCCGGTCACGAACGAGATGCCCTGCAGGCGCTCGCCCAGCACGTTGCGACGCGACTCGGCGGTCGGTGCGAACAGATGATCGGAAATCAGATCGATGCAGCGGCGGTTCATCTCTTCAGGCCATGGCTGACGGATGTCGCCAGTACGCAAACCGGCCTCGACATGACCGATGGGAATGCGGCGGTGAAATGCCGACATTGCCGCGACCATGGCTGAGGTGGTGTCGCCGTGAACCAGCACTTTGTCTGGTTTCATCTCGTCCAGAATCGGATCGATGGCAGCGTAAAGCGCTGCCGTCAGAGAATTCAGCGTCTGATCGGGGCGCATCACGTCGAGGCTGTAATCGGCCTTGAGTTCGAACATGTCCAGCACCTGTTGCAGCATGCTCTGATGCTGCCCGGTGATGCAGATTCTGGAATCGATACCCGGCTCTGCGGCCAGTGCTCTGACCAGCGGAGCCATCTTGATGGCTTCTGGACGAGTGCCGAATATGGAAAGGACCTTCATTCTGGGTTGCTGACCAGCCATTATTTCCTCCCGCGCTTTTTGCGCGCCGCACAGCAGCAGAACCAGGCTGAGAACAGCTTGGCCAGCTTGCGAGTTGATGAGTTTCTCGGGCGGGGAAGATCGGAGTTTATGGCTCGATGTTCACTTCAGTGTGATGTAGCAATATGCCTTGATACCCGGAATTGTCGGGATTATTAGCAGAACAAAATAATAAAGCAAAACTTTTTATTAAGTATTTTTCAAAGTAACAATTGGCAGGAACTTTGTTTTTTCAGAGCGGTCAGTACAGGGTTAAAATGTTTAAAAATACCGTTTTGGCCAATGAATACGGGGGTTTTGCCGCTGTATGATAAAGTCTTTTGAGCTGTTTTCAAAGGTCGCTAGTGTTTGGGGAATCGCCATGATGGCAAAAAGTTCCAACAAAAATAGCCGCGCTGAGGCGTGCGTCACTACAGCAGATTACTGACGCCTGATTAATGACAGGAGAAGCGAAGGGGTTCACAAAATTGGCGTTGATATAATGGCGGTGTTGAACTTTGTGGATATAGCGAGTTTGAGGCGTGGGCAGGTAGACGGGAAGTTAATATTTAGCTTGGGTGCCACGAAAGTTACGGCTGCCTGCAGTAGTGAGTTGTAGCAGCATTACGGGCAGTTGCCCAGTTGTTAGAAGAGAGGGATGAGCGACCCCCTCGGAATGAGGAGGGTCGCAGTACCGCGCAGAGTCAGCCTTGCGACTCGACGGGCTCCGACAGCTCGCTCAGCGCACTGGCATTATTTTTGAACGCGGCGGCAAAAACGGCGCGATTCTTCGCCATGTAGATACTCGCATCCTCTGCATGCTTCTCCGAAATGCCCGGTACGTTCTTGATCAGGACGTCGGTGAGAAGCTCGGCCAGCTCGAGCATTTGATCGTGCGCATCGGCGAGTTTACGGTCCACGAAAGTAGTCTCCAGATCGCGGGTACTGCGGTAAAGGGTTTCAACAGCCATTTTGGCCTCGTCGTGTTATCCAGTGTTGAAAGGGCTAGACCCGGACGTTCAGCGCTTCACGCTCTGACCAGCGGGTGTGCAAAGCATCGGTCGTGCATGACCAGCGTGCCGGTCAGGTGTAGCGGGCACCGCATGAAGACCCGTCGCCAGCGCATCGGCGAAAGCGACTTCGTGATTACTGTGTTTTTATACAGTAAAAGCCATGTGCCAATCAACCCCTGCCTGAATAGTGGCGTTCAGGCATCTTTTTGCGCTGCAAATGTGCCTTGCGACAACCCGCCGCGCTCTCAACCATAGCCTATGGCCCTGTTCCTGCTTTAAAAAGCAGGCCACACAGGTGTCACGAGTACCCGGCATCATCCGGTCGGCATAAACGAAGGTTCAGAGGTAGCGCGTCATGGGAAACAAATGGGCAGTAAAGATAAGACACCGTGTGCATGCACAGGCCGAGTCGCTGGGCAATCTCTGCGTCGAAAGCTTCCACTTTCTGGCGTTGTTCGCGATCGGCGCGATCACCGCCTGGGCATCCGTGGTTGCGTTCCTGGGCATGGTCGAGAAGGGCAACGTCACGGTCGATGACATCCTGCTGCTGTTCATTTACCTGGAACTGGGGGCGATGACCGGGATTTATTTCAAGACCAACCACATGCCCGTGCGCTTTCTGATCTATGTCGCGATCACTGCACTGACCCGGCTGCTGATCTCTGACGTGTCCCATCACAATCCGCCGGACATTGGCATCATCTACCTGTGTGGCGGCATTCTGTTGCTGGCGTTTGCGATTCTGGTGGTGCGTTACGCGTCGTACAAATACCCGTCGGCGAAGATTCCCGACTCGTCCAGCACCGTCAAAGGCGCTGTGACGGAAGAAAAGGGCGAGATCTGATCGAAACAATGGCGGCAACCGTGAAGGATGCCGCCATTACGTTGTAATGGAGGAAAGCAATCAGTTAAGCCAGACCCCGGCATGCCAATGCCAGCCGTCACCCGCGCTTTCCCAGTGCGGATGCACGTAGTGATAGCCGGGTCGTTCAGCCTCCCAGTGGCCATGCACCGGCACGAAACGCTGTCCGTTCCAGTGCCAGTAACCGCGAGCCCATATATAGCCGGGACGAGGTGCCGGTTCTACTTCTATCACCCGTTCAGGGGGTGGTTGCGGCGCGATGACTTCTTCAACGTACTCATGATGTACGTGCGGTCGTTCATGCACTACCCGCTCCTCGACACAACCTGACGCTATCGCAAGTGATGCGATCAATACCCCATACCGTAAGAACATGTTGCCTCCTCGGAATCATCCGCAGGTGCAGCGGCGCTGAACGCGGTGTCCAGTCGCTCGAATGTTTCTGCGCAAGGATTGTTGTAGCAGGATGTATCTGTACTTTTGCTGAAGAAGCGGGAGGGGGACTGATGGCTGAAGGCCGGTTTTACTGGGGGAAAAGTCCGTGCAAGCAGACTGGAGGGTATTGAACGGCAGCAACATGTGCTTGCTCTATGCAGCGCCGACACCGGGACTGCACAGAGGGGAAGGGCAGGTGTGAATCAAACCCCGGCATTCACCGTTGCATGACTCTGCGGCCACAGACCATTGGCCGGGACAGGTGTCTTTTTCAGCGTCGCGCCGTCAGTCATGGCTGCAAGGATCTTGATCGCGCTGTCGCCACGTTCGATGGCGATGCCGAATTGCACGCTTTCTATCAGCTTGCGCAGGCGTTGTGGGTCATTGCGTTGGGCAGCGCTGATCAGGCGCTTGGCAACGACTCCACATTCGTTGGACAAGGTCAGCATGATGCTGCCGTCCAGTCCTTGAATGCTCAGATTCACCCGATAGTCGGGGTGAAAAGTGTCCGTGATCATCTGAAAAGGATTGTCCATATCATTCACCTGCTAAATGGTCTGCATAAGTTGACCGGGTAATAGTCCTTTTGGTTCTCGACGACTGATCAGCGGTTGCGTTACTCCTGCGCTTGCTGCTGACGGTGTTGCTGTCGTCTTGTGCGTTGATGACAGGGGTTGTTTGAGACGCTTTGACGCATTCACGACGTTCAGTTCGCGTCAGGCAATGGCCGTCCTGATGGCCGCTGCCTGGCGCGTACTACAGGGCATTGCATGGTTCGGGCCATATTGCGTGGACGATGTGTGAGAGGCCGCGAGGCGTGAGCACTTCGCAACCGCTTCATGGCTTGCTTTGCAGCCAGACGAGCCGGTCAATCCGATTGAAAAAATGCTCTCGAACACGCACGGTATGCACCTCCCGTACATGACCTGGTTCTCTCGCGAATGCAGTTTCCGCATGGTTTTTTGAAGTGATTGTCTGACACTTTTGCATCCGATTGTTGACGCCAGAGATTCGTAACGGCGGGGTCGAAACCGTACTTGCCTGCTGTTCAGGTTCTGGCGTTGAGCGTCGTGCTGCCAGCGGCTGGATGAGTGCTGAGCGCTTGGTCGGTATGTATGGGTGCTGAGGGTGGGCGGCATGATTTTTTGCTCGCTGATGGCTGTCAGATTCAGCGCTCTGGCTGCTCGGCACCGAATGTTAAATTCGATGGACGGCACCCGAGATCGAAGTGGCTGTGAGGCAAGGGGTGTGTCAGGGTGGCCAAAGCTGTGCAGCGACCGTTTGTGGTGCGCACTGATCAGGGCATGATCAGTGCGTTGGGCACGCTGGCGGTAAAGTGTTCATCCGCTTCGAACGGTTCACGAGCCTGTGGATTGTGTTCAACGCCGCGCTTGCTTTTCCATGGCGAACAAAAAGGGCGAACCGTTGCCGGTTCGCCCTTTTCTTGCAAAACGTGTCAGCGAAGTATCAGGTCAGACGAGCGGCTTCTTTCTCCTGCTCTTTCTCCAGAAATTCTTCTTCGAGCAGCGCATCCGGGCTGACCGGATCTTCATCCTGTTCGGCGATGGTCGGTGCGGCGCCTCGTTTGCCGCGTAGTTTGCCAAACAGATGCTCGAGGGCGTGATCGAGTTTTACAGCAGCGCCATCCACAGCCTGATCTACCGTATCGGCCTTGTGGGAAACAGAAATGGGTTGGTGTCCTTTGGGGCGAGCTTCCATCTGGCACTTGATGTCGTGCGGGCCAGGCTTGTCGCCGTTTTCGTCGCGGATGTGGACTTCCACGCGTGTCAGGTTTTCATCGTAGTGTTCGAGCGTGCTTTCAACGGTGGTACGAACCCACTCCTCCAGTCGGATACTGCTTTCGATGTGATTATCGCTATTGACCTGGATTTGCATAGTTAATCCTTATTAGGGCTTGCTCGTGCGAGGCTGGACTGCATGATTCCTGTCGGAATCGATTTCGTTTGCGCTCATTCACAGTGTTGGCGGCAATGGCCTGACAATTCAACCCCAATGTGTAAGAAATATTTCGCAGCAAAAAATCGCAACCCTGGCGCAAGGTTGCGAATCAGGAGCGGACGCAGAACGTCCAGAACGGCATTCCCACGCGGAACGTGAGGGACGAGAGGTGTCCGGGAGAACACTGCTCTCGCGCCCTGGCGTCCGAAACTAGAACGCAACCGACGTCTGCACATACACCGTGCGCGGTTCGCCGACGTACTTGCCGCGGTTGTTATCGTCGAACGAGCGCGTGTAGTACTGGCGATTGAAGATGTTTTTCATTCCGACCGCTACGTTGAGGTCTGACAACTGCGGGCCGAAATCGTAGTTGGCGCGGGTGCTGAACAGCATGTACCCGGGGATCTTGCCGGTGCTGCCATCGGCGCTCTCGGTCGCTGTGTTGGCGTTGTCGGCAAACTGATCGCTCTGGAACGAACTGTCGACATTGAGCTTCCACGGCCCCTCGGTGTAACTGACGCCCATCGTCCCTTTATGTTTTGACGAGAACGGCACACGGTTGCCCTTGTTCGGGCCGTCTTCACGGATCGTTGCATCAACGAACGCATAGGTCGCGTAGACGTCGTAACCGGCCAGCATCGGGCTCAGGCCTTCCAGCGCATAGTTGACGCTGGTCTCGATGCCTTGATGGCGTGTTTCGCCGCGGGCGATAACGGTATCGTTGGTCTGGTTACTGTCGTACTGGTTATCGAAATTGATCAGGAACGCACCTATCTCGGCCCGCAGGTTGCCGTTGTCGTAGCGGGTGCCCAGTTCCCAGGTACGGGCCTTTTCCGGTTTGACCTCATCGCCGGTGACGCGGTTAGGCATCTGGCTGTACTGCACGCTGCCGAACGAGCCTTCCGTGTTGGCATACAGGTTCCAGGTGTCGGTCAGGTGATAAAGCACGTTCAATGCCGGCAGTGCGGTGCTGTAGTCGCCTTGATAACGAGCGTTGGTCAGGTTGTTGTTCTGCGCGGTGTCGATCATCTCGTAGCGAATGCCCGGCGTGATGGTCCACTTGCCGATATCGATTCGGTCGTCAATGTAGAACGCATGGGCTTCGGTAGCGCCACGCGTGTCGCGGTCGTTGCGGCTGGCGGTGGTCGGCAGATTGCCAGTTACTGGTTCGCGGTAGCGCAGTTCGTGGCCGGCCTCGTTGACGTAGCGGTAGCCGACGCCCACCTCATGCCAGGTCTCGCCCAGGGCGAAGCCCTGCGAGAAGCGCGTTTCCAGACCACGCACCCAGTATTCGCGGGGCGACAGGGAAACGAAACTGCCCTGATCCAGATAGCCGCTGCGCAGGGTCTTGGTGAAGAACGTGTTGGCGGTGAACACGCGCGCGTCCTGTTCGTAGCGGTAGCCGAAGTTGAACATCGTGCGGCGGCCCCAGAACTTGTCCTTGAGACGCGTCGACTGATACGGATCGGCATCGTAATCCCTGACGCTCAGGCCACCGGGCATCTGTGCCTCGCCATCGTAGTATTGCGCCATGGCATTGAGGCTGTTGGCCTCGTCGATCTGGTACTTGCCCTTGAGGATCAGGTCGTCGATTTCGGTGTCGCTGTGCTCACGCCGGTCGCCGCCACGCACGCCGGAATACAGAATCGCACCACCCAGACCATTGTCCGCCGTGCCGCCCGCCAGCAGGTTGCCCGTGGTCTTGAAGCCGTCATGGGTGGACGACGGGCTGGTCTCGGTCTGGATGCCGCCCTTGAGCGTGGGGGCATCGGGGATCGCGCGGGTCACGAAGTTGACGATGCCGCCCACGTTCTGCGGGCCGTAACGCACTGCGCCACCGCCGCGTACCACATCGACCGCGTCCATGTTGCCCATGCTGATCGGTGCGAAGGACAGTTGAGGCTGGCCGTAAGGGGCGAAGGGCACCGGAATGCCGTCCATCAGTACGGTAGAGCGCGAAGCCAGACGTGGATTGAGGCCACGAATACCAAAGTTCAGCGCCATGTCGTGGCTGCCGGTGCCGTTATTGTCCGGGGCATTGACGCCAGGGATGCGGTTGAGCACTTCACGCGCCGATGTCGCGCCGACACGCTCGAACTCCTCGCGACGAATCACGTCACGTGCGCCGGGATGCTCGAAAACGTTGGTCTGCTGTGCAGCGCCCAGCCAGTCGCCGACTACGGTGGACACACCCAGCTCGATGGGCGCACCAGCGGCATTGGCCGGTTGCAGGGTAAACCCGTTATTGCCATCGGCCAAAGCCTGCAGGCCGGTGCCTTCGAGCAACGCATTGAGGCCCTGCTCGGGCGTGTACTGACCTTCCAGGCCACGGCTTTTGAGGCCACTGGTGATCTGCGAACCGTAGGAAATCAGCACGCCGGACTCTCGACCGAACTGGCTCAGCGCAGCTTCAAGCTCGCTCGGCGCGATGTGATACGCCTTGGGTGCCACATCGGCTGCCTGCGCCATCGACAAGCTGCCGACCGAGAGGCTGGCACCGAAAATGACATGGCGCAACGTGCGCACCAGCGGTGAAAGTTGGGTAGGGCGGGCTGACATGCAGAAGTCCTTTGACCGGAAGGTTGAGAGATGCTTTCCCTGTCTGTCACGCGAGGAGTGGAAAACGGCTCACATTTTTTTGAAAAATTTTAGCCGGCCAGCGCAAATCCAACTGACACCACAAAACCGCCGTGTGACGCAGAGCGTCACGAACTGCATGCCCACGCGGAGCGTAGGCACGATAGTCATCCGTGCTTTTAGCCAAACAGCTCTAAAACGCTTTTCCACCGCGATGGCACAGACGACACAGAGTGCGACGTA
>NZ_LJPW01000190.1 GCF_001400735.1 Pseudomonas caricapapayae
TATACCGATCAGTATATTAGTAGGTGGATTCGGGTGATGACGAAAAAGAATCAGGACGAAAAACTTCCGATCGGCGCGTTGCTGGCGCTGGCGATGACGGGGTTCATTTGCATCGTGACTGAGACGCTGCCTGCGGGTTTGCTGCCCGAGATCAGTAGCGGGCTGGGGGTCTCGGCTTCGTATGCAGGGCAGATGGTGACGTTTTATGCGCTGGGTTCTCTGCTGGCAGCCATTCCGCTGACCATCGCTACGCAAAGCTGGCGTCGCAGGACTGTCTTGCTGCTGACGATCGTCGGCTTTTTGATTTTCAATTCGGTCACAGCGCTGTCTTCCAGTTACTGGCTGACCCTGATTGCGAGGTTTTTCGCTGGCGTCTCTGCGGGCCTGGCCTGGAGCCTCATCGCAGGTTACGCACGCCGCATGGTTGTCCCGAAATTGCAGGGCCGCGCGCTGGCGATCGCCATGGTGGGTACGCCCATCGCCCTGTCGCTTGGCGTGCCTTTGGGAACCTGGCTGGGCGGGTTCATGGGCTGGCGTTTGGCATTCGGCTTGATGTCCGGGATGACCCTCGTGCTGATCGCCTGGGTACTGATCAAAGTGCCGGATTACCCTGGCCAAACCTCCTCACAGCGCATGGCGTTGGGTCAGGTCTTTTTTACGCCTGGCGTACGCCCGGTGCTGGGCGTGGTCTTTACCTGGATGCTGGCTCACAACATTCTCTATACCTACGTCGCGCCCTTTGTCTCCAAGGCTGGATTGGCAAATAACATTGATGCGGTGTTGCTGGCATTTGGCATCGCCGCGCTGGCGGGCATCTGGGTAACGGGACGGCTGGTTGATCGCCATCTGCGAAAAGCGGTCTTGGCCAGCCTTGCAACCTTCGCAGGTGTTTCGGTGTTCTTAGGCTTGTTTTCCGGCTCCGCTTTGGCTATTTACCTCGGGGTTTTTATCTGGGGCCTGACGTTTGGTGGTGCTGCCACGCTCTTGCAAACCGCGCTCGCCGATTCGGCAGGCGAGGGCGCTGATGTCGCGCTTTCCATGAATGTCGTGGTCTGGAACAGCGCTATCGCAGGAGGCGGGTTATTGGGGGGTGTTCTGTTGAGTGAATGGGGAGTGGGATCTTTTCCCTGGGTCTTGTTCGTGTTGTCGGTGCTGAGTCTGCTCATTGCAGCGCGAGCGCATGTTCATGGTTTCGCAACAGGTCACCGATTTAACGGGGGAGCGGTCTGAAAGGGTAGCCTCGCTGGCTTGGCAATGGGGCAGGTGCGGGCCAGTCTGGCGTATGCGCCACGCGACCAAGGCGGGTATCGGGATCAGCCTGATGCTCGCGATGGCTTGCTACAGGCCGCTAAAGGGGAGGTGATGGAAAGTGACCAAGTATGGAGTCAAGCAGCCCTGGAAAGCGTGCTTCAATCTCATCCTTGCGAAGAGCGTTCATGTGCGTCGTACCAACGATACGCGTGCGCATCAACCCCGAGTCACGTAGTACCCGAAAGTGATGAGACGCGCTTGATTTAGGTCGGCCGCCATCTAACTCACCACAGGTAGCCTCGTTCACGTCGGCAAGATGGCGAATGATCTCCATGCGCACAGGGTCGCTTAACGCATAGAGAACACGCTCAAGAGCGAACTCCCTGGGCTCCGGATGATTGAATGCTCTCATGAAAAATGACCTGTGGCGCAGGCGTACACGTCAAGTGGCTGCGTGGTGAAACGATGTGCTGCCCGCGCGGTTCCATGACAGCGTCGATGAGGGCGATCTCGTTGGCGACTTGCTGTGGTGAGCTGTCGTGAGCAGTGAACAGTTTCTCGACACTTGCGCCGGGTTATTCGGGTTTTTGAGCGCCATAGAATCTGCCTGTATCATGGAACGATCGGTCCATATATCTTGGTCCGATCGTTCCAGGTTGTCAACGGAGAATCCATGAGCGGCAAACCGCAATACGATGAAGGCACGGTCCTGAACGCGGCGACAGGTGTTTTCTGGCGTCATGGGTACGCGAATTCGTCTATCAGCGACCTGACGGAGGCAACGGGGTTGTCTCGATCAAGCTTGTATCAGCGGTTCCATGGCAAGGATGGGCTCTTCAACGAGTCTCTTCAGCTGTATACCGACCGTGTGCTGGCTCGAATGAAATCGACCAGAGTTCAGGGTTCCAAAGCGAGCATGGAAGCGTTGTTACGTGAGTTTCTTCCACCGGAGTCTGACGTAAAGCGTCCTCTTGGCTGCCTGATCTCTCGTAGTAACGCTGAGCATGAAGACCTCACTGCCGCAGGAAAGAGAACCGCACACGCTGCGGCTTGTCAGCAGCGGCAGATTTTTCTGGATATTTTGAATGATGGCCAGTTGCAAGGTGAGATTGCCGAGCACGCCGATCTGGATCTACTGGCGTGGTATTACTTTGGAATATTACAGGCCATTGTAAATCTGCCTTCGACCGGAGCTACTCGCCAGACACTTACCCGCCTTATTGACTTTGCGCTGTTGACGTGGCCTCAAAGCCGTATTGAAAAGTAGCCCTGTTGCGTCCAGCGGCTCAACGCGCAATCCCGACATATTCTGGCAACGCAAGGGGGCCTTTGTTAGTTAGCCCACCTTGCACCCAGATACATTGTAATCGATAAGCCGCCGGTAGCTCTTGTTCGCGAGGAACTGCGCCGGGCTTATGCAGTATATGAGCCCGTTATCAAACTAACCCAATGCTGAACCATTAGGAATTTATGCTGGTGTACAGGGGCTTATGCCAGTACCTGGGCACCCTTGGTCGCGGTTATTTTGATGTGCCCTGAGGTGGCAGTATCGTTGGATATACTTGGTATGCTCGCGGTGCCTAATTGAACCCAGGTATAAAATGTATATCATGATCACGCGTTAAGTTATTGAGTTAACTTTTTCGACACTCCCTACGCAGGATGGATCATGAAAGCACTTAGTGAAAAAATCGCACTGATAACGGGCGCATCGAGCGGCATAGGCGAAGCGACGGCCAGGAAGCTCGCCAGTGTGGGTGTGAAAGTGGGTATCGCAGCGCGCCGAGCCGATCGTCTTGACGCATTAAAAGCCGACATCGAGCGTCTTGGTGGGCAAGCGCTGGTTTTGGAGATGGACGTGGCAGACAAAGCGTCGGTCGAGGCAGGGGTGAAAAAGCTGGTAGACACCTATGGGGGAATTGATATTGCAGTCAATAACGCGGGTCTGATGCCCCTGTCCAATATTGACGAATTCAAAACCGATGAATGGGACAAGATGGTGGACGTCAATATCAAAGGGGTCTTGAATCTGTCGGCCGCCGTGCTCCCTCATTTTATAAAGCACCGTGCCGGGCACATTATAAATACTTCATCGGTGGCGGGGCGCAAAGTGTTGGGCCAGGGCTTTGCTGTGTACGCTGCGACGAAATTCGCGGTCAGTGCCTTCACCGAAGGGCTGCGCATGGAAGTAGGGCAGAAACATAACATTCGTGTCACCAGCATTCAGCCAGGTGCGACGGCGACTGAACTGTTCAATCACACAACCAGCGAAGAGTTTTTGCAGGTCATGGCTGGTTTTTCAAGCCAGGTAGAGTTCCTATTGCCTGCCGACATTGCGGACACTGTTCTGTATGCGGTGTCCGCACCTGAGCACGTTAATATTGCCGAGCTCTACGTCATGCCAACCAATCAGGTTTGACCCGCAGGCTATACGCGTATCAGCTCCAAAGCTTGACCCTCGCGAGTTGAGCTTTCGAGCTTCGCCCGGCTGGAAACTCATTGGCCTTTGCCAGTTGCGTGGAAGCATTCCAACGATTTCCATACCGTATCGTGACCGTATGCTGGCAGAAGGTCTATCAGACAGTGCATCACCGGAACGCGTTGGCGGGAGGTGTTAAATCATCCTGTCGTGAGCTTTACGTCTGCGACCGCGTCAAATTTCAACCGTGCAGCTTCAACGTCAGGCAGTTTGTCGAGCGTCCATTTATGCAACTCGCGAAATGGCTGCTGCAGTGTCTGGCCAAGCGGCGTGATTTCATACTGAACTGCCACGGGCGAAAACGAAATGACCTGGCGCGAGACGAGACCATTGCGTTCCAGCCGCCGCAGGGACTGTGTCAGAGCTTTCTGGGTGACACCCTCCAGGCGACGTTTGATGGCATTGAAGCGATGCGGCCCGTCATCAAGCACGGCCAGAACCATCATCGACCACTTGTCCGCGATCTGATCGAAAAGCGCCCGGCTCGGGCAGTCCGATGAAAAACATTGCGGCTCTAATTCCAGCATCAAATTTTCTCCGGGTGTAATGAGGCTACTCCAAGTGCCTGATTGACGTCAGGTCTACAAAATATACTTGTGTGGCGTGCAAAAGCAAATAAAGTCCACCCACTAAGAGGTTTCGCCTCGTCCTGCCTTTGAGCGTTGATCCGGGATGTAACTCTGGTTTGTCGGTCGCTAATCTCGGGTACGCTGAGAGCTTGAACCGGATCCTGTTCGCAGGTTTCTGGTAACGTTAATGAAGGAGATCAGAGCGTACGTATGGTTAAACATATCGATCCCGACCTTACCTTGTTGAAGATGCCCTCGCTCAAAGCGGTCAAATCATTTGTGGCCGCGGCAAAGTATCAAAGTTTTACTCGCGCTGCAGAGGCACTGTGCGTCACCCAGGCCGCGATCAGCCGGCAAATTCGCGAGCTTGAGGCCTATCTTGAAGTCGAGCTGTTCAAGAGGGTGGGGCGTGCTGTCCAGTTAACTGAGGCCGGTGCGATTTTTTCGATGCGGCACAGATGTCCTTCGTCAATATTTCCCAGGCAGCAGAGCGGATCCGTACCCATAATGCCGGCAAGCGAGTGCTGACACTGTGCTGTTCCCCTGCCTTTTCAGCCCTGTGGCTATCTGAAAGATTGCCGACGTTTTTCAGTCAAAACCCTGACATTGATCTGAACCTCATTACGACTCAGAATTTTCTGTCAATGGAACCTGGCATACGCCCGGACATTTTCATTACCAAAATGGCCAAGATTCAGGACGGCTACCAGTGTTACCCGCTTTTTCATGACGTCATCTATCCGGTATGTACCCCGCAATACAAAGCAAATCATCCCGAACTCTCGAGTCTGGAAGGGTTGCGTGACGGTGTTCTGTTGAATCTGAGCCCGTATGGGCGCTCCCAGGTCGCTGAGCATGTAGATTGGAACGTCTGGCTGGCCTTCAATGGCATTGATATCAGCGAGCGTCCTTTTGAAAGTCCGCACATGCTTAACGCCAATGACTATAACCTGATCATCACCATGGTCCTGACGCATCAGGGCGTAGCACTTGGCTGGAATCATCTGGTGAAAAAGCTAGTCGACGATGGCACGCTGGTGCGCCCGGTCAGCGATGAGTTGGTGCTCAGGGAAAGTCTGCATTACCTGACCTTCCGGCAAGACCGGCAGAACGATGACGCTTGCTGTCGGCTCAGAGACTGGATGCTTTCTCAGCTTGCCTGAGTCGGGCAGGTGCAGGGGGCCCTTAAACGTGGCAACGGCGTGTGAAGTGCACCATTTCCCTCCTGTGTCTAACGATTCAACCCCTTCAAAAGCGCCTATCGATAACATCAGGTTATGAATTGCTCTAAGAAAAGGTTTCTTGTCCGGTCGCAATGACGGGACGTATTCTCCACCTGAGCCTTTAAAGGCGTACGGCACTTGGAAAAGGCAAAACAGATAAGCGTGTTTAATCAGTGGTAACGCCGGGTCCAGTGTTTAATGCCCGGTTTGTCTCCGCCATCGTGAAACCGCGAATGCAGTGAACGAAGTCAAGCCGTAAAAAATAAGATCCTTGTACGTCGCCTGGTGCCTGCCAGATGATTAGACATTGTTTCAGTTGAGGCTTCTGTTTCTGCTCCTGTACCTGGGGTGGGAAGGTGATGAAGTTCTGAATGCAACTGGAAGATGCAGTTGACACAGTAAGCCAATGATTGCCGTTCAGTTCTGCTGTTCGAAGGCAGTGCGTATCGCCCTGCCTGGACAATGCTTGATACTTATTCTGGTTCGTCCAGCTGAGACAGGGGTGTAACTGTGAACGTTACTATTAATCGATAGGCACGGTATCTCTTGATGCGGGTTTGTACCGTACGCCCCGAAATCCGGCTGTGTTAGTTGATACGTCGGGCCATTTAAATCGGAGAAACTGACTTGAGATTCGAAGGTATATATACACCGGCGGTGACGCCGTATACGCCTGACGGCGAGATCGACTGGAACGTGTTTTCCGACGTTCTGGAGTCGCTGATCGAGGCGAACGTGCACGGCATTATTATTGGCGGCTCGACCGGCGAGTATTATGCGCAGACCGCTGAAGAACGCCTCAAGCTCGCTGCTCATGCCAAGGACGTCATCGGTTCGCGTGTGCAACTGATCATCGGCACCGGCGCCATACGCACTGAAGACGCTGTGATGTTCGCTGCGGATGCCAAAGCCATCAAAGCTGACGCTATCCTCGTCACCACGCCGCCCTACGCACTGCCAACGGACCAGGAAAACGCTGTCCACGCATTGACTATTGATCGTGCCGCTGACATGCCGATCATGCTTTATAACTACCCAGGGCGCATGGGCGTGCAGATGAACGAGGATTATCTCGCGCGCGTGGGCAAATCAAAAAATGTCATTGCCATCAAGGAAAGTTCCGGCGATATGGGCCGTGTGCACTTGCTGGCTCGCGAATTTCCGCATATTGCCCTGTCGTGCGGTTGGGACGATCAGGCACTTGAGTTTTTTGCTTGGGGTGCACGCAGCTGGGTCTGCGCTGGCTCCAACTTTCTACCCAAAGAACATGTCGCGCTCTATGAAGCCTGTGTCATCGAAAACAACTTCGAAAAAGGGCGTCGGATCATGTCGGCGATGATGCCGCTGATGAACGCATTGGACGGCGGTAAGTTTGTCCAGTCGATCAAGTTTGGTTGCGAGTTGAATGGATTGAAGGTGGGCGACGTCCGTGCGCCACTGCGTCCACTCAATGCGCAAGACAAGCGGAGCCTGCACGCCGTCATTGCCAACGTAAAACGCACCGTTGCCTATGTCACTTCGGGAGCCAACCATGCGTGATCTTCTGACTGCGGATGAATACACCGCCATCGCCCAATCCCTCTCGTTTCCGTCCAGCGCATTTATTGACGGTGTTTTTAAGCCAGCCATTTCCGGAGCTACATTTGCCACTCACAACCCGGCAACGGGTAGGTTCCTGGTTGATATTGCGGCATGTTCCTCACAGGACGTGGATTACGCAGTCAGCAAGGCCAGGGCAGCTTTCGAGGATGGCCGCTGGAGGCTGTTGCCCCCTGGCGAACGTAAAGCGGTTTTGCTGAAGTTCGCCAGGCTGCTGGAGGACAATCGCCACGAGCTGGCCGTGATGGAAAGTCTGGATAGCGGCAAACCCGTACGCGAGTGTCAATTGGTGGACGTGCCAGACACCATTCATACCCTGCGCTGGCACGCAGAAGTCATCGACAAGCTTTACGATCAGACCGCCCCGGTGGGCAACGATGCACTGACTATGATCGTGCGCGAGCCTATTGGCGTCGTCGGCTGCGTACTGCCGTGGAATTTCCCGTTGCTGATGCTGGCATGGAAAATCGGTCCGGCGCTGGCCGCTGGATGCTCGGTCATCGTCAAGCCAGCCGAGCAGACCACCCTCACTACGCTGCGGGTTGCCGAGCTGGCTTTCGAGGCTGGCGTTCCGGCCGGTATTTTGAACATCGTGACCGGTACCGGCAAGGACGTCGGCGAGCCTATCGGCCTGCACAGAGACGTCGATATGGTCAGCTTTACAGGCTCTACCGCCACTGGCCGTCGTTTTCTGCATTATGCCGCCGACTCGAACCTCAAGCGCGTGGTGCTGGAGTGCGGTGGCAAGAACCCGGCAGTGGTGATGGACGATGCCGAAGACCTGGATCTGGTAGCTGAGCAGGTGGTCAACGGTGCGTTCTGGAATATGGGTGAAAACTGTTCGGCAACCTCGCGTCTGCTGGTGCACGCATCGGTCAAGGATGAGTTGCTCAAACGCATGGGGGCCTATCTCAACGACTGGAAAATGGGCGACCCGCTGGATCCGCACAATCGGGTGGGCGCTTTAGTGAGTACTGACCACTTCGAGAAGGTCAAGTCGTACCTCGATTATGCGAACGCAGGCGAGCTTGACGTAGTGTACGGCGGCGATACTCAGGATGGGGTCTTTGTCCAGCCGACGGTCATCGATGGTGTGAAGCGAGACAGCCCTCTGTTCCAGGAAGAGATCTTCGGCCCGATATTGTCAGTCACAGCGTTTACGTCGATCTCAGAAGCCATTGCGCTGGCCAATGACACGGTCTACGGCTTGGCGGCGTCGGTCTACACAGGCAGCCTGCGCAGAGCGATCAAGCTGTCCCGCGAGATTCGCGCCGGTATCGTCACCGTAAATTGCTTCGGCGAGGGTGATGCTTCGACACCGTTTGGTGGCTATAGGGAATCGGGTTTCGGCGGGCGTGACAAGTCGGTTTTAGCCCATGATCAATACACCGAAATCAAAACCATCTGGATCGACGTCTCTGATCGGTCGGTTGACGAGACCGTAAAATGAGCACTCACACCATCAAGCGTCTACCCGTAGACACCGGCGTTTCAGGCTGGGAGGCAATTTCCACACGCTCAGCGCCTGTGCGTATGCTTGATGGGCCGGTGACCGCGGACTGGCTGATTATCGGTGCTGGTTTCGCGGGGCTCTCGGCGGCACGCAGGCTGTCTCAGCTGCGCCCCGATGACAGGATAGTGGTCATGGATGCTCATGAAGTGGCCAAGGGGCCCGCCGGTAGAAACTCGGGTTTCATGATTGACGTGCCGCACAGTCTTTCTTCGGGAGAGTATTCAGTAGCCGGGGAATCAGCGACCGCTCTGGAAATTGCCCAGAACCGGTTTGCAATCAGGTTCGCCGCTCAGACCGCGCTGGATTACGGCATGAGCGCTGAGACGTTCGATCCGTCAGGAAAGATAAATGCAGCCGCCACTGAGCGTGGGCTGAAGCTCAATATCAACTACGCCAGTTCGCTGAACAGCATTGGAGAGCAATACGAGCTGTTCGATGCGGTACAAATGCGCGAAATCACTGGCTCGACCTATTACCAGGGCGGTCTGTACACCCCTGGCGCAGTCATGATCCAGCCTGCGCAGTACATCAGAGACCTGGCAGCCGGGCTGGAGGGGAAGGTGACTCTGTTTGAGCGCTCCCCGGTTATCGAGTTGTCCCCGGCGGGCAGTGGCTGGATTGCCCGGTCTCACCGTGGCGTGGTCAATGCGCCGAAAGTGATTCTTGCAGTCAATGGTCACATTGAGGATTTCGGGCATTTTCAGGGCCGTCTGTTACATGTCTTCACTTATGCGTCGATGACGGCCGGGTACCGGGATGATCAGTTCAACAAGGTCGTACCCGGCAAGGCAAGGTGGGCGTTGTTACCCGCCGACCCGATGGGGGCCACGCTGCGCAAGATCAGCGCTAACGGCCTGTCACGCATCGTTATCAGAACTCGGTTTACCTATGATCCGAGCATCCAGGTGACGCCACGGCGCGTTGCCGCCGTGGCTGAAGAACAGCGGCACTCCCTGGATTTGCGTTTTCCCGAACTGAAGCACACACCGCTCGAATTCAGTTGGGCAGGGCGACTCTGCCTGAGCCGCAACAGCGCGCCAGCGTTTGGCGAAATTGAACAGAATCTGTATTCGGCCTGCTGTGAAAATGGCTTGGGTACCGTCAAAAGTACGTTGGCAGGCGTCATGGCTGCCGAGTTGGCGACGGGCACCCATTCGAAAATCCTTGAAAGTTTCAGTCATAGCCCTGGGCCTAGCAGGCTACCGCCCAGACTTCTGACCAGATTGGGCGTCAATTCGGTCATTCGCTGGCAAGAATTCAAAGCGGGAAAAGAAGGATGAAATTGATTTAAATCATTGGCTTTTTCAAAGCCTGAGTTAGTTCCATAACGTAAAGCGGGGATACTCTATGAACACGATCTGGAAGACAGTCTGTGCGGTTGTTATTGTCGGCTTGATGAGTCTGCAGGCTCAGGCAGAAGAAAAAACCATCACCATGGGCACCATGAACTGGGAAGACTTGACGCCCATCACCGGCGTCACCAAAAAAGTACTCGAAAACGCTGGCTACACAGTCAAAGTGATTGAGTTTTCCGAGTGGGGGATTGCCTACGCGGCCCTGACCAAGGGCGATGTTCAGGTTCTGGCTTCACAGACGGACTATGCCGCGTCTGATTACTGGAACAAGAATAAGAATAAGCTCGAGAAATTGTCCCCAGTGTCGTTCGGTCTTTATCAAGGGCTTGCGGTCCCCCGTTATGTCGACATCGACTCTATCGAACAACTCAATGCCCATTCTGAACAGCTCGGCGGCAAGATCATCGGCATTGAGCCAGGTTCAGGCTTGATGAGCGATGCCGCTGACGTGGTCAAGGCATATGACCTCACACTCAAGTTGATTGAGGGCAGCACCTCGGCGATGACGGCAGCGTTGAAATCAGCCGTTGATCGCAAGGAGTGGGTCGCCGTGACCGTCTGGGATCCATCCTGGATGACCAAAAAATTCGACCTTAAATTCCTCAAGGATCCAAAAGGGATCTTACCGCCGCTGCAGGGCTACTACTGGATTGGTCATAAAGGCTTTGCTGAAGCCAATCCACGCGCTCGCGAACTGATGGCAAGTGTTTACGTGCCAATCGCCGACATCACTTCGATGAACGCCGAGGTCAAGGATGGCAAGACTATGGACCAGGCAGTTCAGGGCTGGACTGATAGCCATAGCGATCTGTTAAAGCGTTGGGGAAACGTCAAGAACTGAGTATTTCTTTTTATATGTGCCACTGCCGCCCTTTGATTAATTAGAGAAGCCGGTACAAACCGGCTCGACGGGTTACAAAATGACAACGGCCAAAATAGACCCTAACGAAGTGCTGGTTGATTGCCAGTCGGTTTGGAAAATCTTCGGTAAAAGTGCACCTGCGGCGATGGATGCTGTCGCTCAGCGTGGGCTGACCAAGACCCAGATACTGCAAGAATACAGCTGCGTAGTCGGCGTCTCGGATGTCAGTCTCCAGGTTAGACGTGGGGAGATTTTCTGCATCATGGGCTTGTCTGGCAGTGGGAAATCCACGCTGATCAGGCTTCTCAACAAACTCATCACACCGAGCGCCGGAAAGGTGTTTGTCAAAGGCAAGGACCTGTCCGCTCTGTCAGCCGCGCAATTGCGCGAGGTGCGAGCCCGGCACATCGGCATGGTTTTTCAGAGCGTCGCCCTGTTGCCCAACCGAACGGTACTGGAAAACACGGCATTCGGCCTGGAAGTTCAGGGCGTTGGGAGAGCTGCGCGTTACAAGGTGGCCGAAAGTGCGCTGGCCAAGGTGGGTTTGAGTGAGTGGTCTTCCCGCTATCCGAATGAATTGTCGGGCGGAATGCAACAGCGGGTCGGTCTGGCCAGGGTGATCACTGCAGATCCGGAAGTGATCCTGATGGATGAACCGTTCAGCGCTCTGGATCCGCTGATTCGCCGGCAACTTCAGGATGAGTTTCGACAGTTGACCAAGGAGCTTGGCAAGTCTGCGGTGTTCATTACTCACGATCTGGACGAAGCGATACGCATCGGTGATCGGATTGCAATCATGAAAGACGGAGTCATCATCCAGGTGGGAACGGCCGAAGAAATCGTGCTCAACCCTGCCGACGACTACGTGGCAGAGTTTGTCGCCGGGATTTCCCGGCTGCATCTGGTCAAAGCCCATTCGGTGATGACTCCTGTCGAGCCATTCAAGGCGGCAAACCCTGCCTGTGATATTTCCAGGCTACTCAGGACTGTCCCGGGCGCGGACATCAATGAACTGATCGGCCTGACCATGAAGTCGAAGCGTGATGCCCTCGCGGTAGTCGACAACGGTGTGGTGGTGGGCATCATTACCCCTCGTGATCTGCTGCGCGGCGTACAGGGTATTCCGAAAGAGTTCGCTGTGTCGCCAGCGGCCATCACCCTGGAGGCGTCGACATGAACACGCCTGATTATTCCGAGCAGTTTGATTCGCTCATTGACTCCGCTCTGGAGTGGCTGTCGGATCATGGCGAGTTGCTGTTTGGTGCTGCCAACGCTGTGCTCAACCGTCTCTACAACGGTGTCTTATGGTGCATTGCCTATCCCTCTTACTACGTGATTGCGTTGATCATCGCAGTAATCGGCTGGCGCGTGATCGGCGTACGCTTTGCAGTCCTGGCGGCACTGGCGCTGATGTTCTGCGCCTTGATCGGCTTGTGGCCGGAGACCGTGAGTACCCTCGCTCTTGTGCTCACAGCTACGGTGCTGGCATTGGTGGTCGGTATTCCTCTGGGGGTGCTTGCTGGTCTTGCTCCAGCGTTTGATCGGGTCGTGGACCCGTGCCTGGACCTTGTGCAGACCATGCCACCCTACATCTATCTTTTGCCGGCAATCGCGGTCCTGGGCTATGGGCCTGCCACGGCGCTGCTGGCAACATTCATCGTGGCGCTGCCTCCGGCAATGCGCCTTACTTCTCTGGGTATCCGCATGACTCCGAATGAGTTCATCGAGCTGGGCAATGCCAGTGGCGTCACCGGGTTACAGATGTTCTTCAAGATTCGCCTGCCGTTCGCCATGCCCAGCATCATGGCAGGTGTCAACCAGAGCCTGATGATGGCGTTCGGGATGGTAGTCATTGCCGGCATCGTCGGTTCTGGCGGATTGGGCCAGGCAATCTATGGTGCAGTACGCACGCTGGATATCGCCAAGTCGATCAACGCAGCAATCGCTATCGTGATTCTGACAATGATTCTGGATCGACTCGCGCAGGCAGCTGCCCGCGCACGCGCGGGAGATAGCCAATGAGCACGCCTGACATTCGCTTCTCGCCCGGAGACTACCTGGTGCCGGGGGTGGATTGGTTGAATGCCAACCTGCACGGCTTGTTTGTTGGCGTCAGCCAAGTGGTCGAAGCGGTATTGGGTCTGGTCGAGCGTGCATTGCTTGCACCGCACCCTTACTTGTCGATCGCCATTGTCATGATCGCAGCGATGCTCCTCGCTAATAAGCGGGTCGCGGTGTTCGTGGGGTTGATGCTGACTTTTTGCCTGGTGTCTGGCCTGTGGGTCGCCTCCATGCAAACAATTGCACTGGTATCCGTTGCGGTGCTGATATCTGTGTCGATTGCGTTCCCTTTAGGGGTACTGGCGGCTCGGATAAAGAAGGTCGACGACATCTTTTTGCCGATCCTGAACATCATGCAGACAGTGCCACCCTGGGTTTACCTGATCCCGGCAGTGATGCTGTTCAGCTTGGGCCGCGTACCGGCAATCATTGCCACCATTGTCTATGGCATCCCGCCAATGCTCAGGCTGACGACCCTGGCGTTCAAACAGCTGCCCAAGGACCTGCTCGAGTTGGGCCAGGCTTCTGGCGCTTCGCCAAGGGACATCCTGTTCAAGATAGAGCTGCCAACTGCTGCCCCGACACTGATGGTAGGGCTGAATCAGTGCATCCTTATGTCGCTGGCCATGGTTGTTCTCGCCGGCCTGGTAGGTGCGGGCGGTCTGGGTGCTGAGGTGACGCGGGGTTTATCGCGCATGGAGATGGGACTGGGGCTTCGCGCTGGCCTGGCCATCGTCGCCGTTGCCTTGTTGATGGATCGACTGTCTCGCGGCGCCTTGCAGCGCCATTCGCCGGCGAGACTGGGTTAGGAAGGTTTAGCATGAGACGCAGTTTCTTCTGTATCGACTCACACGCTTGCGGTAATCCGGTCCGGGTAGTGGCGGGGGGCGGGCCGCTGCTTCCTTCAGCTTCCATGGCTGAAAGACGCGAAATTTTCGTACGCAAACACGATTGGGTCCGCACCGCACTAATGTTTGAACCGCGGGGGCACGACATCATGTCCGGGGTCATTATCTATCCTTCGGTCCGTGAAGATTGCGACTTCGGCGCGCTGTTCATCGAGGTCAGTGGTTGCCTGCCGATGTGTGGTGCCGGCACCATCGGGCTGTCGACCGTAGTAATCGAAGAAGGCCTGATCGTACCCCGCGAGCCCGGTAGGCTGGCAATTGAAACGCCTGCGGGTCGTGTGGATGTGGATTACTCCCTGGAGGGCGAATCGGTCGACTCCATCCGGCTGTTCAACGTTGCGAGTTATCTGCATAGTGCAGATTTGCAGGTGGATGTGCCAGGCGTCGGACCGCTCAATGTGGACATCGCGTATGGCGGCAATTTTTACGCAATCGTTGAGCCGCAAGAGAACTGGGCAGGTTTTGAAGGGCTGAATGCGTCAAGTATCGTGGAGCTGAGCCGCCAGCTTCGCGATGCTCTCGGCATCATTTGTAACCCGGTACATCCTGAAAACAGTCGGATCAGCGGGGTGCATCACATAATCTGGTGTGACAAACCACAGAACGCAACCGCTCACGGTCGATGCGCTGTCTTTTATGGTGATAAAGCCATTGACCGTTCACCAGGCGGGACGGGGACCTCTGCGCGGATGGCGCAGCTCTACGGAAAGGGACGCTTGCAAGTGGGTGAAACTTTCCGTAATGAGAGCCTCATTGGCACAATCTTCGAAGGTAAAGTCGAAGCCGCCGTCAACGTTGGCACTTTTGAGGGCATCAAGCCAAGTGTCACTGGCTGGGCAGAAATCATCGGCCACAACACTATATTCGTGGACGACAAAGATCCGCTTGCTCATGGTTTTCAGCTCGCTTGAGGTTCCTGCGCACTTCGCACTCAGTGAGCGACGCCAGGGCGCGGGAATGAAGAGCGAAGCGAGTATGCGAGTAATAACGAGTCGAGCATGAGTGAAAGACGGCAATTCAGCGGCGGTATGAAAGGCAAAAACCTGCGTTATGTGGCGGGTGAGCGCCGCTACAACTCCTCCCAGACCAAGGCTGGGTTTCTGCTGCTTGAGCATTTTTCGCTGCCAGCCTTCACTCAGGCACTGGACACCATCGTCACGGCGAATCTCCTGCGTCCGGGACTGTTTGCTTCCCGAACCTTTGCGCTGCACCACGAGGAGGTGATCAGTGATCTGGGGTTGATCATCCGCCCCGACGTTCGCCTCGACACAGAAAACCTCCAGACGCTGGATTTGCTAGTCATCTGCGGGGGGTACCGTACGCCTCTTAAAGCCAGCCCCGAACTGATCGGCTTGCTGAGGACCGCCGCCGAGCGAGGTCTTACGCTGGCCGGGCTCTGGAATGGCGCATGGTTTTTGGGAGTCAGCGGCTTGCTGGACGGCTATCGCTGCGCCATTCATCCAGAGCATCGACCGTCGATGGCTGAGGCCTGCAAATTGTCTCATGTCACCAGCGAGCCCTATGTCGTGGATCGGGATCGACTCACCGCTTCCAGCCCGGCAGGTGCCTACCATATGGCGCTGGAATGGATCAAAACATTGCACGACAAGGCGCTCGTTGAAGGCATAGAAGACATTCTGTCTTTCGAAGAGTCGCGTTATCGGCGCGTTAAAGCATCGCCGCATATCTCAGTAAGTGCGCCTCTGCGCGAGGTCGTCAAACTCATGGACGCCAATCTGGAAGAGCCTCTGGAGATGGAGCAGCTGGCGGTCTATGCGGGGCGTTCCCGGCGCCAGGTCGAACGCCTTTTCAAAGAGCAATTAGGTACCACTCCGCAGCGCTACTATCTAGAGCTGCGGATTACCGAAGCGCGACGATTGCTGCAATACACAGAGATGTCCCAAGTGGAGGTGCTGGTGGCGTGCGGATTTGTATCGCCCAGCCACTTCAGCAAATGCTACAGCTCATATTTTGGATACCGGCCTTCCAAAGAAGTACGCTTGGCCAGATGAGGTATAAACAACAGGAATTGAAGAAGTGGCGAGAGGGCCCAATCAGGTGTTGCAGTATCGCCTTTTCCGCCTGCTTCTGACCGACTCCACCTCCCAGCCGATCATGTACTGCGCAACACTGATCGATGCCCCGATCCAGGCGATCTGCGCCATGACCTCGCCGATTTTCATGGACTGATCGCGAACGGATGATTCGCCTGTTGGCCGTGGGCTGCTTCGGCATTCGCTCCGAACGACGGTTGTGCGAAGAGGCTTATTTGAGTCTGGCGTATCTCTGGCTCTGCCGTCTGAGTCTTGAAGACGAAGTTCCCGATAACTCCACGTTGTCCAAGAATCGTCACGCCATGATCAAGCGGGTTGAATGACAGTTCGACATTCAACCCGAATCGGTTCATTGGCCGCACCGCTTATGAAACCGTAGCGATGCTGGCCTGGATAATTGACGAATAAAGACATCAAACCACCTGTGCCGGTTTGGGGCAACATCGAGCGCAAGAACCACAGCCTCTCGATCAGTGATTTCCAATAGCCAATAGAATGAAGAGGCACGGGAATATCGCTTGCTCGACCGGACACGCAGCTCCGGGGTCCAGTGGAATTGGATGAATATTCGTCATAAGAGCGCGTGTATAACGGGTATTTTGGAATTCGCTGGAGTTTCTTTACAGGCTCTCAGGATCGCCAAAAATTATTTTGACATGGCTCTAGGACGGTTATTTCAGGTCGAAAAAAAGAGTTGTGCCCCCCACTTGCATCGGCTGTGCTAGCGATCGTGAATGGCGATTCCTGATAAACACCAGTGTGGCTTTGGCTAGCTTTCAGTGTACGCCCTGAAGTCAGTATTTAATGTTCTTGTGACAGTCCTCATGCTGCTTCGGCGTTGCGTTGCAGTATTTTTATGCTGCAATGCGTCGGCAGCAGCCCGGCGAGTTCACAGGAGACCTATTCGCTCAGACTCAGCCCGGACGTAACGGTAACGCGATACGGACGATGGATGCCATCAACGCACGCTGTGGGAGAGGCACGGTGCGCTCTGGAATCGTACCTGCCGAGCCTGGTCGTGGAATGCGCCGTGAGTTGATGAGCAGGAACTTCACCTTGCACCTGGATCAACTGTGGAGCGTCAATTGAAGGTGACGGCGTCTCGGACTTCCTTATACTACTCAGCCCCAAGGCTGCCATGGCGACTCGTGGGCGACCGTTCAAAAGGCGTTACACAAGGACATTGAAGTGCACGAGGAAGCCGCCGAAGTAAAAGCAAAACTGCTCGTAGAAATAGAGAAGGATCGTAGCTCTATCAACGAGCAGATTGGACGGATAAAGGCCGAGCTCGACGCTCCGGCTGTTCCTGAGGACGACGATAGTCGTACTCAAGAGCAGCGATATCGCAAACGTGCGTTGGAGTACTTTCTCCAGAAGAACGAGGCTGCGGCGGCCGAAATTGACGAGTACATCAAGGTTCAACTCGAGAACGCTTCGCTCTGTCTTGCGATTCAATGGAGACCTGAGGGAGAGAAGATGTTTGGCCTCGGGTCACTCATGGGCTTGAGGCCGCCGAGTCTCGATGATGCCCTCACCTATAGCTATCGGTTCCGTAATCGGAAAACCCGAAACTTCGATCCCGATCTCCTGGAGGAAATGGATTTTCGCTTCCTGTCGCTACCTGTACCTGCGTACTACGAAAACATCGACCAAATCCGGGCGTACTACAAGGACCGGGAGGTGAGCGGTGACTACTACCAGGTAGCCGATTGGTACATCGAGGACAGCATCATTCCGAGGTTCTTGGAGGCTGGCCGTAACGACATTCATGTTGCTGGCAAGGGCGATCTCGTAGAGCACATCGTCGAGCGCTTCAAGGAACGTGATTACATTTCGTTGTCGTTCATCCTGCCGCCGTTCATCGAGGGGACCATTCACGGCATCTGCCAGACGCTTGGCTTGAAGGAGTCGATGAGTGAGAGAGCTGCTCTCAATCAACTGCTCAAGACGATTCAGAAGCACACCGATCTAATCGGCATGGAGTACCTCCTCTTCATCATGCCAATTCGTCGCAATCGCATTGCCCATGGTCGGGATCTGTACGCCAGCTATCGGGAGGTCGCAGTGAGCTTCATGCTTGATCTTGACCTGCTTCTGGTGCTTGCCAAGCGAAGTGATCTTCCGCTGAATGGTCTTCTGGATGTGTTGCGGCAGCCGACAATAAAGAAGGTCAAAAAGATCTTCATCATGGGAATCGAACAGCATCACGCCCGGCTCGAGTCCGAATGCAGGGCGTTGGGCCAGTGGATCAACACGGATGAGTTCTGGAGCCAACTGGATAAGCAACTCACACAAACGGATGTCGAGTCCAAGGAAACCCAGCGCTTTGTGAGCAAGCTCGAATATCATTCGGTTTTGTTTGGCGATGATGATGTCGCTTCGCAGATCAAGGCGCGTGGTAAGGAGTTTCTGCGTACCTTGCCCGCTGCACGCCGGCGTCTGCTGGAAGATTCAGAAAAAAGAGCGCGCATGCTCGAGTCGCTCAAAGCCAGGCTTGATCGTAACGATTGAACCTCGCCCTCATTGCGCTTTGGTTTTCTCGATCTCTTGCAGGCGGTCACGCACGGTATTGCCTTCGTAGGCTCCTCGAGCGCCCGCCGCACGAGCACCGTGGCGCTGGAAGATCATCTTCGGTGAGTTGGAGGTGCGTGTCTCACTCGTCAGTCGTGGAGATGGGGCAGGCTTTCTCCGTTCGCAATCCAGTACTTTTGAGATGTTTGAGCATGCATTTGAGGCGGTGCTATGGGCGGAGTCAAGAGAATGATGGAAGAGGACATGGAGCGAGGTTTCTCGCGAGTTGAGGACACGTTTGTGTGCTTACGCTGCGGTGAAGATGACGGCCTCAAAGCTTTCATCAAGGATAATTCGGTGAGAGGGACCTGCAGCTATTTGAACGTCTATCCAAAATATAGCGCCCGCTTGAAAGTCCGTTCTGAGCAAATATTCGATGAAGCGTTCGCTTCGAAGTGCCCAGTTTGCTGGCGATTTCTCCTGCGTTAACTCGAAGTTTGAATCGCCACTAGTTTATTAGACAGTTTTGGCGTTGAGAGGTATGCGTCCGGCTAAGTCGTCTACCCAACCCCGAGAAGCTAGTACATGGTGTGCACTTAAATTTAAGTGGACACCAGTTCGAGCCTTTTAAGCGGGTATTTCATGCAGCCAAAACGCCGTTCGTATTCCAACTCCTTCAAAGCCCACGTCATTCATGAGTGTGTCCAGCCCGGAGCTTCAATCGCCAGCGTGGCCCTCAGCCACAGCCTCAATGCAAACCTAGTCCACAAATGGATTCGGGTGCAAGCGCAGAAAAGTACGGAGCTTCAACCCGCCTTCATCCCGCTGCCTATACAAAAAACGGCGCCAGTATCCTCAGCAAATATCAGTGTTGAGATTCTGCACCCGCGCGGCACCGTCAAAGTGAACTGGCCGGCTGATAGCGCTGCTGCCTGCGCCGCATTCCTTAAAGACTTGTTGCGATGATCCGCATTGATGCCATCTGGCTCGCCACCGAGCCTATGGATATGCGTGCTGGGACTGAAACGGCGCTGGCCAGGGTGGTCGCAGTGTTCGGTGCGGCGAAGCCTCACTGCGCTTATCTGTTTGCCAATCGCCGCGCGACTCGGATGAAAGTGCTGGTACACGATGGGATTGGAGTCTGGTTGGCGGCACGTCGATTGAACCAAGGAAAATTCCACTGGGCAGGCGTTCGACAAGGCCGCGAAGTGCAGCTGGATACCGAGCAGCTCCAGGCCTTGGGACTCGGTCTGCCTTGGCAACGTGTTGGCGGTAGCGCTGCAATTACGTTGCTTTAAAACCCGTAATTAATACCTTGGCTTGCTGTAGTGGATGGCGTGCTTTGGTAAAATCCACGCCATGACTTCCTCGCCCGATCTCGCTCAAATGCCCCCCGATCAACTGCGTGCATTCGCTGCGCAATTGCTGTCGCAAGTCGAGACCATGAGCCAGACGGTCGAAGCGATGAGCAAGAAGATCAGCCGCGATCAAACACTGATCGAAAAGCTGACCCACGAGATCGCACAGCTTAAGCGTTTGAAGTTTGCCAAGCGCAGCGAGCAAATGAATCCTGAGCAGGCGAGCCTGCTCGATGACCTGATCGATACCGATATCGCAGCGATTGAGGCCGAGCTTCAAGCGTTACAAATAGCGCCAGTTGCGATCGAGCAAAAGCAAAAGCAAAAGCCCAAGCGTACGGCCTTGCCGACAGAGTTTCCCCGCACGTTGATTCATCATGAACCGGACAATGCCCACTGCCCATGCGGTTGCGCCCTCAAGCGCATCGGTGAGGATGTCAGCGAGAAGTTGGACTACACACCGGGCGTGTTTACCGTCGAGCGCCATATTCGTGGCAAGTGGGTGTGCGATGACTGCGAGACGCTGATCCAGGCGCCGGTACCTGCGCACGTTATCGATAAGGGCATCCCGACTGCCGGGTTACTTGCCCACGTCATGATCGCGAAGTTTGCTGATCATCTTCCGCTTTACCGGCAGGAATCAATTTTCGGTCGAGCAGGCTTCGCGATTCCGCGTTCGACATTGGCCCAGTGGGTTGGCATGACAGGAGTGCAGTTGCAGCCCCTGGTCGATGCCCTGCGTGACGTGGTGATCGGGCAACAGGTCGTGCATGCGGACGAAACACCGGTACAAATGCTCGCTCCGGGCTCGAAGAAAACCCACCGTTCTTATGTTTGGGCGTACGCCACCAGCCAGTTCTGCGAAACAGCTGCGGTTGTCTACGACTTCAGCCCAAGTCGCGCTGGTGAGCATGCTCGTAACTTCCTGCACGGGTGGAAAGGCAAGCTGGTCTGCGACGATTTTGGCGGTTACAAAGCTAGTTTCGAACTCGGCGTGACCGAAATCGGCTGCATGGCCCATGCCCGGCGCAAGTTCTTTGAATTGCATGTCACCAACAAGAGCCAGCTCGCCGAGCAGGCTTTGCGTTACATCCAGTTGCTGTACGAAATCGAGAGCGAAGTCCGCGACCTGGAACCGGATTCACGGCGCCGAATACGGCAAGAAAAAGCCGTACCGGTGATGGATAAACTGCATGCTTGGATGATCGCCCAGCGTGATGCTGTGCCCGAAGGTTCGGCTATCAGCAGGGCACTGGATTACAGCTTGAAACGCTGGGCAGCGCTGTCGCGCTACCTTGATGACGGCGCCGTTCCCATTGACAACAACTGGGCCGAGAACCGGATCCGACCGTGGGCTCTTGGGCGTAAGAACTGGCTATTCGCCGGGTCGCTACGCAGCGGAAAACGAGCTGCGGCGATCATGAGCTTGATCCAATCTGCGCGACTGAATGGGCATGATCCGTACGCTTATCTGAAAGACGTTCTCACGCGCCTACCTACGCAACGGGCAAGTGAAATCGAACAGTTGTTGCCGCATAGGTGGGGTCAGGATAATCAACATATTCTGCCTTTTGTTAATCAGTAACGGTGTTCGTCGCGCGGACAACACCTGGAGACAAACCCACCGACCGTTTGAAAGCACGGCTAAAGGCGGCCAATGAGCCGTACCCCAGTTGGCTGGCGACGGTTTCAACAGGTTGATTCTCTCGGCTCAAACTAAGAAAAGCCAAACGCATTCTCAAGTCTGTCAGATATCGAAGTGGAGAAACGCCTGTCGCCAGAAGAAAACGCTGCGCAAAAACGGAGCGCGATTGATTAGCTTCGTTCGCAAGCGTTGCCACTGTCCAATTTTTACCGGGATGCTGATGCATCATGAGAATCGCCCTGCCCAGTTGGGGATCTTGTAGCGCGCTCAACCAACCCGTGGCGCTACCGCATCCGTCTGCCACCCAGCTTCGTACGATGAGCGCGGCAACCACTTCGGCGAGGCGCGCCAAAATGCCGATGTGCCCAGGTTGAAGTGTCAGCGATTCCCGCTCCATTGCGTCAAGCAAGGGGCGGATCTCGGGTGATCTTTCAAGAAGCGTGCTCACCAGCAAAACCTCCGGCATCGCAGCGACGAGAGGCTGCATCCCGCCAAGCTCCAGCTCCATGCAGCAGCTGAAAATAACTACATCTTGCTGTGAACTCTTCTCATCGACGGAGACTTGTTCGCGGCGTTTTTCCTCAATCGCAGCGTCCAAGACAAGCGGCTTTACATCTGAACTAAGCGTGTCTTCAGCGGACACCATCACATGGGGCCCTCCACGGGGGATGAGAACCGCATCCCCCGTATCTAGCCGATGCAGATACGCGCTCGGGCCGCGTAGCCAGACTGGCCCACGTGCGACGAAATGAAACTGTGCTCGTCCTATTTCGTTGCTGAACCCAACCCCTAAAGCATCAGGGATTTCTATTCTGCGAAATTGAACACCGTAGAGACGCATGCCAATTAGCAATTCGCTGATCAGCTCGTTGGAGGAAGTTTGCATAGAAAACCACGGCTGCTGGACGAATGATCATTAGATTAACCTCTTGGATCATAGACCGTCCTGCACCACCTATCTAGACTTCTCGTATCAACCCTTGAGTCTGGAAGCAATCATGAATCTCTATCCTCTTACCCGGCTGTTACGTCGCGCTTGGCTTGTCGCGTTGTTAGCAGGCCTCTCGTCAATTACGATGGCGGCAGACAAGAACTACACAGTGACGGCACCGGATGGGGTCAAACTCGCGGTGCAGGAATCAGGAAACCCCAACGGCCCCACTGTTATCTTCATTCATGGCTTGCTCGGTAGTCGGCTAAATTGGGAAAGGCAGACGAGCAGTCCCGAGCTTCAACGCTTCCGGATGGTTACCTATGACCTGCGCGGCCATGGCCTCTCCGATATGCCCACAAATGTGGATGCATACACCGACGGGCGCCGGTATGCCGATGATTTGAATGCGGTGATCAAGGCAACGGGCAGCAACCATCCGGTATTGGTCGGCTGGTCATTGGGGGGCGCGGTGATGTCCAATTACCTTGCCGCTTATGGTGACGCTGGTATCGGTGGCGTCATGTATGTCGACGGTGTAATCGAACTTAACGCTGCGCTGATTACTTCCCACCCCAGTGTGTATGCCGGCCTGGCGTCTGACGATCTGAAGACCCATCTGGGAGCTGTACGTACTTTCCTTGCGCTCTGCTTCCATACCCAACCAGACGTAGCGACATCCGACCTGCTGTTATCGAACGCCTCCATGGCTTCTTGGACGATGACCCGCGCCACACCCTCAATGACTGTCTCTGTCGCTGAGGGGTTGCCGAAGGCGCGCGTGCCTGTCTTGATGCTTTATGGCGCAAAGGATGAGCTTGTCCAGGTGCAGCCCAGCATAGCCCGCGCCAAACAGCTGAATGCTCATATCCAAACGACGATATATGAGAACTCAGGTCATGCCCCATTCCTGGAAGAAGCTGCGCGCTTCAATCACGACCTGGCGAAGTTCATGGAGTCGGCTACCACTGCGGCAAATAAGCGTAAATGATCAGCATGCCGACCTTCTTACTGGTTCACGGCGCCTGGCATGGTGGCTGGTGCTATTCCCGAGTCGCTCGGATACTGCGCACCAAGGGTTACGAAGTGTTCACACCTACGCTCACTGGCCTAGGGGAGCGATCTCACCTCGCATCGGCAACTGTGAACGCTTCCACCCATGTGCGTGACATTCTCAATGTGATCGACTTCGAAGGGTTGGACGATATCGTTCTGGTAGGCCATTCCTACGGCGGCATGATCATTACAGCAGTAGCTGATGCTCTGCCTGAAAAAATCAGGTCACTTGTCTACCTGGATGCGTTTATCGGCGAAGACAATCAATCCATGTTCGACATGGATTCGCCAGCTGCTACCGCTGCTTATATAGAAATGGCCCAGTCAAACGGTGGACATGCGGTGCCGCCGCTACCATCAGTGGTGTTTGGGGTTAACCAGGACGATCAGGCTTGGGTCGACTCACGATGCACGCCTGGATCACTGGCGACCTGGGCAGAACGGTTGCATTTGACCGGTCGCCATCTGGAGATAACGAATCGCCTGTATGTATTTGCAGCGGGATGGAATGGGCCTTTCAGGCCTATTTATGACCGGCTTCGTGAAGACAGCGGTTGGCGAACCTACTCACTTGCTTGTGGGCATGACGTAATGGTGGATATGCCTCAGGAGACCGCCGATGTTCTTGAGCTTGCCGCGAAAGATGGCCGTTATAGTGAGGTGACGGGTGCCTAATCTAACGAGCAAAACATCTGCACCGTTCTTTCCTGGGTTCCGGCCCCTCCATATAAATGCCGGTGGCGTGGAGTTTGCTGGAGCGATTGGTGGTGAAGGCCCACCAGTTCTGCTGCTTCATGGATATCCGCAGACTCATATCGCTTGGAGGCGGATTGCACCTGAGTTGGCGAAGAATCACACCGTGATTATCCCGGATCTTCCGGGGTATGGCTCAAGTCAGCCTCTAGAGTCGACACCTAGATGGACAAAACGACGTGTTGGTGATGCGCTGGTAGCACTTATGGAAGTGCTGGGCTACAGGCGACTCGCAGTGGTTGGCCATGATCGGGGGGCTCGGGCTGGGTATCGCTTGGCGCTAGACCACCCTGAGTTAGCTACTGCCTTCGCTTCCCTCACGGTTGTACCCACTTTGGACGCAATGGCATCCATAGACTTCCGCTCTGCGACCAAGGCTTTCCACTGGTTTTTATTTGCCCAAAAGGCCGATCTGCCGGAACGCTTACTTGCAGTTGACCCGGACGCCTTCGTTAATTCTGCTTTGGAGAAAATGACAGAGGGGCGAGATTTCATTGAGGTGACGGTAATGGATGCCTATAGAGCAGCATTCCGAAAATCCTCAGTTCGTCACGCCATACTTGAAGACTATCGAGCAGCGATGGATGAAGACCTGGCGCAAGATGCCGCAGACTTTGCGGCAGGTAGGAAAATGCAGTGTCCAGTGCTGGTACTGTGGCCCGACGCAGAACACACGATTGGCCGAGCTACGCCCGCCGATATCTGGCGACGCTGGGCAACCGACGTCAGTGGTACCTCCACCTGCGGTGGGCATTTGCAGCCAGAAGACACTCCAGCGGAAGTTTTGGCGGCACTAAAGCCATTCCTTGCCCGGAATGAAATCTAATTCTGCCCAGCATAGGGGTCTCGGTGCTACCTACAGACTGCCACACGCGCTCCGAGGCCGTGCTTAATAGATAAACCGCTAAATATGCAAGGTGTGTTAACCGTCCGCATACGTTGAGAGTCTGCTTCTAGCCGACTTTTGCTCGTCCCCACCGACAGCTTGGGGTGATTCAATTGAAAAGGTCGGCTTCGGTTTTCACTGCAAAAAAGTACGCGCAAGAGATTGAATTTTTGTTAGGCGCAGAAACTTAAAACTCAGATTTCACGTGACTGCATGCATCTGCGGGGATAGGGCAGCTGCTACCGCATCAGTGGATGCCGGCCTGACTTACGCAAGGTGAGTTGGGCCGACGCTTACTCTTGGCGGGCCTAGCGTTGTTCTACAACGCTCTCTGGCGCTGCTTCGAGGTGATTACTTTCACTGCCTTGGCTTTCTTCATTGATCTCGCCATTCTCACTCGCCTCGTCGTTCCCGTCGAACCTAAACCTTTTTGGCACAGGCGCCTGGTCGTCTTCTACAGGGGAATAGAAGCCTTTGCTGATCTTTTTCGTGTAGCCTTTCGAGTAGAAAGTACCCATCGCGTTAGCGAAAATCTTTCTCCACTCGACTGAAGAAATGAATGTCAGTCTGTTGAACCGACCATGGATTTCATCCGCGAGTGCATTCACGTCCATGACCGCTTTGGGTTTGAAAGTGGCAATTCTTACCTGAGCGAAAATAAACGCAATCAAATAGAATCTTCGCCCTTCGGGTAGTTGGACTTTGAGTACATTTGAGCGCATCTTGTTTTGTTCCGCACGGAATAGCGAGGCGGCTGCGGCAATGTTCAATGACAGGTTCGGTTGCAGCTCACGAATACGATCTTTAGACAGCTCACCGGACACCACTCCATCCATCAAGAGGACTTCATCTATGATGGATTTGTCTGGATAGGGCGTTCTGTCTGCCTCTGTTTCACACAGCTTACATATAGTTTTGACGGTCTCAGTGTGTGGTGTTAGGTCGCTACACTTTTTGCATGCATAGAATATTAATCTCTGCGAAGAGTACGAGTCCGGGGAGTCAGCAGAATCTGGCGATGACGGATTGATCTTGGCCAAATGGAAACTATAAGTTGAGTTTTTCGGCCAAAAAAATATGGGCTGAGGTAGCTTGTGCGCCAGATAAGCGATCCACATTTTCACCAGTGACTGATCTTCGTCTGCTTCTATCAGCCAGGCTCGCCAAGATTCGGCCGAGGAAATGTTAAGGCTAGCGAGATTTAGCGGTGTTCTTTTTGTGGAGCGAGCTACTATGTTATCGATACGCAGCTTGTTTTTTTCATCCTGCAAGGTCGCTTGGTGGTTGGGGAGGCTCTTAAGTCTGGACCTAAATGCTTCCTTTCCTGACCAGGTACGACTAGCAGCATTGTAAATAGCTATACATTTTGAAGTTGCCCGAGAGTACGCGCTAAATAGCTCAGCGGTATCGAGCAGCTCCGCGCCAAGGATCAAAATGACAGGTGCCTCCAATCCCCGAAATTTCGCAATCGTTTCGCAACGTGGACACTCTTTTATCAAGTAGTCGATGTATTGTCTTGATATAAATCTGGCGATCAAAATTACGATATCTTCAGGTAAAACTCCGCTGTCAATGAGTTTTTGTCTAATATCAGAAGCTTCCTTGCATGGATTTGCGCTAATTATTTCTACGGCTGTCTCATACTCCAATGTCCTTGGGGTCGAATGTTGAAGTTTAGGGGGCATGACCTCTTCGAGTATGCTTGTGACGGCCTTTGGCATTCGCAGGATGATGGTTAGTGGAAATGGATCTACGCCAAGCAGCTCGGTAAGGCCCTTAAGGGAGATATTCCCGCGTTCGTACGGGAATACCTGCGTTTCGTCGCAGAAGAACGCTTTGGGCTTGTTATGGAACCAGCTGATTAGAGTTTCGCACCAAGAGGGGGTGAGCGCTTGGGACTCGTCGACAAGCAAGGCGCTGTAATCGGCTATGCGCCCTTGATCAATGGCGTCTTTCAGATCGAGTGCGCATTGTTGCCTGTACCACTCATCCTCCTTTCCTGCTTCACTTGCGCGGCCCAGGGCGTTGCGCGCCTGCCCACATAGGCCGTGCCAGGTCACCACTTCGCAGTTTTTCGAGTCAGCGAGCTGGGTGCGGACGTACTCCGTGAGCTTGTTGTTGAACGAGACCACCAGCACTTTCTTTTTCTGAGCGGCCAGTCTCCTAGCGGTTTCGATCACGATCAGCGTTTTGCCGGTTCCTGGCCATCCGGTCACAAGCGAGGTCTTGTTCTTTAGTACCCTCGTGACTATCGTGTTCTGTTCCGCTGTCAGTTGGAGCCAGAGCTTGTTGTCGAAGAAGATGCGACTGGCCCAGCCACGCCTGCCGTCGATTTCTGGGGTGAGAAATTCAACGACGCGAGCGACGCGGGCTTCGCCTAAGTCGAAATTTCCCAAGGTGGTTTTCCAGTAGTCCATCAATTTGACGACACGTTGCGTAACGTTCGGCATCTCTCGATAGTCGATGTAGAGCGGCTGTGGGGGAGTGGAAGTCGTGTCGTACATTCCTGGCGTGGTCGCCTTCCCTGCAAAATCGGATTCGGGAAAAATAAATCCGTAGCCGATCCGGAACCGAAGTGATGGATCGGCCCCCAACCACCTGGCGATTCCGTGGGCGTTGTTGCGGGTCTGGCCGATGGGGTCGATGGTGTAATGCTTGTGGAGGTGGACAAACCGGTTGTTCCTAACGCCGTATTCGCCGCTCTTCACTTCAAGCACGAGCAGCCCTTTTTCCGGATGGACGATCAAAAAATCGATCTCTCCGGTCGGCTTTGCTTGAGGGTCAACCTTGTTCACTGCGGAGCAGAGCCAAGGAAGGCTATGGATGACAACGTAGTCGTCCGGTAGCTCCGTCTTGAAGCTGGTGTAGAGATCTCGTTCACCCTTGCTGTTAGTGTCGCAAGGTCTGCGTTCAGGAATCATCCTTGCCATCGATGCAGCGCCTTCTACTGATTTTACTCAATACCGCAGGTGGGCCTGAGGCGCGTGAGGTCCTCGGGCAGTCCGGGATTGGATAGGGTAATTAGGGTTGCTCGCGAACCTGCATCCAGTCGAAAAAATCTTCGGATGCAAAGCCGACGCTGCAGTTGGCGTCGAACTGCTCGTTGATTCTGATGAGAGTCATCCGCTTAGCTTCTTGTGGTGAGGTCGGGAAGAAAGCTCCACCAGGTTCGCTGTGCATGAAGAAATCGCCGAGCTTCGCTCCGCAGTTTTCGCAGTGATTCATCAGGTAACGGCTGTCTGCCGTTTTGCTGTAGGCCTGCTTGAACTTGTTGGTGAAGTGATGGATCTGCTTCGTGACCAAGGGGGAAAGGCTGTCGACGTTGGAGACCGTTCCGCGATACCCATGGCACTTCCATTCGCCGAGGTTGCTTGTGAGCGCAAAATCTTCGTCCTCATCCTCGTAGTATTCGAATTCTTCGTGTTGCTCGGGCAGCTTGAATGAGAACACGCGGGTCAAATTGGAGCAGCCCCAGCAGTCGGACACCGACTCCATGACGTAGTAGTAAGGCGCTCTCACGCAAAATTCTGGTCCATGCTCCAGGTCCGCGTGCTCTGTTGCCGGCAGCCATTGAGCCAAGGGGCCGATGCCGACACCCTCGGGGATGTAACAAGTCTTCAGGCTCGGGTCCCACTTGGCACCGAGTGATTTTGCTTCATCTTTCTCTGCGAAGGGGACTTTCAGATCAATCCTTGCCATTTCTGTATCCGTACGTATTGGTCATCAGTAAGCGCAGGATCCCATGCTAGAGCCTTCTGGCCTTGTTGGGGACCCCAGAATTCTAGAAAACGAGCGACAAAGCAGGCTGATGGAGGGATGTGCTGCAATAGCCCTCTGGTATGTCTTGGTCAGAGGCTGATCCATAACTGCGCTCGATGGTTAGGTCTTCAATCAGGCTGTACGCGTAGCCCGCTACGCGGAAAGTCGCCAGGCCAGTGTGGGAGGAGTGGGGTCCTCTCAGGGGCAGACCACCTTGCGAATGGCCCCAACCCTGTTTTGCTTACCAAGAACCGACTACTGACACATCCTTGAGCTTCACGGTGGTCATCTGGCCTTTTTCATCACCCACCGTGATGGTCAGGGGGATTGTTTTCGGGGGGCGCCTGTACCAGTCACAGCATCCCTTTATCACGTCGCCGAGAAATCGGCTTTCCAGAACTTTCCGCCCAAGGTTGTCGGTCAGCACTGGATTCGGATCAAAGAAAAAATCACCAGCCTGTTCGAGCTGCATGGGGAATGGATTCATGGTGTCGAATTTTCGCTGAAAGGACTTGGCTGGTGGGGTGAATGCGTGGTGAGAAGATTTAGCCGTCTCAGGAAAAATCGGGCTCATAAAGTCGATTAGACAGCCGTCGCACGCAACCATCGCGTGGAAGGCGCTGGGGCTGCTATGGGCTTCGCCATCTTCAATTGTTGCGAAGCACATGACCTTCGAGTCTTCGACATCTGTCATCAGACACATTGCGCCCGCGAGGGGGTGAGCCTCCCTCCTATAGTGCTGACGGAGAATTGCAGCGCCCGCCATGCTGAAGTACCAGCAGGCGTGAGCAGTGTCGGCCTGACACGAGTCCAGCACGCTGCGGATGACACGATGAATCCGCAAATAGTCGAGGAGCGTTATTAGCTCAGGCGATTTCTTGCTCATGGTTGTCCTTTTCAATGAGGGTGGCCCGGTCCTCCGGCTTCCACCGGTGCACAGAATCAGTGTCCAAGCTTGTTGTTCAGGTAATGAAAAAGCGTTCTGACCGCATTGACGAACAGGAAGGCTTCTGGCGCCTCAATGAGGTGTTCGTTTGGATGAGCGACGCTTCCGTGGTTGCGGACGGTGTTCAGTGCATCCAGAACAGAGGCGAATGACTGAAGTACTTTGGCAACATCTGTCGTATAAGCACCCAAATTAGTCAATGCCGGGTGATTAGTGCGGAGTGCTTTGAAAGCCTGGGTCAGGGTTGCATCGGGGGGAATTGCAATGCTGGCCGCTGCACATTCGGCCTTCAGGTAGCCGTGCATTGCGGTATGGAGGCGATCCACGGCGCTCTGTGCACCATTCGTCTCGATGAGTTGATCAGCGTCCGTAAGCGCCCGCCGTACAACCTCAGAAGCTCTTAACGAGGGCGCAACTGCTCGGACGTGACCGACGCTGATTCCTAATTGATGGAGATGGCTCGGCACGGATATTTCTAAAAGGGGCAGTACCTTCGGATGCTCAATCAGTAGCGCCAGTGCCTGGCCGTTGTGATGCTGTAAACGGGTGATCACTTCAAACACGCAGTCAGTGTAATCCGGGTCTCCCCAGTCGAGGCTCCGCAAAAGCCGCTTGTGGCCGGTGATGTAGGCGTGCAGGCCTGTGAGGTACCCAACCTCATTCCAATCGGATTTGGAGAACGTCTCGGTGATCGCTCGCTGTACGGCGACGATCAGGGGGCCATTCCAAGATGGGTCATGGAGCAAATACTCATTCATACGAAAATCCTTTTCACTATGTCCGCAGTGCTGTGGGGCCACTGACCGAAAGCCTGCGATTGGTGCAGGCTCGATTTCTCCACCTGTTCCAGCCTTGATAGTGACTCATCGATTTGCAAGCAGTCGCCAACGTGCTCGGTAGCGAATCCAGTTCCCGAACGATGAACTCCAAGGTGGGTAGGGTACAACGTGACTATCGATTCCGTTATTTCCGCCCGGTCTGGTCTGATCGGAGCGGTACCATTGATAGGTTGGTGGATGAGAGGACACGGGTGCACCCAGTGCCTTACTATGCCCCAACTGACATAGCGTTTCTTCCATAAATGGCCAAATTCTTTCCAGCACTCGATCATGCGGAATTCCGCAGCAAAGGCGAATTTACGCTTTTTCAGGAACTAGCGGCACTTGACGATGGGTTTGTCGTCATCCATTCGCTACCTTGGCTACGCGGCCGGACAAAGCGGGTGTACTCGCAGGATCTGCAGGACTACCTGCGAGTTTCCTTAGAGAGAAGGCACTTGTCTGGCGAGGTGGACTTCGTAATCTTACATGCGGAGCTGGGTATGCTTTGCATAGAGACGAAGTCAGGTTTGTATCAGCCGTCGGGCGTTCGATTCATTCACGAACGTGACGGTTATGAAATGGATCCTCTGAATCAGGTCAAGGACAACGCTTTCGTCCTCGTCGATATGTTGCAATCGTGGCAGATGAAGTGCCCAGTCGGTTATGCAGTGCATTTTCCAGACTTCGATCTGGAAAGCTCGCAAATCGCCAGTGCATACGTGCCGCTCGACCGGCAGTTGCCCGACGGTATTCTAATCCTCCAAAAGCACCGTCAGGAAATGCCTTCGCATCATGCAATTGATGGCGCACTGGAAGTCCGCACTGAACTACGACATCAAGGATAATTTCAGCCATGAAATCAAACAATTTCTCGACTCCGTCTGGCCGCGGGAATTACGGGAAGGGGCTCTTGGCCGGAAAATCGTTGCGGACAGCGAGTTGTGGCTTCAATTAGACAAAAAGCAGGCGAATCAGGTGGCATTGTGCGTCGACTCTGATCAAAGGTTGATCGCGGGGTTTTCGGGCAGCGGCAAGACGTTGATAGCGCGTTCTCTTGCTGAGCAGTTTGTCGCTCGGGACCTCAAGGTACTGTTCCTTCTGAAGAACCGCCAGATTACGCATAAGGTGGCCGCTCAATTGAGCCAGTTTGGCCGGGCGGTGACTGTTCAAACCTTTCATTCCTACTGCGAGTCCCAGGGCAAGCGAAACAGGGAAAACAGCTCCGGCGAGCCCAACTATGACGAGCATCACCTAGCCCTGCATGGATCGGTAGATCAACAGTATGCGGCGTTGATCGTCGATGAGGCCCAGGCGCTCAATGAGGCCGATCACTTGGCGCTGCGCGACCATTTCGCCAACGCACGCAAGTTCGTTTTTGCTGATGAGCTCCAGGTCCTACCCGGGATCGAAAAAGGCAGCTCCTATCGATTTCTGGAGGATACCTATGGCGAGCGATTCTTCTATTTGGCAACGGTCTACCGGAATCCCGGAGGCATCACTCAGACGATGATGGAGATGCTACCGCCACGACATGAGGTGAATTGCCCTCGGCCGATCTCCGTGGAGGACTTGTCCAGAAGCATTAGCTGGGATGTCTCTAAGACAATCCAGACCATGATGGCGAGCCTTGCTAAATCAGGTGTGATGAACGAGGACTTGATCGTGCTAAGTCAGTTCTTCTCGTCGCTTGAGGAGATCAAAGTTCCACGCTCCACGATCTCGGCGTATCGCGGTATGGAGGCGCCAGTCGTCATCGTCGTAGCAGGCTTCGAAATGGATGACATCACGTTGGCTTGCGCTCTCGGGCGAGCTACCACTCGTGCCTATATCATCGTACCTATCGAACTGCTTGTGGGTCAGAGCAGCGTAAAATCAGATTTCCTGCGCAAAGGCTTGGAGAATATTGATCGTAAATCAGTGCTCGATCAGGATGCCCTTGCTCCGGCCCCACGATTTATCGTAAACAGAATGCGAAAATACGCCGACTTGTACGGAAGACACGAAATCTTCGGCGAAGGATTTGTTTACGCAAGCCGATGGAGGCGGTGGGTATATGAAGGCGGCTCCAGGTGGAGCAATCGCGGAGTTCAGCTTTGGGGCTGGTGGATATCGCTATCGACAGGTCTTCCCATAGCTGGAATCGACGTTGTGCGTAATGAACTGACAGAGGGCTATCTCAAGCCCTGCACCGAATGCAATACGATGACACCGCATAACATGTACGGCGCATGTCTGACTTGCCTCGCGGAGCCATTGGACGAGGCCAAGGTTTTTGAGGTCGCCCAGCAGGCGGTTGAATTGGGTACTGCGCGATCAATGAGGCGCGGGCAGTCTTTAATCAAGGTGGCCGCGCTGGTCGGCAATTTTCAATTTCCGCGCTCTAATGACCCAGTGCATGGGATCAGCGAAGTCCCTGTCCTATTCCTCGCCACTACGATCGTCGAGTTTCGGATGCGCAATGATGCGACCGTTGCCACCAAATCCGAGGTAGTGCAATGGTTGCGGGATGGGTTGGTAACCAGTGACCTAGATGACTCCATCGAGAGCCCTGCGGGCCGCGCGATAGGCAGTCTCTGTGGGCAGAAGCTCATGGTGAAGATTGAGGCCGGAAAGTACCGGCTTACCGATTCTCAATAGCCTCGTAAAGGTGGTGGCATCCTTTTCAAACCATCCAAAGCATGCCCTCAAATATGCCCCCAATGTAGCAATCCACTGGAAGTGAATGGATCTCCATGGCCTATGAAAAGCCAAAAATGATCAGATAAACAGCCCGCCCAGCGAAACCTAAAGACTCTCAGGATCCCCAAAAAACATCTGGATCCGCGACCTCAACCAACGCTCCCCCGGGTCATTGTCCTGAGCCCCGCGCCAGGCCATGTGCAGCTCGAACGTGCGGGTTTCAATCGGCAGGTCTTCAGAGCGAACGCCTCCGGCTGCCGTCAGTACCTGCGCAGCATAGTCAGGCACGGTGGCGATGATGTCGGTGCCGGTCAGCAGCGTGGCCAGGCCGTTGAACTGTGGCACGGCGAGGACGACGTGGCGTTTGCGGTCCAGTTTTTCCAGGTGTTCGTCAATGAACCCGCTCAGGTCGCCGGCGAAGGAAACCAGCGCGTGCGGGCGTGCACAGAAGTCGTCCAGGCTGAGCGGGCCGGGTATCGAGTCGGCCCGCAACAGTTGCGGCTTGCTCCTGCGTAGTATCTTGCGCTTGGCGTTCGCGGGCAGGTCCTGAGTGTAGCTGACACCCACCGAAATCTCACCCGAGGCCAGTAATGGTGGCATGAGGATGTAATTGACCCGTCTCACCACTAGCACAATCCCCGGTGCTTCGGATCGTAACCGTTTGAGCAGGGTCGGCAGCAAGGCAAACTCGACGTCGTCCGAAAGGCCGATGCGAAACACCGAGGTGCTGGTGGCCGGGTCGAACTCTGAAGCACGGCTGACCGCTGTCGAGATGGAGTCGAGTGCCGGGGAGAGCAGGGCGAAGATTTCCGTGGCCCGGGCCGTGGGCTCCATGCTGCGACCGGTACGCACGAACAGCGGGTCATCGAACAGGCCGCGCAGTCGCGACAGCGCGGCGCTGATTGCCGGCTGACCCAAAAACAGCTTTTCCGCTGCACGTGTAACGCTGCGCTCATGCATCAGGGTCTCGAAAACGATGAGCAGATTGAGGTCGACGCGACGCAGGTCGTTACGATTCATGCGGAATATCTCGGGCCATTTGTCGGTTGAGGACGTGAGCAGGGTGCGATAGTACGAGCAAATGCGGGTCGGGCGCAGGGAAAATTAATGGCAAGGGCACGGAATGTCCACATGGCTTGCAATGTCTCGTCGACATGCGAACAATGGCGGCCATTACGCATACTGGCGTCCAGACGCTGTCTGGCTGCGACATGCAGCTCACAGGACACAATCGATGACAGGCATGTCGACTATCAATAGCCACCGATAGTGTTCCCGGCAATGCCCGGATAAAGTTTGTGGCATCAAGGTTTACCAGGCGAGGTTCTAAATGTCCCGCACGATCCGTTTTCACCAGTTTGGCCCGGCCGAGGTGCTCAAGCTCGAAGAGCATCCTGTCGCGTCGCCTGTCACCGGCGAGGTGCAGGTGCGCGTCCAGGCCATCGGTGTCAGCTGGTACGACGTTCTCTGGCGACAAAATCTCGCGTCTACTCAGGCCCGGCTGCCTGCCGGTCTGGGTTATGAGATGGCTGGCGTGGTCACAGCGCTGGGCGATGGGGTCGATGATCTGCAAGTGGGCGACAAGGTCGCCAGCTTCCCGGCAGCCGATGCCAACCAGCACCCGGTCTACGGCGAAACCATCGTACTGCCGCGGCGTGCACTGACGCGCTATCCGGATGTGCTTTCGCCGGTCGAGGCCAGCGTACATTACACACCGTATCTGGTGGCGTACTTTGCCTATGTGGATCTGGCGCGTATCAAGGCCGGGCAGACCGTACTGGTGACCGATGCCAGCCACTGTTCCGGCCCTTCGTTCGTACAGTTGGGCAAGGCGCTGGGTGTCCGGGTGATTGCCGCAACCAAGACCGAAGACGCACGTGAGTATCTGTTGTCGCTTGGCGCAGACAAGGTCGTGGTGACGGAAGAGCAGGACTTGTTGATGGCGATCAACAAATACACCGAAAATCGTGGTGTCGACGCCGTTTTTGACGGCCTCGGCGGTCCACAAATGTCGATCATGGGCGATGTGCTTGCGCCTCGCGGCAGCCTGGTGCTGTACGGCCTGCAGGGCGGCAATCAGACGCCGTTTCCGGCATGTGCCGCGTTCCAGAAGAACATTCAGTTCTACGTGCACTGCCTGGGCAATTTCACCGGCAAGCCCGAGTTGGGCATTACCCAGGATGAAGCCGCACTGCAACGCGCCTTGCAGCAGATCAATCAAATGACCGCCGACAAGGTACTGATGCCGTTGCAGACGCGCAGCTTCCCGTTCGAGCAGGTGGTGCAGGCGCACCGTTACATGGATGTCTGCCCGATTGGCGGGCGTGCGGTGCTGGAAGTCGAGGCGCTCTGATTCGTCGATTTTCAAGTCAGAGCCCTTCAGCAAAAAGCCTTCCGAACGGAAGGCTTTTTGCATTCTGGTTTAAAAAACGGCCCCTTATTAAACAGTTCTCAATCACGCAGCGCTCGGGCGTCTACAGAATGGATAATAGTGACACGGATATTAAAAAGATAACCGCTGCAGGGCGCGTGAGTTCAGGGGCAACTGTTTATTCGGGTTTATAAGTTCTGTCAGCCCGCGTTGTCTGTAGATGGCCTTTCCTACGAGTCTCGACGACAACGTGGCTGGCTGGAAAGAGTGGCAGCCTCTGCAAGGTCTTGAAGCGCCAGCCTCAAGGCGGGCGGCCTGGCGTAGGGACGATTGGCTCGCGCTCTGTGAACGTGATCGACTTATTAAACGGCAAGTTTAAACGGGGCGAAAACTGCCGTTAGACTGCACTGTTTTTGAATGAAAACTGTGCCTTGTAATTGGCTTCGAGATATTGATAATGCGTCGGTAATTATTACTCAGGGAATGAGTCATGCTCGACTATAAATTGGGTTGTCAGCTTGATGTTCAATGTTCTGCCTGCACCGTGTCGTGCCGTGAGCGACAGGCAGGTGACACACAATGAGTTCTATCCACGAACAGGCAATGAATTACGTCTATCAGCAAGTATTGCAACGTTTGCTGGGGTATTTCACCCGTGCGGAGCGCACGGCGTTGCAGTTGTTGATTCAGCGATTGATTGTTGCGGCGGGCGGGATTGAGCGTATTTCCGGCTTCAAGGTGCTGGTCGCCTTTGGCGGTGGCAAAGACAGTGCCTACACGCTGGCCTTTTTGCGCGCCGCTCAGTTGAGTATTGCCTGCCGGTCGCCCGGGACATTCACCCTGCGGGTTGCCAACCGACGCCACGCGGGCATGACGCCTGCGGTAATGGATAACATCAACCGTACTTATTCAGCGTTGTTCCTGTATGACGACCCGCGTGTCGAAATGCTGGTCATCGACAACCAGTACACCCAGGCCTTCGAACCGGATCTGCCTTTTTCCGGCGCAGGACGTGAGCAGAACCGCCTGGACATGCTGCTGGGTGGCCACCTGTCTGCAGGAGACGCCCGCACAACGTTTTGCAATACATGCTATCTCGGGCTGGCGGAGTTTCTGGGGCGCGCTCTGAGTTGGGGTAATGGTGTCGATGCGGTGGTAAGTGGCGATTCACGCAGGGAGCAGCGTCAGTATGCAACGTGGATCATGCGTCTGGCCCAGCGTACCGGACAGTACACGGGCAGTTGGGGCAGCCAGACACTGACCGGCGTGCTCAAAGTCATCGATACGATTGGTCAGGCGTATTACCACGAGCTTTATGGGGAGGGTGAAGACAGCCCGCGCGCAGGCCCATCCATAGCCGTCTCTGAAAGAACCAAAGCACCCGCTTTCATCACCATTGCCGACCTGGTCAGTTGCAAGGCAGACGAGCACTGGAACCTGCTTACCGAATTCCTGGATTTTCGTTTTGATGACCTGTCGTTCAGCTTCAGTGAGTCCGATTGCGCCAATCCGTTGTTGATGGCACACATGCGTGGCCTGACTGCGCAGTACTTGCAAGAGCGCAACTACGCCGACGGGATAGCCGAATACCTTGAACTGGCAACGTCACTGATGCGCAGAAAGCAAATGCCGCCGCGATTGATCGATCAGACGCTCAGCGCCTATGCCGGTCGAGCACGTATCGAGGCCCGCCGCGAGCTGGCCTCAAGCTTCGCCCAGGAGGGGTTCGGTTTGAACGAGACTCAACTGGTCTGCATGCTGTTTTCGCCATTCGTCAATCATGGCAGTGGGCTCGAATTGTTTCTGCGCCGCTGCCATCCAGGCATGCTGGTGGCGCTGCCGGACCTGCATAAGGCGCTGTCGGGCTCGACGCCTCCGGATCAAGTGATGCAGTGGCTGGTGGACATCAGCGGTTTGAGCCTCAAGTCATTGCAAAACCTCTACGGCAAGCGACGGGTGAACTTCGATGACCCGCATTCGATCATTGCCAGAATTCGCGCTGCCGATCCTGACAAGCGGCGAATCATGACCGTTGATCCGGCGACCGGGCAGGCCGTGGTCGAGATACTCTCCGGACGCTGAGCCGGTTTCGAATGATGGCTGCTGTCGCAAACGGCACCCGTCATGTCGCGATTTTCTGAAGCCTGTCGTGGCTGAGCGGCGGATACCTGTATGAAAAACAGCATGGATTTCGCCTATCAGGCGGTTTACCGCTATCTGGTGCGGCTGGTCGACCAGCAGCAGGGCGGGCTGGCGCTGAAGATGCCGTCACTGCGACAGCTTGCGCAGCGACTCAATGTATCGATATCCACGGTGCAAAGTGCCTATTCGCTACTGGAGAAGGAGGGGCGCGTCTACTCGCTGCCCAAGTCGGGTTATTACTCGGCACCGAGCAGCGGAGCCAGGGAAGGGCTGGCATGGCCTGGCAGCGACGGCGATCTTTTGCACGCGCTGTACGATCACTCCCGCCGTCCCGGCATGTCGCTGTTAGGCTGCGATGAGCCGACACTTCTGTACGCACAGGAAGGCCCGCTTCCAGCGATGGAGCGCGAGCTGGCTCGGCATTATCCGCGTCTGGGGCCCGGTTTTCAGCCGTTCGGCGAGCCTGAGCTTCGCACTGCGTTGGCGGCCCGCTACACCCGTGATACCGAGCACTGTTGGCACGCTGAAAATGTCTATGTCGCTCCGGACCTGCATGGCGCGTTCAAGGCCGTTCTCGAGACGCTGGGGCTGCGCGGCCGCGCGGTACTGGTGGAGTCGCCCTGTCCCTGGGCGTTGCTGCGCCTGCTGCAATCGTTCGACATTCGCGTGATCGAGTTTCCCCTGAGCGAAACCGGCAGTCTGGACCCTGGCCGACTCGATCACCTGTTGCGGGACAACGATATCGCGCTTGCCGTGTTGCCCTCGTCGCTGAATTCGGTGCGAGGTAGCGTGCGCCCGCAGGGTAATAACGAAGCTGTCGCCGACGTGCTCAATCGTCATCAGGTCTGGGTACTGGAAAATGACACCCATTGCGGATTGCAATTTACCTTTGAGCTGGTCCCTCTGCGCCAGTGGATTGACCCACAGCGGCTGGTGATTATCGGCGCATTCGACAAGAGCCTCGGCCCTGAAGCGCCTTATGGCTATTTGCTGTGCAAAACCCTTGATGCGCAGTGGCAGCAGTATTTCTGGCTGCGAGCATTCGAACTGCCGCCAATACGTCAGCGGGCTATTGCCAGGTTGTGCAGCAACGGGCGTCTGGACAGGCAACTGATGGCCTTGCGAGAGACGCTGGCAAGACGCATGTACTCAATGGCGCAGCAATTGGATGAGCAGACCGGCGGGACATTGCGTTATCAGATGCCTGAGGGTGGCTGCGGCATCTGGGCCAGGAGCGTTTGTCCCGTGAACATGCGCCAGGTCTTCGACGTGCTGCTGGCGCAACGCATTGTCATTACTCCTGGCGAGCTGTTCAGCCTGCAGAATCGTTACGGCCAGTATTTGTGGATCAGTTATGCCATCGACTGGAGCCAGGCTCCGGCCGAGCGCCTGGGCGCACTGGGGGAGGCTTTAAGAAAGTCCCGTTTACCACAGACGCTGACCTGAAAGGCCGTCGATCCATTTGTGTTTGCCAGACCTGATTCAAGGCTGTTAACTGGACGCCTGTCCAGTACTCACAACTAACGGCCCTCCAGCGCAGTGACCCCGAACGCTTCTGTAAATCCCGTACCCGATCCAGCCCTTGTCAGCGACTCGCCTGCGCGTTATGTCGTGGCTGTGCGCGCATTGTGCGAGTTCACCGCCAAGGTCGGCGATCTCGACCTGCGCTTTACGCCATCGCCAACGGCTCAGGAAGGAATTGCCGGGCATCGTACGGTAGCCACGCGTCGCGGTGCCGATTATCAGGCCGAGCTGTCGTTGAGTGGGGACTATCGCGAGTTGACCGTAAGGGGCAGGGCGGACGGATACGATGCCGGGCGCAATCAACTGGAAGAAGTGAAGACCTATCGCGGTGAGCTGGATGCAATGCCTGCCAATCACCGTCAATTGCACTGGGCGCAGGTTAAAGTCTACGGGTGGTTGCTTTGTCAGCGTCTGCAGCTGGATAACGTGACACTGGCACTGGTGTACTTCAACATTGTCAGCGAACAGGAAACCCTGATTCGCGAGCAGTTCGATGCGGCTGCACTGCAACAGTTCTTCGTGCGGCAATGCGAGATATTTCTCGGTTGGGCGCAGCAGCAACTGGCGCATACGCAGGCGCTGTACAAGGCACTCGGCAGCCTGACTTTTCCTCATGCGTCCTTTCGTACCGGGCAACGGGTGCTGGCCGAGTCGGTCTACAAGGCGGTAAGCACCGGCTTTTGCCTGATGGCTCAGGCACCGACCGGCATCGGCAAGACCGTGGGCACGCTGTTCCCTTTGCTCAAGGCCGCGCCCGGTCAGAAGCTCGACAAGATTTTCTTTCTCACCGCCAAGACACCGGGACGCCGACTGGCGCTGGATGCGCTGGAGGTCATCAATCGCAGTGCGCCCGAGCTCAAGCTGCGGGTACTGGAACTGGTGGCGCGGGACAAGGCTTGCGAGCATCCGGACAAGGCCTGCAACGGCGACTCCTGCCCGCTGGCCCGCGGTTTCTATGATCGTCTGCCTGCGGCGCGCTCGGCTGCGCTGACGTCACCCTGGCTGAATCAGGCCGGTGTGCGCGAAGCAGCTTTGCGGCATCAGGTCTGCCCGTATTATCTCAGTCAGGAACTGGCTCGCTGGGCTGACGTGGTGATTGCCGACTACAACTACTATTTCGACCTGAGCGCGCTGCTGTTCGGCCTCTCTCAGCTCAACCAGTGGCGCGTGGCGGTGCTGGTCGACGAAGCGCACAACATGGTCGAGCGGGCGCGCCAGATGTACAGCGCCAGTCTTGATCAGAGCCAGTTGAAAGCCTTGATCCGGACGTCGCCCGAGCCCGTGAAAAAAGCCTTGCAGCGCCTGGATCGGCAGTGGAACGCGCTGCACAAGATGCAGCCCGGTGCCTATCAGGCGTACGCGGCAGCGCCGGAAAAATTCCTCGGCAGCCTGAATCTGTGCGTCTCGACCATCGGCGATCATTTCAATGAGCACCCGCAGGCGGTGGACGTCACGTTGCAGGGGTTCTATCTGGAAGCCATCGGCTTCGCGCGCGTCGCCGAGCTGTTCGATGAGCATTTCATTTTCGACATCACCCGGCGCGAGGCAGGCAGCAAGCGCATTCTGTCGCGCCTCAGCCTGCGTAACGTTGTACCGGCACGCTTTATTCGTCCGCGCCTGACCGCTGCACGCAGCACTGTGCTGTTTTCCGCCACACTCAACCCTCGGCATTACTACGCGGACCTGCTGGGGCTGCCGGTCAACACGGCGTGGATCGATGTGGAGTCACCGTTTCATCACGACCAGCTCGACGTGCGGATTGTCAGCAGCATTTCCACCCGGTTCACTCACCGTCAGGCTTCGCTGGCCCCGATTGTCGAGCTGATGGCCGAACAGTTCGAAGCGCGACCGGGTAACTACCTGGCGTTCTTCAGCAGTTTCGATTATCTGCAACAGGTGGCTGAACGGATGGCGCAGAGACATCCGCACATCACCCTCTGGCAGCAGGCACGGGGAATGGGCGAGAGTGATCGTCACGCGTTTCTCGAGCGCTTTACCCTGAGCAGCCAGGGCATTGGTTTTGCCGTACTGGGAGGAGCCTTCGGTGAGGGCATCGATTTGCCAGGTGCACGTTTGATCGGTGCATTCGTTGCCACGCTCGGGTTGCCGCAGCTCAACCCGGTCAACGAGCAGTTCAAGCAACGCATGGCGGCATTGTTCGGTGCCGGCTATGACTACACCTATCTTTATCCGGGTGTGCAGAAGGTGGTGCAGGCAGCGGGAAGGGTGATCCGCAGTCAGAGCGATCGCGGCGTGGTAATGCTGATCGATGATCGTTTTGCCGAGCATAAGGTTAAACAGTTGTTTCCAGCGTGGTGGCGGCCTGAAACGTCTACGGTGTAGGGATCGATACTCAAGCAGCGCTGTCGAACTGCCAGTAAACTGCCGCAGCAATTGCGATTTCACCTCGGCAAGTCTTTCTTTTTTCTCCGTATTTCATTTCTTCGTGGAGGTTGTATGAGTCTCAGTCCTTTCGCCGGCAAGCTGGCACCTGCGCAGTTACTGGTCGATATTCCGAGACTGGTCACGGCTTACTACACGGGACAGCCAGATGCATCGGTGCCCACTCAACGCGTTGCGTTTGGCACTTCCGGACACCGCGGTACTTCGTTTGACCTGGGCTTCAACGAATGGCACGTGCTGGCTATCAGCCAGGCGATCTACCTGTATCGCAAGGCCAATGGCATTGACGGTCCGTTGTTTCTGGGAGCCGATACCCACGCACTGTCCACGCCGGCCGCCGCCACGGCTCTTGAAGTGCTGGCTGCCAATGGCGTGCAGGTGATGATTTCTCAGGGTGACGAGTACACGCCGACCCCTGCCGTGTCTCACGCCATCATCTGCTACAACCGTGGCCGAACCTCAGGTCTGGCTGACGGCATTGTCATCACGCCTTCGCACAACCCGCCACAAAGCGGCGGCTTCAAATACAACCCGCCCAATGGCGGCCCGGCCGACAGTGACGTGACCAAGTGGATCGAGAACAAGGCCAACGAATTGCTGGCCGAGAGCGTTGCGGGCGTTTCTCGCATCAGCCACGAAAAAGCGCTGCGCGCCGATACCACTCACCGCCATGACTACCTCAACACCTACGTGGCTGACTTGAAGAATGTGATTGACCTGGACGCCATTCGCGACTCGGGCCTGCGTCTGGGCGTAGATCCGCTGGGCGGGGCCGGGGTGAACTACTGGTCAGCGATTGGCGAGCATTACGGGTTGAATCTGGATGTGGTCAACAAGTTTGTCGATTCCACGTTCCGTTTCATGACGGTCGACTGGGACGGTCAGATTCGTATGGACCCTTCATCCAGCCACGCCATGCAGAGCCTGATCGGCCTCAAAGACCGCTATCAGGTGGCATTCGCCTGCGACCCGGACCATGACCGTCATGGCATCGTGACCCCTACCGGCGGGTTGATGACGCCCAACAGCTACCTTGCGGTGTCTATTGACTATCTGTTCCGCAATCGTCCTGAGTGGCGTGCCGACGCTGCAGTCGGCAAGACCGTGGTCAGCAGCGGCATGATAGACCGTGTGGCTGCACGCCTGGGTCGGCGTCTGTACGAAGTGCCGGTCGGTTTCAAGTATTTTGCAGAGGGCCTGTTCGAGGGTTCACTGGGCTTCGGCGGTGAAGAAAGCGCCGGTGCGTCGTTCCTGCGCCGTGACGGTACGGTCTGGACCACTGACAAGGACGGTCTGATTCCGGCTTTGCTGGCTGCGGAAATGACTGCCCGTACGGGACGTGATCCGAGCGAGATCTACGCCACCATGACGGAAGAGCTTGGCCAGCCGTTCTCGACCCGCGTCGACGCCAAGGCCAACCCGCAACAGAAGGCCCTGCTGAGCAAGCTGTCGCCGGAACAGGTGACCTCCACCGAACTGGCGGGAGAGCCGATTCAAAAGGTGCTCAGCCATGCACCGGGCAACGATCAGGCGTTCGGCGGGGTGAAAGTCATGACCGAAAACGGCTGGTTCGCGGCGCGCCCTTCAGGTACCGAGGACATCTACAAGATCTACGCCGAGAGTTTTGTCAGCGAAGATCACCTCAAGCGCCTGGTGGCAGAGGCTCAAGTATTGGTGGATGGGGCGATTTCGCCGAAGTAGTCACCGCTTTCGCCACTGCCGGAAAAACCTCGAACCTCAACCGGCTCGGGGTTTTTCAGCTTTTGACATGTGGGTCAGTCGCGATAGAAGACCTGCACGAGGTGATAGCCGAATTTGCTTTTGATCGGCCCATGCACCACGCGTAGGGGCTTTTTGAAGATCACCTGATCGATGGCACCGACCATTTGTCCCGGTCGGACTTCGCCCAGATCACCGCCGCGTTTGCCGGACGGGCAGCTAGAATGTTTTTTAGCCAGTACGTCAAACGCCTCGCCCTTGGCGATGCGCAGCTTGAGCTGTTCGGCCTCTTCGGCGGTTTTCACCAGAATATGGCGAGCTTGGGCTTTCATGTCGCAATATCACCTGCTGCAAAAGGCTGCCATTATGCCTGCACTTGCTGAACGACGCCCGTGCGGGCCGTAAGCTGCCTGTCCTGTATGCGTGTGCCGTCATGACGGCCGTCGTCTTTTTACTTCATTTTGTACGGTATTGATTATGGATTTTCCGGCGCTGTTGAAGATTCTGGCCAGTCAGGACGGATCGGACCTGTATCTTTCCACCGGAGCGCCACCGTGCGCCAAGTTCAATGGGGTGCTGAAGCCGCTGGGCAGTGAAACCCTCAAGCCCGGCGAGGTGGCGGTGATTGCCCAGGGACTGATGGACGGAGAGCAGAAGCTTGAGTTCCTGCGTGAGCTGGAGATGAATCTTGCCGTTTCGCTGGCAGGCATCGGCCGGTTCCGGATCAATATCTTCATGCAGCGCAACGAAGTCTCCATCGTCGCCCGGAATATCAAGCTGGACATCCCGCGTTTCGAGGACTTGTTCCTGCCGCCCGTACTGCTCGACGTGATTATGGAAAAACACGGTCTGGTGCTGTTCGTCGGTGCCACCGGCTCAGGCAAATCGACTTCACTGGCGGCGCTGATCGACTATCGCAACCGCAACGCCAGTGGTCATATCATTACCATCGAGGATCCGGTGGAGTTCATCCATCGCCACAAGAAGTCCATCGTCAACCAGCGTGAGGTGGGCGTCGATACCCGCAGCTTCCGCGCTGCACTGAAGAACACCTTGCGTCAGGCTCCAGATGTCATTCTGATCGGCGAGATCCGTGATCGCGAAACCATGGAGCACGCCCTGGCGTTTGCCGACACCGGTCATCTGGCGATTTCGACCCTGCATGCAAACAACGCCAACCAGGCGCTGGACCGGATCATCAACTTCTTCCCGGAGGAACGTCGTGCGCAGTTGCTGCATGACCTGGGCAACAACCTCAAGGCGTTCGTCTCTCAGCGGCTGGTCAGAACCCCGGACGGCAAACGTCGTGCGGCGGTGGAAGTGATGATGGGCACGCCGACCATCCGCGACCTGATTCAGCGCAACGAACTGACCGAGCTCAAGGGCATCATGGAGAAGTCCGGCAGCCTTGGTATGCAGACGTTCGACACGGCGTTGTTCAATCTGGCCGTCGAAGGTGCCATCAGTGAAGAGGAAGCTCTGAAAAACGCCGATTCGCAGAATAACGTGCGCCTGCGCCTCAAACTGCACAGCGAAGAGGGAGTGGCCAGCCTGACGACACCGCCGCCGGCGCCCACCGGCAGCAGTACGGCGAGCACCGTCGAGTGGGGTTTGGTCGATGACGACGAGCCTGGCCCACAGGCTTGACGCCGGCGCACTCTACGTAAGGCTGGCAGTCGCCCATACCGGACGTCGAGCGTCCGTAACCGCATGCCAGCGCGGAGCACCAGCATGCTCAGCCTTTTCGGCACCTTGTTATTGAGGGTGTGCAGCTGCCAGCAATTCCTGTGTGTACGGGTGCTGCGGCGCATCGAACACATCGTGGCTGGCACCACGCTCGACAACCTTGCCGTCCTTTACCACGATTACGTCATGGGCCAGGGCTTTGACCACCGCCAGGTCATGGCTGATGAACAGGTACGTCAGGCCATGCTTTTGCTGAAGTTCACGCAGCAGCGCGACGACCTGTTTCTGCACGGTGCGGTCGAGCGCCGATGTCGGCTCATCGAGCAGAATCAATGCGGGTTTCAGTACCAGCGCCCGCGCGATAGCGATGCGCTGGCGTTGACCGCCTGAAAATTCATGGGGATAGCGATGGCGACTCTGCGGGTCGATGCCGACTTCTTCCAGCGCCCGAATGACCTCTTCGTCGCATTGCGCAGGATTGAACTGGCTGTGCACCTCCAACCCTTCACTGATGATCTGCGCCACTGACATGCGTGGGCTGAGGCTGCCGTAAGGGTCCTGAAAGACCACTTGCATTTCTTTACGCCACGGCCGCATCTGTTTCTGGCTCAGGCCGTCCAGAGCCTGTCCGCGAAAACGGATGCTGCCGCTTGACTCCAGCAGACGCAGAATCGCCTGCCCCAGTGTCGATTTGCCGGAACCCGATTCGCCGACGATGCCCAGGGTCTTGCCGCGTTCGATGCTCAGGCTGATGTCATCCACCGCTTTGAGGTATTCCTTGTGCCGCCTCAGGATGCCGCCGGTGAGAGAGAACCAGACCTTCAGGTTGTCGACCTGCAGAACCGTTTCTCGCGTGTCGCGGGGCAACGGCTCGCCGGCCGGTTCGGCGTCCAGCAACAGCCGGCTGTAGGGATGTTGCGGTGATTTGAACAGCAACTTGCAGTCGGATTGCTCGACGATCTCGCCGGCACGCATTACGCAGACGCGCTGCGCCACGCTGTGGACCAGATTCAGATCGTGACTGATCAGCAAAAGCGACATGTTCAGGCGCTGTTGCAGTTCCTTGAGCAGTACGAGAATCTTGCGTTGCACAGTGACGTCCAGCGCCGTGGTCGGCTCATCGGCAATCAGCAGTTCAGGCTCGCAGGCCAGTGCCATGGCAATCATCACCCGCTGGCGCTGGCCTCCGGACAATTCGTGCGGATAGGCTTTCAAGCGCTTTTCCGGATGCTGAATGCCTACCAGCTCCAGCAGCTCGACGATACGCGTGTGTGCTGCACGGCCACTGATGCCGCGGTGCAGCAACAATGTTTCGCCAATTTGCCGGGCCACGCTGTGCAGCGGATTCAGCGAGGTCATCGGTTCTTGAAAAATCATGGCAATCCGGTTGCCGCGCAGCTCGCGAAGAACGCGTTGGTCGGCACCCACCAGTTGTTGCCCCCGGTAGGTGATGCTGCCAGTGGTCAGGGTGCCATTGCAGGGCAGAAGTTGCAGGATCGAATGGGCCGTGACGGACTTGCCTGAGCCGGATTCGCCGACCAGTGCGAGGCATTCGCCGCGGCGCACATCCAGGCTCAGGTTGCTGACCACTCTCTGGCCGTTGAAGGCAACGCTCAGGTCGCGGATTTCGATAAGATTTTCCGGCATGTCAGGACCTCGGGTCGAAGGCATCACGCAATGCCTCGCCTATGAACACCAGCAGTGTCAGGATCAACGCGAGCGCAAAGAATGCCGTCAGACCCAGCCAGGGCGCTTGCAGGTTCTGCTTGCCCTGAGCGATCAGCTCGCCCAGCGATGCGCTGCCAGCAGGCATGCCGAAGCCCAGAAAGTCCAGCGCAGTCAGGGTAGAGATGGCACCGGTGAGGATGAAAGGCAAATAGCTCAATGTCGCATTCATCGCGTTGGGCAGTATATGGCGCATGATGACCTTGCGATCCCCCAGGCCCAGCGCACGGGCAGCTTTGACGTACTCCAGATTACGGCCACGCAGGAACTCGGCGCGCACGACGTCGACCAGCGTAAGCCAGGAAAACAACGCCATAATGCCCAGCAGCCACCAGAAGTCGGGCTCGACGAAGCCTGACAGGATGATCAGCAGGTAGAGCACCGGCAAGCCGGACCAGACCTCCAGCAGGCGTTGGCCAAACAAGTCTACCCAACCGCCGTAATAGCCCTGCAGGGCACCAGCGGTGATGCCTATCAACGCACTGATGGCGGTCAGGACCAATGCAAACAGGATCGACACCCGCGCACCGAAAATGACCCGCGCCATGACGTCGCGAGCCTGATCGTCAGTGCCAAGCCAGTTGGTGGCAGAAGGCGGGCTGGGTGCGGGGGTGATCAATTCATAGTTGGGTGTATCGTCACTGAACGGAATGGGCGGAAACAGCATCCAGCCGTCGCCTTTGGCAATCAGTTTGCGCACGTAATCGCTGCGGTAATCCGGCTGGAAAGGCAGCTCGCCACCAAACTGCTGCTCGGTGTAGCGCTTGAACACCGGAAAGTAGAGCGACTGCTGATAGCTGACCAGCAGCGGTTTGTCATTGGCAATCAATTCGCCACCCAGTGTCAGGGCAAACAGTCCGCACAACAGCCACAGCGACCACCAGCCCCGGCGATTGCTGCGAAAGCGCTCCAGACGGCGACGTGCCAGCGGCGAGAGATTACGCATCAGGCATTCCTCGCGCTGAAGTCGATTCTGGGGTCCACCAGCGTATAGCAGATGTCACCAATCAGCTTTATCAGCAGTCCGAATACCGTGAAGATGAACAGTGAACCGAACACCACCGGATAATCCCGTGAAACCGCTGCTTCATAGCTCATGCGGCCCAGACCATCCAGCGAGAAAATCACTTCGATCAGCAGCGAACCAGCAAAGAACACGCTGATGAACGCCTGCGGAATGCCCGATACGACCAGCAGCATGGCATTGCGAAACACGTGCCCATAGAGCACGCGACGTTCGCTCATGCCCTTGGCGCGGGCGGTGGTCACGTACTGGCGGGTTATTTCGTTGAGAAAGGAATGTTTGGTCAGCAGGGTCAGTGTGGCAAAACCGCCAATCACCAGCGCCGAGACAGGCAGCACCAGGTGCCAGAAATAATCGGCGATCTTGCCAAGTGCAGTCAGTTGCTCGAAGTTGTCCGAGACCAGCCCTCGCACTGGAAACCAGTTCAGTGATGTGCCACCGCAGAACACGACCACCAGCAGCATGGCGAACAGGAATGCCGGGGTGGCGTAACCGATGATAATCGCAGTGCTGCTCCAGATATCGAACTGGCTGCCATGCCTGACTGCCTTGCGGATACCCAGCGGGATGGACACAAGGTAGGTCAATAGTGTCGCCCATAGCCCCAGGGATATGGATACCGGCATCTTTTGCAGAATGAGGTCGGTGACCGTCGCGCCGCGAAAGAAACTGCTGCCGAAATCCAGGCGTGCATAACTCTTCAGCATCAGCCACAGACGTTCATGCAGCGGTTTGTCGAAACCGTATTGCCGTTCGATCTGCTTGATCAATACCGGGTCCAGTCCTCGGGACGCTCGGGAGTGTCCGGCACCGGCCGATTCGCTGGCACTTGCGCCCACGGTCGCACCGCCGATCCCCTGCAGGCGTGCGATGGCCTGTTCGACAGGCCCGCCCGGTGCGGCCTGCACGATGAAGAAATTGACCAGCAGAATGCACAGCAGGGTCGGAATGATCAGCAGCAGCCGACGCAAGATATATCCAGCCATTCAGTGCATCTCCGACACGGTGGCTGATGCACCGCGTTTTTCAGCAAACTGCTCGTTGGTCAACGGTGTCGGGCTGATTTCCCACCACGTTTCGATGGCTTCATTGTTGCTGGCCTGGATTCTCGGGATGCCGAAACGGTTCCACCAGACAGTTGAAGAACCTGGCGGGTAATAGTTGGGAATCCAGTAGTAATTCCATTGCAGGACGCGATCCAGGCAGTGTGCATAGTCGGTCATGGTCTGCTTGTTGTCGGCCTTCAGCAGGCCCGCAATGAGGGTGTCGACAGCGGGATCCTGAAGCGCCATGTAATTGCTTGACCCTGGGTCCATTGCCACTTTGGCACCGAAGCTGTTGTACAGCTCGGCTCCGGGCGATGTAGACACCGGGTAGCCAGTGACAATCATGTCGTAATCGCGGGCCATCACGCGGTTGAGGTATTGCGCAGAATCGATGCGGCGAATGTCGAAATGGATGCCGATTTGCGCCAGCGTACGTTTATAGGGCAGCAGCATCCGCTCGAAACCGTTCTGTGCATTGAGAAACGTGAAACTGAACGGTTCGCCCTGAGCATTCACCAGCTCGTCGCCCCGGGGTGTCCAGCCTGCTTCTTTCATAAGCGCCAGAGCCTGCAGTTGTTTATCGCGAATAAAGCCTGTGCCATCGGTTTTTGGCGTCTTGAACACGCTGTCGAACACCTGATCGGGGACTTTACCTCGCAGCGGCTCAAGGATTTTCAGCTCGGCGGGGGTGGGCAGTTCGCTGGCGGCAAGCTCCGAGTTCGAGAAAAAGCTGTCCTGACGAATGTACATGTTGCGCATCATCTGCCGGTTGGTCCATTCGAAGTCCCAGAGCAGCGACAGGGCCTGGCGTACGCGACGGTCCTGAAACATCGGCCTGCTCAGATTGAATACGAACCCCTGCGAGCTTTGCACCGCACCTTTGGCCAGTTGAGCCTTCTGCAAGCGCCCGTCACTGAGGGCCGGACCGTCATAGCGGATTGAATAGCCGGTCGCCGAAAACTCGCGGTTGTAATCATACGCACCGCCCTTGAGTACCGTGCGAGCTACGTCGATGTCGCCGAAATACTCGATGCTGAACGTATCGAAGTTGTACATGCCTTTGCTGACCGGCAGGTCCTTGCCCCACCAGTCTGGATCGCGTTGAAACGTGATGGTGCGCCCTGGATCGACATGGCTGATGCTGTAAGGTCCGCTACCCGGTGGTATTTCAAACCCTGCACCGCTGGCGAAGTCTCGTGATTTCCACCAGTGCTCGGGGAATACCGGCAGCGAAGCAAGATCAAGGGGCAGGGTGCGGCTGTCGTTATGCTTGAAGTCGAAACGAACCTGCACAGGCGATTCGACTTCCACCTCTTTGACCGCCTCAAACTGGGTCCGGTATTGCATATTGCCCTGAGTCATCAGCAGTTCGTAGGTGTATTTCACGTCGTTGGCAGTGATCGGTGTGCCGTCCGCGAAACGTGCCTTCGGGTTCAGGTAGAAGCGCACGGAAAGGCCGTCCGCACCGCGTTCCATTTTCTCCGCGACCAGTCCGTAGACGGTATAGGGCTCATCCATCGAGCGCACGGCCAGCGGTGCATACAGCATGCCGTTGATCTGTGAAACACCCATGCCTTTGTCGGTAAACGGCATCAGGTGATCGAACTGACCGATTTCAATCGCCGAGCGGCGCATGCTGCCGCCTTTCGGGGCGTCGGGATTTACATAGTCGAAATGTTTGAAATCGGCGGGATAGCGCGGCGCCTCGCCGTAAACGGTCAGCGCGTGTTGCGGGGCTGCAGACAGCGATTGAAACGCACCAACACATGTCAGCGTCAAGGCGAGTAATGATGGAAAAACAAAACGCATGACTCGAATCCTGACTGACGTTCGCAAGCGAATGTCAGGGTTGAAGGCGACTGGCCCTGGAGGTATGGCGAAAATCCCCGCAAAACTCATGCTCTGCGTCGCGGTATCTTCTACAGACAAATGGCCGCTTCGCCAAGCCACTACAAGCCGGTGCCGGTAACAATGGCCACACACAAAAACGGCCCATCCGAAGATGAGCCGTCTGGCACTCAGCGCAGCAGGATCAGTCCTGGCGGCTGGTCACTTCCAGCAGGTGGTAACCGAACTGGGTCTTTACCGGGCCCTGAACGGTGTTGACCGGAGCACTGAATACGACGGTATCGAATTCCTTGACCATCTGGCCCGGACCGAACGAGCCCAGATCGCCGCCCTGACGGCTGGATGGGCAGCTGGAATTGGCCTTGGCGATTTCAGCGAAATCAGCGCCGCCTTCGATCTGAGCCTTGAGTTCGTTGCATTTTTCTTCGCTCGAAACAAGGATGTGGCGGGCAGTGGCTTTAGCCATGGGGAACAATCTCCTGTGAAAAAAAAGAAACAGCCTACCGGATTCAGTGCGGTATTTCCCGACAAAGTTCCTTCGTCCTGTTTATCTGTAGCGCAGGCGGTCAACTGCACGACGCAGGAGTCGTTCGGTGCCTTCCCATCCCAGGCAGCCATCGGTGACCGACACACCGTATTGCAGCGTATCGCCCAGCGGCTGGCAGCCATCGAAAAGGTGGCTCTCGATCATCATGCCAATCAGCGAGGTATTGCCTGACAGGCGCTGGTCGAGCACGTCGTCGAATACCTGTGGTTGACGCAACGGGTCCTTGCCGCTGTTGGCGTGGCTGCAATCGACCATGATTCGCGACTTGACGCTGTTTTTGCCCAGGCTGGCCTGCACACTGGCGACGCTCTGGCGATCGTAATTGGGGCCGCCGTGACCGCCGCGCAGCACCAGATGCGTATGCGGATTGCCTTGAGTCTCGATAATTGCCGGATGGCCGTGACGGTCCATGCCGAAGTGGCGATGCGGGTGTGCTGCCGAACGCATTGCGTCGCTGGCCACGGCCACGCCGCCATCAGTGCCGTTCTTGAAGCCGACCGCCATGGGCAACCCGCTGGCCATTTCCCGATGGATCTGAGATTCGGTAGTGCGAGCGCCAATCGCGACCCAACTGAGCAGGTCGTCGAAATAGCCCGCAGCCATGGGCTGAAGGATTTCGGTGGCGATCGGCAGGCCCATGCCCAGCATGTCGCGCATCAATTGCCGTGACAGGGCCAGGCCCTCTGCCATGTCGTCACTGCCGTCCAGACGGGGATCGTAAGCCAGACCTTTCCAGCCCACTGTGGTGCGGGGTTTTTCTACGTAGGCACGCATCACCAGCAGCATCTGGTCACTGACTTGCGCCGCGAGGCTGGCCAGTCTTTCGGCGTATTCGCGTGCAGATTGCGGGTCATGAATCGAGCAGGGGCCGACAACGACCAGCAGTCTTGAGTCCTCACCGTCAAGGATGGCGCGCACGGCGCGGCGATGGGCCGCAACCTGTTCGGTCAGCGCCACATTCAGTGGCAGACGCATTTTCAGCTCAAGCGTGCCGGGCAGGCGGTTCGAGGCGGGGCTATTGTCCGCCAGAGTAACGGCATGGCTGGACAGGTCGGGCGATTTTACGGCAACGGACGAATTCATGTTCTGGCTTCCTGGGCTGGCGGGACGCTCCCGCGCAGACCTACTGGGGTGTTCGACAAAGGGCCGTATTGGCTGAGCGTGCGTGGTTGCCACCTGGCAGTGACCGAACGGAGGCGGCAGGCTGTCCCGAACGGCGGTGGCTAAATCGCCACGCGAAGTCGATATCGTTGCGGTAATAAGTGGCGTAGTTCATGGGTAAATCCTCGATTCGATGCAGTCTGATTTTTATGGGTTTCTTTTACGAAACCCTTGAAATACCGGGCCCTGAAAAACAAAACCCCCGGTCGGGAAGCCGACCGGGGGTAGAGAATTTCTCTGGTTGGCGTCCCCTTGAAGTGGGCGCCGGACAGGTATCAGGCGCGCCAGTGGCTAAACCAATACCCATAATAGGAGTTGAGCTGGACAGGAACACTCACTGAGGCAACCCGCACGGCCATAGCGCACGCACGGCAAAAAAAGCCGTTGGCAGCTCGAAGCAGTGGTGATGTGGATTGCAGCATGGTGGGTCTCCGTTGAATGATCCGGAGCTTACTTCAGGTGCAGTCGCGGATTCAATTGGAAAATTCAATCACACGCATTATGAATGACTGCGGCGGTCGGGGTGATGATTCGCGGAGCTAAAAAGAGACTGACAGCGAACCGCTCAACGGCTGATGACAGGTATGGACCGGGCAGGCTATCTTGACTGCAAGCCTGTATACATTGGTGGCGAGGGCAGGGCGCGTGTCTGGAGTGGATGCGTTATAGCCACCGATGTACCGAGACAAACTACTCTCCATCCATTATTTCTTCCGGCAGGGCTTCAGTGTTCGGGATAGTCCCGATCTTCATGCCCAGCAATACGGCCACCTTGTGCGCTTCACCGCGCCTGCCTTTCTTGCGTCCTGACAGCACCTGGTAGGTAGTTGCCGGATCAATACTGTTTTCTCTAGCGAACTCCTGAACAGATTTTCCCTGTTGTTCCAGCCAGGCCTTGGCTTGTGCGGCAGTGCGTATTCCGGGCATAGTTCAAAACCGTTCAAATCTATTCAATTCCGCGGGATTCTAACATTCGTTAGGATGGTTTCGACAGGATCATAGGTTCAAATGAGTGGAATCGGTTGCCGACTTAGAAAAGAACGAGAACGTCTGAGCATGTCTCAGCGTACCTTCGGTGAAATAGGGGGGGTCGAGGCTAACGCGCAGGGAAAGTATGAAAATGGCGATCGCGCGCCCAAAGCCGATTACCTGGCTGCGGTGGCGGCCAAAGGCGTCGATGTGCTCTATGTGTTGACCGGTACGCGTACGCCGGTGCCGGTGGACAATCTCAGTGTCCTTGAAGAAAAGATTCTGTGTAACTACCGGGTACTGGGCAAGGATGATCAGGATGCGATCCGGCGATTGACGACGACCATCGCCGAGCTTTCAGGGCCGGTTTCACGTACTGAAAAGCTTCCTTAAGGCAGGCGATGGCAGAAAGATATCGATGCTGATGTGCTGTCACATCCGGATGGGTCGTGCCATCATCGACGCACTTACAATGATGTTGTCGAGCCTCGGTGCTCGCAGTGCTAGGTCTGACTCATTGTTTTTGTTATGGTGATTGGCATTCGTTATGACCGTTGCGCGAGGTGTCTGCTTGATTAAGGTGCTAGTTGTCGATGACCATGATCTTGTCCGGACAGGCATCACACGCATGCTGGCCGACATAGACGGTCTGCAGGTTGTCGGGCAGGCCGATTCCGGCGAGGAATCCCTCAAGAAGGCGCGCGAGCTCAAGCCTGATGTTGTCCTCATGGACGTCAAGATGCCCGGCATCGGCGGGCTGGAAGCCACCCGCAAGATGTTGCGCAGTCATCCGGATATCAAGGTAGTCGCTGTCACTGTCTGTGAAGAGGACCCGTTTCCGACGCGCCTGCTGCAGGCGGGTGCAGCCGGTTACATGACCAAGGGCGCAGGGCTTGCCGAGATGGTCCAGGCCATTCGCCTGGTTTTCGCCGGTCAACGTTACATCAGTCCGCAGATTGCCCAGCAGCTTGCGTTGAAGTCGTTTCAACCGCAGGTGAACAATTCGCCGTTCGATCTGCTGTCCGAGCGGGAAATCCAGATTGCCCTGATGATTGTGGGCTGCCAGAAAGTCCAGACCATCTCTGACAAGCTCTGCCTGTCACCGAAAACCGTCAATACCTACCGATACCGTATCTTTGAGAAGCTTTCGATCAGCAGTGATGTTGAACTGGCTTTGCTTGCTGTACGTCACGGCATGGTTGATGCCAGCGCCTGAACATGACCCAGACATTCGATCCAAGTGCATTTCTCGCGACCTGTAGCGGTCGCCCCGGCGTCTATCGTATGTTCGACGCCGAAGCCACTCTGCTTTATGTCGGCAAGGCCAAGAACCTCAAGAAGCGTCTTGCCAGTTACTTTCGCAAGACCGGACACGCGCCCAAGACCGGAGCGCTGGTGTCGCGCATCGCGCAGATTGAAACCACCATCACGGGCAACGAAACCGAAGCACTGTTGCTGGAGCAGACCCTCATCAAGGAGTGGCGGCCTCCGTACAACATTCTCCTGCGTGACGATAAGTCTTACCCCTATGTGTTTCTGTCCGATAACGCCTTTCCGCGGCTGAGCATTCATCGCGGCACCAAGAAGGCCAAGGGCCGATACTTCGGGCCTTACCCGAGCGCGGGCGCGATTCGCGAAAGCCTCAGCCTGCTGCAGAAGACGTTCCAGGTGCGGCAGTGCGAGGACAGCTACTTCAAGAACCGCACACGTCCTTGCCTGCAGTATCAGATCAAACGCTGCAAAGGGCCGTGTGTCGGGCTGGTCGAGCCTGAGGTGTATGCCGAGGACGTACGTCACTCGGTGATGTTTCTCGAAGGGCGCAGTAATGCGCCTGTCTCTTATACA
>NZ_LJPW01000073.1 GCF_001400735.1 Pseudomonas caricapapayae
TTTAGTTAGGTATTCCAGGGTGGGCGCTGTGGGGGGGCGGAGAGGATGATGAATGAGGTGAATAGAAGGTCATAAGTCATGGTGTAGAGACGACTAAAAGTCTTACTTTTTAGTGTGTTGAATTTTTGTTTTATTGCAAAAAAACCTATGGCTTAATTGGCAGTGGGGTGGGGTTGATAATAGCAGATCCTGCGGTGCGCCCTTCGCTTTATTGATCCGCGGTGGTCGCACGTTTATTAAGTCGCCCTTGGTAAGCAAAATAGTATCGGCGGCGTTGCCGAAAAGTATCGGCGCGTTGCGTTGATGTAATGGACATGGTTTATAACCGGCCCCTTGAGGCTACTTTTTTCTACTGTCACTGGGTGAGTTTCTATCCCGGTATATGCTTGGCGCATGATGTATCAAGAGGAAGTTGTATGTACCTGAGACGTTTCAACATAGCCACGCGAACGGTGGCATGCTTTGCCGTTATGGTTTTGCTTGTGCTGGGCCTGGGTGTTTTTAGCCTGGCGCAGTTATCCAGTATCCGTGCCAAAGGGCTTGACATCGAAAATGACTCATTGCCTGGAATTGCCTTGGGCGATGCGATTGCGTTAGCGTTTTCAAACACGCGATACGATGTAATGAAAATGTTATCTGCTCGTAATGCCGATCAGCTGGTTCAGGCACGCGAGGAGTTGATGCAGCGCGAATCAGCGTTCGCAAAAGCGATAGAGGCGTACCAGCCGTTTATTGACTCACCTGGTGAACGTGATGTGATTGACGGCGTGGGCAAGACTTTTCAAGACTACGTTCGTCATGCCGAACAGGTTCACGCCATGATCACCGCAGGTCAGGAGGACGCAGGCCGTCTGTTGGCCTGGACTGATATGGCCAGTATCGCGAAGTCCCTGATGGGGCAGCTGGAAGATCTCAAACAGCTCAATGATGCGTCGCAAGTCGATGCCAGCACGAGCGCCAGCCATACCTATGCCAATGCCAATCGGGTCACGTTGTTTACAATGGGATCAGCGCTGCTGGTAACCCTGATCCTGGCCTGGCGTCTTACTGTCAGCCTGGCCGGCCCGATAAGACAGGCATTGGCAGCATCCGAAACGATTGCCGCAGGCGATCTTCGCATCGAGTACATCGAAAGCGGGGGACGCGATGAGGCTGCCCTGTTACTGCAGTCGATGGTACGAATGCGTCAAAACCTCAGAGGCACGCTGAGCCATGTTGGGCAGGTCGCGGGACAATTGTTCACAGCGACCGAAGAGCTGAACATACTGATGCGCGATAACAACGCTGATCTGCGTGTTCAGAGTAGCGAAATAGACATGTCGGCTGCTGCAGTCACCGAGATGAGCCAGGCGGTACAGGAAGTCACGCGCAATGCGGTTTCCACCTCAGAAGAATCAAGGGTTTCGGCCCACGCTGCGCGACAGGGGCAGGGTGAGCTCGGTCTCACAGTGGGTTCGATCACGCAACTGACGGAGGACGTGCAGCAGGCTACCCATCACGCACAATTGCTGGCCGTCAGAACACTGGAAATTTCGAAAGTCCTGGAGGTAATAAGGTCTGTTTCCGAGCAGACCAATCTGCTTGCCTTGAATGCGGCAATTGAAGCCGCTCGTGCGGGTGAGGCTGGCCGAGGGTTTGCTGTCGTTGCGGATGAGGTTCGTGCGCTCGCGCATCGCACCAGTGATTCAACGCGCGAGATCGAAAGCATGATCGAGCACGTACAGCAAGGCACCCGGGATACCGTGACGGCACTGTCGCTAAGCCGCGAACAGGCGCATCGCACGAAAGCGCAGGCAGAGTTGGCCAACGCAGCGTTGGCCTCTATCGCGAGTTCGGTGATGATCATTGATGATCGCAACCTGGTGATCGCCAGCGCCTGTGAAGAGCAGACGCAAGTCGCCCGTGAGGTTGATAGCAATTTGGTGCGTATTCGGGATCTGGCGGCCCAGTCGGCAACTCGCGCGGACAAGACCGCCAGCGCCAGTCAGGCACTCGCAGAACTCGCCAATGGACTGAACGAAAGGTTGAGGCATTTTCAGTTGTAAATGAATGCTTCAGGGGCAGCGTTTCGGTGTATGCACGGTATCGCTATAGCAGCACGCTTCACCCCAACACCCGGATAGGTGATCGCGCATGCCACGCCTGAATGTCCTCGATCATCTGCCCGTAAAAGGTCCGGTAGTTGTTCTCGGTGACATAGCCGATGTGTGGCGTTGCGAGCACGTTGTCCAGCGTGCGGAACGGGTGGTCGGCAGGCAGCGGTTCGATGTCGAACACGTCCAGCGCCGCACCGGCGATCCTGCGCTGTTGCAGCGTTTCAATCAGCGCAGTCTGATCGATGATCGGGCCGCGTGACGAGTTGATCAGATAGGCGCCCGGCTTCATCGAGCCCAGTGCCTCTGCGTCTACCAGGCCACGGCTGCGCTCGCTGAGAACCAGGTGCACCGAGAGCACATCGGCCTGTTCGAACAACTGTTGCTTGCTGACATAAGTGACGCCTGATTCCGCGGCAGCTTCAGGTGTCAGGTTCTGGCTCCAGGCAATGACCTTCATGCCGAACGCCTGACCGTAGCGGGCGATCCATTTGCCGATACTGCCCAGGCCGAGAACCCCCAGGGTCTTGCCATGCAGGTCGCTGCCCAACCCGACTTGCCAGTTGCCCGCGCGCAATGAGTTGGCCTCGGCCACCAGGTTGCGGGTAATGCCCATGATCAGCGCCCAGGTCAGTTCCGGTGCTGCGTTTTTGTAGCTTTCAGTACCGCATACGACAATGCCCTGGCGCTTCGCTGCAGCGATATCGATTGCCGCGTTGCGCATGCCGCCAGTGACCAGCAGTTTGAGCGCCGGCAGTTGGCTGAGCAGTGCCTCATCGAACAGGGTTCGCTCGCGCATCACGCAAATGATGTCGAAGCCTCGCAGACGCTGGACCATTGTCGCGGTATCGGCAGGGTATTCGTGCAGAAAGCTGACTTCGCCCACTGGAACGAGTGTCGACCAGTCCACCACGTCGCGGGCCACGTCCTGCCAGTCATCAAGCACGGCGATTTTCAATTGGGTCATGGTCTGCAGTCCTCGTAATGAAGTTGGCCTGAAGGTTAGTTGAACAGGCTGGCGGCGATGTTGATCGAAAAACCCAGAATCGCGGTGTTGAACACAAAGCAGATCAGCGATTGTCCGAGCACTACCTTGCGCATTTCTCGGGTCGCTACGCCAACATCGGAGGTCTGGACCGCAACGCTGAGGGTGAACGAAAAGTATAGAAAATCCCAGTAGTCAGGGTTCTTTTCACCGCCCACAAACGCCAGCGCCGGCTCCTTGCCTTTCCAGGTGTAGAACATGCGTGCGTAATGCAGGCTGAAGATCACGCCGATCATCAGCCAGGAGCCAATGACGGTCAGGCCGGTGAAGGCGTGATGGAGCATTTTGGCATCGCTGGAAAGGCCCTTGCTGCCTGCAACTTCGACGATGATCGCCGCCAGGCTGGCCAGCGCCGCAACGCAGACTGTTACCAGAATGACACCGGCGTTCTCGTCTTCCATCAGTGCAACTCGCCGGACGTCGTCGGCATTACTGCGCAGCGTGCGCACGAAAATCAGGATCAGATAAAGCCAGACACCCGTGTCCCAGCCGGTCAGCAGGCTCTGCGTAAGGGTGGCATGGGGAATAAGCAAGGCCCAGGCAATGCCTGCGGTCAGGCCTACCAGAGCGGCGAAGGTCAGGCGAGGGCGGGTACGGGCAAGATGGCGCATGCGGTCTGGTCGTTACTGGAGGTCGCCAGACAGTAGCATGCCGGTTTTGCATGCCAAGCTGTATTTGAAAAAAACGGTGCGCAAGGGGGTTGCGCACCGTGTGCCAGCCAGAAGTGAACAGGCGGCGAGTGACTTCGAATGTCGGTCAGGCTCAACGCACCAGGCAAGGCTGCTTGTTGTTGAATGTCCAGTTCGGGATCAGAAACTGCATGGCCGCTGCGTCATTGCGGGCACCCAGGCCCATGCCTTTGTAAAGTTCATGAGCCTTGGCCAACTGGTCCATGTCCAGCTCGACCCCCAGCCCCGGTTTCTTCGGTACCTCGACCTTGCCGCCGATAATCTGCAATGGTGCCTTGGTCAGGCGCTGGCCGTCCTGCCAGATCCAGTGGGTGTCAATCGCCGTGATGTTGCCTGGCGCGGCAGCTGCCACATGGGTGAACATCGCCAGCGAAATATCGAAATGGTTGTTGGAGTGCGAACCCCAGGTCAGGCCCCATTCATTACACATCTGGGCCACGCGTACCGAACCCTGCATGGTCCAGAAGTGCGGATCGGCCAGTGGAATGTCCACCGATTGCAACTGAATGGCATGGCCCATTTCCCGCCAGTCGGTGGCGATCATGTTGGTGGCAGTCTTCAGGCCGGTAGCGCGCCGGAACTCGGCCATGACTTCGCGGCCGGAGAAACCGTTTTCCGCACCGCACGGGTCTTCTGCATATGCCAGCACATGGTGCTGATCGCGGCACAGGCGGATGGCTTCCTTGAGCGACCATGCGCCATTGGGATCCAGGGTGATCCGGGCATCCGGAAAACGTTCAGCCAGCGCTGTGACGGCTTCGATTTCTGCGTCGCCGCTCAATACGCCGCCCTTGAGCTTGAAGTCCTGAAAACCATAACGCTGGTGCGCGGCTTCTGCCAAACGCACCACAGCCTCGGGGGTCAGCGCTTCCTCATGGCGAATACGGAACCAGTCATTGTCGGCTTCGGGCTCGCTGCGGTAGGCGAGGTCGGTCTTGCGCTGGTCGCCGACGTAAAACAGGTAGCCCAGCATTTCGACCTTATCGCGTTGCTGTCCTTCACCCAGCAGGGCTGCAACCGGGACGTCCAGGTGCTGGCCAAGCAGGTCGAGCAGGGCGGCTTCAAGTGCGGTAACCGCGTGAATGGCGATGCGCAGATCGAACGTCTGCAGGCCACGGCCACCCGAATCTCGATCGGCGAAGGCTTTGCGCGCTTCATTGAGAATCTTCTGGTAAGTGCCGATGCTGTTGCCGACCACCAGCGGGCGTGCATCTTCAAGGGTCTGGCGGATCAGTTCGCCCCCCGGCACTTCGCCGACGCCGATGTGCCCGGCATTGTCCTTGAGGATCACGATATTGCGGGTGAAGTAAGGCCCATGCGCGCCGCTCAGGTTGAGCAGCATGTCGTCATGGCCGGCTACCGGCACTACCTGCATCTCGGTAATGACGGGGGCCTGACGGGTAATGTTGGCTTGCTGAATGTTCATGGCTGATCCTGTAAGAAAATATGACCTGTAGAAACGTCGCTTCGCATAGGCATCAATGCGTGGCCGGGGTCTGGATGGCGGCGACCGGTGTCGCGCCCGGCCTGGGGGTATTGCGCGCGGCGAAAACGATGATCGCGGCAATGATCGATGTGGCTGTCAGGCCATACAATCCGCCCTGGATCGAGCCCGTATGCTCTTCCAGCAGGCCGAAGGTGGTCGGTGCCACGAAGCCACCGAGGTTGCCCACCGAGTTGATCAGCGCAATCACCGCTGCAGCGATACGTGCATCCAGATAGGCCTGCGGGATTGGCCAGAACAGCGAGGAGGCTGACTTGAAACCCAACGCTGCAAAGCAGATGGCAACAAAGGCGAAAATCGGGCTGCCGGTGGTCGACATGAACATTCCGGCAGCGGCAATCAACAGCGCAATGGCCACCCAGGCCTGCTGGCGTTTCCATTTGGCGGACAGCGCGGCGAAGACGTACATGCCGATGATCGACAGCAGCCACGGTATGGAATTGAACATGCCGACTTCGAAGTCAGTCAGTGTGCCCATTTTTCTGATGATGCTCGGCAGCCAGAAGGTTGCTGCATAGATAGTCAGCTGAATGAAGAAATAGATCAGGCAGAACAGAATGATCTGGCTGTCCTTGAGCAGCTTGCCAATAGAAGCCTTGACCGGTGTCGCCGCTTCACGGGCAGCCTGTTCGGCATCGATGGCGCTGACCAGCGCATCCTGCTCCTCGCGGGTCAGCCATTTTGCGTCTTGCGGTTTGGAGTCCAGCCAGAACCAGACGAAGAAGCACAGGCCGACCGAGAACATCCCCTCGATGAAATACATCCACTGCCAGCCTTTCATTCCAAAACCGGTGATTTGCAGCAGCAGGCCTGACAACGGTCCCGAAATCAGCGACGCGATGGCCGAGCCACTGAGGAAAATGGCAATCGCCTTGCCCCGCTCGACGCCGGGCAACCAGCGGGTGAAGTAGTAGATCACGCCCGGGAAGAAGCCTGCCTCGGCCACACCCAGCAGAAAGCGCAGGATGTAAAAGTGGGTTTCGTTCTGGATGAACGCCATGCAGGCAGCCACGATGCCCCAGGTGAGCATGATCCGCGTCAGCCAGATGCGCGCGCCGATTTTTTGCAGCAGGATGTTGGATGGCACTTCGAAAAGGGCATAGCCGATGAAGAACAACCCGGCACCCAGCCCGTAGGCCGCAGCGCCGATGCCCAGGTCATGCTCCATGTGCGAACGCACGAAGCCGATGTTCACCCGGTCGATGTAGTTGACGATAAACATGATGACGAAAAGCGGCAGGACGTGACGTTTGACCTTCGATACGGCTGAACTCAAAACCGGATCTGTGCCGTCGGCCATCCTGGAATTGGATGTGCTCACAGTTGAATCTCCCACTCGTTGTTTTTATGCGGGTATGTGCGAAGTGTGTCCCTCGCATTGTCGGTCATCATACAAGTAAAAATTCGTTCCGCAATCCCCTGATGCTGATGAATTGGACGATTGGGTGCGCTCTATGTCAGCAGGTATCGGTCCTGTGCAGGTCAGTATGACGATAATAACTTGATGGCTATATCAAGAGATTGCGGGGCTTTAGCTGTTTTTTCATGTGGGAAGGGATGACGTATTCCTGATTGCGGATCGACTGGAACTGCTAAAAAAAGGCAAGTCGGGGCCAACCAGCCATTTTGACAGTGATGGCTAACTTGTAATACAAGTAAGACAACTGCGCGGGGCGTTGAAACCGGTCTCTTTGCGCATTCAATATCACTTTCACGCTGTCAGGGCTGTGATACGGCAGCACAATCAGACAAGTCAGGGATTCATCTGCCATGCAAGAGCCCAACAGTGCTGCACCCAAACGCAGGCAGCACAGCCTGGCCACCGACCTGGTCACCGAACTGAGCCAGCGCATTTTGCTGGGTAAAATCGCACCCGGTCAGAAGCTGCCCTCCGAAAACCAGATCGTCCGTGAGCACGGTGTCAGTCGCACCGTGGTGCGTGAGGCAATATCCAAGTTGCAGGCGTCAGGTCTGGTGGCGACCCATCACGGTATCGGTACATTTGTGCTGGAGCGCAGTGACCAGACCGGCCTGCGGCTCAAGGTCGAAACCGTTTCACGGGTACGCGACATCATCGAACTGCGTATCGGCCTGGAAACTCAGGCTGTCGCGCTGGCCGCTGTGCGCCGCACCGACGAGCAACTGGCGGCCATGCGTCAAGCGCTGGATGATTACCAGGACCTGCTGGCCAATGACGACAGCTGCGTCGAGGCCGACAAGCGCTTTCACATGTTGATCGCCGAAGCCACCGGCAACCCGTATTTCATGGAGATCATGCAGCATCTGGGCAGCGCGATCATTCCGCGCAGCCGCATTGCTTCGAGCGAGCGGGCGGGAAATAACCTCGCGCATCAAGGCTACCTGGCCAATCTGGAGCACGAAGCATTGCTCAACGCCATTCGTCGCAAGGACCCTGACGCAGCGCGTGCGGCGATGTGGACGCACCTGAGCAACAGCCGTGAGCGGCTGGTGCCGCTGGAGTAGGCGCGAGCGTGTTTGTGAAACAGGCCGTGCAGCCGCAGAAATGTGATGCCCGAAAAAACGCCTTTCGCAAACAGGTTCGCGTCTACGGATCTCGCTGGCGACGATACAAGGCAGGCGGTTGCGTACTACGGTGTTGCGTTCAGTACGCCGAGCATCACCTCGGTCTGCCACTCGAAATACGGGTTGAAGGTCAGGCGTGCATGGATCTTGCCCGGTTCGGTATAGCCCCAGTCCGAATACCACACCGACGCGCCCGCCATGCATTGCGCAGTGTCCGCGGTGCTCTGGCCGTTCCAGCAGATGCGCTGGCTGCCTGATACGCCGTAAAGCGGATTGTCCGGTGAGAAAAGCAGACCCATGTGTGAAAAGCGGCTGATGCGATAGTCCGCCAGGGAGTCCTTGCGGGCCTTGACTCGTGTTGTTTCAGCGGCGCGAGCGGGCAGCTCGCCGTACCAGATCAACTGACTGGCCGGATGGCTGAAGCGTTGGCTGAAGGTGTCCAGTACATAATCGGTGTCGAGCACCGAGTCATGCTCGGCGATGGCAATGAACACCGGTTTGTCATAGCGCCGCTGATGCAGACGGGCCTGGGCCAGCGCGCTGCTGCGATAGAACTGGGCAAACCCGTTGGTGGGCATGTTCATGTAACGGACCGGTGTCTGCATCGGGCGCAGGCCGTCGTTGGGTGTGGCAAGCCAGGGTCTGGCCCAGCCGATCCATGGCGTCAGCCAGGCATAGCCGCTGTTGGAGCGAAAGGCCGGCGAGAACAGGATCAGCCCGGCGATGTCTTCGTGATCATAGGCATAATCGAGCACCAGATTGGCACCGGTCGAAAAGCCCCCGAGATACACCTTCGGCACTTCGCGACCGAGCTGTTGCACCTGCTCGCGGACTACCTGTTGCCACTGCTCCAGACGCACGTCGAGAATGTCTTCGGGTTTGGTCCCGTGCCCCGGCAGCAGCACGGTTCTTACCAGATAGCCTTGATCGACCAGCTTGCGCGCCACATCATGAAATGACCACGGCGAATCGCCCAGCCCGTGTACCAGCAGAACGCCACCTTTGAGCGCGCCGGTCGGAGTCCATTGCTGTGGTGCATTCCAGCCCAGCTCTGCCTCGTGGTCGGCAGTCTGGAAGTTGCGCTGCGTGCGCATCAGCTCGATGGTCTGCTGCCGGTAATCTTCAAAACGTGTTGTCGGCTCTTCGCTTTCAGCCATCGACGTGCAGGCTTGCAGGGTCAACAGCGTCAGCAGACTGGCAAGTCGGGATTTGATCAAGAGGGGCCTGCGCGCACGTGTGGAGGTTCAAGGAGGCAAGGCAGGCACTCTGCCATGTACGTCGCGCTGGTGGCTACTTTCAGGCACACTCGGGCGTTCTATAACTTCAACAAAATGTATCCATATGCCTAACCATTGCAAGCTTCGTCCTGCATCCGGAGCCGCCCATGTTCGCCCTTGATCGAGCACTGGCTCAGGACATCGTCGACCGGGCCATGGCCATTCTGCCGTACAACGTCAATGTCATGGACTACCTGGGCATCATCATCGGCAGCGGTGATCCTGAGCGATTGTGTACCCGCCATGAAGGGGCACAGCGAGTGCTGGCCAACCGGCAAGTGGTAGAAATCGATTCACTAGCAGCGCTGCAGCTTGGCGGCGTCAAACCGGGTGTCAATCTGCCACTGATGCTCGATCATCAACTGGTGGGCGTGCTTGGCATCACCGGCGAACCGGACGAAGTGCGGGTGTATGGCGAGTTGGTGAAAATGACCGCCGAGATGCTCATGGAACACCGTCGTCAGCAGGCGGACCTTCAGTGGCGGGCACAACGCAGCGAAGACCTGCTGGCCCGACTGCTGTTGCCGGATTGCCCCGACAGCCTGGTGGATGAAGCGCGGCAGCTGGGTCTGCAGCCGCATGTGGCGCGTCAGGTGGTGCTGATCCAGTTTGCCCCGCAGTGCCAGGTTGCCAGTCAGGTGGCAACCTGGCTGGGCACGCGTTACGCCGACAGCTGGTGCGTGCTGCGTGAGCCCACCTTGTTGTACTGGTGCCGAACGACAGGCAAGGAACGCGACGATGCACTGCTGCTCAGGCAGTTCGATGAGCACCACTGGCCTGTGTTGCGCATCGCTACCGTGGCTCAGTCTGCGGACCTGCCCGCCCTGCGCCATGCCTGTGCGGCGGCACGGGATCTGCTCGACTACGCCAGTCAGGCACGACCGGGTCAACGCTTGCTGCGTCTTGAAGCGCACCGTTTGCCAGTGCTGTTCTGGCGCTACCGTCACGACTGGCTGGCCGAAGACGTTGCCGAGCCGATTGGCCATTTGCACAATCACGTGCAACTCCTCGACACGCTGTGCAAATGGTTCGAGTACAGCGGCGAAAGCCAGGCGTGTGCCGAAGCCTTGGGCATCCATCGCAACAGCCTGCGCTATCGGCTGGAGAAGATCGGCGAGCTGACCGGCTGCGACCCTTACAAGACTGATGACCTGTTGCGCCTGTACCTTGGTGCGCAGATGACTACTCGTCACGACTAACCCGGGCTTTTGTTCAAATGCCTGATAACGGCGCTCGATCATTGTGCGAAGGGCTGGCGGCAAACCCGGTCCCGGATGAGAGCATGCGAGGATCGGATATGGAGAACAACAATGAAAATAGTCATCGCCCCCGACTCGTTCAAAGACAGCCTCAGCGCTCAGGCTGTTGCCGACGCGATTGCCAGTGGTCTGGCCGAAGTCTGGCCGAACGCCGAACTGATCAAATGCCCGATGGCCGATGGCGGGGAGGGCACCATCGAAGCGCTGCTGGCCGCCTGCAACGGCGAACTGATGAGCGCCAGTGTCAATGGTCCGCTTGGCACTCGCGTCCAGGCGCAGTGGGGCTGGCTGGCCGACAGCAGGACCGCAATCATCGAAATGGCCATGGCCAGTGGCTTGCAATTACTGACGCTGGCACAGCGTGACGCCTGCGTGACCAGCACTGAAGGCACCGGCCAGTTGATATCTGCCGCACTGGACGCGGGTGCTCGCCGAGTGATCCTGGCCATTGGTGGCAGCGCCACAAACGACGCTGGCAGCGGCATGCTTTCGGCGCTGGGCGCACGCTTTCTCGATGCCGACAATCAGCCCTTGCCGCCGGGCGGTCTTGCTCTTGCCCATCTGGCCCGGATCGATCTGAGCGACTTCGACCCGCGCTTGTCTGACGTGTGCGTCGAGATTGCCGCTGATGTCGATAATCCACTCTGCGGGCCGAATGGCGCCTCGCATATCTTCGGCCCGCAAAAAGGCGCATCGGCCGAGCAGGTTGTGGCGCTGGACGCCGCACTCGGGCGGTTCGCCGACCACACCGCGCAGACCTTCGGCCTTGACCAGCGCAACAGCCCCGGCAGCGGTGCGGCAGGGGGCATGGGCTTTGCCGCCAAGGCATACCTGAATGCCTCGTTTCGTGCAGGCGTTGACGTTGTTGCCGATCTGACCGGGCTGCAACAGGCGCTGACCGGTGCCGACCTGGTCATCACCGGCGAGGGACGTTTCGACGCACAAACCCTGCGCGGCAAGACCCCTCTTGGTGTAGCGCGGCTTGCGCAGCGTCAGCACGTGCCGGTAATCGTACTGGCCGGTACGCTGGGTGATGGCTATGAGCAGCTATACCCGCACGGTATCGGCGCGGCCTTTGCGCTGGTCAGCGGGCCAATGAGTCTTGAACAGGCCTGTCGCGATACTGCCCGCCTGCTGCATGACCGTGCGCGTGACGTAGCACGGCTCTGGCAGCTGGCTGCTGGCAATTGATCAGGGTCCTCTGATCGGCGCTTCTTACAAGTAGTTCAGGGGCTGACCTGTCTTTGGAGTAAAAACCCTAAATGATCACCGGCAGACCTAAAGAATTGTCGGACAGGGACGATATGCTGTCGGTTGTCTGACAACTTCTCGTCAGGCACTGCCCTCCAAATATAAAAGAGCCCTGGTCATGAATCTACGCAAACTCACTATCGCTCGTCGTGCCGGTCTGGGTTTTACCCTCATTTCCCTGTTGGTGGCTTTGCTGGGATGGTTTGCCCTGGCGCAGATGTCCACCATTCGCCAAAGTGAAGTGGCGGTGGAGACCAACTGGCTGCCGAGCATGCGAGTGGTCAACGATATCCGTGAAATCATGTTGCGTATCCGGACCATCTCCCTGCGTATGGCGCTGGACACCGATCCTGCGAGTATCCCGACCTACCGTGGCCAGCTGGACGTGCGTCTGGGCGACCTGGACAAGAAGCTGGCGACGCTCAAGACCTTTGTCGACACCCCCGAAGAGCAGTCTCTGACCGACCAGTTCATGGTGACCATGGGCCAATACCGCAGCGCGCTGGATCGCTCTTTCGTTCTCGCCGGGCAGGGCGATGGCACCGGGCTGAACAAGTTGTTGCTGGTCGACATGAAGCAGATCGTCGACGGCTCCGGCAAGCAACTCGGTGACCTGGCCGATTTCTATGTCACCAAGGTCGACGCCGAAGGCAAGTCGGCCGAGGCCCAATACGACAAATCGCGTGACATCGTCATTGTCTTTGTCGTGCTCGCCGCGTTGTGCACCATCGGCCTGGCTCTCTGGCTGACCCGCAGCATCGTAGGTCCGCTGCAACGTGCGGTGACCGCTGCCGAGCAGGTTGCCAATGGCGACTTGACCCCCACCATCGAGGTGGACGGCGAAGATGAAGTCACCCGCCTGCTGCGTGCGCTGGCGATGATGCAGGTCAATTTGCGCGAAGCCATGCGCCACATCGGCAGCTCAGCCACCCAGCTGGCGTCGGCAGCTACGGAACTCAACTCGGTTACCGAAGACAGCTACCGCGGCTTGAACCAGCAGAATGCGGAGATAGATCAGGCCGCCACGGCGATCAACGAAATGACCTCGGCGGTAGAAGAAGTCGCGCGTAACGCGGTGTCCACATCGGATGCGTCCACTCAGTCCAGCAACTCGGCGCTGGCGGGGCAAACGCGGGTGATCGAGACGGTGCAGTCGATCCAGACACTGACCGACAACGTACAGGCCACCTCGACACTGGTACAAAACCTCGCCAATCAGTCTCAGGATATCGGCAAGGTGCTGGACGTGATCCGCTCGATTGCCGAACAGACCAACCTGCTGGCGCTCAATGCCGCCATCGAAGCGGCTCGTGCGGGTGAGTCCGGCCGTGGTTTTGCAGTGGTGGCGGACGAAGTGCGTGCACTGGCGCATCGCACCCAACAGTCGACGCTGGAAATCGACTCGATGGTCAATGCCATGCGCAGCGGTTCTGCTCAGGCCCTGGACTCGATGAACACCAGCCGCGATCGGGCCGACTCGACGCTGGCACTGGCCAAGGGCGCGGGCGAATCGTTGAGCGAAATCACCTCGTCGATCAATCAGATTTCCGAGCGTAACCTGGTGATTGCCAGCGCTGCCGAAGAGCAGGCGCAAGTGTCGCGTGAAGTCGATCGCAACATCGTCAACATCCGCGACCTGTCGATGCAGTCGACTCAGGGAGCCAACCAGATCAGTGCATCGAGCCATGAATTGTCGCGCCTGGCCGCCGACCTGAATCAGGTGGTCTCACGCTTCAAGGTGTAAAACCCTACATTGATACAGGTTGTGTCCGCTTGCCGACGAACGACCGGGCGCGCATTATGCCCTCGGTCGAAATGACCTCCGGTACAGTCTGGGCACAACCTTATCGAAGGGGGCGGCATCGCGTCATGGATAATAATAATCACACCTTCAGCAGCTGGCTGCGTTCGCCAGCCCATCACCAATGGCTGGCACTGGAAGGCAACCGTCTGTTGACCTTCGCCAAGGCTTCCAGGCTGGACAATGGCTTTGGCAGTCTTGATGACTACGGCCGTCTGATGGTCGGCGCCACGGCTGAGACCATGAATACCGCACGCATGACGCACTGTTTTGCCATGGCGCATGCGCAAGGCATACCCGGCTGCGCAGCGCTGGTCGATCATGGTGTTGCGGCATTGCATGGCCCGTTGCGTGATGCCGAACACGGTGGCTGGTTCAGCGCCGCGCTCGAAGACGGCGGCAGAGCCGATAAACAGGCTTATCTGCATGCTTTCGTTGCGCTGGCCGCCAGTTCTGCGGTAGTGGCGGGGAGGCCCGGGGCACAAGCATTGCTGTCCGATGCTATCCAGGTGATCCAGACCCGCTTCTGGAGTGAGCAGGAAGGCGCCATGCGTGAGTCATTTGCTCGGGACTGGAGCGGCGAGGAGTCCTATCGCGGTGCGAACAGCAACATGCACAGCACCGAGGCCTTTCTCGCACTGGCCGACGTGACTGGCGATGCCCAGTGGCTCGACCGGGCGCTGAGCATCGTCGAGCGGGTTATCCATCAACATGCCGGTGCCAACCGTTTTCAGGTCATCGAGCACTTCACCCGTGACTGGCAACCCCTGCCAGACTACAACCGTGAAAATCCGGCCGACGGCTTCCGGCCTTTCGGCACCACCCCTGGGCACGCCTTCGAGTGGGCTCGACTGTTGCTGCATCTGGAGGCTGCGCGTCGTCACGCCGGGCGTGCCAATCCCGAATGGTTGCTGGACGACGCTCGCCAGCTGTTTGCCAACGCCTGTCACTACGGCTGGGATGTCGACGGTGCCCCCGGCATCGTCTACACCCTTGACTGGCAAAACGAGCCGGTAGTCCGTCATCGCCTGCACTGGACTCATTGCGAAGCGGCTGCTGCGGCCGCCGCGTTGCTGCAACGTACCGGCGAGCAGCAATATGAAGACTGGTATCGCTGTTTCTGGGAGTTCAACGAGACTCTGTTCATCGATCATGAGCATGGCAGCTGGCGCCATGAGCTGAACGAATGCAACGAGCCAAGTGCAGACATCTGGCCGGGCAAACCGGACCTTTATCACGCCTATCAGGCCACGTTATTGCCGGTACTGCCTCTGGCACCAAGCCTGGCCAGCGCTTTGGCGGGGCTGGAATGAACCGCGCGAGTGTAAGCGGAGCCTGAAATCGTCCATCAGAGCGCAGGGATGCGTTTGTCGGTCAGGCGGATAATCTGCCGGGCCAGGAAGCTGCCGGTCAGGATCACCCCGAACAGGCGCAGGGTCTGCATGGCCAGCACAAAACCGACGTCGGCATGCGTATCGATGGCAATGATAGCCATCGTATCCAGGCCTCCCGGACTGGTCGCCAGGTACACCGAGAGATAATCCTTGCCCATCATCGCTGCAATCAGCCAGGCCGACAGGGCGCAGAGGATGATCAACAGCAGCGAGGCCAGAATCATCATCGGCAGTCGCCGCCAGACGTATTGCACTGTCGGCCGGTCGAAACGCAGCCCGACATAACAGCCGATGGCGCCGTAACCGATCGGCAGCAGCCAGTCGGGAATGGTGATCTGCATTACGCCGCTCAGTTGCAGGGCACCGCCCAGCATCAAAGGCACCAGCAAGGCACCTGCCGGCAGACGTGCGCCCAGCGCTACGCCTGCCGCGATGACCGCCAGACTTAAAGCGAGATCAGCAGGGTTGAGATCCGGCAACGCGGCTGCAGTACTGTGCAGATTCGCGCCTGCGTCCGGTGCACCGATGAAATGGCTGACCAGTGCGCCGATGGTGACCACGCAGACCACGCGTACATATTGCATGGTGGCGACGATTCGGGAGTCTGCGCCGTAGTCTTCGGACATGGCGACCATCGCCGAGGCCGCGCCCGGAGACGTTCCCCAGGCGGCAGTGTTGCTCGGGATACCGCCAAAGCGCACCAGCACCAGACCAACCGCTGCGCTCAGCACTACCGTCAGGATCGTGGCCAGCAGCATGACGTGCCAGGAGTGCAGGGCAGTGAGCAACACGCTGACAGACATGGCATGCGCAATCAGAACACCGACCGTACCTTGACCGAGCTGGAACGCCCGCTTGGGCATGCGAATGGTTGCTCCCGAGACACCGAAGCCGATGGCCACCAGCATAGGGCCGAGGAACATCGCAGCAGGCATATCGAACAGTTTAAGCAGTTGCCCGGCAGCACCTGCCAGCAGAATCAGTCCCGCCCATTGAGTCAGCGGGGGAAGGGTGGAAAGCGAATAACGTGAAGCGTGTGACAAGGACGTTCTCCTTGATTGGGGTGAATCACATGCGAACAGTATCGACTTCGTCATCCATCAAGTCTATTTTCTAATAATCATGAATTGATAACTTTGGTTGATAGATATGGACCTGCGCGATCTCACCTATTTCGAAACCATTGCCGAACTGGGCCACCTCGGACGAGCTGCGGAAAAACTCAATCGAAGCCAGCCTGCGCTGACAAAAAGCATCCAGCGCCTGGAAGAATCATTCGGAACACGGCTGTTTCAGCGTGACGGCAGGCGAATCAAACTGACCCCGGTAGGCGAACTGCTGCAGGCGCGAGGCAAGGAACTGCAACAGAGCATTGCCCAGACTCAACGGGAGGTTCGCGACTTCGCCAGCGGCATGGTGGGCAATATTCGCGTCGGCTGTGCCGCGACGATGGCGGAGTACCTGATGCCTAAACTGACATCGGCCCTGTTGCAGCGTACGCCGGATGTCACCTTCAAGCTGGTGATCGGCCAGGACGATCTGTTGCGTGAGTCGTTACGCTCGGGACAATTGGACATGATCATCTGTGCGCTGGCACCCGACAGCGAGGACGTCACCAGTTTCGCCATACTCAGGGACGAAGCCGTAGTGGTTGCCAGCAAACAACATCCGATCTTCAGCACCTCGTTGAAGATGAGTGACTTGTGCGCTTACCGCTGGGTGTTGCCGCCGGTCAGTGTCTCATCGCGCAAGTGGCTGGATGCGACCTTTGCTGCCAACGGCCTGCCGCTGCCGACCGTGCAGATCGAGGCAAACTCGATCTCCCTGTTGCCAGGGTTGATCGCCCAGAGCAACCTGCTGAGCTTCATCGCCCGCGAGTCGCTGGAGTTCGGCAAAACCATGCAACATCTGCGCGAAGTTCCGCTGGAGCAGACCACCCTAAAACGCACCATCGGTGTGACGCTGCGCAAGGGCGGCTATCTGTCTCCAGCGGCAGAGGGCATGTTGCAGATGCTGCGTGACAACGGCGGTGATTTTCTCGGCTGGGGCTGACAAAGGGCATGCATAAAGACGGACTCTTGGCCTGTCTATCTTTCTGCGGGCTCGTTCGCAGGTATTCCCTGATGTTCGTCAAGGTACCGGGCCAGCGCCTCGGCACCCAGTTCCACCGTGGAACTGGTCCCTGCCCAACTGCAAGCGAGCATCAGGTTGCGTGGCAGGTCGAAGTCCTCGACCGTAAAGCCCTGAGGGTCCAAACCGCCTGCATCATGAGGAACCAGCTCGCGCAACGACGGCACCGGTTCAAAATATGCCCACACCGGCTTGTTCAGTGCGACCGCCATACCGACTTCAAACGCGGTGCCCGAATCGGGTTCCAGACCCCGAAATACGTTCAGGTTGGCCAGCACGGCAGAGCAACGGCGGATCATCGCGACATTCATGGCGTAGATCTGCTGCGCGGTTTCGTGCGGCGTTCGCCCGGGCGTCACTTCATTGTCGAACGGGTACAAGCCTTCAAGCCCGTGAGCCGTGCACAACGCCTTGAGATAGCGGCCATACTCGATGGCGTCCGGGCGGAACACGTCGAAGCCTGCGAGATAAACCAGTGGCGCTTGCATACCTGACCCTCGGCTACAGATGTAAACCCGCCGATTCTACGGCTGACCGCCTGACCGTGATACATGCCATTGATCGGCCCACCGGCGATCAACAGGCATTCAGGCTGGAATCTGTACGGATAACCAGTATCCTTGGTCTGTCTGCTCATCTGTCATGTGAACGCTGGCCTTGAATACTGCACCTCTCGACAACCCGTTTTATTACCTGGAAAACTTCCAGCAGGCTCTCGGCTGGATTGCCCAGCGTTACGACGACCTGCTCGATGCCTGCGAGCGCCGCTTTATCAGCGAATTTGCCGAATTGCCCGTATCCGCCCAAGGTTTGCTGGTACGCATGGTGATGCGCAAGGGCGTGTTGTTTCGGGCCAGCAAGCTGAATTATGTCGAGATTGGCGACCCTCATGGGGCAGTGCTGCCGCTGCTGGAGCGTGGCTGGGTCGTTGCCAGTCCCCCACTGGCGTTGAGCGAGCTGTTCCAGTTGCTGCGCCGGGACGAGCTTGACCAGTGCTTCAAAGCCCATGCGGTCAAAGGCCAGGAGCGCAAGCAGGCGTTGCTCGAGCGCTTGCAGCCGTTGTACGAAGCGCCGCAGTCCCTTGAGCAATGGCACCCGGCATTGCCTGACGCTGTGTTCGCCCTGACCATCATGCCGCTCTGTGACCGCCTGCGATTGTTGTACTTCGGCAATCTGTACCAGGAATGGTCGGAATTCGTGCTGGCTGATCTGGGCATCTACCGCTATGAGAAAGTCGAGTTTTCGCTGGAGTCGCGTGCCATCAACCAACGCGCCGACATCGATGTGTGCGTGCAATTGCATGCCTGCCGAGAGGCGCTGGATACCTGTACCGAACTGCATGCGCTGGCCGGGCAGGTCATTGCGATCCAGTGCAGCAATCCCTGGTTGCAGATGCGCCGCGGCAAGCTGCTGTTCCGCATCGGACAACAGGCTGAGCGCCTGCAGGACTGGTCTCTGGCGATGACCGTGTACCGGCAGTCCAGCTACCCCGGTGCGCGTTCACGGCAAATCCGCGTGCTGGAACGTAACACCGATTACGCGGCGGCCATGGCCCTTGCAGAACAGGCCCGGCTCGCCCCGGAGAGTGACGCCGAGGTCCAGCACCTGTCGCGCGTGCTGCCCCGGTTGCAGCGCAAGCTGGGTCTGGTTGCCGAGCGCAGGCGCTCGGC
>NZ_LJPW01000155.1 GCF_001400735.1 Pseudomonas caricapapayae
GCGTCACGAACTGCATGCCGACGCGGAGCGTCGGCACGATAATCAATACAAGGTCATGCCTTGCTCGTGGTCACTGCCAACAAGTGCTTTTCAACCGCGATGGCCCAGACGACGCAGAGTGCGACGTAAGTGACGGCTGAGTCCTGGCGCTGATCCGGGGGTAGCCTGGCAGGACGCCAGGCTAGCCGCACCGGGCCATGGATGGCCCGTTGCGGCGACCCGCGGATCAGCGTCAGGACGAAGGAACCCGA
>NZ_LJPW01000140.1 GCF_001400735.1 Pseudomonas caricapapayae
CCGGCGCGCGCCGGCTCAGGCCAGTGACGTGCAGACCCTGTTCCAGCAGGCGCGTGACAATGGCTTTGCCAATGCCGGAGCTGGCACCGGTAACGAGGACGGACTGGATCGGTTCGGGCATGAAAAGGCTTCCGCAGAGGCGTCGATCAGCCAAAAAAGCAAGGCGTGATCGACGCAGGTGGATTCAACGGATCGCATTCAGCGGCAGATGGACATGTTTGATCTTCTGCCGGAAGTAAGTGAATGCGATGTGCAGACTGCCATCAGCAGCCTGGATGATGCTGGGGTAGGAAAACTCGCGATTGAGCTTTTCCTGCGAATTGTTGGTCAGGCAGAAGCCGTCACCCAGTTCCAGGTCCAGCCGGGTCGGCCAGCTGTGGCCGCCGTCGCGGGAGATGGCCAGGCTCATCGGCGCGCGGGGGATGCCCCAGACGGCTGACTTGCCGTCGTGGCGTGCTTGCGGTGTGATGCGGTCATCGCCTTCATCTTCGATTTCGTCGTACAGCGAGGCCCTGCGCTGCGCATGACCTTCGGCACTGACCGGGTTGTAGACCAGCGCCAGCTCTTGCGTCGCCAGTTTCACGAACTGGATCGACGAGTTGTTGTTGGGCAGTCCGGTCGGCGTCGGCGCGCTCCAGGTTCGCCCTCGATCAGTTGACCGGCTGCTGTAGATGAAGTCTGCCCAACGGCTGCGGAACAGGCCGAGCAGGCTGCCGTCCGGCAACTGATGAACGTTCATGTGCACGCTGCCGATGCTGTCCGGCACGTCATGGCGCGACCAGCTCTGGCCTTGATCGCTGGAGATCATCACTGCGCTGACGTCATGGTTGCCGACCCACTTTTCGCCGGGCCCGGTGATGCAGTACCAGACGGGCAACAACCAGTCGCCGTTATCCAGCACCACAGGCGGTTGGCGCACAAAGGTGCCGGGCTCGTCGAACAACGTGTCTATCGGCCCCCAGCTTTGGCCACCGTCCAGTGACATACGGCGGCGGATGATCGCCGTCTCCTGATTGCCGGAAATCTGTGCGGTCCAGATCAGCCACAGCGGGCCGTCGGGTGCCTGAAACAGGATCGGGTTCTGCTCGGAGCGGGTCGAGTCTTCGGACATTTTCTGTGGCTCGCTCCAAGCGCCGCTGGCCGGGTCGCGGCGCGAAAGCAGGACGAAGATGTCTGCCATGCCCTCCTGAGTGCCGGCGAACCAGGTACAGAGCACTGTGCCGTCGGCCAGCTCGTGCAGGTTCGCTGCATGATTCTGCGCATAAGGCGTTGGCAGGAACGCATCCTGGCGGGTATCAGCGGTTGGCATGGGGAACCTCGTTTTGAGCAGGTTTGGTCGACGCGGACTGGGGCAGCAGGCGCTCGATGGCAATCACGATAGCGGGTGTTACCAGGGCGATATACATGTTGTCGATGCCGTAAGGGTTATCCAGCAGGTACCAGACACTGGTAGTGATGGCTGAGGCGATCAGCCCAAGCGTAGCGCCTCGACCTGAACCGAAGAACGGCAGGTAAATGGCGATCATGGCCACAACGGCAATCGACAGGCGCAGGGCGCGGGTGAAGAACGATAGGTTGAGGATCTCCGGGACAAAAAACACGAAGAACAGCGGCACGAAACCGATCACCAGAGCAATCAGGCGTGTGGTCTTGAACTCTTGATCCACGGACGGCTTGCGCCAGGGTACGTAGAAGTCACGAACGACCAGGGACGCGATGGCCAGCGCTACGGTACTGACGCTGACGAAAATCGAGGCAACCAGCGAGATGGTCACGACGCCCGCCATGACCGGGCTCATCGACTGCAGGAAGATCGGCAGGGCGTACAGGCTGCTCATGTCCGGGTGCAGGTACTTGGAGGCAACCCCGATGAAGCCCAGCGCCAGCGCTATCGGAATGCACAGCAGCGAGGCATAGAAGGTCGAGCGGCGTGCGGCGTTCTGGTTCTGGGTCGAGGAAATGGCCTGAATGATGAACTGCGTCGAGAAAATCGCACCGACCGTGCCGATGATCCAGGCCATGATTTTCGAGCCGCCGATGGCACCGTCCCAAGTGAAGTAATGCTCGGGCATATTCTGTACAACGGGGCTGAATCCGCCGGTCATTTTCAGCGCAACGCCCAGCACGATCAGCACGCCGATGTACTTCACTCCGGTGTGCAGAATGCTCATGTAGGCCACGCTTTTCAGGCCGCCGAACACGTAGTACAGGGTGCTGATGATCGCTGTAATGAATGCGGCGGTGGTCAGATTGATTTTCAGCACCGTGGCAATCGCCGCCGCACCGCTGACGTAGTTGCCGACGTTCACCAGCAACAGTGCGTAGATCATGATGATCGAGACTGCGAGTTTGGTGGAGGTGCCATATTTTTTGGCGATAAACCCGGAAATGGTGAATTCGCCGGAGCTGTACAGCTTGCGTGCCATCAACAGGCCGAACAGCGGAAAGCCGATGGCGGCAGCGATGACCGACCAGGAGGCCGCGAAACCACTCTCGAATGCGGCCTGCGCGGTGCCGACCGTGGACTTGGCACCGATGAATTCAGACATCATCAGCACGCCGACGACAAAGGCGGGCATGGTGCGCGAGGCGACCATGTATTGCTCACTGGTCTTGCTGCGCAGGCGCATGCTCATCCAGGTGGTGACAAGGATATAGATGACCACCATGCCGATGATGATCCAGGTGTCTTGCGCGTTGAAGGTATCCATCAGTTTCGCTCCATTGTTGTTGTTCTGGCGCGTTATGGGGTGCCGCAGGGTGTCAGGACTACTGACGACCTCAGACGGCGATGGAATTGCGGGTGTCGCGTTTACGGGTTGCCAGCTCCACGGCCTGACGCATGGCTTCGATCAGACTGCGCTCGTCGGCGATGCCTTTGCCGGCAATGTCGAAGGCGGTGCCGTGGTCGACCGAGGTACGAATCACCGGAAGGCCGATGGTCACGTTGACGCCTGCTTCCAGGCCCATGACCTTGACCGGGCCATGACCCTGATCGTGATACATCGCAACGACTGCATCGAAATCACCTCGTCCGGCACGGAAAAATAGTGTGTCGGCGGGTAACGGACCTTCGACGCGCCAGCCACGGGCACGCAGTTCGTCGATCGCGGGCTGGATCTTGGTGGCTTCTTCGCCGTAGCCAAACAGGCCGTTTTCCCCTGCGTGCGGGTTGATGCCGCAGACGGCGATCAGCGGATTTTCGATACCGGCGCGGGTCAGTGTCTCCCGGGCGCGCTCGATGGTGCGCTTGACCAGCCCCGGCTCGATCCGCGCAATGGCGTCGATGATGCCGATGTGGGTAGTGACATGAATCACCCGCAGTGTCGGGGTCATCAGCATCATCGATACTTCATCGATACCCAGCAGGTGCGCGAGCATCTCGGTATGGCCAGGAAAAATATGCCCGCCCGCGTGCAGGGCTTCCTTGTTCAGTGGTGCGGTGCAGATCGCATCCAGCTCCCCGGCCTGAGTCAGTTGCACCGTGCGCTCGATGTAGCGAAAGGCAGCATCACCGGCCAGTGCCGAGAGCTTTCCATACGGCAGGTCGGCCGGGATCAGGCCCAGGTCGATGCAGTCCACAGTGCCTTGGGTGAAACGGGCGTCTGCAGGGCTGGTGATGCTGTTGACGCGCAACTGGCTGCCGACGATCCGGTTGGCGTCTTCCAGGCGTTGCGCGTCGCCGATCACCAGCGGGCGGCAGGTGGCGTACACCGAGGCGTGGGTGAGCATTTTCATGATGATTTCCGGCCCCACCCCGGCGGCATCGCCCATGGTGATGCCGATGACAGGACGTTCAGACAGACGCTCAGACATAGGAAGCTTCCTCGTTGAAAGGGGTGCCGGTCGCAGCCGGTGCGTGGAGCATTTGCCAGGCAGTCAGCAAGGTGTCGGGGTTGCCGAACCCTCCGGCTTTGGTCACCACATTGATCGTATGCTTGCCCAGTTGGGCTTCGGCCAGGACCACCCCGGTGGCCAGTTCGCCATGCAGGGTCAGGCGCTTGATGCCGGCAGCGGTCAGGATCGCTCTGGCGGTTTCACCACCGGTGGCGATCAATGACCCTGCATGGGGCAGGGCAGGGGCCAGCCACTGCGCCAGTGCATTGCTCAACAGGGCCGCGAGCGCCGGGTCGCGCTGTTGTTGATCGAGACGCACCAGCACATCCTCGCCAGCGGACAGATGCTCGCGGAGTTGCAGGCGCATGGCATCACGCTCGGCGTGTGCATCTTCATTCAACAGGCTCGTCGGCTGCAGCGTCAGGCACAGTGCCTGGCTGATGTGTGCGAGCCTGTCGGCCTGGGCCTGAGAATGGCGGGACATGCTACCCACCACCGTCAGTACCGGTGAACGCGGTTGGACCTTGACCGGCAAGGCTTCGGCCAGCCCGAATGCGTGCGGCAGATGGCGAGCCAGCCCGGCAGAACCGACCCAGAACAGTTCCTCATGCCAGTCCACTGACGCTTCGGCCAGGTGCAGCAGATCACTGTCCAGTTCTGCATCGCAGACCAGCGCCTGCACACCCTGTTCAAGTGCGCTGCGCAGTGTGGTTTTGAGTCTTGGGGGATCACGCAGGGTGTCCAGCCCCAGCCATTGCGTGCGCAGGCCTTGTGCGGCAAACAGGTCGAGCAGATTACCCGTACCTTGCAGGTTTTCGTTGCGCCAGACATCGCTTTGATCGACCGGCACACCGTCTACCAGTTGCACACCCTGAACCGTCGTGCGCTTCATGGCCGGGAACGCCGGAGCCACCAGCGCCATGCCCCGCAGCCCCTGCAGCGCATCGATTTCGCTGGCGATATTGCCGCGTAGCGTGGAGTCGATTTTCTTGTACAGCGCCATGCCCGGGCGAGGTTGTTGTTGCAAGGCTGCGCGGTTCTGTTCAGCAGCCTGCTGCGGCGCGAGCCGACGTGAATCGGCATCGACGGCGATCACCCCCGACAGGCCTGCGGCACTGTCGGCCAGAAGCACATGGGTATCGATTCGTGAGGCGAAATCCGCTGCACAATCGGCGGCTCCGGACAGGTCGTCAGCGATGATCAGCAGGCCGGGAAACTCGGCGCGGCTCATGGCAGCAGGCACCGATACAGCTGCTGAATATCGTCCAGGCTGAGGGTTTTAGGGTTGTTGGTCATCAGGCGAGTGACCTTTGAGGCGGCCACCGCCATGTCAGCCAGGTGCTCTTCAGCAACCCCGAACTCTCGCAGGTTCTGCGGGATGTCCAGCACCTGAGTCCATTGGCGAATCTGCTCGATCAGTTTGTTGGCGGCGATTTCGTTGCTGTCGTCCTGTTGCGCGACGCCGCAGACCAGTGCCGCACGCTTGAGACGTTCGGCGCAGCTGTCCAGGTTGAAAGCCATCACGTGTGGTAGCAGCATGGCGTTGGCCACGCCGTGGGTGACGTGAAATTTGCCGCCCAGCGGGTAAGCCAGCGCGTGCACCGCTGCGGTCCCGGCGGCGGTTAGCGCAAGGCCGCCATACATCGAGCCCAGCAGCATGTCGCCGCGTGCGCGCACGGATTCCGGTTGTTGCCAGGCCTCGACAATGCTGCCTGCGATCAGGCGCATCGACTCCAGTGCAAATGCATCGCTGATCGGGTTGGCCTTGGTCGAGATGAAAGACTCCAGCGAATGCGTGAAGGCATCCATTCCGGTCGCTGCGGTGATTGGCCGCGGCAGGCTGAGGGTCAACAGCGGATCGAGGATTACCAGCGTCGGCAGCAGATGACGGCTGACCACGCCGATCTTCAGTTCTTCATCGGGCAGGGTGACGATGGCATTGGGGGTCACTTCCGATCCTGTACCGGACGTAGTCGGGACCAGCACCATGGGCTTGCCGGGGTGAGTCACCTTGTCGATACCCAGCAGGTCTTTGAGCGGTGTGTCGTTGGTCAGCATGACTGCGAACAGCTTGGCGGCATCCAGCACACTGCCTCCGCCAATCGCGATCAGAGCGTCCGGCGCGTGCGGAGCAACGTCTTCGCGGAACACCCGCTCGATGTTGTCCAGGGTCGGTTCGATTTCGACGTTGTCGAGCATGTGCACACGGATGTTGCGGGCACCGAGTTGCTCGGTGACGCGCTGAGTGACCCCCAGGTTATGCATGGCGTTCTGAGTCACCAGAATCACGGTCTTGACCGGCACATCGAGCAGCGGCAGTTTTTCCCCCAGCAGGTCGAGGCTGCCGGGGCCATGAACGACGTGTTTGACCGTCTGGAAGTGATAGGGAGCAGGCATCATGATTACCTCAGGCTTGGCGGTAGACGGCCAACAGGCTGTGGAGTTTTTCCAGGGCGGCGGCATCCAGCGGCTGCACCGGCGCACGACAGGGGCCTACCGGGACATTAAGCAACTGCGTTGCGGTTTTCAGCACCACCGGCATGGTGCCCAGGGCGAAGGCATCGCGCAGCGGACGCAGGGCTTCCTGCGCGGCACGGGCCGCTTCGTGGTCGCCTGACTGGAAGTTGTTCCAGATCGACATGACCACATCCGGTACGGCATTGGCTGTTGCAGCAACAGCGCCGTCACCGCCGGCCAGCAGGTTCCAGTAAATCAGCGAGTCGGTCCCGGCGAACACTGCGAAGTCTTCGCTGCGGTACTTCATCATCTGCACCAGTGCATCGAAGTTGCCGGCGCTGTCCTTGATGCCTTTGATCTGCGGGTGCTTGCTGAGCGTGGCCACGGCACCGATACCGATCGACATGCCGGTCTTGGCGGGAATGTTGTACATCATCAGCGGCAGCTCGGAAGCGTCGGCAATGGCGGTGTAGTGCCTGATCAGTTCGGACTGGCTGATGGCGTTGAAGTAAGGCGTGATGATCGACAGGGCATCAGCGCCCACATCGATCATTTTTTTGTTCATTTCAATCACTTCATGCGTGGCGAACGCACCGGTGCCGACCACAACAGGCACGCGTCCTGCTGCCGCTTCGACTGTGATACGAGCGATTTTGAGTTTTTCCGATTCGGAAAGCGTGAAGAACTCGCCATTGGTCCCCAGTACGAAAAGCCCATGAACGCCTGCATTCAGTAGGTTTTCGATCAGGTTGCGCAGGGCCTGCTCGTCGAGTTGCTGGTCTTCGGTGAAGGGCGTGACCAGAGCTGGAATGATGCCGCGAAATTGCATGACCAGATTCTCGTTTTATTTTTAGTAAAACGATAATGATTGAATCGATCATTACTGGCAAGCACTTTGATCGTTTTTTTCATCCGCAGGCAGGACGGTGGCCTGAAAGTGACAGGTTTGATCAAAAAGCCAGGCACATGGCCTGGCGTGTGGGGAGGGTATGGATAATGTCAGGCCGTCGCCGCAACCTTGCCCGCCGACTGACGGCTGACCCGCAATGCCACCAGACTGCCGACGATGGTCAGCGCGGCCAGCGAGTACAGTGCCAGGGTGGTGGAGCCGGTCTGATCCTTGATCCAGCCCACCAGGTATGGGCTGAGAAAGCCTGCCATCTGGCCGATCGAGTTGATCAGCGCCAGGCCACCTGCGGCAACACTGGCGCTCAGCAGTGCGGTTGGCAATGGCCAGAACATCGGCAGACTGGTCAGCGCGCCCATGGTGGCGATGGTCAGACCGAGAATGGCGACGATGGGCACCGTCGCAAAGTTGGCGGCGATGATCAGGCCGGTTGCGCCCATCAGCATCGGCACTACCAAATGCCAGCGCCGCTCATTGCACAGGTCTGCGGAGCGGCCGACCAGCAGCATGAACACGCCTGCCATCAGGTACGGCACGGCGCTGATCCAGCCGATCACCAGCGCGTCGCTGAAACCGAGGTTCTTGATGATTGACGGCAGCCAGAAGTTGATCGCATAGACACCGCTCTGGATGCAGAAATAAATAAAGCCCAGAATCCATATGAACGGCATGGTCAGCACCGAAGCCACCGAGCTTTTACCGTGCACCGGGCGACTCAGTTCGTCGTTGGTAATATCGGCCTTGACCCGCTGGCGTTGCTCGGGTGTCAGCCAGCGCGCGTCCTCGACCTTGTCGCACAACAGAACGAATGCCAGCACGCCGAGGGCGACGGTCGGCAGGCCCTGAATCAAGAACATCCACTGCCAGCCGGCCATTCCGCCTTGGCCAGCGGCAAAATGATTGAGAATCCACCCTGAAAAAGGACCGCCCAGCAGCCCGGATACCGGGATTGCCGACATGAACAGCGCCATGATCCGTCCGCGCCGCTGGTTCGGATACCAGCGCGAGAGGTACAGCACGATGCCGGGAAAGAAACCGGCTTCTGCCATACCGGTCAGGAAGCGCAGCAGGTAAAACTCGACCGGCGTCGTGACGAACAGCAGGCAGGTCGAAAACAGGCCCCAGGTAATCATCATCAGGCCAATCCAGCGACGCGGCCCGAAGCGGTTCAGCGCCAGGTTGCTGGGCAGCCCGCACAACACGTAGCCAATGAAGAAGATGCCGGCACCCAGGCCATAGACCGTCTCGCTGAAGCTCAGGGCGTCGAGCATCTGCAGTTTGGCGAAGCCGACGTTCACGCGGTCCAGGTAATTGAACAGGTAGCAGATGAAGATAAACGGGATAAGACGCAGGGTGATGCGACGGTAGACATGATTGCCTTCAGCGTCGCCCACCTCGTGGGTCGATACAGGAGCCATGGCGTGTGTTCCTCTGTGCTTGTTGTTTTTATCTAGCGGATTAGCTATCGGGTGCACTCCCGATCATAGGGGGCCGTTGAAAAAAACGCTTTGGGGTTTTGCACAGCTGCACGAGACCTGCGTTGTGTGATTGCACAACGCAGGTGATTGGAGTGTATGGGGTTCTTCTGGCACCCATGTATTGAGCCGCGTACTCGATGCTCTACTCGATAGCTTCATACGGCAGCCCGACATAATTCTCGGCAATCGTCCTGCGCCCGGCGTCCGAGCCGACGTAATAGTCGAGTTCGGTCTGCTGAATGCGCTGGCTGAAGGCATCGGTGTCGGGAAAGTTATGCAGCACCGAGGTCATCCACCAGGAGAATCGCTCTGCTTTCCATACCCGGCGCAGGCAGATTTGCGAGTATTTTTCCAGCAGGTCGGTACGCCCTTCCCGGTAGACCTTGAGCAGGATCCGGTACAACGTGCTGACGTCGCTGGCCGCCAGGTTCAGGCCCTTGGCACCGGTAGGCGGGACGATATGGGCGGCGTCGCCGAGCAAAAACAGACGACCATACTGCATGGGCTCCACCACGAAGCTGCGCAGCGGCGCGATGCTTTTCTCGATGGACGGGCCGGTCACCAGGCGCTCTGCCAGATGTGCCGGCAGCCGGGCTTTCAGTTCGGTCCAGAAGCGATCATCCGACCAGTCTTCGACCTTTTCATCGGCGCTGACCTGCACGTAATAGCGGGTGCGAATGGCCGAGCGCATGCTGCACAGGGCAAAGCCACGCGGGTGATTGGCGTACACCAGTTCTTCGTTGACCGGCGGCGTGTCGGCCAGCACGCCGAGCCAGCCAAACGGGTAGACGCGCTCGAACACCTTGAGTGCCTCGACCGGGATCGACTGTCGCGAGACCCCATGAAAACCGTCGCAGCCCGCAATATAGTCGCAGTCCAGGCGCACGGTTTCGCCGTCTTTCACGAACGTCAGGTACGGGCAACTGCTCTTGAGATCATGCGCGCTGACGTTCGAAGCGTTATAGATCGTCATTGCCCCTGTGGCGGCACGCGCCGCCATCAGATCGCGGGTGACTTCGGTCTGGCCATAGACCATCACCGTCCTGCCATCGGTCAGGGTTTTCAGATCGATGCGCTCGCAGCGTCCCTCGAACGCCAGCTCGAAGCCATCGTGGATCAGGCCCTCGGCGTCCATGCGTTCGCTGACCCCTGCTTCTCGCAACAGGTCGGTCATGCCTTGTTCCAGCACGCCAGCGCGGATGCGCGAGAGGATGTAGTCGGGGTCTTTGCGCTCGACGATCACGTTGTCGATACCGGCGCGCTGCAACAATTGTCCCAGCAACAATCCGGACGGGCCTGACCCGATGATGGCAACCTGCGTTTTCATGGCAATGGTCCTGTCTTTGATCCCTGCCGGGCTTGATCAGCGGGATAGAGTTGTTTTTGTCTCCTGCATTTTTAATGGATGCCATCGAGATAAGAAGGCAATATCCAGCGCATTATCTGGACTTTTCGAGGGTTCAGGAGGTGCAGCATGTCCAGACCTGCTATCGCAGCAATACCTGTTTTCAAGCTCTATGGTGAAACAACGGCCTGGCCAACGCCTGACCTGATCCACTGTGAGTCGATCCCCGAACGCAGCAGGATTCACGAATGGGAGATCAAGCCGCACCGGCACGGTGATCTGGTTCAGTTGCTTTACGTACAGTCAGGCAAGGCGATGCTGAAGGTCGAGGACAGGGGCAGCGAGGTTGAAACGCCTTCGCTGCAGGTCGTTCCTGCCCTGAGTGTGCATACCTTCAGGTTCTCCAGAGATATCCAGGGGCATATTCTCAGTCTGGCCAGACCCTTGGTGGAGCAGCTTGAGGCCGCGCTCGATATCTCGGGCCTGAGCACGGCACGTTGCTATGCGCTGGGGGCGGACAGCGATTATGTGGACACGCTGTTCACGGCCATTGCCAGCGAATATCGGCAGCCCGGAGCAGGGCGCGATCTGATGCTGCACTCACTGGTCAATGTGCTGACCGTGTGGCTCAGTCGGCGTAGCAGCGAGCATGCTGGCGAAGAGATTCACGCGATGGACCGTGGCCGCGAGCATCTGCAGGTATTCATGCATCAACTGGAGGCGAGTTTTCGCGAGCATTGGTCGATTGACCAGCACGCCCAGGCCATGGGGATCAGCGCGGCGCATTTGAATGCACTGTGTCGCCGCCTGTGCAACCAGTCGGCCTTGCAGATCATCAGTCAGCGACTGTTGCTGGAGGCGAAACGCAACCTGATCTACACCACCCTGACGATCAACCAGGTGTCCGACAGTCTGGGATTTTCCGAACCAGCGTATTTTTCGCGCTTTTTCAAACGTGCCACCGGGCAATCGCCCAAGGCGTTTCGTCAGCAGAAATAGAAACGGGGTGCTCAAGAGCACCCCGTTGGCGTGTCGCCTTTCGCTGCACGGTCAGGTCACGACCTGATAACACGGCACGTAGGCCGCGCCGCCTGGCAGCTTCATCCGATGCTGGTCGACAAACGCCTGCAGCAATTTGTCCAGCGGGCCCATGATCGACGGGTCGCCGTGGATCTGATAAGGACCGTGTTCTTCTATCAGGCGAATACCCTTGTCCTTGACGTTGCCTGCCACGATCCCGGAGAACGCCCGGCGCAGATTGGCGGCCAGTTCGTGAGTAGGGACTTCGTGGTTCAGTTGCAGCCTGGACATGTTCTCGTGGGTCGGATCGAACGGGTGCTGGAAGCTTTCCTCGATTTTCAGCAACCAGTTGAAGTGAAACGCATCGTTGCGCTCGCGGCGGAACTGCTTCACTTCTTTCAGGCCCTGGGTCATCTGCCGGGCCACGTCTGCCGGGTTATCGATGATGATCTGATAGTGGCGCTGCGCTTCTTCACCCAGCGTGGCACCGACGAATGCATGCAATTGTTGCAGGTACGGCTCGGTATTTTTCGGGCCGGTCAGGATTACCGGAAACGGCACGTCCTTGTTGTCCGGGTGCATCAGGATGCCCAGCAGGTACAGAAACTCTTCGGCGGTGCCGGCGCCGCCAGGGAAGATGATGATGCCGTGACCGACGCGCACGAAGGCTTCAAGACGTTTTTCGATGTCCGGCAGAATCACCAGTTCGTTGACGATCGGGTTGGGCGCTTCGGCGGCGATGATGCCCGGTTCGGTCAGGCCCAGGTAGCGACCGCCGACAATGCGTTGCTTGGCGTGAGCGATGGTCGCGCCTTTCATTGGGCCTTTCATCACACCAGGGCCACAGCCTGTGCAGATGTCCAGGCTGCGCAGGCCCAGTTCGTGGCCGACTTTCTTGGTGTATTTGTATTCTTCGGTATTGATCGAATGACCACCCCAGCACACCACCATCTTCGGCTCGACGCCCGCACGCAGGGTGCGAGCGTTGCGCAGCAGGTGGAATACGTAATCGGTGATTCCCTGGGAATTGCTCAGGTCGATGCGCTGGCTGTCCAGCTCGCTCTCGGTGTAGACGATGTCGCGCAAGGCGCTGAACAGCATTTCTCGAGTGCTGGCGATCATTTCGCCATCGACGAACGCGTCGGCCGGAGCGTTGAGCAGCTCCAGGCGGACACCGCGGTCCTGTTGATGGATGCGCACTTCAAAACTCTCGTACGCTTCAAGAATAGTCTTGGCGTTGTCGACGTGGGCGCCGGTGTTGAGGATGGCCAGGGCGCACTGGCGGAACAGGGTATAGGTGCTGCCTGAACCCGCCGCGCTGAGCTGCTGCACTTCACGCTGGGACAGGGTTTCAAGGCTGCCTTTCGGGCTTACGGTGGCGTTAATCACTTGTCTTGGGATCATTCTATTTTCCATTAGAGCGATGCGGTCGAGCATCAGGATGGCGAACATCGGGAGCATTCACCCCTGTGAGGCCTTTTCTACAGCACTTGGCCGGGAAAGCAAACGTCGGACCACGCACGACCCGCGTTTGAGGCCTGATACGTTGTCGAGGGCGTAGGTCGGGGGCTGAATTCTTTCGAAAGCAGGAACTTGCTCTGCATGACCGTGCGGCTGAATTTTGACGCGAACACCGGGCAATAGTGAACCTGACCCCTTTAACAGAGTCTGTTAGCTGATGGACTTTCTGGACGGCCTGCACGAAAGGGATCCTCAGGTGCTTTTTCAGCGCGCCTGATAGGCAGACATTCCGTCCGGGCAGGAGTTGCAAAACCTTTGATCGCCTGCCGCTCCCATCCTTAGCCGGCCCGTTAAACGAGGCTTTATTTTCATTTCAGATAAAGATAATTATCGCCATGTCTCGTCATTTTTCTGCACTTCTTTCCCGTGCCCCTGGCCTGTTCGCTGTTTCGCGTCGCTTGCTTGGCGCAGGCCTGTTTGGCGCTGTATTGACCGTTGTCATTCCTGACAGCGCACAGGCCGCAGGCAATGATCGCTGGGTCAGCGACAGCCTTACCACCTATGTCCGCAGCGGGCCAACCGATGAGCATCGCATAGTGGGTACGTTGAAGTCCGGGCAGAAGGTCGAACTGCTCACCTCCTCGGGCAAGTTCAGCCAGGTGCGCGGCGAAGGCGGTGCCACGGTATGGATTCCGAGCAGTGACCTGCAGGAGGTCCCGGGCCAGGCCGAACGTGTGCCGCAACTGACTCAGCAAGTCGCCGATCTGACCGAGCAACTGGCAGGCATCGACAACACCTGGAAGACCCGCGTTCAAGGCATGCAGGAGACGCTGGATGCGCGCAAGAAACTGGTCGACGAACTGGAAGCCCGCACCAAGACCCTCAACGATCAACTGGCCGACTCTCAGGCCGAATTGCGTGCTACTCAGGCGCGACTTGGCGATGAGAACAAGCAGGTGATGATGCGTTACATGGTTTATGGCGGCAGCATTGCCGGTGCAGGTCTGCTGGTTGGCCTGATCCTCCCGGCGCTGACCAAAGGCCGCAAGAAGAACGACGGCTGGGTATAAGCTGCCTGCAATATTTGCCCACGCCAGCGCCGCGCGCTGGCATGGGCAATCGGTGATGCACCTCCCCGAAAACTCCCTTCGCACCCCCGCCATTACGATTCCGCCCACAAAAATCATGCACGCCTGCCGCCCGGACAGTGTGCGAAGTTGATGTTCGTTCTACAGTTTCTGCGCGGATGGTCGAAAAACTGAGTGTCGTCTTCAACCCATGCGCCATGTTGCGAGGGTAGGGGTATCGGCAAATTGTGTTATGGCATGTTGCCATCAGTTATTATGTGCGTCCTGAAAAATGGGCTGCCGAGTCGGGTCTGATTGGTTTTCAGGCTTCGGGTCTCATATTTTCACCCTCTCCTGTGCAGGAATCCGGATGCTGGCGTACAACCAAAAAAGCTTTCTTATCGTTGATGACTTTTCTGACTTTCGCAGTTCAGTGAGGTCGATGCTGCGTGAACTGGGCGTCAAGGAAGTGGACACCGCCGACACCGGCGAGCAGGCTCTGCGCATGTGCTCGCAAAAGCGTTATGACTTCGTGTTGCACGATTTCAACCTGGGTGATGGCCGCAAGAATGGCCAGCAGGTGCTGGAAGACTTGATGGTCGAACGCCTGCTGAGTTACGAAAGCGTGTTCATCATGGTTACCGCCGAAAACAGTCAGGCGATGGTCATGAGTGCGCTTGAGTGGGAGCCGGACGGCTACCTGACCAAGCCGTTCAACCGTGCCGGGCTGGCTCAGCGACTTGAGAAACTCGTGCAGCGCAAGACGCTGCTCAAACCGATTCTGCAGGCGCTCGACCGTCGTAAGCCGGCCGAGGTACTGGCCGCGTGCAACAGGCTGATCGAGCAGGACCCGCGTTATGCGCCTTTGTGCTTGCGCTATAAGGCCGATGCCTTGCGTGACCTGAAGCAGAACGAGCCACTGGAAGCCTTTCTCAAGACCATTCTGGCTGATCGCGCTACGCCGTGGGCCTATGGCGCGCTGGGCAGCCTGCTGCTCAAGCGTGGCAAGACCGCCGAGGCGCAGGCTGTTTACGAGCAGGCAATCAAGGCCTTTCCGGCCATGCCCGCGCTGTTCGATGGGCTGGCCGATGTGCTGGTGGCGCTTGGTGATGCCAAACGGGCGCAGACGGTGCTGGAAAGTGCCGTGCGCCTGTCGCCGCTGGCGGTACGCCGACAGAAGTTGCTGGGCAAGCTGGCGCTGGACAACGAGGATTTCGAAAGTGCTTCCAAGGCCTATCGTCAAGCGGTCTCCCAAGGCCAGCACTCGCGTTTCAAAGACCCGGAAACCAACCTGGGGCTGGCGCATGCGCTGATCAGCAAGGGTGGCGATCAGGGGCTTGATGCTCGCACGCGCGTCGAGATCAACAACGCCCTTGTCGACGTGGCGAAGGAGCATACCAATGACGAAGGTCTGCAAGTGCGCACCCGGCTGATGAAGGCCGCCAGCCTGCAGCACTCGGACCCTGAAACCGCGGCCAAGCTCACCGAGCAGGCGATGGCCAGGCTGGGCGGCATGGAGCAGGTACTCAGCGCCGATGCCGCACTGATGGTGGCGGCGCAACTCAAGAAGCTCGGTCAGGAAGAAGCGGGTGCCGGGGTCCTGAAGAGCTGCGCGGAAGCCTATGGCGATGACCCGGCGGTGATGAAAAGCGTCGCCAGCATGACCGACGATCCAGCGATTCTCGGTGCCAGCAAGGCCGCCGTCGATTTCAACCTGCAAGGCGTGCGCAGTTACAAGGCGGGTAATCTCACCGAGGCGCAGGCGTTTTTCCGCAGTGCGCTGGGCCTGCAGCCAAAGAACATCAGTATCGTGCTGAACATGGTGCAGTCGCTGCTTCATCCTGGCCAGAATCTCGGGCAGGCGGGGATCGACGAGTGTCGTGCCAGCCTGACCACGCTTGGCAAGATTCCGGAAAGCGATCCGCGTTATGAGCGTTATCAGAAACTCAGGGAGAGGGCGTTTGGCGCATGAGTGAAAAGACAGAGCAGGGCCTCGACTTTTCCATGGTGATCGCCTCCACCGTTCACGACATGAAGAACTCGCTGGCGACGCTGACCCAGGCGCACAGTGAGTGGCTGGCGAAGCTTTCTGTCCAGCAGCGCGATACGCCGGAACATGGTGTTATCGATTATGAGTTCGCCAACCTCAACGGCATGCTTGTGCAACTGCTCGGTCTCTACAAGCTGGGTGTCAACCAGTTGCCATTGCGCCCGGATTACCACGAACTGGACGATTTCATCGAAGCGCAACTGGCGCACCACCAGGATGTGCTGGCCAGTCGCAGTATCGCCGCGCGCTATGCGATCGATGATATGAGCCCACTGGGCTTTTTCGACCGCGAGCTGGTTGGCTCGGTGGTGGGCAATATCATCGTCAACGCCATCGGATTTGCCCGCGAGCAGATCCTGATCAGCGTGGGTGATGAGGGAGGTCAGTTGAAGATCACCCTCAACGACGACGGTCCCGGTTACCCGGCGTATCTGATCGAGCGGCAGACCGACTATGTGCAGGGCATCAACCAGGGCAGCGGCAGTACCGGTCTGGGTTTGTACTTCGCCGCGCATATAGCCCGGCTGCATGTGCGCAACAGCATGCGCGGGCGCATCGAGATCGCCAACGGCGGTCTGCTGGGCGGGGCGATGTTCAGTATTTATCTGCCCTGAAACCTGCTCTTAAATGGCTTTAAACCCTGAACGGCTGTGTATCAGCATTATATTGACGCTGTGCAGCACAGCCGCGTCGTCCCGGTGACCCTCTGCGCGTCATGGTTTTGACTTTCGCCCCTCCAGCGTCTCCTTTGCATGCTTCTCCAGCCCGCTATCAGGGGCGCACGAGCACGTCCCGTGGCTTGGTTCGATTATTGCTAAGTTGCTATCAGGCGCAGGCTTTTGCCTGCGCAGCATCAATTCAATAGCGGGTTGTCCGGGAGCATCGAGATGGAAGACAAAGTACTCAGGCTGATCGAAGAAGCGATGGAAGCGGACGAAGGCACTGTGAGCAAGGGACAGAGCCTGGATTGGGACTCTATTGCTGTCGTGACATTCATGTCGCTTGCCAATGAACATTTGGGCAAGAACCTTTCGGCCAACCGTCTCAACGCTTGCAAGAGTGTGGATGACGTCATCGGTCTGGTCACAGAGTAACAAGCGATCAGGGACTTGCAGGCAGTGCCGTCAGCCCTCAAGAGGAACGTTGGGTGGTAAGTAATCCGTTTTCATTGAGCGGTAAAGTGATCATGGTCACGGGGGCCTCTTCCGGCATCGGCAGCCAGGTTGCGATATGGCTGAGTCAGCAGGGCGCTCGGGTGGTGCTCGTGGCCAGGAACACCGAACGGCTTGAAGCCACGAGGTGCCAGCTCCACGGTGAAGGCCACGGCGTCGAGCCTTTCGATTTGCTGGACGGTCACGCTGTTCCCGCCTGGATGAAAAACCTTGCCAGGACCTACGCTCCCTTTGACGGGCTGGTGCATGCTGCCGGTGTGCAGATGCCACTGCCGATTCGAGCCCTGGCAATGGAGCAATGGGAAACGGTATTTGCCACCAACGTGACTTCCGGCTTTTCGTTGATAAAGTCCTTCAGGCAGAAAGGGGTCTTTGTTCAAGGAGCCAGTATCGTTCTGCTTTCGTCGGTGATGGCTCAGGCCGCCCAGCCATCCCTGATGGCCTACTGCGCCAGTAAGGGCGCAGTTGAATCGATGGTCCGCGCTGCGGCACTTGAACTGGCCAGAGACGGAATAAGGGTCAATGCCATTGCGCCAGGCGTGGTGCGAACCGAAATGACCCGCAAGCTTGAGGACCTGGTCGGTATCGACTCCATGAACAGTGTGGAGCAGAAGCATCCGTTGGGGTTTGGTGAGCCGCTGGACGTCGCTTATGCGGTCAATTATCTGTTGTCCCCGGCTGCTCGCTGGGTAACCGGGACATCAATGGTTGTGGATGGAGGATATCTGGCGCAATGACTGCCAATAGATTGCTCATCGTCGGTGCCGGCGCTTTCGGCCGTGAAGTGCATGCGTGGCTGACGGATTGGGTGGAGAAGAACCCGGGATGGCTCATCGCCGGTTTCATCAATGATGGCCCCGGCTCAACCGAGCGATTCGACCATTATCCGCCTATCGTCTCGACGGTGGACGGTTATGAGCCAAAACCTGAAGAGTATTTGGTCTGCGCGATCGGCGAGCCGGGAGGCAAACGGCTGGTCGTGGAAAAACTGCTCGCCCGAGGCGCGAGATTTTTCACCCTGATCCACCCCTCGGTCATCATGGGTGCCAATGTTTCCATCGGCCAGGGGGCGGTCATCTGTCCGTCGACAGTGCTTTCGGTGGATCTTCGCATCGGTGCCTTTGTAACCCTCAATATTGGTTGTCTGGTGGGACATGACGCAGACATCGGTGATTTTTCTACCCTGAGTGGGCATTGCGATATCACCGGCGGTGTCGTGCTGGAAGAGGGTGTCTTCATGGGGACGCACGCCAGCGTCCTGCCAAAAGTAAGGATCGGCAAACAGGCTGTGGTCGGTGCGGGCAGCGTTGCAATACGCAATGTGGCCGCAGGCACTACAGTATTCGGTGTACCTGCCACACGCATATCGGGGTAACGCTCATGGGCACTCATGCCAGGATCGTGAACATAGAATATGAACTGCCTGTTCATTCGCTGGACAATGAAACGCTGGCGCGCGAATTTCCCGAGTGGGATGTCGAGAAGATCTTCTCGAAGACCGGTATTGGCGAGCGGCATATCATCGACAAGGATGAAACGGCCTCCGACCTGGCCTACCGGGCCTGCGAGAAGTTGTTTCTTGACGGGACTGTTCAGCGCAGCGAAATAGATGCGTTGATTTACTGCACGCAAAGTCCGGATTACGTATTGCCCGCCACCGCCTGCATTCTGCAGCACCGCTTGCAGCTCCCCACCCACTGCGCTGCCTTCGACTTCAATCAGGGATGTTCAGGCTATATTTACGGGCTTGGCATCGCCAAGGGGCTGATCGAGTCGGGGCAATGCCGGAATGTATTGCTGGTGACGGCGGAAACCTACAGCCGCTACATTCATCCGCAGGACAAAAGTGTTCGTACTCTTTTCGGTGATGCTGCGGCCGTGACGCTGCTGAGCGCAACCGAGGGCGGGCCTTTTCTGGAGCGTTTCCGTTATGGCAGTGATGGCTCCGGGGCCGAAAACCTGATTGTGCCGATTGGCGGCGCGCGAAGACCGTCAGCAGAGAACCTTCAGCCTGCCGAGTACCAGGATGACAGTGGCAATGTTCGTACCGATGCCAACCTGTACATGAATGGCCCGGCGATTTTCGAGTTCTCGATGACGCGCGTACCGCAGCTGTTCGCTTCGTTGTTCGATGACGGGCTGGATGTGGCCGATGTTGATCTGTTCGTATTTCACCAGGCCAATCACTTCATGCTGGATGCACTGCGCCGGCGTTTGAAGTTACCGGTCGAGAAGTTCGTTTCCGCCTTCCAGCACTGTGGCAATACGGTGTCGTGCACCATTCCTATTGCGCTGAAAGAGTCCTTGAATCGAGGGACGCTCAAACCGGGTGACCGGGTTGCCGCGGTGGGGTTCGGGGTGGGCTATTCGTGGGGGGCGTGCGTCATTCGCTGGTGAGCAACACCGATGCTCTGCGCCACAGCCCGGACGCAGAGCATCGCTCTTCCCCTGATTAACCCTTCAGCCAGGCATCGTGCCAGGCTTGCAAGTGATCGGCCTCAAGCATCCAGTTATCGATGACTGCCTGCCGCAAGGCATCGCCCCTGCGTGCACATTCACCCATCTGCTCGATGTGTTCCTCGATGGCGCTGATCCAGGCATCCGTTTCGTTTGTAACCCGAGTGACTGGCAAGCCTTCAGGAACGCCCAGCACATCACTGCAGATGGCTGCAAAACCACAGGCGCCGAACTCCAGCAAGGCCAACGGGCTTTTGCTCCGGTTGATCAGGTTCGACTCGGCCGGCACCAGCACCAGATCCAGATTCAGACTGGCTAAAGCCTGTGGGAACAATGTGCCCTCCACTGGCGAACGCAATTCATGGATGTAAGGGCGCAGCCAGCGTGTGCACGGTCCCATGACGACCCATTCAACACGGTCTGCCAGTGTTTTGATGACTTCTGACAGAACCAGCAGGTCACCCGTTTGTGCCGCCGTGCCTACCCAACCCACACGGGGTCTGGGTCGAGTCTGGCGCTGGCCTTGCAGAGTGAGCCAGGGATCAGGCGCGAGCCGGGTTTCGACGACCTGCACATCCGGATGCGAATCTGCCAGCAGTTCGGCCAGCGCCTGGGTCGGTACGGTTACCCGGTCGGCTCGAGCCAGCCCATGATGCAGATACGCCTGCACTGTGGCGAGCGGTGCAGCGCTCTTGTCGATTTCAGCGTAGGCCGGGTACTCCGGCAGGTCGTAGACCACCCGTGCATTGGTATGGTCCTTGATCGCATTGATGCTGGCGATCAGGCTTTCGTTGACCGGCCCCTGAATGACGACCGCGTCCGGGCTGAGCCTGGCGATCTCCACGAACGGAAGCGGCATGCGGCTGATGATGCTGTCTATCTTGCATTCGGCACGCAGGCTTTGCAGCACAGCACTGATGCGATTGCCGGCAGACGTGTGATTGCAGGGCTGAGCGAGGACCACGGGGAGTGGGCGGTGGGTCAATGGCCGCCAGCTCAATTCGGGGTTGCTCTGTGGCGCAAAGCTATTGGCCAGGTCCAGATTGCTGTTGTACGCAGGGTCCCAGGCCATGTAGTGCAGCCAGCGGTGGGAAAGCGCACGCGTTGCGAAATCCAGCGCTTCGGCGTCGCTCTGTGCGTTGTCCGGGCGCAGCGCAACGATGGCGTGCGGCGTCCAGACCACCATATGCCCGGTGCTGCGTGCCTTCAGGCAAAGGTCCACGTCATTGAAGTGCTGGGGGAACAAGTGTTCGTCCAGGCCTTGTACTTCTTCATGCAGCGACTTGCGGATCATCAGGCACGATCCGCTCACGGCACTGTAGTTCTGATCTGTTTCCAGGCGTTGTGCGTCGCTGGCGGAAGCTGCGATATCGCGGGCAGTGACGGCGTCGGCGGTGCCATTGAGGCCGACGATGATCCCGGCCTGTACGACGTTGCCATCCGTCGAAATGAGTTTCGCACCGACAACTCCCACTTCAGGGCGCAGTGCGTGGTTGAGCAGGTGGTTGAGCCAGTCCTGCTGGATGATCAGGGCGTGGCAGTCGAGCATCAGCAGATAGTCGCCCAGTGCGTGTCCGGAGGCGGAATTGAGCAGCGCCGACGGGCTCAATGTCTGCTCGTGGCGAACGATGCGGATCCGCTCCGACTGCATCGAGTCGATGGTCGCCAGCCATTCGCTGGTCTGCGCCGACTGGCTGTTGTTGTCGCAGATCAGAATTTCATAGAACGGATACGTCGTGTTTTCCAGAATGCTCTCTACGCAGGGCAACAGTGTCTCCAGTTGATCCTGTGAGGTCACCAGAATGGAAACCAGAGGCTGATCGGCATGGCCGTAGTCGATTCGGTAATGCCCCGACTCCAGTGCATGCACCTGACTGTCGGCGTAGCCACGCGTGTGCAGATGGCGTTGCACGGTGCGGGCCTGATCATAGTTGTCCTGCGCCTGCCATAGTGGCGAGATGATGATCGGCTCGGGAGAGTGCACAAATTCGGTAAAGCCCGAGTCCTCGATCATGCGCAGGATCAAATCGAGCTCGATGGCCTGCGCGTGCCCCGGATCGAAACCGCCCACTGCCAGGGCTTTTTCGCGGTTGAACAGCCAGTTGCGGCTGGTTGCCATCGGGCAGCTCAGCAGGTAGTCCAGACTGAAGTCCGGGCGAAAGGCCAGATGGGCACCTGCCTGTGCATGCAGGGTCACTTCGTCGCCGAACACGGCACAGGCCTGGGGCGCTTCGATCATTTTCATCACGGCACACAGCAGGCCGCTCTGGGTAAAGGTTGTACCTGCATCGACCAGGATCCACCAGGCGTGGTCGTTTTCCTGCATCAGTTCGTTGATGACTGTTGCGCGGCTGTCCACGCTGGCATCCCGCCAGGGCAATTGGGCTTGCAATGGGGTCTGCTGGTCCCTGTCATAGTCGGCAAGGACAAAAACCTTGAGCCTGTCGAGCAGCGGCGCATCGGACGCCAGGCTTTGCAGCGTGCTCAGCACGCCCTCGGGTTGTTGATTGAAGTCCGACACGACAATCGCAATCGCAGGGCCGCCGTTGTGTTGTTGCAGGTGCTCATTGAGGAGCGCGTGCTGAGCAGGTGACGGGCGGCGATGGCCAAGCCAGCCGGCGACACGGGTGTTGCGAACGGTGGCTTCCGGCCTTCTGTCGAAGTAGGCCAGCAGGTCCATTTCCTGAATACTGTCGCGTTGTGACAGTGGAGCTACCTTGACCTTGCCATTAAGCTCGTCAGGCCTCACCCAGCCCAGTTCTGCGGGGATGCGACTGAAGTTGGCGTGACCTTCGCGAGGCAGGGTCGGGTCTTTTCTGAATGCCTCGCTGCTCTGCTGGTCCGAAACACGGAAATAGGACAGCGGGCGGGCAAGCATTGCCAGATTGCCATGACGCAAGAGCTTTGCGTACATGGCCAGATCACCCAGCCCCCAGATCAGCACCTGCTGCAAAGACATGATGTCTTGCCCGAATGCCAATAGATCGTCACGACGGCACATGACTGCACTAGGCTCGCCGACGAAGTTGATCGGGTGTCTGGCCAGAAAGGACACCAGCTCCGGGCCGTTCAACACAACGTTTTTGCCAAATGGGTAGGCGGTGTAGATATTGTCCGCCAGCAGAGCACCGTCGGCGTCGATCCTTTTTCTGGTCGCTGAAACGACTTTGATGTCGGGACTGTCATGCATGACATCGAACATCAGCCGCACGCAGTCCGGCAGAAGGATGTCATCGTCGTAGAGAAACTTGATGTAATCGCCACGCGCACGAGCTATTGCATGTGCAATGTTGTGAGGTTCGCCCAGCGGCGTTGCGTTTTTGAAATAGTGAATGGGCCAGCGGCTGTCCGGGCTGAGCTTTTCGACAATCAGCTTGATCCCGTCGTCCCGGCAGTCGTCGGTGACGATGATCTCGACGTCGTCGTGGTTCTGGCGCAGCGCGCTGGCAAGCGCCGCTTCGAAGAAAGCCGGTTTGTAAGCGGGGATGACAATACTGACCAGGCGTGAAGGGCTCATCGCAATACCACTTTTGAAAAAGTTTTAAAAACCAACCGGACAACGCAGCCGGCGTCCATGACCTGCAGTTGCCGTCAGGCTTTTCGGCCGATGTACAGAACCGACTGTTCTGTAATGCCGTGCTGCTTGAAGATGCCTTCGCCGAATGCCTGCGAACCGAGGGCATCGACGTCGAAGCCTGCCTGTATCAGGCGGGACTGAAAGTCATGTTTGGCATACATCCGCACATGATCGTCCTGACCGAAGCGCGCCCAGCGCTCGTCGACGCTTGGCTCATCCGGGTCTTCTTCTGTTTCGGTGGCGGTCAGCAGGATGGGCACCATCAGGATGGCAGAGCCGCCCTTGGCCAGTACCCGAAACAGCTCGGACATGGCCTTGCGGTCATCTGGTACGTGCTCAAGTACGTGCGAGCACACGATGAAATCGAAAGACTCGTCGGCATACATGTGCATGTCCATGATGTCGACCACGTCATCGGCCAGCGGCGAGAACAGGTCGGCCGAACGATAGCGGGCGTTGGGCAGGCTGCGCAGGAACCTTGAAAGCACAACTGCCGGCGCGATATCGAGGATGCGCAATGGTTTGCCTGGCGGGTTGTTCAGCATGTGCATCGCGTACAGCGCATAAAGCCGGTCGCGATCCGATGCCACGCATTCGGGGCAGCTGTACTGCGCAACGTTCAGGGTTTCGAAATCTTCAATGCAGTAGTGGACGTTGAGGCGGTGGAGGATTTCCAGGTGGCTTCTGCCCAACGGATAGAAGTTTGGAAAACGACAGGAGCAGACCGGGCACGTTCGCATTAGCAGTTCTCTTTACTGGCGGTGGCGATCACATTGATGATGCTGTCGAAGGCTTCATCCGTCAGGCTGTCGAAGATCGGCAGGCACAGAATCTGGCTGGACAGACCGGTCGCGACGCGCAGGCGTTCAGGTTTGGCCGAGTCAAGGCCGCGGTACATGGGAAATGTGGAAATGAGCGGGTAAAAATAGCGGCGCGCAAGGATGTCATGGTCGCGAAACCGCTGATAAAGGTCATCGCGGGAAATCGCAAAGTCTTCGGTCACCAGTACCGGAAAATACGAGTAATTGTGTTTTTCGGTGCTTTTCCAGAGAATTTTCAGCCCCGGGATTGTTGCCAGGGCGTCGCGATAGCGTTCGTCGATACGTTGCCGCTTGAGAAGCGCTTCATCGATGTACTTCAGCTGAAGCAGACCGAATGCGGCGTTGATTTCACTCATTTTGCCGTTGATCCCCGGCGCAACCACGGTGACTTCGTCGGCGAAGCCGAAGTTCTTCAGGTAATCGATGCGTTGCTTGGTCTTGGCATCCGGGCTGATGATCGCCCCGCCTTCGAACGTGTTGAACACTTTGGTGGCGTGAAAGCTCAGCACCGACAGATCACCATGATTCAACAGGCTCTGGCCGCGATGCTGCACACCGAACGCGTGAGCGGCATCGTAGATGACCTTCAGGCCATAGCGGTCGGCGATCTGCTGGATCCGGTCCACGTCGCATGGAATGCCGTAGCAATGTACGGGCATGATCGCCGTGGTTGCCGGGGTGATGGCTTCTTCGATGCGGTCCGGGTCCAGGTTGTAAGTGCCCGGATCGATGTCGACAAACACGGGCGTCAGGCTATTCCAGAGCAACGAATGGGCAGTCGCCACGAAGGAGTAGGGCGTGGTGATGACCTCGCCCTTGATGCGCAGCGCCTGAATGGCGGTCATCAACGCCAGGGTGCCATTGGAAAACAGCGAGAGGTGCTGCACGCCCAGATACTCGGCCAGCTCCTTTTCGAGTTGCTGGTGAAACGGGCCGCCATTGGTGAGCTGGCGGCTTTCCCATATGTGTTCGAGATAGGGAATGAACTCCTCCAGAGGCGGTAACAGAGGACGAGTTACGGGAATCGGTGCGCTCATGGAGGCTTCTCTGCTCGTGTTTTATCCGATTGCGGTTCGAAAGGGCATTTGCTTCAAGCGCTTCCCTGCAAGGAGGCCGCCATTGACATAAAAATGACAGTCGAACTGTTGTGACCGGGGTACACAGCAAGAACCCGGCCAAGACTGTGTTCGTGGGGTGGCGCGACAGTTGAGTCGTGATGGCCTTCACTAAGTCGTTTCAGTGCTTGATATCCCGAACGCGCGCTGCGTATTTTGTACGGATTGCCGCCGAGCGGCCTGGACGATGACAAAGGATTGACCATGACACGCAATGGCACCCACTCGCTGGCACAGGCGCTGATGGGGATTGATGAAGTGGAATGTGTGACCCCGGATTTGAACGGCGTGCCACGCGGCAAGGTGATGACCGCTGCCGGATTTCTGGAGGGAAGGCGTTTGCAGCTGGCGCGCGGGGTGCTGTTGCAATGCATCATGGGGGGGTATCCACCGGCGCGCTTCTACGGCAGTGATGACGGCGACCTTGCGCTGCTCAGCGACCCACAGCAGGTTCATCGTCTGCCCTGGAGCGAGCAGCCTCGGGCCCTGGCCATTTGCGATGCAGAAGAGTTGAGTGGCGAGCGTTGCATGCTGTCGACCCGCACTCAGCTCAAGGCCGTCATTGCCCGTTATGTGGCGCGTGGTTTGGCACCTGTCGTTGCCACCGAACTCGAGTTCTTTGTCTTCGCGCCCAATCCCGAGCCGCTTTATCCGTTTGTGCCGCCCACAGGGCTGGACGGACGGCGCGAGCAAGGGCACTCAGCGTTTACTGTGAGCTCCAGCAATGGCTTGCGGCCTTTTTTTGCCGAGGTCTATGCCTGCATGGCGGCGCTGGGTCTGCCGCGAGACACCGTGATGCATGAGATGGGCGTCAGCCAGTTCGAGATCAATCTGCTGCATGGTGATCCACTGCTGCTGGCCGACCAGACCTTTCTGTTCAAGCACCTGCTCAAGGAGGTCGCGCTCAGGCACGGGCTGATCGTAGTCTGCATGGCCAAGCCGCTTGCCCACACGGCGGGCAGTTCGATGCATATTCATCAGAGCGTGGTGGCAACAGCGTCAGGAACCAACGTCTTTACTGACGAGGAGGGAAAACCGACTGACACGTTTCGACACTTTATTGCCGGTCAGCAGGCCTGCATGGCTGACTTTACGGCGCTGTTCGCGCCTAACGTGAATTCCTACCAGCGCCTTTGCCATCCCTATGCCTCGCCCAACAACGCCTGCTGGTCCTACGACAACCGCGCTGCCGGATTACGTATTCCGTCGAGTGCAGCGGCGGCGCGAAGGGTAGAGAATCGTCTGCCGGGCGCAGACGCCAATCCTTATCTGGCCATTGCCGCGAGCCTCGCAGCCGGGCTGCATGGCATCGAACAGAGACTGGAGCCGACCCCGCCGATGCAAGGCGAACTGGACGTGCCGGAAGAATTGTCGTTGCCGTGTACCCTGCACGCCGCTCTGGAGCGTCTGAAAAGCAGTCAGTTGGCCAAGGAACTGTTTGGTCATGAATTCATCGAAGGCTACATCGCGTCGAAGACCCTGGAACTGACCAGTTTTTTTGACGAGATAACCCCCTGGGAACGGCGCGTTCTGGCTGCTCAGGTTTAAGAATCGCAGTGTCGGGCTCGCCCAGTCGGGCGACTCCCTATTTTTGGAAAGTTGATGCGCCAAATCTGGAAGTCCTTTCGAGCGCTTTATTTTGCCTCGTTGATGATGTTGATCGGCTCGGGTCTGCTGAGCACTTATCTGGCCCTGCGCCTGGCGGCCGATCAGGTCGACAGCCTGTGGGTCGGTGCGTTGATGGCCGCCAACTATTTCGGTCTGGTCCTGGGTGGCAAGATCGGCCACCGTCTGATCGGTCGTGTGGGCCATATTCGGGCCTATGCCACCTGTGCCGGTATCGTCGGTGCGGCAGTGCTCGGTCACGGCCTGATCAGCTGGTTGCCTGCGTGGCTGGTGCTGAGGGTCATCGTCGGTCTGGGCATGATGTGCCAGTACATGGTCATCGAGAGCTGGCTGAACGAACAGGCTGCCGCAAAGCAGCGCGGCATGGTCTTCAGCGGTTACATGATCGCATCCTATCTAGGCCTGGTGCTGGGGCAGCTTGTGCTGGTGGTTCACCCGCAACTGGGTCCTGAATTGCTGATGCTGGTAGCGTTGTGTTTCGCGCTGTGTCTGGTACCTGTCGCCATGACCCGGGCAATTCACCCGGCACCTTTGCATCCGGCTCCGCTGGAGCCGCGCTTTTTCATGAAGCGTGTGCCGCAGTCGCTGACGGCGGTGCTGGGCGCGGGGCTGATCATCGGCTCGTTCTATGGTCTGGCACCGGTCTACGCCGCGGAGCAGGGGCTGTCGACCGAGCAGGTCGGTCTGTTCATGGGATGCTGCATTCTGGCCGGGTTCCTGGTGCAGTGGCCCTTGGGCCTGCTGTCCGACCGCTATGACCGGTCCGTACTGATGCGCATCTTTGCCGCTGCACTGGTGATAGCGTCGTTGCCGCTGGCGGTGTTTCCCAGCGTTCCGGTGGAAGTATTGTTCGGTGTCGGTTTCCTGGCATCGCTGATGCAGTTCTGTCTTTATCCGCTGGCAGTGGCATTTGCCAATGACCACGTCGAGGCCGAACGCCGGGTATCACTCACGGCCATGCTGCTCATGACCTACGGTATCGGCGCGAGTATCGGTCCATTGGCGGCTGGCGTGGTGATGAAACTGTTTGGCGGCCATATGCTGTATGCGTTCGTCTGTGGTGCCGGGGTTATTCTGGTGCTGCTGATCAGACCCAAGGCCGTTACCCACTTGCACCAGGTCGAAAACGCACCGCTGCACCACGTTGCAATGCCGGACAGCATGTCCAGCTCGCCTCTGGTGGTTGCTCTTGACCCGCGCGTCGACGAACAGGTTGTGCAGGAGCAGATGCAGGCCACCGTCGAACCCGAGCCCGAAGTGGCGGATGAGGCAGAAAGCGAAGTTCATGCCTCTGCCGAGTCCGAGCCGGCTGCCAGCACAGCAACAGCGGAAGGTGAAGAGCACGAGCGCGAGCGTGAAAGCGAGACCTGGAAGGCGTGAACGTAGAGGAGGGGAGTCGCGCGTGATTGCGGCAGAACGCCGCAATCACCGTCAAGCAAAAGCGTGTGTCAGAAGTCGTCGTCTTTGTCGAAGCGACGCGCTTCGCGCTGCAACTGGTAAACAAAGCGTTCGACCTGACGTTGCACCAGTCCACTCATGTTATGGAAGCGCACGCCGGCAAAGGTGGTGTGGAATCTTTCTTCGAAGTGCAGATAGCGCAACTCGACTGGTGCCGTCATCGCGCCGAAGGGCAGCTTGGCGATAAAACGTTCGTATACCTGGCCCAGTTGCATGCGCTCGGACACATCGCCTTCAAAACGCAGCTTGCAGCCGGTGGCGGAAATATCCAGCAGTTTGCCGGTCAGAGGGGATTTCAGGCGGTCGCCGCCGATCTCGATATCGACCAGTTGCGCCAGCTTCAGCGCTGCACGGAAGGCGTTGCGCCGCTGGTGGTAAATCACTTCTTCGGGCATCGGGCCGCGGTACATGCGCTGGCCGTCGGTATCGACGATGTCCATGTGCGCCGAGCTTTCCCAGGCAATGCGCACGCCGTCGTGAAAGCCTTCGACGCGGAAAGATTCGCCGTTGCTCAGGAAGCGTTCGCCATCGCGGGGGATCATTTCGTCGAGGGCCATGACGTTGTTGTCACGGTCGACTTCAAGCAGGTAACTCTGAAAGCGCTGGGCGCGCTCATGGAAGGTAATGATCAGAGGATCATGACTCTCGAGTAGCAACCGCAGGTTAGCGGCAATTTCCAAAGGTGTATTGAGGACCTTCGGGGGCTGCGGAGCATCGTCCGCGCTTGAGCCATTCACGTTCTTACATCTCCAGGCAAAATACTACGGCAACGCAACAACAGGCATTCTGCCACTACGCACGAAACCTTGATACAGGAAGTTACGCCTGACTCAGAGGGCGTGGTTTTGCTCTAAGGGCAGTCGACCCGCGACTGTCGTAGAGTGTTGGCGTATCACCACCGTTCAGTATGCGAAGCTGGTGAGCGGTGCTGATCTGTTGCAACTGGATCAGACTACCATTCTGCTCGTTCAGCGTCTGGCATTCGTTGATCAATGCATTCAGTTCATCACCTGCCGCCAGCAGCTGCTCGCCGATATCCGACTGGCTGGCCAGTTGCTGGAGACCACTGCGATTGGCTGGCAGCCCCATGCCCGCAAGCACCTGGCTACGTTTGCGACCATGCTGGTCGAGAAGAATGACCAAGGCTTGCTTCTGCGCCAGCACTTGCTCCATCTCGCCCATGTCGCGGCCGTGAAGAATCAGTGCCTCGGCCTGCAACAATTCAAGAAGTTGCCGGGCCGACACCCTGTCATCAGTGATCATCTGCAGCAAAGTAGTGTCTTGCATCGCATGCTCTGGTTTTTAAGCGTCCAGAATATCCAGCGCCAGCCTTGGCTTAGCGTTGGGTTTCGAAATTCAACAGTTTGCTGGCGACACGGTTGCTGTCCACTGTGTAAGTACCGTCGGCAATGGCCTGTTTGAGCTCGGCAACGCGAGCGCTGTTGACGGTAGGCAGATCGGTCAGCTTGTCCGTGATTTTCTGCAACTGTTGAGCCTCACTGCTCAAGGAAAACGTTTCCCCGGTGCTTTTCACGCCTGCGGTGGCTGCAGGGGCTGGGGCATCGGTCTTGGCGGTGTCTTTACTGGCACTGGTACGTGCAGTACCGGTGACAGGCTGTGAGTTGTTAAGGCGACTGAAATCTATGACCATGATTGAAAAAACCTCTGGGTGTTTGGACGCTTGCCTTGTTTTCGGCCAACCCCGATTAAACTTTAGGCCGATTGTGAGAAAGCTTCCCAGTAGACGCTTTTCACCGTCGGGCATTCCCCGCAGTCTAAAAAAAACACACCCTTCGCGCCAGCATCAATGCATTACATAGCCACTTCCACCTGACCTGGGCCGGTGACGTTCGCTTTGATCACCCGCTGGGAATTAAGGTTTTTCACCCGTATCTGTTCGTTGAAACCTCCGTCGGACATCGCCTCGCCAGGCATGCGCACCGCCAGCGAACCGCTACGGGCGATGATCACCACCTGATCGCCCTTGTGAATCATTTGTGGTTGTTCCAGCGCCACCGGGGTAATGACCTGGTCGATGACCATTTGTCGGACAACCTTCTGACCGACTGCCTGATCGAGAGAGGCGAGGAATCCCTGACCCAGGCTGCTCACATCACGCTCACGAAGCGCGACGTCTTCTTCGGTGACGATGGCGTCGCGTTTCAGCGGGCGCATCACGGTTACTACGTTGCGATACAGCAGCACCTGGGCCGGCACGAACACTGTCCAGGGCGAAGAACCTTCACAGCGCACCCGCACCGTGACCCGTCCTACCGGACGCGGACTTTCCAGTGTGGCTGTCAAATCCTTGTCGCAAGCACCCATCCGCAAACGCGGGTCGAGCTGCTTGACCTGTATGTCATGACGTCCGTCAATCTGGTTGGTTGCCAAATAGTCTTCTACTGTGAACTCAAGAAACCCCTGGGTGACGCCGATAAGCTGTTCAGGCAGTGTGAAATTCTCGGCACGAGCGAGGCTCACCGTGCCGGAAAGGCACAGCAGGGCGATTGCGCACAGAAGCCTGCGGGTTTCTAATGCGAGGTGTCGAGAAATTGTCGTCTTAGCGTTCATGACGTAATAAATAGCAAAGCCCGTGCCGCTTGTTGATCCGGTGTCTGGGCGGCGGTCATTTTGGTAAGGGGGTTCGGCATGGCAGGTGTAATGGATTCGGTAAACCAGCGAACTCAGCTGGTGGGTCAGAATCGCCTGGAGCTGCTCTTGTTCCGTCTCGACGGCAAGCAGCTCTACGGGATCAATGTCTTCAAGGTAAAAGAAGTACTGCAATGCCCGAAACTCACCATCATGCCCAAGTCGAGCAAGATCGTTCGGGGTGTAGCCAATATTCGTGGCGGTACCATCCCGATCATGGATCTGGCGATGGCAACCGGTTCCACAGGCATGATTTCGCTGGTCAACTCCTTCGTCATCATCACCGAGTACAACACCAAGGTTCAGGGTTTTCTGGTGCATTCTGTCGAACGCATCGTCAATATGAACTGGGAAGAGATTCATCCACCACCCAAGGGCACCGGGCGCGATCATTACCTGACCGCCGTTACCCGGGTTGATAACCAGTTGGTGGAAATTATCGACGTCGAGAAAATTCTCGCTGAAGTTGCACCTATTTCCGAAGAAGTGTCGGTCGGTGTAATCGACTCCGAGGTGCACCACAAGGCAATATCCTTGCGCGTGCTGACAGTCGATGACTCATCGGTTGCGCGTAAGCAGGTGAGTCGTTGTCTGGAAACCGTCGGTGTGGAAGTGGTTGCCCTCAATGATGGCCGTCAGGCGCTGGATTACCTGCGCAAGATGGTCGAAGAGGGTAAAAAGCCTGAAGAAGAGTTCCTGATGATGATCTCCGACATTGAAATGCCGGAGATGGATGGCTATACCCTTACAGCTGCGATACGCAACGATCCGCGTATGCAGAAGATGCACATCACCTTGCATACCTCTCTGTCCGGGGTATTCAACCAGGCGATGGTCAAGAAAGTCGGCGCTGATGATTTTCTCGCGAAATTCCGGCCTGATGACCTTGCGGCCAGGGTTGTGGCGCGGATCAAGGCAGCAGAATAACCAGCCGGGGGCGTCGTCCCCGGTGATTCACATGATTTGAGAGGCGGCACCTTGTCTACGGGTAATTTGGATTTTGATCAGTTCCGGGTATTTCTGGAAAAAGCCTGTGGCATCTTGCTTGGGGAAAACAAGCAGTATCTGGTGTCCAGCCGCCTCAACAAATTGATGGAGCAGCAAAGCATCAAGTCGCTTGGCGAGTTGGTTCAGCGCATTCAGACCCAGCCGCGCAGTGGCTTGCGTGAGCAAGTGGTCGATGCAATGACTACCAATGAAACCTTGTGGTTTCGCGATACCTATCCGTTCGAAGTGCTGAAGAACAAAGTGTTGCCCGAGCAGATCAAGGCCAGCCCTGGTCAGCGACTGCGCATCTGGTCGGCGGCCTGTTCATCGGGCCAGGAACCGTACTCGCTGTCGATGTCCATCGATGAGTTCGAGCGTGCCAATCAGGGCCAGCTCAAGTCGGGCGTGCAGATTGTCGCCACTGATTTGTCAGGCGCAATGCTCAACAACTGCAAGACCGGCGAGTACGACAGCCTGGCCATCGGTCGCGGCTTGTCGCCGGATCGTCTGCAGCGTTTTTTTGACGTGAAGAGTCCGGGTCGCTGGGTCGTCAAGGCGCCGATCAAGAGCCGTGTGGAGTTTCGCTCGTTTAACCTGCTCGACAGCTACGCTGCGCTGGGCAAGTTCGATATCGTGTTCTGCCGCAACGTACTCATCTACTTCTCCGCTGAAGTGAAGAAAGACATCCTGCTGCGCATTCACGGCACGCTCAAGCCGGGCGGCTACCTGTTCCTGGGTGCTTCCGAAGCGCTTAACGGTTTGCCTGATCACTATCAGATGGTCCAATGCAGTCCGGGGATCATCTACAAGGCCAAATGATCCCTGCCTGGCGCTTGTTACCAAAGAGACCTTCGGGTCTCTTTTTTGTGTTCTGGATCTTATGGTGCTATTGCTGGCCTGACAGAGAATCGAATCGTCAGGAGATCGGTGATGCCACATAGCAATATTTCCAGAGCGCCGCGTCAGCGTCTGACCGAGCGCGTGTTACACGCCAAAACGGCAAAAAATCTGACCTGGGCCGGGCTCGCCGAAGGTACGGGGTTGAGCGTGGTCTATGTCACTGCCGCGCTGCTCGGCCAGCACCCGTTGCCGGAAGCGGTAGCCGAGGTGGTCGCCGAGCGTCTCGGGCTGGACAGGGAGGCGGTCATTGAACTGCAGACCATCCCCTTGCGCGGCAATGTGGAAGACGTCTCCAGTGATCCGACCATCTATCGTTTCCACGAAATGGTGCAGGTCTACGGCACTACGCTGAAGGCACTGGTGCACGAGCAGTTCGGTGACGGCATCATCAGTGCCATCAACTTCAAGCTGGACATCCGTAAGGTCGAAGATCCGGAGGGTGGCGAGCGAGCCGTGATAACCCTCGATGGAAAATTTCTGCCCTATAAACCGTTCTGAGAACGCTGACATGAGTGAGACCGGCATGAGTGATAAAGCAAGGCCCCCACTTCCGCCTTTTACCCTTGAAACGGCCATCCAGAAAGTCCGTGGTGCCGAGGATGGCTGGAACTCCCGGGATGCGGCGAAAGTCGCGCTGGCCTATACCGAAGACACGTATTGGCGTAACCGCAGCGAGTTCATCAACGGACGCGCAGAAGCCCAGGCGTTCCTTGAACGCAAGTGGCGCAAGGAACTGGATTACCGGTTGATCAAGGAGCTTTGGGCGTTTACCGATCATCGCATTGCCGTGCGTTATGCCTATGAGTGGCACGACGACTCGGGCAACTGGTTCCGCTCGTACGGTAATGAGAACTGGGAGTTCGCCGCGAACGGCCTGATGCAGCGACGCTTTGCCTGCATCAACGATTTGCCGATCGCCGAATCCGAACGTAAATACCATTGGCCCCTGGGACGCCGGCCAGATGACCATCCTGGTTTGAGTGAGCTTGGCCTTTGATAAAGGCTTCGTCAGTTGCCAAAGAGACCTGCGGGTCTCTTTTTTATTACGCGTCGATTGAGGCAATGATAGGGCGGTGCCGCTGCCAGGCGGCAAGCCGATACTGGCAAAAAAACGGCACCCGGCTTGCCGCTTTCCCCTTCGGCAGCGGAAATGCCTTGCCGCTTTTCTGGCATTGCCGCCTTGCTGGCATCTCCGGCCCCTGTAAACACTGGCTTTTGCAACATGGCACGTCGATTGCTTTGTCAGTAACAACAGAATCAGGTCAACCGGCAAAGGTTTCCCGAAATGAGCATCAGCTTCGATAAAGCGCTAGGCATACATGAAAAGGCTCTGAACTTCCGGGCTCAGCGTGCAGAGGTGTTGGCCAACAACATTTCCAACGCCGACACCCCGAACTTCAAGGCTCGTGATCTGGACTTCTCGTCGGTACTGGCTGCCGAAAACGACAAGGTCCAGAACGGTCACTTCGCGCTGAACAAGACCAACAGCCGCCATATCGAAGCCGAGGGCATGGGTAATGACGACGGGACGCTGATGTATCGCACTCCGTCGCAGCCTTCGCTGGACCAGAACACCGTCGATTCACAGGTCGAGCAGGCCAGCTACACCGAGAACGCCATGGGCTTTCAGGCCAGCTTCACATTGCTCAACAGCAAGTTCAAGGGGCTGGTTGCAGCCCTTCGCGGAGAATAATTCATGTCACTAGCCAATGTGTTCAACATTGCCGGTAGCGCCATGAGTGCCCAGACCACACGTCTGAACACTACGGCCAGTAACATCGCCAACGCCGAGACCGTGTCTTCGAGCATGGACCAGACATATCGCGCCCGTCACCCGGTGTTTGCCACCGTGATGCAGGGTCAGCAGTCGACCGGTGGCTCGCTGTTCCAGGACCAGGGCGAAGCGGGGCAGGGCGTTCAGGTCAACGGCATCATCGAAGACAGTTCCAACCTCGAAGCGCGTTACGAGCCCAATCATCCTTCCGCTGACAAGGACGGGTATGTCTATTACCCCAACGTCAATGTCGTGGAAGAAATGGCCGACATGATTTCTGCCAGCCGGTCTTTCCAGACCAACGCTGAAATCATGAACACCGCTAAATCCATGATGCAGAAGGTTCTGACCCTCGGTCAGTGATAGAAGGCGAACGTTATGGCCGATAACACCACAGCAAGCAGCGTCTCATCGACGTTTTTGAACACGCTGCAGAATCCGACGCCGACCGCGACGAATTCGACGGGCACGCTGGGCAAGGACGCGTTCCTGCAGCTGCTCGTGACGCAGATGAAGAACCAGAACCCGCTGGATCCACAGGACAACACTCAGTTCGTGGCCCAATTGGCGCAGTTCAGCAGCCTTGAAAGCATGCAGAACCTGACGTCGACGGTTGACACGATTGCAACCAGTTACAAGTCGTCCCAGGCGTTGCAGGCATCGTCGCTGGTGGGTCGCTCGGTGATCATCGACTCGAGTTCCACCACCGTCGATACCGCCAAAGGCATGACCGGTTCGATCGTTGTTCCAAGCGCCACTTCGCTGACGACCGTCAAGGTTTACGACGCGCAGTCGAACCTGGTCGACTCTGTCGATCTGGGTGCTCAGAAGGCCGGCACCACCAGCTTCACGTGGGACGGCACGGACAGCGACGGCACGGCGCTCGCGTCGGGCAACTATACCTTCAAGGCTGAAGGCACGGTTGACGGCAAGAACACACAGTTTTCGACTTACCTGCCCGCCACGGTCAACAGTGTCACGTTGGGTGTGAATGGTGCGGAAACAATGCTCAACCTGGCCAGCGGCAGTGTTGCCCTGTCCAAAGTTCAAACCATCGGATTGTAGAGCCTACCAGGCGCAGGAGTGAAACATGTCTTTCAATATCGGCCTTAGTGGGCTCTATGCTGCAAACAAAAGCCTCGACGTTACCGGCAACAACATTGCCAACGTTGCGACCACCGGTTTCAAATCGTCGCGGGCGGAATTCGCCGACCAGTATGCCCAGTCGATTCGCGGCACATCCGGTCAGACCAACGTCGGCAGTGGCGTGACAACTGCTGCGGTCTCCCAGCAGTTCTCCCAGGGCAACCTGACTACCGGCACAGCCAACAGCCTGGACCTTGCCATCAACGGCAACGGTTTCTTCATGCTCAGCAATAACGGCGAAAAGCTCTATACCCGTGCCGGTGCATTCCACACTGACAAGGAAGGCTATGTCGTCAACAGCGGCGGCATGAAGTTGCAGGGTTACAACGTTGATGCCAACGGCAGTGTGGTGACCGGTGCATTGAGTGACTTGCGTGTGGACTCGTCCAACCTTGAGCCCAAGGCGACTTCTTCCATCACTAACGTCGCCAACCTGAACTCGACGACTGCGTTGCCGTCCCTCACCACGTTCGACGCGACGGACACCAAGTCTTACAACATGAAGTACAGCACGCCGACCTACGACACTCAGGGTAATGCACATACGCTGGATCAGTATTTCGTCAAGACCGGCACCAACACGTGGTCCATGTACTCGCTGATGGACGGTCGCAGCATTTCCGACCCCGCCACCACTACGGCAGACAAGAACGACCTGACGTTCGATTCCTCGGGCAATCTGGTGGTTACAGCGCCGGGTGCTGTGCCGACCGACAGCGCGAACATCAAGTTCAACACTGACGGCACCTTTACCGTCGCCAACTGGGTGCCGGGTGTGCAGACCGGTACGGGTACCACCACCAGTTGGGTTTCCAACGGTGCAACCGGTGCAGCGTCCATCAAGCTGAACATGGCCGGTATCACCCAGACCGCCTCGGTGTCGGGTCTGATCAGTCAGGATCAGGACGGTTACGCGACCGGGCAACTGAGCGCCATGAGTGTGGACGCGACCGGCAATCTCTTCGCGACCTACACCAACGGCAAATCCCAGGTGATCGGGCAGACCTCGCTGACCAACTTCGCCAACGTTCAGGGTCTGGCGCAGGCGGGCGGCACCAACTGGCGTGAAACCTTTGCCTCGGGCGTACCGGTCAGCGGCACACCACAGTCGGGCACACTGGGTTACATCACCGGTCAGGCACTGGAGGAATCCAACGTCGACCTGACCATGGAGCTGGTCAACCTGATCAAGGCGCAGAGCAACTATCAGGCAAACGCCAAGACAATCTCTACGCAAAGCACCATCATGCAGACCACTATCCAGATGACTTGATAGGGTAACGCGTTGAATAAAGCCCCTTTTCGAAGGGGCTTTTTTATGGCTATTTTTTATACCGTGATAACGCCTTTGCAGGGATTAAAGTTACGGAAAGTTCGGTCAATGTACTTGGATATCTCCTACGCACGATGATGTGAGAATCAAAACTCCTCTATAAGTTGCCCTTTGCGGCAAAGGAGTTCTCATGTCGTTCAATACTGCGATCAGCGGCATTCATGCCGCTAACAAAAGGCTGGAGGTGGCCGGTAATAATATTGTCAACTCAGGCACCCTCGGGTTCAAGTCATCGCGCGCGCAGTTCTCGGCACTCTATTCGGCCAGTCAGTTGGGCAGTGGTCGCAATGCAACAGGTGACGGTGTGCGTCTTGCAGCCACGCAGCAGAACTTCAATCAGGGCGAGAGCATGACCACGTCGGGCAATCCGCTGGACATGCGAATTCAGGGCAATGGCTTTTTTGTGGTGAGTGACGGCGGATCCCTTGCCTATACCCGTGCCGGGGCGTTCCTCAAGGATGCCGCCAATTTTGTCGTCGACAGCGAGGGTGGCCGCTTGCAGGGCTACGCTGCAAACGAGCAGGGCGAGATCAAGCGGGGGCTGCGTACCGACTTGCAGATTGACACCTCGAATGTTTCGGCCAGAGCCACAACGCGGGTTGCCGAAAATATAAATCTGGACGCGTCGCTGCCCTCGCTTGCCCGATTGCCGGTCTTCGATGCGGCCGATCCTGCGACCTACACGCGGGTCATCGGCCGTACCATTCAGGACGCCGGCTCTGGAGCAGGGGCCACTGCTGTGCCTGCTGCCGATCATGAGCTCAAGCAGTATTTCGTCAAGACCGGCGACACCCAGTGGTCCATGTATGTACTGGTCGATGGGCGCAATCCGGTGGACCCGAACAGTGTGGCACCGTTGCACGTCACGCTTGAGCAAAGACCCGACGGGTCGCTGTTGTACAGCGGCAACAGCCAGCATCTTCGCAAGATCTCGGACACCGAGTTCGCCCTGCAGGGCTGGCGCCCGGCTGAGCAGGTCGATGGTGCCTGGGGCGCTAATGGAGCGGCCAGTGGCGGTGCGGTGTCGCTGCCGCTGAACGATGGCCCGATCAGCATGCTCGACCCCGGCGATGCCGTGATGGATCGCCCGGTGCCGGCGTTTGATCCGTCGGACCTCAAGACCTACAGCGATATGTTTGCCAATGCGATTTTCGACAGTCAGGGCAATCAGCACGAGCTGAAACAGTATTTCGTCAAGGATGGCACCAACAGCTGGCGCATCCATGCACTGATTGATGGTCGCAACCCGCAGATACCTGATTCCACCGATCCGCTGACGGCAAACATCGTGTTTGATTCTGGTGGCTGGGTACAGTCGTTGACCGGCGGCCCAGGTTTTGCGAGTACCCATGACAGGGGTCTGCAGCTGACCGGCTGGACACCGGCCATGCCTGCCGAGCGGGTCGCCGGTCCGGAGCAGTGGGTGTCCAACGGTGCGGCTGGCAGTGCCAGGGGCATCACGATCGACTTCACCAACCTGCTTCAGCACAACGCCGCCAGTTCGCGTTCTTCGACTCATGTGGATGGTCATGCAGCGGGGCAGTTGAGCAGCTTGAGTGTGGGGCGCGACGGCATCTTGCGGGCCGGGTTTACCAACGGCATGAACAAGAATATCGGTCAGGTGATACTCGCCGGCTTCGCCAATCCGCAAGGGCTGCAGGCTCGCAGTGATACGCGCTGGACCGAATCGGCCGAGTCAGGCGTTGCCGACTATGATGTGCCGGGTGTCGGCACGCTGGGCAACCTCATCGGTGACGGGCTGGAGGGCTCCAATGTTGTCCTGGCCGATGAATTGATTGCCCTGATCCAGGCGCAGACAGCCTATCAGGCCAACTCCAAGGCGATATCGACAGAGGCGACGGTGATGCAGACGCTGATTCAGTCGACCTGATCAGATTGAGCAGTCGGATTTGATGAAGTGACCTTTCAGTCGTGTCCAGCCAGGCCCCGGGCTGGTCTGGGCGCAGACAATCCGGCTGTCGCCCTGCCATTTGTAATAGTGGGCGGGGGCGGCGTTGGAAAGGAGGGTAATGCTCATCAGGCTCGCGCTCGCGATGCCGACAATGCATGCACGAAGAAGCATGACGGTTCCCTTTGAGGATGATGGTGTCGGCAAGATTATCACTGTCGCGCCAGTTGTCAGGGCCAGTCGATGAAGTTTTTTTGGCGGTGCTCCCTGCTCGATGATCCGCAGGCGGCAGTCCTCCGCCGCTATTGAATGGCACTTTGCCCGAAGGCGATCTCCGAGGCCCGGTTTTTACTGGTTAATCAAGCATTTGTATCGAGCCTGACAAGTTGGTTCAAAAATTGCTTTATCCCTTTCAGAACAGCTACAGGCGGCAAGCGTCTGTCGGAGGAGGAAGACTGTGGACAAGTTGCTTTACGTCGCAATGAGCGGTGCATCCGAAAACGCGATCGCGCAGAAGGCTCACGCCAACAACCTGGCAAACGTCTCGACCAACGGTTTCATGCGTGACCTTGAACAGGCCCGCTCGATGCCGGTGTTTGGCGAGGTCATGCCGTCGCGTGCCTACGCGATGAGTGAACGTCCGGGCACTGACTTTTCCGCGGGTGCCATGGTCGAGACCGGCCGTGAACTGGACATCGCCGTCAAGGGCGACGGCTGGATTGCGGTGCAGACTCCCGACGGTGGTGAAGCCTACACCCGCAGTTCCGGCATGAACATCGACGCCCTCGGCGTGCTGCGTGACGGCAGTGGTTTGCCGGTAATGGGCAACGGCGGTCCGATTGCCGTGCCGCCTCAGCAGCAGATCGAGATCGGTGCCGACGGCACCATCAGCATTCGTTCGCTGGGCGAGAGCCCGCAGGTGATGGCGCAGGTCGACCGTATCAAGCTGGTCCGGCCTGACCTCAAGACCATGGAGAAGGGCCCCGATGGCTTGATCCACACCAAGAGTGGCCGGCCTGCCGACGCAGACGCCACCGTTCAGGTCGAGTCCGGCTTTCTGCAGGCGAGCAACGTCAATGCGGTCGAGGAAATGACCTCGGTACTGGCCTTGTCCCGTCAATTCGAATTGCACGTCAAGATGATGAAGACCGCCGAAGAAGACGACCAGTCGATGGCGCGCGTCTTGCAACTTGGCTAATCAATGACAGCTTGCGCCGACAAACCGGCGCTTGAGGAGAACACACATGCTTCCTGCACTATACGTCGCCAAAACCGGCCTTGCCGCTCAGGACACCAACCTGACCACCATCTCCAACAACCTGGCGAACGTTTCGACCACAGGTTTCAAGAGTGACCGCGCCGAGTTCCAGGACTTGCTCTACCAGATCAAACGCCAGCCGGGTGCTCAGTCCACTCAGGACAGCGAGCTGCCATCCGGCCTGCAACTGGGTACCGGTGTGCGCATTGTCGGTACGCAGAAGAACTTCACTGCCGGTAGCCTGCAGACCACCAACAACCCGCTGGACCTGGCGGTCAATGGTCGCGGTTTTTTCCAGGTGACCCAGCCGGACGGTACTGTGGCCTATAGCCGTGACGGTACATTCCACCTGGATGCCAACGGCCAGATCGTGACTGCCAACGGTTATGCCCTCGAGCCTGCGATTGTCGTTCCACAGAACGCCCAGACCTTCACGGTCGGCCAGGACGGTACTGTTTCCGTCACGCTGGCAGGCGCGACCGCTACACCGCAGATCATCGGCAACATTCAAACCGCCGACTTCATCAACCCGGCCGGCCTGCAGGCAATCGGCGGCAACCTTTATCTGGAAACCGGTTCGAGCGGCGCGCCGCAGATCGGTACGCCAGGCCTCAACGGTCTGGGCCCGACCCTGCAGAACACGCTGGAGAACTCCAACGTCAGCACCGTTGAGGAACTGGTCAACATGATCACCACCCAGCGCGCTTACGAGATGAACTCCAAAGTGATCTCGACCGCCGACCAGATGCTGCAAAACCTGACTCAGAACCTGTAAGTGCTTGATGTTGTCGCTCGTAGAACTGCTCAATCCGATGGGGCGCCTGATAAGCGCCTGTTACACCGCGAGGTTTCAAGTGTCATGAACCGCCTTAGTGTTCCGCGTTTTTCAGTGTTGATCGCTTCATTGTGCGGGATCACCCTGCTGTCTGGTTGCGTTGCGCCGACGGCCAAGCCCAATGACCCTTATTACGCTCCGGTGTTGCCGCGTACACCCATGTCGGCGGCGGCCAACAATGGCGCGATCTATCAGGCCGGTTTCGAGCAGAACCTGTACGGCGACCGCAAGGCTTTCCGTATCGGCGACATCATCACGATCACGCTTTCCGAGCGTATGGCGGCCAGCAAGGCGGCCACCTCGGCAATGACCAAGGACAGCACCAACAGCATCGGTCTGACCTCGTTGTTCGGTTCGGGTCTGACCACCAACAACCCGATTGGCGGTAACGATCTGAGCCTCAACGCGGGCTATAACGGTGCCCGTACGACCAAGGGCGACGGCAAGGCCGCACAGAGCAACAGCCTGACCGGCTCGGTTACGGTGACCGTGGCGGATGTATTGCCCAACGGCATTCTGGCGGTGCGAGGCGAGAAGTGGATGACCCTCAACACCGGTGACGAGCTGGTGCGGATTGCCGGACTGGTCCGGGCCGACGACATTGCCACCGACAACACCGTGTCTTCCACCCGTATTGCCGATGCACGTATTACCTATTCGGGGACCGGAGCCTTTGCCGATACCAGCCAGCCAGGCTGGTTCGACCGGTTCTTCCTCAGCCCGTTGTTCCCTTTCTGATAGCGGGATAGACATGATCAAGCTCAAGCAACTGATAGCGGCGACCTTGTTGTTGTCCACAGCGTTCGGTGTTCACGCCGAGCGTCTGAAGGACATCGCAAGCATCTCCGGCGTGCGGGCCAACCAGTTGATCGGTTACGGTCTGGTCGTGGGTCTTAATGGTACAGGTGACCAGACCACCCAGACCCCGTTTACCCTGCAGACCTTCAACAACATGCTTTCGCAGTTCGGCATCAAGGTGCCGGCAGGTTCCGGCACGGTCCAGCTGAAAAACGTCGCGGCGGTTGCTGTGTATGCGGATCTGCCTGCATTCGCCAAGCCGGGCCAGGTGGTCGATATCACCGTGTCCTCGATTGGTAACTCCAAGAGCCTGCGTGGCGGCTCGTTGCTGATGACCCCGCTCAAAGGTGTCGACGGTAACGTCTACGCAATCGCTCAGGGCAACCTGGTCGTGGGCGGTTTCGACGCCGAAGGCCGCGACGGTTCGAAAATCACCGTCAACGTCCCGTCGTCGGGCCGCATTCCCGGTGGTGCTTCGGTTGAGCGTGCGGTGCCGAGCGGTTTCAACCAGGGCAACACCCTGACGCTGAACCTGAATCGCTCTGATTTCACCACTGCCAAGCGGGTAGTGGACAAGATCAATGACATGCTTGGCCCTGGCGTCGCTCAGGCGCTGGACGGTGGCTCCGTACGAGTGACTGCGCCGCTTGATCCGAGCCAGCGCGTGGACTACCTGTCGATCCTGGAAAACCTGGAAATCGATCCGGGCCAGACCGCCGCCAAAGTCATCATCAATTCGCGGACCGGCACCATCGTCATCGGCCAGAACGTGAAGGTTTCGCCTGCCGCAGTCACCCACGGCAGCCTGACCGTGACCATCACCGAAGACCCGATTGTCAGTCAGCCGGGCGCATTGTCCGGCGGTCAGACCGCGGTAGTGCCTCGCTCACGGGTCAACGCCCAGCAGGAGCTGCACCCGATGTTCAAGTTCGGCCCGGGCACCACGCTGGATGAGATTGTTCGTGCGGTCAATCAGGTGGGCGCTGCGCCCGGTGACCTGATGGCTATCCTCGAAGCCCTGAAGCAGGCCGGTGCGTTGCAAGCCGACCTGATCGTGATCTGAGGAATCGAGCATGGATATGCCCAAGAGCGGGATTTCGTCGGCGGTGGACTCGGGTGCGTACACCGACGTCAACCGTCTGGCGTCGCTGAAGCACGGCGACAAGGACAGTGTGGAAAACCAGAAGAAGGTGGCCCGCGAGTTCGAGTCGCTGTTCGTCAGCCAGATGCTCAAGGCCATGCGCTCGGCCAACGAAGTGCTGGCCAAGGACAACCCGATGAACACCCCGGCGACGCGGCAGTATCAGGACATGTATGACCAGCAATTGGCGGTCACCCTGTCCACCCGTGGCAACGGTATCGGTCTGCAGGACGTGTTGATGCGCCAATTGTCGAAAGACAAGGGCATTCAGCATGCAGCGTCGACCGACACAGCAGCCACGGCTGCTACCACTGCCGATGCGACGCCGGCGAAAACCGGGCTGGCAACCAGTGTCTACCAGCGTCCGTTGTGGGCTACGCGCTCGGCGGCGGCCGATCAGGCAGCGGCTGCCGCTTCGGCGTCCGGAGAGGGGCGCAATGACATGGCGTTGCTTAACGCGCGTCGCCTGTCGTTGCCCGCCAAACTCACCGACCGGTTGCTGGCTGGCATCGTGCCTTCCGCCACCGCAGCCGTCAGCAACAGCCCTGTGCCTGCCCGCGCCACGGCCAGTGCAACCGGCAACAACGGTGACTGGACGCTTGATCCGAACCTGGCTCCTGCGCCCGAATACGTGCGCTCGATGGCCCAGCCACCGCTGGCACCCGCCAAGCGTGCGTTCAGCAACGCCGACCAGTTCGTCGAAACCATGCTGCCGCTGGCCAAGGAAGCCGCTGCACGCATCGGCGTCGACCCGGTCATGCTGGTGGCGCAGGCTGCACTGGAAACCGGCTGGGGCAAATCGATCATGCGTCAGCAGGATGGCAGCAGCAGTCACAACCTGTTCGGTATCAAGGCGGCAGGTAGCTGGAAAGGCGCTGAAGCGCGGGCCATTACCAGCGAGTTCCGCGACGGCAAGATGGTCAAGGAAACCGCAGACTTCCGGTCTTACGATTCCTATGCCGACAGCTTCCATGACCTGGTCAGTCTGTTGCAGAACAACAATCGGTATAAAGAAGTGGTCAATTCGGCCGATAAACCGGAACAGTTTGTAAAAGAATTGCAGAAGGCCGGTTACGCCACTGACCCGGACTATGCCAGCAAGATTTCGCAGATCGCGAAGCAGATGAAGAGTTACCAGACTTACGCTGCTGCATCGGGCTCTTCCACGACTTTATAAGGTTTTGACTCATGTCGCTGATTTCAATTGGGCTCTCAGGTATCAATGCCAGCAGTGCCGCGATCAATACCATCGGTAATAACACGGCTAACGTGGATACCGCCGGTTACTCGCGTCAGCAGGTAATGACCACGGCGTCGGCACAGATCAATATCGGTCTGGGTGTCGGTTACATCGGCACCGGGACCACGCTGTCCGACGTGCGTCGGATCTACAACAGCTACCTTGATGCCCAATTGCAATCCAGCACCGCCCTGAGTGCCGACGCGGTCGCGTATTCGGGTCAGGCGAGCAAGACCGACACGTTGCTGTCGGACAGTGCCACCGGCGTTTCCGTACAGTTGGCGGATTTTTTCACCAAGATGCAGGGTATTGCCACCAACGCCACGCAGTCGTCTGATCGCTCGGCATTCCTGACCCAGGCCTCGGCGTTGAGTTCGCGTTTCAATTCGGTTGCCTCGCAGCTGTCGTCGCAGAACGATAACGTCAATGCTCAGCTGACCACGTTCACCAAGCAGGTCAATGAACTGACCACAACGCTGGCGAGCCTCAACAAACAGATCACTCAGGCGGGCGCAGGCAATACGTCGCCCAACTCGCTGCTCGATTCGCGCAATGAGGCTGTTCGCCAGCTCAACGGGCTGGTGGGCGTCAAAGTAGTCGAGAACAACGGCAACTACGACGTCTATACCGGTACTGGCCAATCGCTGGTAAGCGGCGGCACGTCGTACTCCATGTCCGCCACGCCAAGTCCGACCGACCCGCTGCAATACAACGTGCAGATCGCTTACGGTCAGACCCAGACCGACGTGACCTCGGTGATCACCGGTGGCTCGATTGGCGGTCTGCTGCGCTACCGCTCCGATGTGCTGGTGCCAGCGACCAATCAGCTTGGCCGTGCGGCCATGGTGCTGGCCGATCAGGTCAACAGCCAGATGAGCCAGGGCATCGACAGCAAGGGCAACTTCGGTTCCAGCCTGTACGCCAATATCAACAGTGCCGACGCCATTTCACAGCGCAGCACCGGCAAGACCACCAATAGCCTGGGTTCCGGCAACCTGAACGTGAGCATCGGCGACACCAGCAAGCTGACTGCCGATGACTACGAAGTGACGTTCAGCGACGCTTCCAACTTCACGGTGCGCCGCCTGCCCAATGGCGAAAGTCTCGGCACCGGTGCCCTGACCGACAATCCGCCGAAGCAGTTCGACGGCTTCAGCGTCAGCCTCAACGGCAACACGCTGGCGGCCGGTGACGTCTTCAAGGTCACACCGACACGCAACGGTGCCTCGGGCATTGCCGTGGTGCTGACCGATCCCAAGGACATCGCAGCGGCTGCTCCGCTGACGGCAACCGCAGGGGCGAGCAACTCCGGTACGGGCGGTTTCACTCAGCCAGTGCTGAGCACCAAGTCCGATATCTATGACAGCGTCCAGACCTCGGACCTGCGCAATGCCATCAAGGACTCTGCGCCGATGAAGCTGGTGATGGGCGCAGTCGGCAGCGGCGGTGTGCAGAGCTATACGCTGATCAATGCCAGCGGCGCTGCCGTGCTCGACAAAAACGGCAACGCAGTGGGCGGTACGATCGTTCAGGGCCAGAGCAACGCGATAAAGCTGAGCATTGGCTACACCGATACCACCACCACGCCGAGCTCTCAGACAGCGTTCGAAGTCGAGATGACACTTTCGGGTTCGCCGGTCGTCAACGACACGTTCAGCATCGGCCTGACGGGTGCGGGCTCTTCCGATAACCGCAATGCGCTGGCTGTGGTGGGCTTGCAGACGGCCAAGACCGTCGGTGTCACCAACGGCGGGGTGGGCACCAGCCTGTCCGGTGCTTATGCCGATCTGGTCTCTGTGGTCGGTACGCTGGCGGGTCAGAGCAAGAGTGATGTGACTGCCACTGCTGCGGTCGTTGCGCAGGCCAAGTCTGCCCGTGACTCGGTCTCGGGTGTGTCGCTCGATGAAGAAGCGGCCAACCTGATCAAGTACCAGCAGTACTACACCGCCTCTTCGCAGATCATCAAGGCGGCCCAAACCATTTTCAGCACGCTGATCAACAGTCTTTAAGGAGTCGTGAACCATGCGTATCTCAACTACCCAGTTCTACGAAGCCACGAACGCCAATTATCAGCGCAGCTATTCGAATGTCCTGAAAACCAGCGAAGAAGTTTCCAGCGGTATCAAGCTCAACACTGCCAGCGATGACCCGGTAGGGGCTGCACGCGTGCTGCAACTGGCTCAGCAGAACTCGATGCTGACCCAGTACGCGTCGAATATCGGCACGATCAATACCAACATCGTCAACTCCGAGACTGCGTTGACCAGCATCATCGATACGATGCAGGCCGCCCGCGAAACAATCGTGTCGGCAGGCAACGGTGCCTACACCGACGCCGACCGTCTGGCCAAGGCCAGCGAGCTCAAGCAGTATCAGAGCCAGATTCTCGGCTTGATGAACAGCCAGGATGCCAACGGCCAGTATATTTTCGCCGGTTCCAAGTCGTCGGCACCGCCATACTCGATGAATGCCGATGGCTCTTACAGCTATAGCGGTGATCAGACCAGCGTCAACCTGGCAATCGGCGACGGCCTGGTGCTGCCGAGCAACACCACAGGTTATGAAGCGTTCGAGCAGGCGCTGAACACGACCCGCACGTCCTCGAAGCTGACGTCGCCTGCAACGGACGATGGCAAGGTCGGTCTGACCGGCGGTCTGGTCAAGTCGACCAGCACTTACAATTCCAGCTATCAGGCTGGCGAACCGTACACCATGACGTTCCTCAGCGGCACGCAGTTCAAGATTACCGATGCCACCGGAACCGATGTCACCACCGACGCGTCATCTGCCGGTAAATTCAGCTATGGCTCGTTCAGCGATCAGACCTTCACCTTCAGGGGTGTCGAGCTGACCATGAACATCAACCTGTCGGCCGCCGAGTCTGCTAGCGACGCAACGGCCAGTGCTGCACTGACCAATCGCAGCTACGAGCTGGCCTCGACGCCGGACACGGTCTCGACTTCGCGCAGCCCGGGCAACACCTCGGCTGCGACCGTCAGCAGCTCGGCAGTCGGTGATACCGCCGCCGACCGGACCGCCTTCAACAATACCTTCCCGGCCAACGGGGCGATTCTCAAGTTCACCAGTGCCACCGACTATGAGTTGTATGCATCTCCCCTGACCAGCAGTAGCAAGCCGGTGTCGAGCGGCACGCTGAGCGGCTCGACTGCCAATGCCTCGGGTGTCAATTTTACGGTCAGTGGCACGCCTGCAGCCGGTGACCAGTTTGTGGTGGAGTCCGGCACGCACCAGACCGAGAACATCCTCAATACGCTGACGGCAGCCATCAAGGCACTGTCGACACCGACAGATGGCAATCTGGTTGCTTCACAGAAGCTCGATTCTGCATTGACGTCTGCATTGGGCAACCTTTCCAGCAGTATCGATCAGGCGTCCACGGCCCGTTCCAATGGTGGTGCGCGTCAGTTGGCGGCCACCGCGCAAGGGACGACCAACGAGTTGCTCAAGGGCAATAACACCACTGAACAAGGCACCTATGTGAACGCCGATATCGTCGAGGCCACCACTCGACTGACCTTGCAAAAGACCATGCTTGATGCATCCCAGCAAGTGTTCACCATGCTGTCCAAGTTGAACCTGTTCAGTCAGCTTTGAAACTGACGTTGAGCATCCACCGTCTTTTTTCAGCGGTGAGGGGAGCCACTCGACTGGCTGGTTCCCCGCCGCTCGCGAGTCTGCAATAGTGAATTCAGTTCCCCTCGTCAGTATCGTCATTCCCGCCTTCAATTCCCGGTTCTTCCGCACCGCGCTGCAAAGCGCACTGAATCAGGTTTACGACAATCTGGAAATCATCGTCTGCGACGATTGCCCCGGTGATGAAATCCGGGCAATTTTCGATGAACTGGTGCCAGCTTCCAGCGACCGTGCCCGTTACCTGCGCAATCCCCGGCGGCTGGGATTTCAAGGCAACCTGCTGAAGGGCCTGGAAGAAGCGCAGGGCGACTACATCAAGTTCCTGTGCGACGACGACCGTCTCTTTCCGTACTTCATTGCTCATCAGGCGGACGTTCTGCACGCCTATGAAGATGTGAGTCTGGTGGTTGGTCGACGGCATCTGGTCGATATCGATGATTACGTCTTGCCGCCCCGCATGGAGAACGTCGGGCTTGTGCCGTATGACGCCTTGTTCAAAGGCGAGGACATGCTGGCGATCTTCGAGCGCACGCCGCGCAATTACCTGGGGGGCTTCAGCGCTGCGCTGATGCGCAGGTCCAATGTTCTGGAGTACCTGCCATCAATTGCCCAGCCGGGGCAGGGTTTTGTCGCGCTGCTGGATTTCACGCTGTTCATTTGCCTGCTGCGACGGGGCAATCTGGTTGCGCTGCACACCATCGAGAACGTCGAGCGGGAGCATCCCGGCCGTTTCAGCAGTTCGCCGGAGATAGCTCAGAAGGCGACCACCGAGTGGGCGTGGCTGAACGAAATGCTCAAGGCGCGTAGCGGTGAACAGGCACCGGCGCAGGGCTGGGTACGCTTTCTGCCGTTGCGCAAGGCGCTGGAGCAGCCCCGTGAGTGGGATGAGGTTGGCCTGTACGGGGTAATGGCCAGTCGCCAAGGCATTATGAACAGCCGGGTGGGCAGCAAGAGCGCAAGCTATGCCGAGCTTTACACCGAGTGGTTGTCGTGTCGGGAGTTCTCCGCGCCACAGAAAAAGCTGAATGAAAACCGCATCGCACACTGGACATGGCAACCGCGCATTGTTCCGGTGATTATCGACCCGTCAGGAGACGCTGCGGGACTGGACATCACGTTACGCAGTATTGCCGAGCAGGATTACGCGGCCGACTCAGTGGTTGTGCTGACCAATGCCAGTGTCGACGAGCCTCAGGTGCTGCGTTTTCCGTTGCAGGCAGACTGGACGCGACAGCTCAACGAAATACTGCCGCTGCTGGAAAACGCCGACTGGGTCTATCTGTTGCGTGCCGGGGATCGGCTGACTCAGCCGGCACTGCTGGTGCTGGCCGAGCGTATCGCTCAGAGCACGGGCCTGTTGTGCATTTACAGCGATGAAGGCGCGCTGGTCGATGAACAATCAAAAGAACCGATCTTCAAGCCGGACTTCAACCTGGACCTGATGCGTGCCTACCCTTATGTGGGCCGCACGCTGGCTTTCGAGCGCCGTCATCTGCTCGATGCAGGTGGCTTCGATCCGCTCCACGGTGAGCTGGCCCCTCATGATTTCATCTGGCGTCTGGTCGAAGGTGTCGGGCCGCAGACGATCGAGCACATTGCCGAGGTTCAGGTGGAGTCGACCCTGACCTTTGCCGAATGGCTTTCGCTGCCTCGGGTGATCGAGCACAACGAGTCAGTCGTGTCGGCTCACCTCACGCGCATTGGCCGGGAACATGTCATCCACCATGACCAATTGCCGCTGCTGAACCGGATCGAGTATGTGCATGCGGGCAGCCCGCTGGTGTCGGTGATCATTACCACCCGGGATCAACTGGCGGCACTGGAACGCTGTGTCGACAGCCTGCTCAGCAATACGTCCTATCCTCATTACGAGGTGCTGATCGTCGACAATGCCAGCGAGAGTGCTGATGCACGCGCCTGGTTTACAGCGATGGGCGAGCTGGGCAGCGACAAGCTGCGGATCTATTCCCTGAGCGAGCCGGTCAGTGAAGCCCGCGCGCAGAATCTCGCTGCCGGGCACGCCAACGGCGACTATCTGGTGATGCTCAGCCCGCACGCGGTGCTGCATCAGGCGGACTGGCTGCAAGGCATGCTCAATCACGCTCAACGTCCGGAAGTGGGTATCGTCGGCCCGCGAATCGTCAACCCGCAGGGCAACATTCTGTATGCCGGCATGGTGATGGGCATGGAAGGCCTGGCCGGTCGTCCTTTCTTCAATTTTTCGGCAGGTGCCAGCAGTTACATGCAGCGCCTGCAGTTGACGCAGAACTGGAGTGCGGTCAGCGGCAATTGTCTGATGGTCCGCAAGGACGTATTCGACAGTGTGGGCGAGATGGAAGCGGCGACGTTCACGCAGGGGCTTCAGGACCTTGACCTGTGCATGAGGGTCGGGCGTGAGGGCTATCTGATTGTGGGCACGCCTGATTCTTCGCTGGTATTGGCCGAACCTGCGGCTGCCGAGCGCTCCGCGGCGTCCCGTGAGGCGCTGGATAACGATCAGAAGTCGTTCTACCAGAAGTGGCTACCGAAAATCGCCCGGGATCCGGCCTACAACCCCAACCTGAACCTCAACGAGCCGCTGTCTTTCGACCTTGACCCCGGTTTGCTGGTGGGCTGGAATCCGTTCTGCACCCGTCATCTGCCTTCCATATTTGGCATGATGGTCAATTCCTCGGCAGTGGGCCACTATCGCGTCAGCCAGCCGTTGCTGGAGTTGATGGCCGCCGGGCGAGTCGTAGGCCGCATGACCTACGAATCTGTTTCACCGGTCGAGGTGGAACGTGTTTCTCCGGATGTCATAGTCTTTCAGGGGCGCTACACCGAGCCCAAGGTCAAGGACATCGTTCTGGCAAAGAATTATTCGAATGCCATGCGCATCTTCGAACTGGATGACTATATCGCCGATGTGCCCGAGCGAAACGAGCACCGGCGCAACATGCCCGACAATATTGCTGCGATGCTGCGCAAGGGCATAGGCCTGTGTGATCGTGTGGTGGTGTCCACCCAGCCACTCGCCCAGGCGCTGTCGAGCATGCACAGTGACATTCGTGTGGTGCCGAACATGCTCGCGACCCACTTGTGGAGCAGCCTGAAAAGTCAGCGTCGCAGCTCTGGCAAGCCCCGTATCGGCTGGGGTGGCGGGACCAGTCACCGGGGCGATCTGGAGCTGATTGTCGATGTAGTGCGCGAGCTGGCCGATGAAGTCGAGTGGGTGTTCTTCGGCATGTGCCCTGACTTGCTCAAGCCCTATATCCACGAATTTCACACCGGCGTCAGCCTGCAGACCTATCCTGCCAAACTGGCCAGCCTGAATCTGGACCTGGCCCTTGCGCCGCTGGAATTTCATATCTTCAATGACTGCAAGAGCAATCTGCGTCTGCTGGAGTATGGCGCGTGCGGCTACCCGGTTATCTGTTCGGACACCGAAGCGTACCGGGGTCATCTACCGGCTACCCGGGTTTACACCAACAGCTCCGAAGAATGGTTGCAGGCGATCCGTATGCACCTCTCCGATCCCGATGCGAGCTACCGTATGGGGGACGAATTGCGCGAGACGGTGTTGCGCGATTTCATGTTGCGCGGGGAAAACCTGCAGTATTGGGCCAACGGCTGGTTGCCCGACTGATCCGGCTTGTTTTAATTCGCCCCGGCGAGCCAATGGCCGGGGCTGTCCTGTTTGCTGGTGCTTCGACAGTGAGCCCGTTCGGGCCCTTCGGTTCGAAGGCACCATCGGTATGCCATTAAGGAAAGATCATGCTCAGCCATTTCGGGAATGAAGCCACACCGCTGGATCAGCGTCTGACGCTGCTATTGCTTGCTCAGGATCAGCCTGACTTTCTGCGCCGCGCCCTGAAGTATTACAGCGATTATCCGTGCAGCGTCATCGTGGTTGACGCTTCTCCCGAACCTGACACGCAGATCGTCGAACGCGCAGGGCTGCGGTACATCCACAACGCGGCGCTCAACGGTGCCAGTTTCAGCGCCAGGATTGCAGAAGGTCTCAGTAAAGTGGCCACACCCTTTGTGGTGTACGCCCAGGCCGACAGTTTCCTGCTACCGGGTGCACTGACAGAGGCGCTGACTTTCCTTGAAAGCAACGAGCGCTATGGCGCCTGCCAGGGCTACAGCCTGAGTTATCAGGCCTACGTCGATCATGTGGAGTATTTCCGCCGGGACCGCAAGGTTCAGGAGGATTACGCATCTGCTCAGGCGGATGAGCGAATGCTGAGCTTCATGGGGCAAAGCCTGTCGCTGCTCAATGCAGTGACCCGCACCGCCCTGGCCCGGCAGTGGTTCAGCGCGGTCCCTGAGGGCACCGAACTGCACTGGCAGGAAATCGGCCATATGACCTTCATGGTCGCCTCTGCCGCGCTGCGCATTTTGCCCATTCCCTATGCCTTGCACGCCAAAGCCGACAAGGATCCGGAGCATCGTTACGGTGCCGTCATCGCTGGCGCGGTCAAACACATTGACCCCAAGGCCAAAGCGGGGCGCGAAGCGTTTGCACGCATGCTCGTTTCATCCCTGGGTAACGCTTCGGGCTTCGAAAGAGAGCAGGGCGAGCGCCACATACTGGCCGGTCTCGCGGCGATGGCTGAATGCCTCGATACTCAGGCTTATCAGGCCGACGAAAAAATCATCAAATCGGTCTGGAATGTCGCATTGACCCAGTCGGATGCACTTTTCGAACCTCGCCAGTTCGTTGAAATGCCTTTTTACAACCAACCGCTGTTTGACGAACTGGCGAGGATCGAGTTTCTGATTCACCTGTTGCCGGCCGGTCATGTGCAACTGGAAGGGCTCGAGGCCGCCCTGGTCAAGCAGGCTGAATTGTTGCACGAGCAGAACAACCCGGATGCCGAGTCGCGTCTGAGTCGTCTATGGCAAGCCTATGCAACGTATGCGTTCAGTCACGGTGTCGTGCAAGCGCTGGCTGAGGAGTTGGGCAAGTCTCAGGACGAGGAAGATCAGGAGTGCGCCGAGCGTATCGGTGCCTGGGGTCAGCGCCTGCAGGCGGATTCCGCTTTCGATAACAGCCAGCTGTTGCGTGGCATGGCTTCCGGCAAACTGCTCGACTGGCTGGATTCGCGTGATCCAGCGCCGGAACAGCTGAAAAAACTCACCGCGCAACTGGCGAGCAAGCCTGCCGGTTCGCAGATCGGCATTTTGCTGCTTGATCTGGAAGCCGATGTGTTCAAGCTGCAAGCAACGTTCGACAGTCTGATCAATGGCCATTATCGGGCGTTCAAGGTCGTGGTGTTCACCACCGGGGAGATGCCGTCAACGACGACGTTGAGCAACACCGTGCACTTTGTGAAAGTCACCGAAAGCAATTACGTCGACAAGGTCAACCAGGTCGTCAAGCAGTCGCCCAGCGACTGGCTGATGCTGGCGCAGGCAGGTGAAGTGTTTACCCGCAGCGGCCTGTTGCTGGCCAGCACCGAGCTGGTTGATGCAGCGCAATGCCGGGCGGTGGCCGTGGACGAGATTCACCGTCAAGCCAATGGCACCCTGGCACCGTTGTTCCGGCCGGGCTTCAACCTCGATCTCTTGCAAAGCGTGCCGACCCTGGCCGCTCGGCACTGGCTGATTCGTCGCGATCTGCTGGCGGAGGCGGGCGGCTATTCACGAGCGTTTCCCAAGGCACTGGAATTCGATTTGCTGCTGCGCCTGATCGAACAGGGCGGCATGAGTGGTCTGGCGCACCTGAGCGAGCCGGTGATGATCTGCGACGCCCCCGAGCTGGAAGACAATCAGGACGAACACAAGGCGTTGACGCGTCATCTCGCGCAACGTGGGTATCAGGCTGAAGTCAGCTCGGCATTGCCTGGCACCTACAAGATCGATTATCGCCATGCCCATCGGCCAGTGGTCTCGATTCTGCTGCACAGTCAGGACAACCTGCCGGAACTGCAACGCTGCCTGCACAGCATCCTGCAGCGTACCCGCTATCAGCGCTATGAGGTGCTGATCGGTGATAACGCCAGTACCTCTGCGGAACTGTCGACCTGGCTCGATCAGCAGCAACAGTTGTCCAGCCGGGTACGCGTGTTCCGCGCCGACACCCGCATGAACACCGCTGCCTTGCGCAATCTGGTCAGCCAGGAGGCCAAGGGCGAATACCTGATTCTGCTGGATGCCGAGAGTCAGATCGTCAATGTCGGCTGGATCGAATCACTGCTCAATCAGGCGCAGCGTCCCGAAGTGGGCGTGGTCGGGGTACGTCTGGTGGACCGTGAGGGCACCATCACCCAGGCCGGTCTTATTCTGGGGCTCAATGGCGGGGTCGGTTCCGGCTTCGTCGGCGAGTCGAAGAAGTCCCGCGGCTACATGCAGCGGCTGACGGTCGAGCAGAACTACTCTGCGGTGTCATCGGCCTGCCTGATGATTGCCAAGGATCTGTACGATGCGCTGGGCGGGCTCGATGATGAGGCTTTTGCCGAATTTCTGGGCGATGTCGATCTGTGCCTGAAGGCCGCGCAGTCAGGTTATCTGACTGTCTGGACTCCGCATGTTCAGGTGGTGCATTCCGGTGTGGTTAATGCTCCCGAGCAAGTGCTTGGCGCGCTGATCGAAAAGTGGCCGGCGCAATTCGCGCAGGACGAAGCCTACAATGCCAACCTCGATCTTCATGGTCAGGGCTTCACGCTGGCTATTTAAGCTGCATGCAGCACGCGATCCGGCTGTTTCCAAGGCCGGATCGTGGTCGTCCTGACGCGACTTCATTTTATTTTTTACCCCCGCCAATAATCGCAAAGCGTGCAAACCGGCGTGACCTGCGGGTCATAACGTGCATCTTCACTGTATTGTGTTACAGGGAGCGACACGCGTCTGGCTTGCTTTCACAGGCTTTGCGCCCTGAAAATGTCTGCAAACCACCTTTATTCGGTAGCGCCCTGATCTTGTCGGGACGAAAAATGACCTGTTTACTCATCGGGAAGCCATGATGATTGGCATTAAAAGCATAGCGAGTTACGTGCCCACTGCTGGCGTGGATAACTACGCTCAAGGTGCCAGTTTCGGCAAGGATGAAGATTTCATCCTCGGGAAAATCGGCTCCACGTTCCTGCCGCGCAAAGACGCTGGCCAGGAAACCTCGGATCTGTGCGTTGAAGCGGCCAATACGCTGTTTGCCAGCAACCCGCAGCTCAAGCGTGAAAGCATTGATGTACTGATCGTCGTCACTCAGAACGGCGACGAAGAGGGGCTGCCGCACACCGCAGCCATCGTTCAGGACAAGCTGGGCCTGTCGACCAACGTTGCCGCGTTCGATATTTCGCTGGGTTGTTCCGGCTATGTCTACGGCATTTATGCGATCAAGGGTTTTATGGAAGCGGCGGGCCTGAAGAACGGGCTGCTGATAACCGCTGATCCGTATTCGAAAATCGTCGACCCGCAGGATCGCAACACCACCATGTTGTTTGGCGATGCCGCGACGGCGACCTGGATGGGTGAGGACGCTGCCTGGCAACTGGGCAAGGCAAAATTCGGTACCGACGGTTCGGGTGCGCCGCACTTGAAGGTCAGCAACGGCGTATTTTTCATGAACGGCCGTCAGGTGTTCAATTTCGCCTTGCTCAAAGTGCCCGCGCATCTGCACGAGCTGTTGGGCGAGTCGGAGCTGACGCCGGACGATATCGACGCCTTCTGCATCCATCAGGGCAGTGCGGCGATTGTCGATGCCGTGGCACGGCGTTTCGAGGACAAGCCCGAGAAGTTTCTCAAGGACATGGTCGAAACGGGTAACACCGTATCGTCCAGTATTCCGTTGTTGATTGAAAAACACGTGCTCAACTCGTCCTGGCACCGTGTCGCGTTGAGCGGTTTTGGTGTGGGGCTCTCCTGGGGTTCAGCCATTATCTATAAAGCCTGAATCACCGTCGGCTATTAAAGAGCGCCCGGGGTCTTGACGACTGCGGGCGTTTTTTTTGAATAATCGATTCTGTTCACATGTTTGAACTTCGGTACTTGCCGGATTTGCCCGGCGCGCTAAGTTCAGGTCGTGGTTTTTTGCCCCGTCCTGATGGTTTGATTTCGACCTAATCCCTTGTTTTACAAGGGGTTCAGGAATGATGGCAAAATATTCAAAAAAAACCCTCAAGCAACCTGCCATCGCGACGATAACTATTACGAAGGTTCTCTAGGCACACCCGGCGCTAGCAGGGGCCGGAAGCCACGTAGTACCAAACCAACGAGGAATTCATCATGGCTTTAACAGTAAACACCAACGTAGCATCGTTGAACGTCCAGAAGAACCTGGGTCGCGCTTCCGACGCACTTTCGACCTCGATGACTCGTCTGTCTTCCGGTCTGAAAATCAACAGCGCCAAAGATGACGCTGCCGGCCTGCAAATCGCTACCAAGATCACTTCGCAGATCCGTGGTCAGACAATGGCGATCAAAAACGCCAACGACGGTATGTCCCTGGCTCAGACCGCTGAAGGCGCTCTGCAAGAGTCGACCAACATTCTGCAGCGTATGCGTGAACTGGCTGTTCAGTCGCGAAACGACAGCAACAGCTCTACTGACCGCGACGCGCTGAACAAAGAATTCACCGCGATGAGTTCCGAGCTGACCCGTATCGCCAACAGCACCAACCTGAACGGCAAGAACCTGATCGACGGTTCCGCCAGCACCATGACTTTCCAGGTTGGCTCCAACTCGGGCTCTTCGAACCAGATCACTCTGACTCTGAGCGCAAGTTTTGACGCAAACACCCTGGGTGTCGGCTCGGCCATCACTATCGCCGGTTCCGACAGCACTGCTGCAGAGACCAACTTCTCTGCTGCAATTGCCGCAATCGACTCGGCTCTGCAGACCATCAACTCCACCCGTGCTGACCTCGGTGCTGCACAAAACCGTCTGACCAGCACCATCTCCAACTTGCAGAACATCAACGAAAACGCCAGTGCTGCACTGGGTCGCGTACAAGATACCGACTTCGCTGCTGAAACTGCACAGCTGACCAAGCAACAGACCCTGCAACAGGCTTCCACCTCTGTTCTGGCTCAGGCTAACCAGCTGCCATCCGCTGTACTGAAACTGCTTCAGTAATATCGGCATGAGTTTTAGCGGGGGAGTGCGTAACAGCGCTCTCTCGCTTTTTTACTTTCGGAGGTGATGGTCATGGATATGAGTGTAAAGCTGAACTTGTCTTATCCGGCCGCTCAACCGGCGAGTCAGGCTCCGCTGCCGGACAAGTCTGTTGACAAGCCTGCCGATACGCCGACAGTCGAGCGTGTTGCAGCCCCCGCGGAGAGTAAAGGCTCAGATCTGCACAAGGATGATTCTCACGACGAGGCGAAAGTCAAAGCCGCTGCAGAAGACATCCAGAAATTTTTTCACTCGGTCAAACGCAATCTCGAGTTCTCGATTGACGAAGCTTCTGGCAAAGTGATCGTGAAAGTGATTGCCAGTGATTCTGGTGAAGTGGTTCGACAGATTCCCAATGCAGAAATCCTGAAGCTGGCCGATAGCCTGAGTGATGCGAACAGTTTGTTGTTCCGCGCCAAGGCCTGACCGCCAGTAAGGTATTTGTTGCCGTTTTGCCAGTCCTTTGACGGGGCGGCAAGACTGGCGACATTCTTGAAGGGAGAAGCACAATGGCAAGTCCAATTACATCTTCGACGGGTCTTGGCTCGGGTCTGGCAATTACTGCCATCGTTGAAGGTCTTGTAGGGGCCGAGAAGGCACCCAAGCAGAACCAGATCGACAAACAGACCGCGGCCACAACCGCATCACTGTCGGGTGTCAGCCAGCTGACGTCGGCACTCGCGGCGTTCCAGAAAACCCTGGATACCCTGGGCAGTTCCACGACGCCTGCGTTTCAGGGCTTTGCTGCGACATCGGCCGATGAAGCAGTGGTCAAGGCGACAGCGGGCAATACGGCAGTCAACGGCACGTACGCTATTGGTATAACCCAACTGGCAACGCCCTCGAAGGTTGCTACTGCTGCGCTGAATGCCACGCAGGCGAGTGCTATTCCGAGTGGTACCCTGAAAATCACTCAAAATGGCACTGATTACAATGTCCTGGTCGACAAGACCTCGACGCTGCAGGAAGTGCGCGACAAGATCAACTCGACCCTGCAGGGGAAAGGCATTACTGCCAACATTATCAACGACAGTAACGGTTCGAGGCTGGTGTTCAGTTCGACCACGACTGGCAAGGGCAGTGACATCTCGGTGGTGGGGGCTTCCGGTCAGGAGGCGTTGAACATCGACGGTACCAAGTTGATGAGTTCCACAAGTGCCGGTACTGATGCAAGTGGTAAAGCCATTCCTGGTGCCGGTGCGATCGTCGATGTTGCCAAGGATGCCGAGTTCACGGTCGATGGGCTGAGTCTCACCAGCAAGACGAATACCGTGAGCACGGCTATTTCCGGTCTGACATTCGAACTGGTCGCGCCCAGCACCGCTGCCAGCCCGACCACCACGGTTACGGTAGCCACCAACACCGACGGCCTGAAGTCGTCGCTGCAGTCCTTTGTCGACTCCTACAACACACTGGTATCGCTAGTGTCTTCGCTGACCAAGGGGAGCATCGACGCCGATGGTAAATACACTGCGGCCGCTTTGACCGGTGACGCCACCCCGCGCGCGTTGCTGGCAACGATACGTAGCCAGATCGCCAGTGCCACTTCGGGAGCTGGCCTGAGTTCGCTTTCGCAGCTGGGGATCAAGACTCAGCAGGCGGACGGCAAACTGTCATTGAATACGAGTGAATTCACCACGGCATTGAGTGATAAAAAACTGGGCAGTCAGATCCAGGCGATGTTTACCGGTGCAACAAATGCCGATGGCACCACCTCGGATGGTTTGATTGCGCGCATGAACAAAGCGCTGCTGCCTTATACGAAGTCCGACGGAGTTCTGGCCAGCAAGACCACCAGTCTCAATAAAGTGCAGACCCGGCTCGCCAGTGATCAGGATGCCCTCGACCGTCGTATTGCGAGTCTGACTACAACCCTGACCAAGAAATATAATGCGATGGACCTGGTTGTCGGGCAGCTCAAAGCAACCGCGACCAATATCACTTCTATTTTTGAAGCGATGAACGCGCAGAAAAACGCCTCGTAAAAAGCGTTGCAGAAGTGCCAGGAACCCGACGCCATGTCGGGTTTTTGCTTTTGGGCTAAAGTTTCTGCGCGATACGTCGATAGCTTGAGTATCAGTATTATGGATTTGCGACGAGGTCCCCTTTATGAATCCGATGTTAGCGTTGCGGCAGTATCAGAAGATCGGCTCCCAGGCTCAGACCTCGGAGGCCAGTCCTCACCGTCTGGTTCAGATGTTGATGGAGGGTGGTCTCGACCGTATCGCTCAAGCCAAGGGTGCCATGGCGCGCAAGGACATCGCCAATAAGGGTGTGTTCATCAGCAAGGCTATCGGCATCGTGGGTGGGCTTCGTGAAGGTCTGGATCTGGAAAACGAGCCCAGCGAAGCGCTGGTCAGGCAGGACAGTCTCTATCACTACATGATGACGCGTCTGGCCGAGGCCAATGCCCGCAACGATCAAAAGATGCTCGACGAAGTTGCCGGCCTGCTGATCACTGTCAAGGAAGGCTGGGACGCTATCGGCACCGCGCAATAAGCAATAATTTGCTGCCCTGAGGAGAACAAGACAATGAGTGCTGCGCTCAAGCGTATCGAAGAAACCCGGGAAGCCTTGGTGGGGGCGTTGGCCGAGCGCGACTGGGAGGCTATCGTCAAGCTTGACCTGGCATGCCGCGAGTGTGTCGATGCCGTTGTCAGCGAGGCGCCCGCCGACGAGCCGGCGCTGCGCAGCAACCTTGAGGAATTATTAGGGGTCTACAGGCAACTGATTGATGTTGCAACCGGGGAGCGTCAAGCCGTCGTCGATGAAATGGCTCAAATCCAGAATGCGAAGAACGCGACGAAGGTATACCATCTGTTCGGTTAATGTTTAATTGTCATTTTTATTGTTCGACAAGAATTTCGCCATAAATTTGACTGTGTCCGTTTTTTTGACTTAACTAGTGATGTTTACTATTTTCTGGCGTCTCAAGGTTTATACAGCTGAGATGCCAAGCTGCCCCCCAATCATGAGCATTGAGTTGACTAGGGAAGTTGCTATTGCATGTGGCGTGAAATCAAGATTCTGCTAATCGATGACGATAGCCAGCGCCGCCGGGATCTGGCGGTTATCCTGAATTTTCTTGGCGAAGAAAATCTCTCCTGTTCAAGCCAGGACTGGCAACAGGTGGTCGGCTCTCTGGCGTCCCCACGAGAAGTGCTGTGCGTGCTGGTCGGTAGCGTAAGTGCTCCGGGCAGCCTGCAAGGGCTTCTTAAGACCATCGCAGCATGGGATGAGTTCCTTCCGGTGCTGCTGATGAGTGAAAATTCTTCTGTCGAGCTGCCGGAGGACTTGCGCAGGCGGGTTCTTTCCGCGCTCGAGATGCCTCCCAGCTACAGCAAGCTGCTCGACTCCCTGCACCGTGCCCAGGTCTATCGCGAGATGTACGATCAGGCCCGTGAGCGCGGTCGTCATCGAGAGCCCAACCTGTTCCGCAGCCTGGTAGGCACCAGTCGCGCGATTCAGCACGTGCGGCAGATGATGCAGCAGGTTGCAGATACCGACGCCAGCGTACTGATTCTTGGCGAGTCGGGGACCGGCAAGGAAGTGGTTGCGCGCAACCTGCATTACCACTCCAAGCGCCGCGACGCGCCGTTCGTGCCGGTCAACTGCGGTGCCATTCCCGCCGAACTGCTCGAAAGCGAGTTGTTCGGGCATGAGAAGGGCGCGTTCACCGGTGCAATCACCAGCCGTGCAGGCCGCTTCGAGCTGGCCAACGGCGGTACGTTGTTTCTCGATGAAATCGGCGACATGCCGCTGCCGATGCAGGTCAAACTGCTTCGCGTCCTGCAGGAGCGCACATTCGAGCGAGTGGGCAGCAACAAGACGCAGAGCATCGACGTGCGCATTATTGCCGCGACGCACAAGAACCTCGAAAACATGATCGAGCTTGGCAGCTTCCGCGAAGACCTTTATTACCGTCTCAATGTGTTCCCCATCGAGATGGCACCGTTGCGCGAACGTGTCGAAGACATACCGCTGTTGATGAACGAGCTGATCTCGCGCATGGAGCACGAAAAGCGCGGCTCGATCCGATTCAACTCGGCCGCGATCATGTCGCTTTGCCGTCATGCCTGGCCGGGCAACGTCCGTGAGCTGGCCAACCTGGTCGAGCGCATGGCGATCATGCACCCCTATGGTGTGATCGGTGTGGCCGAGCTGCCGAAGAAATTCCGCTACGTTGATGACGAAGACGAGCAGATGGTCGACAGCATGCGCAGCGATATCGAAGAGCGCGTTGCCATCAACAGCAACACGCCGAACTTCGCTTCTGGCGCGATGCTGCCCCCCGAAGGGCTTGATCTGAAAGACTACCTTGGTGGTCTGGAGCAAGGCCTGATCCAGCAGGCGCTCGATGATGCCAACGGTATTGTCGCCCGCGCTGCGGAGCGCTTGCGGATTCGTCGCACCACACTGGTAGAGAAGATGCGCAAGTACGGTATGAGCCGTCGTGAAGGTGACGAACAGGCAGATGATTGACGCCTTGATTCAGCGCCAAAAACCAAGCCCCTGAATTTTCAGGGGTTTTTTTTCGGCACGAGGATTGCTAAGTCTCTCTTAACACACCGTTTACTGACGGTCCGCCACGAGAGAGATGAACCATGTCCCAGGCCGCCCAACTGACTTCCGCCCTATCTGCCCAGGCTCAGTACTCTCCGGAGCTGGAAAGTCGTCAGGGGCTGGAGCAGGCGTTCTCGCTGTTCAATCAGATGTCCGCGCAACTGACCGATTCCTACGGCCTGCTGGAAGCGCGTGTCACCGAACTCAAGGGTGAGCTGGCCCATGCCGGAGCTCAGCGTCTGCAGGAGCTGGCGGAAAAAGAGCGGCTGGCAAACCGTCTGCAGAACCTGCTTGATCTGCTGCCCGGCGGAGTGATCGTGATTGACGGCATGGGTGTGGTGCGCGAAGCCAATCCAGCTGCCATCGATCTGCTCGGTCAGCCCTTGTTGGGCATGCTCTGGCGCCACGTTATCAGCCGCTGCTTTGCGCCCCGCGAGGATGACGGTCACGAAGTCTCCCTCAAGGACGGCCGCAGGCTTTCGATTGCCACACGTTCTCTGGATGCCGAGCCCGGGCAACTGGTGCTGCTCAATGACCTGACTGAAACGCGGCACCTTCAGGAGCAACTGGCCCGTCACGAGCGATTGTCATCGCTGGGGCGCATGGTCGCTTCTCTGGCGCATCAGATTCGTACGCCATTGTCGGCCGCCATGATCTATGCCAGCCATCTGACCGAGCAGGAACTGCCGGTGGAAACCCAGCAGCGTTTTGCTGCACGGCTCAAGGATCGTCTGCATGAGCTTGAACATCAGGTTCGCGACATGTTGGTGTTTGCCCGTGGCGAGTTGCCGCTGACGGATCGGCTCACGCCCGGCGCGTTGTTTCAGGCCTTGCAAAACGCTGCAGCGACCCATGTGCAGGGTGTGTCAGTGCGTTGGCAGTGCGACAGCATCGACGGCGAGTTGCTTTGCAACCGCGATACCCTGGTCGGTGCGTTGCTCAACCTGATTGAGAACGCAGTCCAGGCCAGTGCCGGCCACACATGCCTGAAGATTCATGCTTACAGCCGCGGCAACGTGTTACGGCTGTGTTTCAGTGATAACGGCAGCGGCATGGACAAGGTCGCGCTGGCACGCATCGGTGAGCCATTCTTCACCACCAAGACCACCGGCACCGGACTGGGTCTGGCCGTGGTGACGGCGGTGTCGCGTGCGCATCAGGGTGGCGTGCATTATCTGTCGCGGGTCGGTCGTGGCACTTGCGCTATTGTCAGCTTGCCACTGATCCCTGCATCCAGCCCGACAGGTACTAACTGATGTCGATCAATGTGCTGTTGGTCGAGGACGACCGTTCGCTTCGGGAGGCGCTTGGAGAGACCCTTGAGCTGGCCGGTTACCGGTATCAGGCCGTTGGCTCCGCCGAAGAGGCGCTGGTGGCTGCCGAGGCGCAACCGTTCAGTCTTGTGATAAGTGATGTCAACATGCCGGGTATGGACGGCCATCAGTTGCTGAGTCTGCTGCGCAATCGCCATCCGCAATTGCCGGTGCTGCTGATGACTGCTCACGGCGCAGTCGAGCGTGCGGTCGATGCCATGCGCCAGGGTGCTGCGGATTATCTGGTCAAGCCCTTCGAGCCCAAGGCATTGATTGCGCTGGTTGCGCGGCACGCCCTGGGTCGTCTGGAACCTGCCGAGCATGACGGGCCGATTGCTGTCGAGCCCGCCAGCATCCAGTTGTTGAACCTCGCCAGCCGAGTGGCGAAAAGCGACTCCACCGTGCTGATCTCCGGCGAGTCAGGGACCGGTAAAGAAGTGTTGGCGCGTTTCATTCATCAAAACTCGCCGCGTGCCGATAAGCCGTTTATTGCGATCAACTGCGCTGCGATTCCGGACAACATGCTGGAGGCGACGCTGTTCGGTCATGAGAAGGGCTCGTTTACCGGTGCCATTGCAGCGCAGGCCGGCAAGTTCGAGCAGGCTGACGGCGGAACGATCTTGCTTGACGAAATTTCCGAAATGCCTCTTGGGCTGCAAGCCAAGTTGTTGCGTGTGTTGCAGGAACGGGAAGTCGAGCGCGTCGGTGCGCGCAAGCCGATTATTCTGGATATTCGCGTAGTCGCGACCACTAACCGGGATCTGGCGGGCGAAGTGGCCGCAGGACGCTTTCGTGAAGATCTGTTTTATCGCCTGTCGGTGTTTCCGCTGGCATGGCAGGCGTTGCGTCAAAGGACTGCCGATATTCTGCCGTTGGCCGAGCGTCTTATAGCCAAGCACGTCAATAAAATGAAGCACGCGCCGGTTCGTCTTTCTGTCGAGGCGCAGCAGTGTCTGGTCAGCTACCCGTGGCCCGGCAATGTGCGTGAGCTGGATAACGCCGTACAGCGTGCGTTGATTCTGCAGCAGGGCGGTGTGATACAGGCGCAGGATTTCTGTCTGTCGGGGCCGGCGGTTAGCGGGATTCCGGTCGCCGCGCTGGCAGAGACTGTGGCGTCTTTGCCTGTCACATCCCAGGCGGACAATTCCGGCGCCGTCCTCAATCCGGAATCGGTCGGTGCGCTGGGCGATGACCTCAGGCGTCGCGAGTTTCAAATGATCATCGACACCCTGCGCTCGGAACGCGGTCGTCGCAAGGAAGCTGCCGAACGCCTGGGTATCAGCCCGCGCACATTGCGCTACAAGCTGGCGCAGATGCGTGACGCTGGCATGGACGTGGAAGCCTATCTGTTCGCCACCTGAGCAGGTGGCACTGACGACCGGTCATGATCGACGGTCGCTGAATATTCGTATGACGATGCAGGCTGGAAATACCTGGATAGCCCCGAAATACGGGCGGTCTGGAATGATGTGATGTCGAGCAACATGGCATTCACGTCTGGTGTGGCAAATAGCCGCCATCTAGCTGGCACCGTTGTTGCTATGTCTTCTGTACCCGCTGAATCAGTGTCAAAAATTTGCGGGCCTTACGAGAGAAAACGTCCATGAGCCAAGGTGTTGAATTTAATCGCTTGATGTTGGATATGCGGGCCATGCAGATGGATGCGATGTCTGCACCCAAGCCCGTGTCCGGCGCGCAGGAAGCCGGCGCCAGCAGCTTTGCCGACATGCTTGGCCAGGCCGTCAACAAGGTTGCGCAGACCCAGCAGGCGTCCAGTCAGTTGGCCAATGCATTTGAAATCGGCAAGAGTGGCGTCGACCTGACCGACGTCATGATTTCGTCGCAGAAAGCCAGCGTGTCTTTTCAAGCGTTGACCCAGGTTCGTAACAAGCTGGTTCAAGCTTACCAAGACATCATGCAGATGCCGGTTTAAGGGACGTACTGAGTCATGGCCGAAGCAACAGCCGATCCCGTTCCAGCACGAGCGGGCGCTTCCGAGAAGAAACCGTTGTTCGGTTTGTCTTTTCTGGAAAACCTTTCCGAAATGACCATGCTGCGTCAGATCGGCCTCATGGTCGGTCTTGCCGCGAGCGTGGCCATCGGCTTTGCCGTGGTGCTCTGGTCCCAGCAGCCTGACTATCGTCCGCTTTATGGCAGTCTGGCGGGCATGGACAGCAAGCAGATCATGGACACGCTGACTGCAGCGAACATCAACTACACCGTCGAGCCCAATTCCGGCGCGTTGCTGGTGAAGTCCGATGACGTGCAGCGTGCGCGCATCCAGCTGGCGCAGGCGGGCGTGGTGCAGAACGACGCCAATATCGGTTTCGAGATCCTCGACAAGGACCAGGGGCTGGGGACCAGCCAGTTCATGGAAGCCACGCGTTATCGTCGCGGTCTGGAAGGCGAACTGGCTCGTACCATCTCCGCCCTGAACAACGTCAAGGGTGCCCGCGTGCACCTGGCGATCCCGAAGAGTTCGGTATTTGTCCGTGATGACCGCAAGCCAAGTGCCTCGGTACTGGTCGAGCTGTACGCCGGTCGTTCGCTGGAGCCCAGCCAGGTCATGGCCATCATCAATCTGGTGGCTACCAGTGTTCCCGAACTGAGCAAGTCGCAGATTACCGTCGTGGACCAGAAAGGCGCTCTGCTTTCCGATCAGGCGGAAAACTCCGAACTGACCATGGCCGGCAAGCAGTTCGACTACAGCCGTCGCATGGAAGGCATGCTGACCCAGCGCGTGCAGAACATTCTGCAGCCTATTCTGGGCAACGATCGCTACAAGGCCGAAGTCTCGGCGGTGGTCGATTTCAGCGCCGTCGAATCGACCGCCGAAAGCTTCAACCCTGACCAGCCGGCCTTGCGCAGCGAACAGTCGGTCAACGAACAACGTTCCAGCAGCTCCGGTTCGAGCGGGGTTCCGGGGGCATTGAGCAATCAGCCGCCCGGTCCAGCAACGGCTCCACAGAATGCGACCGCAGGTGCGGCCGGTGCGGCCGGCCCTATCGCTCCAGGTCAGCCGCTGCTGGATGCCAACGGTCAGCAGATCATGGACCCGGCGACCGGTCAGCCTGCACTGGCTCCGTACCCGGCCGACAAGCGCGTACAGTCGACCAAGAATTTCGAACTGGACCGCTCGATCAGCCACACCAAGCAACAGCAGGGCCGTCTGACCCGTCTGTCGGTCGCGGTGGTGGTCGATGACATGGTCAAGACCAATGCGGCCAACGGTGAAGTCACTCGTGCGCCGTGGAGCGCAGCGGATCTGGCTCGCTTTACGCGGCTGGTGCAGGATGCCGTCGGGTTCGACGCCAGCCGCGGTGACAGCGTCAGCGTGATCAACGTGCCGTTCTCCAGCGAGCGCGCCGAAGTGTTGCCTGAAGCTTCGTTCTACTCACAGCCCTGGTTCTGGGACATCGTCAAACAGGCGGTAGGGGTGATCTTTATCCTGATCCTGGTGTTCGGCGTACTGCGTCCGGTGTTGAACAACATCACCACCGGCAAGAGCAAGGAACTGGCCGGTTTCGGTGGCGACGCCGAGCTGGGTGGCATGGGCGGCCTGGATGGCGAGTTGTCCAACGACCGCGTCAGCCTGGGTGGCCCGCAAAGTATTCTGCTGCCTAGCCCGACCGAGGGTTACGACGCACAGTTGAACGCAATCAAGAGCTTGGTGGCCGAAGATCCGGGTCGTGTGGCCCAGGTCGTGAAAGAGTGGATTAACACTGATGAATGATCGAGCCATGGTAGCCAAACTCTCTAAAGTCGAGAAAGCCGCAGTATTGCTGCTTTCTCTCGGCGAAACCGATGCTGCTCAGGTGCTCCGGCACATGGGCCCCAAGGAAGTCCAGAAAGTGGGCGTAGCGATGGCTCAGATGCGCAACGTGCATCGTGAGCAGGTCGAAGAGGTGATGAGCGAGTTCGTCGACATCGTCGGCGATCAGACCAGCCTTGGCGTCGGTTCTGATGGCTATATCCGCAAAATGCTGACCCAGGCACTGGGCGAAGACAAGGCCAACGGCCTGATCGACCGGATCCTGCTGGGTGGCAACACCAGTGGTCTGGACAGCCTCAAGTGGATGGAACCGCGTGCCGTTGCCGACGTGATCCGTTTCGAACACCCGCAGATTCAGGCCATCGTGGTGGCTTATCTTGACGCCGATCAGGCGGGCGAGGTGCTTGGGCATTTCGACCACAAGGTCCGTCTGGATATCATTCTGCGTGTTTCTTCGCTCAATACGGTGCAGCCAGCAGCGCTCAAAGAGCTCAACCAGATTCTCGAGAAGCAGTTCTCCGGTAACGCCAACACGTCGCGTACTACCCTGGGTGGTATCAAGCGTGCAGCCGACATCATGAACTTCCTCGACAGCTCCATCGAAGGCGCGCTCATGGATTCGATCCGCGAGGTCGACGAAGACCTTTCGGTACAGATCGAAGACCTCATGTTTGTCTTCAACAACCTCTCCGACGTGGACGATCGCGGTATCCAGGCGCTGTTGCGCGAAGTGTCCTCGGACGTGCTGGTACTGGCGCTCAAGGGCTCGGACGAGGCGATCAAGGAAAAAATCTTCAAGAACATGTCCAAGCGTGCCGCCGAACTGTTGCGCGACGACCTGGAAGCAAAAGGTCCGGTGCGTGTCAGCGATGTGGAAACCGCCCAGAAAGAAATCCTCACCATTGCGCGTCGTATGGCCGAGGCCGGCGAGATCGTACTCGGTGGCAAGGGTGGCGAGGAAATGATCTAAGGATTCAGCCGACTCATGTCCAGTTCCAATAAAGAATCGGCCAGCGACCTCATTCGCGCCAAGGACGCCGGGTTACTCGATATCTGGGCGCTGCCCAGCTTCGATCCGCATGTGGAGCCCGAGCCTGAACCCGAGCCGGAGCTTGTCGACGAACCGGCCGAGATGGAAGAAGTACCGCTGGACGAAGTTCAGCCGCTGACCCTGGAGGAGCTGGAAAGCATCCGTCAGGAGGCCTGGAACGAAGGTTTCGCCACCGGTGAAAAGGAAGGTTTTCACAGCACTCAGCTGAAAGTGCGTCAGGAGGCGGAAGTTGTTCTGGCGGCCAAGGTCGCCAGTCTGGAACAACTCATGGGCCACCTGCTGGCACCCATCGCCGAGCAGGATACGCAGATCGAAAAGGCCGTCATTCATCTGGTCGAGCATATTGCGCGGCAGGTGATTCAGCGTGAGCTGGTGACTGACTCCGGGCAAATCGCCAGCGTGCTGCGCGATGCCCTCAAGCTATTGCCGATGGGTGCGCAGAATCTGCGAATTTTCATCAATCCTCAAGACTTTCTGCTGGTCAAGGCCATGCGCGAGCGCCACGAGGAGTCGTGGAAAATCGTCGAGGACGAAGACCTGTTGCCGGGCGGCTGCAGGATTGAAACCGAGCACAGCCGTATCGACGCCAGCGTCGAAACGCGAATTGCCCTGGCGATTTCCAAAATGCACGACCAGTTGCATGAGCAAGTGACCCATCCGGCGGCGGCCGACCTGAACATCGAACTGGATGCCTCGTCGGCAAAGGCTTCCAGCGTTGCCGAACCCGACACGGACACGCTCGATGCGCCTTGATCGCACCAGTTTCGGCAAGCGTCTCGGTTCCTATGCCGAGTCGATCAGCCTGCCTGCTCAGCCGGTGGTGGAGGGGCGCCTGCTGCGCATGGTTGGCCTGACACTTGAAGCCGAAGGTCTGCGTGCGGCGATGGGCAGCCGTTGTGTGGTCATCAACGATGACAGTCATCACCCGGTTGAAGTCGAAGCTGAAGTGATGGGGTTTTCTGGCGGCAAGGTGTTTCTGATGCCGGTCGGCAGCGTAGCGGGCATTGCGCCCGGCGCGCGCGTGGTGCCGCTGGCCGATACCGGCCGCTTGCCCATGGGCATGAGCATGCTGGGACGGGTGCTTGATGGTGCAGGCCGGCCGCTGGATGGCCGCTCGCCGATCAAGGCTGAAGACTGGGTGCCGATGGATGGCCCGACCATCAACCCGCTCAAGCGCGATCCCATCAGCCAGCCGCTGGATGTCGGCATTCGCTGTATCAACGGTTTATTGACGGTCGGTCGCGGCCAGCGCTTGGGGTTGTTTGCCGGTACTGGCGTGGGCAAGAGTGTGCTGCTGGGCATGATGACGCGCTTCACCGAAGCGGACATCATCGTCGTCGGCCTGATCGGCGAGCGGGGCCGTGAGGTTAAAGAGTTCATCGAGCACATCCTCGGCGAAGAAGGCCTCAAACGTTCGGTTGTGGTGGCCTCGCCAGCCGATGACGCGCCCCTGATGCGCTTGCGTGCGGCGATGTACTGCACGCGAATCGCCGAATACTTTCGTGACAAGGGCAAGAATGTTCTCTTGCTGATGGACTCCCTGACCCGTTTTGCGCAGGCCCAGCGGGAAATCGCTCTGGCCATTGGTGAGCCCCCGGCAACCAAGGGCTATCCACCTTCCGTGTTCGCCCGTCTGCCCAAGTTGGTGGAGCGTGCCGGCAATGCCGAAGCGGGTGGTGGTTCGATCACTGCCTTTTACACGGTCCTGTCGGAAGGCGATGACCAGCAGGACCCTATTGCCGACTCCGCTCGAGGTGTGCTCGACGGCCACATCGTGCTGTCCCGGCGCCTGGCCGAGGAGGGCCATTACCCGGCCATCGATATCGAAGCTTCCATCAGTCGGGTCATGCCTGCAGTGGTCAGCTCCGAGCACATGGCGCGTGCGCAGCACTTCAAGCAATTGTGGTCGCGTTATCAGCAGACCCGCGACCTTATCAGCGTGGGTGCCTATGTAGCGGGTGGCGATCGCGAGACGGACATGGCGATTGCCCTGCATCCGGTGCTGGTGCGTTATCAGCGTCAGGGGCTGCGCGACAACGAAAGCATGCAAGGCAGCGGCGAGGCGCTGGCGTCGATATTCGCACCGGCACCGGGGGGCTGATAGCCCATGGCTCAGAGTCGAGCGGCGCGTCTGGCGCCAGTGGTCGAGATGGCTGAAGCGGCCGAGCGAACGGCGGCCCAGCGGCTCGGGCATTTCCAGGGGCAGGTCAACCTGGCCAATAACAAGCTGCAGGAGCTTGACCAGTTTCGTCAGGATTATCAGCAGCAGTGGTTGCAGCGCGGCAGTGCCGGAGTCTCCGGGCAGTGGTTGCTGGGTTACCAGCGCTTTCTCAGTCAGCTCGATGTCGCCGTCGCCCAGCAGTACAAAAGTCTTGAATGGCACAAGGCCAATCTCGATAGGGCGCGCAGCGCCTGGCAGGATTGCTATGCGCGGGTCGAAGGCTTGCGCAAGCTGGTGCAGCGTTATATGGACGAAGCTCGCAGGCTGGAGGACAAACGAGAGCAGAAACTGCTCGACGAGTTATCGCAGCGTCTGCCTCGTCACGAACAATTCTGACGTTTGACCCAATCGGACCCGCGGTGATCTCTCAGGCTGGTCTACGCTATCAATGTCTCGGTGATGAAACACCTCGAGGTTCTCATGACAGTCAATTCCGAACGTTCTGCCGATGGCCAGACGCTGACCCTTTACATAGAGGGGCGCTTTGATTTCAACTCCCATCAGGCGTTTCGCGCTGCCTACGAGGATTATCCGCAGACACTGAGCTACGTGGTCGACTTGCGCGGTACTCATTACCTGGACAGTTCCGCGCTGGGAATGCTGTTGCTGCTACGCGATCATGCCGGTGGCGACAAAGCAGTGGTGCGCCTCGTCAATTGCACTCCCGATGTGTTGAAGATTCTGGCCATTTCCAATTTTTCGAAGCTGTTCGAATTGAGCATCCCCAGTGCAGCCATCCCCGAAAAAACTGTGCATTCTGATCGCCGATGACAGTGCCAGTGACCGCTTGCTGCTTTCAACTATCGTTGCACGGCAGGGTCACAGGGTTCTTTGTGCCGGCAATGGCGTCGAGGCAGTGGCCATTTTCAAGGCTGAAAGCCCGCAGTTGATTCTGATGGACGCCATGATGCCGGTCATGGACGGCTTCGAAGCGGCACGACGCATCAAGGCGATGACCGGCGAGTCGCTGGTGCCAATCATCTTTCTCACCTCGTTGACCGAAGGCGAGGCGCTCGCACGCTGTCTGGACGCGGGTGGCGACGACTTCATGTCCAAGCCTTACAACCCGCTGGTGCTGGCAGCCAAACTCAATGCCATGAACCGTTTGCGGGTATTGCACGAAACGGTCCGTCTACAACGCGACCAGATCAGCAAGCACCACGAGTACCTGCTCAACGAGCAGCGTGTCGCCAAGGCGGTGTTCGATCAGATCGCCCACGCCGGTTGTCTGGGGGCCGGCAATATCCGCTACCTGCAGTCTCCCTATGCACTGTTCAACGGTGACCTGATGCTGGCCGCCTATACGCCGGCAGGGCACATGCAGGTGTTGCTCGGAGATTTCACCGGCCATGGCTTGCCGGCTGCCGTCGGGGCAATGCCGCTCGCCGAAGTGTTTTACGGCATGACCGCCAAGGGTTATGGCCTGGTTGAAATCCTTCGCGAAATGAACGCCAAGCTCAAGCGTATCCTGCCGGTCGACATGTTCTGTTGTGCAACGCTGCTGTGTATCAATCTTCCGCAACGGCAGGTCGAGGTCTGGAGCGGTGGCTTGCCGGACGGCTATCTGTTGCGTGGCGCGGAGGGTGAGCACGTACCGCTGGCCTCCAATCACCTGCCGCTTGGCGTAATGAGTGTCGATGCTTTCGATGCGCGCACCGATGTCTATCCGCTGGCACCGGGCGATCGCGTTTTTCTGTTGTCCGACGGGGTGCTCGACACCAGCAATAGCAATGAAGAGCTGTTTGGTGCGCAGCGTTTGCGGCAAGTCCTTTCTGCCAATCGAGAGCCGCACTTGTTGATCGAGGAAATTCTCGAGGCCCTCAACGATTTTGGCGGCAAGGCGCGTGACGATGTCAGCCTGTTGGAAGTCAGCGCCGTGGAGGCACCGCTGGAGAGTCTGCCTGCCCTGACATATTCGGACAGTGGCGCATCCAGCCCGCTGGACTGGTCGGCGAGCTTCGAGTTCCGCGCGTCCACGCTCAAGCGTTTCAACCCGCTGCCTTATGTCCTGCAACTGTTGCTGGAAGTTCATGGCCTGCGCAATCAGGGCGCTGCGCTGCATATGGTGCTTGGCGAACTGTACAGCAATGCGCTGGAGCACGGTGTGCTGGGACTGGATTCGGCGCTCAAGCATGATGCAGCAGGTTTCGCGCTGTATTATCAGCAGCGGGCCGAGCGTCTCGACAGGCTCCGGTCAGGCTTCATCCGCGTGACTGTTCAGGTTGAGCCCGTCGCAGACGGTGGTCGGCTGACCCTCAGCGTCGAGGACAGTGGTCAGGGATTCGATGTTGAAAAAGCCCGGATGTTGATGCCTGCGAACAACGAGTTGTATGGCCGCGGGCTGCGGCTGGTGTGCGAATTGAGCCGCGAGGCGCGGTGGTCCACAGATGGCAGGATTGCCTGCGTGGAATTTTCCTGGGAGGGAGTGGCATAATCCCCGCCTGGAGTCTTGATCAAGGAGTGAACAAGTGTCGATTCATCTGGATTACAGCGTGTTGAATGCCTTGCAGGAAGTCATGGAGGACGAATATCCAACCTTGCTGGATGTGTTTCTCAAGGATTCCGAGCAGCGTATCGCGCAACTGCTGCTTGCGGTTCAGGCTGCCAGCCCTGACTTTCAGGAGTTGAGCCTTACCGCTCACAGTTTCAAGGGCAGCAGCAGCAATATGGGGGCCTTGCAACTTTCCGAGCTGTGTCGCCAGCTCGAAGAGCAGGCTCGTCAGCAGCGGTTCACTGGCCTGACAGAGCTGATCGGCAAAATCGACAGTGAATACATGACCATTCGCGGTCTGTTCAATTCCGAACGGCAATTATTCGTCAGTTGAGCGCTGATTTTTTAGCCCTCGATCTTCTCTTGTCGGACAGCTTTTAGAATTTGGCCCGCATATTGCTATATGTTCTGGTAAGGCGATAACCAGCAGCTATGCGGAGACCGAAATGCCCCTTGCCACCAATGCGCTTCTTCAGGCCACAAGCACTGCGACCTCCAGGTCCGCTGCGGCCAATAATGCGGTCAAGTCTGCTGACAGCAGCAAGGACGGGGCCTCCAGCTTTTCCAACGTCTATGCCAAACAGGCAAAAGAGGCTGTGCCTTCCCGTGACGATGCGCCGGTCAAGCCAGCCCGCGACAAAGCCGCGCCTGACAAAGACAAGGTTGCTGCAGGCAAGGACAAGTCGACGAGCGATCAGGCGAATGCCGCCGACAAGTCGAGCGTTGCCGATAGCGGCAATGATTTGCCAGCCAAATCCGTTGCTGCCGACGATGATACGGCCAGGCAGGATTCCAGGCAGGAGGACGCACAGGCATCCGCGGACCCGGCATTGAGCGACACCTCGGCGATTGTCGATCCGGTTCTTGACCCGGCCCTGCAGGCCATGGCTGCCCAGGTGCCTGGCGCTCCGGTAGCCGCCAGGCCGCAAAGTGCGGACGTCCCGGCTCAGCCAGTCGTTGCGACGCTTGTGGCTACCCAGGTCGCACCGCCAGTGGTGGCCGAAGACGCGTTCAACCCTGACGCCGATCCGCTTGACGGTCTGGATGCAGTGCAATTGGCACTGGAAAACGCCAATGCCAAAACCCAGCTGGCTGCACAGAATACTCAGGCTGCCAACAAGGCGACGCCGACCAACGCAGAAGCTGATCCAAACCAGAATGCTGTCAATAACCTGTCGGCTTTGACAGAGCAGCTTCCTTCTGAAGGCAGCAGCACGGAAAGCAGTGACAAATCGTTCAGCGGTTTGATCGGCGAGGGCCTGAAGGATGTCAAAAGCGCAGCTGGCGACACTCGCGTAGACAACTTTGCCGATCGCCTCGCAGCATTGAGCCAGGCCGCGCAGCCTGCCCGCGTGGCCGCAGCACCTGCGTCCGCACCCTTGATGAGTCAGCCGCTGGCCATGCATCAAAGCGGCTGGACCGAAGGCATCGTCGACCGCGTCATGTATCTGTCGAGCCAAAACCTCAAGACCGCCGATATCAAGCTGGAGCCTGCCGAGCTCGGGCGCCTGGACATTCGCATCAACATGGCCCCGGAACAGCAGACCCAAGTGACGTTCATGAGCGCCCATATGGGTGTGCGTGACGCCCTTGAAAGCCAGATGTCGAGGCTGCGTGAGTCGTTCGTTCAACAGGGGCTTGGCAACGTCGACGTCAATGTTTCCGATCAGTCGCAACAGCAGGCTCAGCAACAGGCTCAAGAGCAGGCCAGTCGCGCCCAGCGCAGCGGTCGTGGCAATGGCATGAGCTCCAGCGATACCTCCGATGAAATCGCAGGCGTCGATGCGGCCATTCCGGTCAGCCAGCCAGCAGCACGTGTGATCGGCACCAGTGAGATCGATTATTACGCGTGAGGCAAGCTGTCCAGATTCGATTCTATTCGCAACGCTCGGCTCTGAGTCGTGAAGCGGTTCTACGGCATCAGGGGGTGGGGGCTGGGGTTCGACTCAGGTCAGCTTTTCGCCCCTCG
>NZ_LJPW01000013.1 GCF_001400735.1 Pseudomonas caricapapayae
CGGCATCGATGCCGGGGCAAAACTGATGGGGCGTGAAGCATCGGCCGGACTCGGCCGCATGGCCGGCCAGATCGCAGGCCGCGCCATCGGTATGGTCGCAGGCGAGGCCACGGGGCTCGCGGCGGGTGCGGCGCTGGGTGCTGCAGTGCCCGTCATTGGCTGGGCTATCGACGGCGCGATGGCGTTGGGCTTCGGCATCTCCGCTATCGTCGATGCGGTGAAGAAGCACAAGGCGCAAAAGGCGTTCGATCATAACGTCGATCCGGTGCTTGAGCAGTTCGGGATTGCGAAGGCACATTGATTGCTCGTCAGCAAAATACCTGCGCTTGCCGATAGACGAGGCAAGCCTATTTCAGGGTGACGGAGCTGGGGAGGGGAAGAGGGCGACTGTGTCAGAACACTTTCCATCAGACGGAAAAAAGACCTTGAAACTCAAGGTCTTTTTTAATTTGGTGATACCTGAGGGAAACTTGAAATAACATTTTTATCGAACGGGTCAAAGATAGACTACCTGGTTTGCCGAAGATGCCGAACCGTCACCTGATGAATTTTTATCATCAGTCGGGCGTCAGGAGCATGCCAAGCTGACTACTGCCATTACGAGGGTCTGAGTGGGTCCTTAAATGCAGGATTTTTTGCGAACACCTCGGCGATGAAATCCATGAACACAATGGCCCTTTTGGGGAGGAGTCGGTCGGCAACGTAAATGACTTGCACGGGGACCGCCGGAGCTGCGTAGTCCCTGAGCAACACCTGCAGATTGCCATTTTTCAGCCCTTCGTCGTAAAGCCATTCGGGCCCTTGTGCGATTCCCAGTCCTTCGTTTACATACGCTCGTATGGCCTCAGGTGAGTTGACCCGAAGCCTGCCTGAAACGGGCACATCGATATCCCGAAAGCGCCATGTGCTGCCTGTCGACAGCAGGGTGTAGATCAGGCAATCGTGCGTTCTCAGATCATCGGGCGTCGTGGGGATTCCGCGTTTGGCCAGGTATCCCTTGCTGCCAACGCATACACGCTCGAACCAGCCTAGCGGCCGGGCTCGCATTGTGCTGTCTTCCAGATGTCCGATACGGATCGCCAGTTCAGCCCCTTCGTCGACCAGATTCACATAGCGATCATTGATCTGCAGGTCGAGCGTCAGCTCTGGATAGCGCTCCAGAAATGTGGACACATGCGGCACCACGAATGCATGGGCCAGCGCGGTCGGACAGGCGACTCGCAACAATCCGGACGGGGCGACGTTCTCCCTGAAAGACGACTCCGATTCTTCCACAGCATCGAGAATGCGCCGGGCATCTGCGTAATAGCGTTCTCCCTCCGGGGTTAGGGCAAGCTTACGTGTGGATCGGTGAAGCAGCCTGGTTTGCAAATGGTTTTCCAGCGCCGCCACATAGCGGCTGACATTAGGCTGTCCCAGCCCCAGGTCACGCCCCGCAGCCGAGAAGCTTCCTTTCTCGACAGCGCGAACAAAGCAGGTCATCAGCAATAGTCGGTCCATCCAGGCCTCTGATTCATGCAATAAAAGCATGAAAAGTATTCGAAAATCCCATCTTATCAATGTGAAGGTATGAATACATAGTTTCCGTCAGGCAGGTCAGTACATCGACTGACCGTGAAAAACCGAAAAGGAAACTGACATGTCCCGATTGCAAGGCAAACGCACTCTCATCACCGGCGGCACCAGCGGAATTGGCCTGGAAACGGCCAAGCAGTTCCTCGCCGAAGGCGCGCGCGTGATCGTTACCGGAGTCAATCCGGAGTCCATCACAAAGGCTCAGACGGAATTGGGAAGCGAAGTGCTGGTACTGCGTGCTGACTCGGCCAGCATCAATGCGCAGAAGGAACTGGCGCAGGCCGTTCAGACTCACTATGGCCAACTCGATGTTGCCTTTCTCAATGCAGGCGTATCCGTTTGGCTGCCGATCGAAGAGTGGACGGAGGAAATGTTCGATCGCTCCTTCGACATCAACGTCAAGGGGCCGTACTTTCTGATCCAGGCATTGCTGCCAGTTTTCGCGAACCCTGCGTCAGTGGTTCTCAACACCTCGGTCAGTGCACACCTCGGTGACGCACGTTCATCAGTCTATGGCGCGACCAAGGCCGCTTTCCTGAACATGTCAAAAACGCTTTCCAGCGAACTGCTCCCGCGTGGTATTCGCGTCAATGCAGTCAGCCCTGGCCCGGTTGATACGCCACTTTACGACAAGCTCGGTATTCCCGATGCCTATCGCGAACAGCTCAACCATGATATCGCAGCGACCATTCCGTTCGGCCGGTTTGGTACGCCCGAGGAAGTGGCCAAGGCCGTGCTGTACCTGGCGTCAGACGAGTCACGATGGACGGTGGGCTCGGAACTCATCGTTGACGGTGGCCGCTCGCTTTAGCTGCCAACGGTATGAGCGTCTACTGCGCTTTTACGGAAAACCTGCCACTCAGGCTTTCTTGAAGTCAGCACGTAGCTTCTACACGGCCCGCTCCCATTTTGACTCGTCTTGTCGACCATGATCATAGCTTCGACACTCCGCATGTCTGGGCTCGACAGCGTGCGAGGCAGGGTTGATCCACCGCCATTAGCTGATCTTCGGCCGAACCGCCGACGCTTTCAAAAAGGGCTTGTGGTGCAAGTTGCCTACCGACCATGAAGTTGCTTGGCGGCAGCGCCATGGTCGGTAGGCAACAAAGGACTGTTCAGGGTAATGGCTCGTCTCTTCCAGCCGCACTGATTGAAACTTCGATTATGCTGGCCCGAAGAGTCCGGTTTCTTTCAGACGAATTCTTGAAGACCCTCATCTCTATCCGATTACCCGGTAAAACGGCTCATGATAAAGTCATCGGGGTCAGGGAAGTTGTCATCGTCTGAATCAGGCTGGACTTCTCTGAGCCGTTCGCCGGCTTGCTTTGCCGACACATTGTGTCCTGCCGCACGCATGTCATCCCTAAAGACTTAAGCATTTCCTCCGGGAGCACTGCTTTTTGATCCGAGCACAAATTTTCGAGGAATCGATTGATCTGTCATGAGTGCGGTGCCGCCGGTCCTGGGGTCGGTTATCAGGTTCAAATTGTTTCTGACGCCGATGGTGCATACCAGTGTGGGATTACTCATGTCAGCAAACATAGCAAAGTGCTTGGCTTCTTTTCGGGATGAAGACAAATAATGATGTTGTCTGGATTCAGACTGAGCCTTCCTACTCGGGTTCATAAACATATTTGTGTTGCCACCTTCAGTAGCGCCGCCCGTTTTTCTACCTGCATCGAACCCTTTGCTTCTCAAGTCTATTTTTGATTGCATGGATGTACCGTGCCACAAGACAGATTCGCTATACACTCTCCTCGCATTGGGTATCAAGTTGCCACTGGATGGCTCTGAATCAGTTTCGTAGCCGCGATCATTACTGTTCGCCGGTCTGCTTGCCGCCCATGGGTTCCTCATGGCTTTCGTGACCGGAGTAATATCCAGTGCTTCTTGACGTACTCGGTACACAGCCCATAAAAGACCTCTTGCTTGAAAGTATGGAACTGATCTGTGGCGTTCGAAGGCTAATGAGTTACCCGTCAGAACAGAGCCATTGCTGGAAGCGATTTCTTTGACTGCACATTCGCCTGTACGCTTCACACATTTATTGGTCTGGACATGTTCAGGCTGGGCAGAAAAAGCCTAACGCAGGATTTTCTCTGAGTGCTGCAGGCTTCCTTCACATGTCATGCCGAATTGAGCCAATCAAGGAAGCGGTGGCCACCTACACGCAGCGTGCTGCCGAGAAGCTTCGCTCCCAGAATCTCCTGTGCATGAGGATCAGAGTCAGCATCCGCACTGGCATGTTAAATCCGGAAGAAGCCAAGTACGCCAATGGCGCACTGGTCGAACTTCCGTATCCCACCAATGACGTGGGCTTGATGACGAAAGCTGTGACCGAGGCTGTGAATCGTCTGTTCCGGTCGGGCTTCAAATACAGCAAAGCGGAGGGAGGTGCTGCTACTGGACCTTTGTCAGCCGGGTGGAGTTCAGGATGATCTTTTCGCGGCCGAGAAGGTGATGGGCGTGCTGGATAAGATCGATACGCGCTGGGGGGGGGGAAGCGCACCTACGAATCCCGAGAGGGCGATGCGTCGTGACATGATGAGCCAGATGTACACAACCAGGCGGGATCAGTTGCGGACCGTAAGGTGTGATTGATCCTGTCTTTCCGATGCCATTACGCCAACTTTACGCCAGACGAAAAAAAAGACCTTGAAATTCAAGGTCTTTTTTAAATGGTGGTGCCCCGAGGGAGAATCGAACTCCCACTTCTTTCGAAAACGGATTTTGAATCCGCCGCGTCTACCAATTCCGCCATCAGGGCTCAATGGCGGCGAAGTATAAGGATGAGTTTTCCGTTGGTCAACAGCGATTTACGCAGGTTTTTTACTAATGCTGCCAAACCGGATAAACTTCCCGGCCCTGCTAAACGAACCCGATCATGCGCGTCGCTGACTTTACTTTCGAACTCCCCGATTCCCTGATTGCTCGCCATCCGCTGGCCGAGCGTCGCAGCAGTCGTCTGTTGACCCTCGATGGGCCGACTGGCGCGCTGGCACATCGTCAATTCGCTGATTTGCTTGAGCATTTGCGCTCGGGCGACTTGATGGTGTTCAACAATACCCGCGTCATTCCCGCTCGACTGTTCGGGCAGAAGGCGTCCGGCGGCAAGCTGGAGATTCTGGTCGAGCGCGTGCTGGACAGCCATCGGGTGCTGGCGCATGTGCGTTCCAGCAAGTCGCCCAAGCCGGGCTCGTCGATTCTGATCGACGGCGGCGGGGAGGCCGAGATGGTGGCGCGGCGTGACGCGCTGTTCGAACTGCGCTTCGCCGAAGAAGTGCTGCCGTTGCTGGAGCGTGTCGGCCATATGCCGTTGCCTCCTTATATAGACCGCCCGGACGAAAGTGCGGACCGCGAGCGCTATCAGACCGTTTACGCCCAGCGCGCAGGTGCTGTGGCTGCACCGACCGCCGGCCTGCATTTCGATCAGCCGCTGATGGAAGCGATTGCCGCCAAGGGCGTTGAAACCGCGTTCGTCACGCTGCACGTTGGCGCGGGTACTTTCCAGCCGGTGCGCGTCGAGCAGATCGAAGATCACCACATGCACAGCGAATGGCTGGAGGTCAGCCAGGACGTGGTGGATGCGGTGGCCGCATGCCGCGCGCGAGGCGGGCGTGTGATTGCCGTCGGGACCACCAGCGTACGCTCGCTGGAGAGTGCGGCGCGCGACGGTCAGTTGAAGCCGTTCAGCGGCGACACCGACATCTTTATCTACCCAGGCCGTCCGTTTCATGTGGTCGATGCCCTGGTAACCAATTTCCATCTGCCTGAATCCACGCTGTTGATGCTGGTTTCGGCGTTCGCCGGTTATCCCGAGACGATGGCGGCCTACGCGGCGGCCATCGAGCACGGCTACCGCTTCTTCAGTTACGGTGATGCGATGTTCATCACCCGCAATCCCGCGCCGACGGCCCCTCAGGAATCGGCACCAGAGGATCACGCATGAGTCGCACCTGTCGTATGTCTTTCGAATTGCTGGCCACCGACGGCAAGGCCCGTCGCGGTCGTCTGACCTTTCCGCGTGGTGTGGTGGAAACCCCGGCGTTCATGCCGGTGGGTACCTATGGCACGGTCAAGGGCATGCTGCCGCGTGATATCGAGGCCACGGGTGCGCAGATGATTCTGGGTAACACCTTTCACCTGTGGCTGCGTCCCGGCACCGAAGTCATCAAGGGCCACGGCGATCTGCACGATTTCATGCAGTGGCAAGGTCCGATTCTGACCGACTCCGGCGGTTTTCAGGTGTTCAGCCTGGGTGCCATGCGCAAGATCAAGGAGGAGGGCGTGACCTTCGCTTCGCCGGTCGATGGTGCCAAGGTGTTCATGGGGCCTGAAGAGTCGATGCAGGTCCAGCGTGATCTGGGCTCTGACGTCGTGATGATCTTCGACGAATGTACGCCTTATCCGGCTGACGAGGACGTGGCGCGTATCTCCATGGAGCTGTCGCTGCGCTGGGCCAGGCGCTCCAAGGTTGCGCATGGCGAAAACACGGCCGCACTGTTCGGCATTGTTCAGGGCGGCATGCACGAGAACCTGCGCAAGCGTTCGCTGGAAGGCCTGGATGAGATCGGCTTTGATGGCCTGGCGATCGGCGGGCTGTCGGTGGGCGAGCCCAAGCACGAGATGATCAAAGTGCTGGACTACCTGCCGGGCCTTATGCCAGCAGACAAACCTCGTTACTTGATGGGTGTAGGCAAACCGGAGGATCTGGTCGAAGGTGTGCGCCGCGGTGTTGACATGTTCGACTGCGTGATGCCGACCCGCAATGCCCGCAACGGTCATCTGTTCACCGATACCGGTGTGCTGAAAATCCGCAACGCGTTCCACCGTCATGACAATTCGCCGCTGGATCCGACCTGCGACTGCTACACCTGCAAGAACTTCTCGCGCGCTTATCTGCATCACCTGGACAAGTGCGGCGAAATGCTGGGGAGCATGCTTAATACGATCCACAATTTGCGGCACTACCAGCTGCTTATGGCTGGTTTGCGCGAGGCTATTCAACAGGGTACATTGGCCGCCTTCGTCGATGCCTTCTATGCCAAACGCGGCCTTCCAACGCCGCCTCTGGGTTGAAACAGAACGAGTTTTTCCTGCTTTTTATACTAATTATGTAACTGGAGCGACAAATGAGCTTTTTCATCTCTCCCGCTTTTGCGGATGCTGCTGCACCGGCTGCCGGTCCTGCGGGCAGTGGTTTCGAGTGGATCTTTCTGGTCGGCTTTCTGGTCATCTTCTACCTGATGATCTGGCGTCCACAGGCCAAGCGCGCCAAAGAGCAGAAAAACCTGCTGGGCAACCTGCAGAAAGGCGATGAAGTTGTCACCAGCGGCGGTATTGCGGGCAAGATCAATAAAGTGACCGACGACTTCGTGGTGATCGAAGTGTCTGACACCGTTGAGCTGAAAATCCAGAAGGGCGCCATCGCGGCCACTCTGCCAAAAGGCACCCTGAAAGCGATCTGAGCAACAACTTTTACCCATCGACGGGGCGCGCAAGGCGCCCCGCGTTTTAAGCGGGCGGCGTGATGCTGAACAAATACCCTCTGTGGAAATACGTACTGATCCTGGCGGTGCTGGTGGTCGGTTTTATTTATTCCGCACCCAATCTCTACCCTGATGATTCTGCCATTCAGATCAGCGGTGCAAGCACTGCGCTGCAAGTCAATCAGGCAGATGTCGATCGTGCAGCCAAGGCGCTTGCCGATGCCGGCATCTCGGTCAAGGCTTCTTCTCTGGCCGAGAATGGCAAGGGCGGTTTGTTGCGTCTGAGCAAGCAGGAAGACCAGTTGCCGGCCAAGGATGTCGTGCGCAAGGCGTTGGGTGATGACTATGTCGTTGCACTGAACCTGGCGCGTACCACGCCGACCTGGTTGCGTAACCTGGGCGCAAGCCCGATGAAGCTCGGTCTCGACCTGTCCGGTGGTGTGCACTTCCTGCTGGAAGTCGACATGGACAAGGCGATCGATGCGCGTCTGAAGGTTTACGAAGGCGAAGTCAAATCGCTGTTGCGCAAGGAAAAGGTGCGTTATCACAGTTTGCCGCAGCTGGGCAATGTGATTCAGCTGGGCTTTTCCGATGATGCAGAGCGCGAGCAGGCTCGTGCGCTGGTGCGCAAGACCTTCACCGATTTCGAAATCACGCCTGCCGAGCTGAACGGGATTCCCGTACTGCGCATGGCGTTGACTCCGGCCAAACTGGCCGAGATTCGCGAATACTCGATCAAGCAGAACCTGACCACTGTACGTAACCGGGTTAACGAGCTGGGTGTTGCCGAACCGCTGGTCCAGCGTCAGGGTGCCAACCGCATCGTGGTCGAGCTGCCGGGTGTACAGGACACCGCGGAAGCCAAGCGTATTCTGGGCAAGACTGCCAACCTCGAATTCCGTCTGGGCGCAGGCCCGGATGACTCGAAAGGCACCACCGAAATGTTCGAGTTCCGCGAAGGCGGGCGTCCGGCAGCGGCGGTGGAGCGTGGTCTGATCATTACCGGCGATCAGGTGACTGACGCCAAGGCCAGTTTCGACGAGCATGGCCGTCCACAAGTGAACATCAACCTTGATGGCCACGGTGGCGAGCTGATGAGTCGCGCAACCCGCAGTAATGTGGGGCGCAGCATGGCGGTGATTTTCATCGAGCAGCGTCCGACCACTACCTACACCAGGCAAATGGTCAACGGCGTCGAGAAAGACGTGCCTGTTCAGACCTTCAAGGAAGAAAAGAAGATCATCAGTCTGGCGACCATCCAGTCGCCACTGGGCAGCCAGTTCCGGATTACCGGTCTGAACGGTCAGGGCGAGTCTTCCGAGCTGGCGCTGCTGTTGCGTGCCGGTGGTCTGGCGGCACCGATGTACTTCGCTGAAGAGCGCACAATTGGCCCGAGCCTGGGCGCCGACAACATCACCAAGGGTATCGACGCTTCCCTGTGGGGCATGCTGTTCGTTTCGCTGTTTATCATGGCGATCTACCGTTTCTTCGGTCTGATCGCGACCGTTGCCCTGGCCTTGAACATGGTCATGCTGCTGGCGCTGATGTCCTTGCTGGGTGCGACACTGACCCTGCCGGGTATTGCCGGTATCGTGTTGACGATGGGTATGGCGGTGGATGCGAACGTACTGATCTTCTCGCGGATTCGTGAAGAGATCGCCAACGGCATGACGGTTCAGCGTGCTATCAACGAAGGTTTCGATCGTGCCTACACGGCGATCCTCGACGCCAACCTGACGACGCTGCTGGTCGGCGGCATTCTCTTTGCGATGGGCACCGGCCCGGTCAAAGGGTTTGCGGTGACCATGTCGCTCGGGATCTTTACCTCGATGTTCACGGCCATCATGGTGACCCGCGCTATGGTCAACCTGATCTACGGCGGTCGTGACTTCAAGAAGTTGTGGATTTAAGGGGCTGCCATGTTACGTACCATCAACTTCATGGGCGTTCGCAATGTTGCGTTCGCCATCACGATGCTCCTTACCGCACTGGCGTTGTTCAGCTGGTTCCATAAAGGGCTCAACTTTGGTCTGGACTTCACCGGCGGTACGCTCATCGAGCTGACCTACGAGCGTCCGGCCGATCTGGGCAAGGTTCGCCAGGAGCTGGTTTCGGCGGGCTATCACGAAGCCGTTGTACAGAGCTTCGGTGCCACCACTGACTTGCTGGTGCGCATGCCGGGTGAAGACCCGCAACTGGGTACTCAGGTTGCCGACGCGCTGCGCAAGGCGGGTGCCGACAACCCGGCCGTGGTCAAGCGCGTCGAGTTTGTCGGCCCGCAGGTCGGTGAAGAGCTGCGCGATCAGGGCGGCCTCGGCATGCTGATGGCGCTGGGCGGCGTACTGATCTACCTGGCGTTCCGCTTCCAGTGGAAATTTGCGGTCGGGGCGATCATCTCGCTGATCCACGACGTGGTGGTGACGATGGGCATCCTGTCGTTCTTCCAGATCACCTTCGACCTGACGGTGCTGGCGGCGGTACTGGCGATCATCGGTTACTCGCTGAACGACACTATCGTGGTCTTTGACCGGGTACGCGAAAACTTCCGCCTGCTGCGCAAGGCTTCGCTGATCGAGAACATCAACATTTCCACCACGCAGACACTCCTGCGCACCATTGCAACCTCGGTTTCGACCCTGTTGGCGATTGTCGCACTGTGGGCGTTTGGTGGTGACAGCCTGGAAGGCTTCTCCATTGCGTTGTTCATCGGTGTGCTGGCGGGTACTTACTCGTCCATCTACATCGCCAACGTGGTGCTGATCTGGCTGAATCTGACCACCGAGGATCTGATCCCGCCAGTGGTCGTTGAGAAGGCTGACGATCTTCCGTAGATCCGACCGTCATAAAAAAGGCGCGAGTGCTGAACTCGCGCCTTTTTTTATGCTCCAAGGCTAGGCATTGCGCAGCCATGCTGCGTTTCGATTGGTCAGGAGGTTCAAGTGAACAAGTCTATGCTTGTTGGTGCTGTGTTAGGTGCTGCTGTCGTGACTGCTGGCGGCGCCGTTGCCACCTATAGCTTGGTCAAGGGTGGTCCTGAGTATGCGGATGTATTGGCGGTAGAGCCGATCAATCAGCAGATCAAAACCCCCCGTGAAGTTTGCAAGGACGTAACCGTTACCCGTCAGGCGCCGGTCAAGGACCAGCACCAGATCGTCGGTAGCGTTATCGGCGCGGTAGCCGGTGGCTTGCTCGGCAACCAGATCGGTGGTGGTAACGGCAAGAAAATCGCAACAGTTGCCGGTGCGGTAGGCGGTGGTTATGCGGGCAACAAGGTTCAGGAAGGCATGCAAGAGCGTGATACCTACACCACTACGCAAAACCGCTGCACAACGGTCAACGATGTGAGCGACAAGGTTGTGGGTTACAACGTCAAATACAAGTTGAACGAGAAAGTAGGTCAGGTTCGGATGGAGCGTGATCCGGGCAGCCAGATTCCAGTCGACAAGAATGGTCAGCTGATATTGGGTCAGGCGCAATAACGCCAGCCGCTGAGCTTCTGCAAGACATAAAAAAACCGGCTTTCGCCGGTTTTTTTATGTCTGCAGCTTAACGCTTGAGCGAAGCCGGCAGGTGCGGTGCAATTGCAGTCAGCACAGCCTTGAAGCATTTGGTGTTACCGGCAACGACATGGCCTTTTTCCAGGAAGTCATGACCACCAGTGAAATCGCTGACCAGGCCGCCTGCTTCCTGAATCAGCAGGGCGCCTGCCGCCATGTCCCATTCCGACAGGCCCGACTCCCAGAATGCATCGAAACGGCCTGCAGCTACATAGGCCAGGTCAAGGCTTGCAGCGCCTGCGCGGCGGATGCCGGCGGTCTGGCCGACCAGGCTGCGGAACATGCCCAGGTAGTTTTCGATGTTGTCCATCTGGTTGTCACGGAATGGGAAGCCGGTGCCGAGCAGTGCGCCTTCGAGGCTCTTGCGCTGGCTGACGCGTAGGCGACGGCCGTTCAGGGCTGCGCCGCGACCACGGCTGGCGGTGAATTCTTCCTGACGGACCGGGTCGAGAACGACGGCGTGCTCAAGGCGACCGCGGTATTTGCAGGCGATGCTGACAGCAAAGTGCGGGATGCCGCGAACGAAGTTGGTAGTGCCGTCCAGCGGGTCGATGATCCACAGGTAGTCGGTGCCTTCGCCGCTGCCTTCGTGCAGGCCGCTTTCTTCGCCAAGGATGCCGTGGGTCGGGTAGGCCTTGCGCAGCGCAGTGATGATGCTCTGCTCGGCGGCGCGGTCGATCTCTGTGACGTAGTCTTTGGCTTCTTTTTCGTCAACCTTGATGGTATCCAAGCGCTCGATGGAGCGGAAAATCAATTCGCTGGCGCTGCGGGCGGCGCGCAGCGCGATATTCAGCATGGGCTGCATGGACAATTCACCTAAGGTTGTTAAAGAGAGCCGGGCATTCTATGGGCTGATTCGAATTATTTCCAGCCTTGCGTTGTTACGGTTGTCGGGTTCGTGTGGGTTTTTTCCAGGTGAGGGCGGTCAGTACCGATCTTCCGGCCCGCACAGCTTCATGGCGCAAGTCGAACCGTTTCTGTAAGATTTGCCCCCCTAATTCGTGTCAGTGAGCGTTCGCTTTGTTGCAGAACATTCGTGTTGTCCTGGTCGGCACTACCCACCCCGGAAATATCGGCGGGGCCGCTCGCGCCATGAAAAACATGGGCCTGTCGCGTCTGGTGCTGGTCGATCCAAGGATTTTTCCTTCGCCCGACGCCGATGCGCGCGCCTCGGGTGCCACCGACATTCTGGAGCGCGCACAGGTTGTCGCGACCCTTGAAGAGGCGCTGGTCGGCTGCCGTCTGGTGCTGGGTACCAGTGCGCGGGACCGAAGCCTGCCGTGGCCCTTGCTTGATCCGCGTGCTTCGGGTGAAAAGGTCGTCGAGCAGGCCGGTGAGGGTGCCGAAGTGGCGCTTGTGTTCGGGCGCGAGCATGCGGGCCTTACCAATGAAGAGCTGCAGCGCTGTCACTTTCATGTGCATATTCCGTCTGATCCGGCGTTCAGCTCCCTCAATCTGGCGGCTGCCGTACAGGTGCTCACTTATGAGGTGCGCATGGCCTGGCTGGCGGTTTCTGCGCAGTCGGAACAGCGCGAAGTGCCGCGAGCCGTCTCGGCGCACAACGCAGAGCTGGCGACGATGGATGAGATGGAAGGTTTCTACGTGCATCTTGAAGCCACGCTTGTGGCCATTGGCTTCCTTGATCCGGAAAAGCCACGCCATCTGATGGCGCGATTGCGCAGGCTTTACGGGCGCAGCGAAGTCGAGCGATCCGAGTTGAGCATCCTGCGTGGCGTGCTAACCGAAACCCAGAAAGCCGCACGCGGTGAACCCTACAAGCGGAAGGATCAGTAATGTTCGAGCGTCTGCGAGAAGACATTCAAAGCGTGTTCCATCGCGATCCTGCTGCACGCAATGCCTTTGAGGTCCTGACCTGCTATCCGGGCATGCATGCCATCTGGCTGCACCGCTTCGGGCATATCCTGTGGCGTAACGGCTGGAAGTGGCCTGCGCGGGTGGTGTCGAACTTCGGTCGCTGGATGACCGGTATCGAAATCCATCCGGGCGCGCGCATCGGCCGCCGTTTTTTCATTGACCATGGCATGGGCATTGTTATCGGCGAAACCGCCGAGATCGGCAATGACGTAACGCTTTATCAGGGCGTGACCCTGGGCGGCACCAGCTGGAATGCCGGCAAGCGTCACCCGACGCTGGAGGACGGTGTGGTTGTGGGTGCGGGTGCGAAAGTGCTTGGGCCGTTCACCGTGGGGGCGGGTGCCAAGATCGGCTCCAACGCCGTGGTGACCAAAGCGGTGCCAGCGGGCGCGACAGCCGTCGGTATTCCGGGGCGCATAATCGTCAAGTCGGACGACGAAGCAGAAGCCAAGCGCAAGGCTATGGCTGAAAAGCTTGGCTTCGATGCGTACGGCGTGAGCGCCGATATGCCGGACCCGGTCGCTCGCGCCATTGGGCAATTGCTTGACCATCTGCAGGCGGTCGACGGTCGTCTGGAAGGCATGTGCGACGCGCTCGGCAGGCTCGGCAGCGATTACAGTGCCAAAGAATTGCCCGAGCTGCGCGACGAGGTTTTCGATTGCGTCAAGGATCGTCACGAAGACAAGGTCGGCTAGGCCGCATGGAGGTCTGGCGCGTGCCATTGCGCCGCACTTTTGCTATGATGCAGCCCGCACTTTTCGCTAATCCCGACTGTTTTACTTGGTCTAATAGTTGACTCATTTACTCGGGAATAGCATACTCGCTCTCATTCCGAACCTCTGCGGTATACGCCATGCGACTGACTACTAAAGGCCGATACGCTGTAACTGCCATGCTTGACCTGGCGTTGCACGCGCAGAACGGGCCAGTGTCTCTGGCCGACATCTCCGAGCGGCAGGGGATTTCCCTGTCCTACCTCGAGCAGCTGTTCGCCAAACTGCGTCGCGGCAATCTGGTTTCCAGTGTTCGCGGCCCGGGCGGCGGCTACCAGCTGTCGCGGGACATGAAAGGCATTCAGGTTGCTCAGGTTGTCGACGCGGTCAATGAATCGGTCGACGCCACGCGGTGCCAGGGTCTGGGCGATTGCCACGCTGGCGATACATGCCTGACCCACCACTTGTGGTGCGACCTTAGCCAGCAGATTCACGAATTTCTAAGCGGTATCAGCTTGGCGGATCTTGTCACTCGCCGTGAGGTACAAGAAGTCGCTCAGCGCCAGGATATGCGTCGTGGTCATCACCACGTTTCGCAACTGGGTAAGATCGAAACGTCCGCCGTCGAATGAACGCAGATGAATGAGCGGTGCGCCTGCCTGATAGGAGAGCTTCAATGAAATTGCCGATTTACCTCGATTACTCCGCGACGACCCCGGTCGATCCGCGTGTCGCGCAGAAAATGATCGAATGCCTGACAGTCGAAGGAAACTTCGGCAACCCTGCATCGCGCTCCCACGTCTTTGGCTGGAAAGCCGAAGAAGCGGTCGAGAACGCTCGCCGTCAGGTCGCAGACCTGGTCAACGCCGATCCGCGCGAAATCGTCTGGACGTCGGGGGCTACCGAGTCCGACAACCTGGCCATCAAGGGTGTTGCGCATTTCTATGCCAGCAAGGGCAAGCACCTGATCACGTCCAAGGTTGAGCACAAGGCTGTCCTCGACACCACGCGCCAACTGGAGCGGGAAGGTTTCGAAGTCACGTACATCGAGCCAGGTGAAGACGGTCTGATCACGCCTTCCATGATTGAAGCTGCATTGCGCGACGACACCATTCTGGTTTCGATCATGCATGTGAACAACGAAATCGGCACCATCAACGACATCGCCGCGATCGGTGAGCTGACTCGCTCGCGTGGCGTGCTGTTCCACGTCGATGGCGCGCAGTCGACCGGCAAGGTTGAAATCGATCTGGCCAGCCTCAAGGTTGATCTGATGTCGTTCTCGGCGCACAAGACCTATGGCCCCAAAGGCATCGGCGCGCTGTATGTCAGCCGTAAGCCGCGTGTCCGCCTCGAAGCAGCCATGCACGGCGGCGGTCACGAGCGCGGCATGCGTTCCGGTACGCTGGCGACGCACCAGATCGTCGGTATGGGTGAAGCATTCCGTATCGCCAAGGAAGAAATGGCCGCTGAAAACGTGCGCATCAAGGCGCTCAGTGATCGTTTCTTCAAGCAGGTCGAAAATCTGGAAGAGCTGTACGTGAACGGCAGCCTGACTGCCCGCGTACCGCACAACCTGAATCTGAGCTTCAACTATGTCGAAGGCGAGTCGCTGATCATGGCGCTCAAGGATCTGGCGGTATCGTCGGGTTCGGCCTGTACATCGGCCTCGCTTGAGCCGTCGTATGTATTGCGTGCCCTGGGCCGTAACGACGAACTGGCGCACAGCTCGATTCGTTTTACCTTCGGTCGTTTCAGCACTGAAGAAGAGATCGATTACGCCGCGCAGAAGGTCTGCGAGGCTGTTACCAGGCTGCGTGCTCTTTCGCCGCTGTGGGACATGTTCAAAGACGGCGTCGATATCTCCAAGATCGAGTGGGCGGCGCACTAATTTAAAGCCGCCTCCAATACAGGTCATGTGCAATTGCGGCGTGACCTGCAGAGCGGCTCCCTGATGTGAGAGGAACAGAATCATGGCTTACAGCGAAAAGGTCATCGACCACTACGAAAACCCACGTAACGTCGGCAAGATGAACGCGGAAGATCCTGATGTCGGCACCGGTATGGTCGGCGCTCCGGCATGCGGCGACGTGATGCGCCTGCAGATCAAGGTCAACGAACAAGGCGTTATCGAAGATGCCAAGTTCAAGACCTACGGCTGCGGTTCGGCAATTGCCTCCAGTTCGCTGGCGACCGAGTGGATGAAGGGCAAGACTCTGGATGAAGCAGAGACCATCAAGAACACTCAGCTGGCTGAAGAGCTGGCGCTGCCGCCGGTGAAGATTCACTGCTCGGTACTCGCCGAAGACGCCATCAAGGCAGCCGTTCGCGATTACAAGCTGAAGAAAGGTCTGCTGTAAGCAGGCTTTGCAGCGCAGCGCGCAACAGCGTTAACGTGCAATACAGTTGAGGAGTTCCGATGGCTATCAGCATGACAGAAGCTGCCGCTAACCACGTACGACGTTCCCTTGAGGGGCGCGGCAAGGGTGATGGCGTTCGTCTGGGTGTCCGCACCACAGGCTGTTCAGGTCTGGCCTACGTACTGGAGTTCGTCGATGAGGCGGCCAGCGAAGACACCGTGTTTGAAATGCACGGCGTCAAGGTGATCATTGACCCGAAAAGCCTGGTCTATCTGGATGGCACCGAGCTCGACTTCGTGCGTGAAGGGTTGAATGAAGGCTTCAAATTCAACAACCCCAACTCGCGCGGTGAGTGCGGCTGTGGCGAAAGCTTCAACGTCTGAGGCTTTTATTGTGGGTACTCCCTGTCATTTCGCCCTGTTCGATCTCAAGCCCGAGTTTCAGCTCGATCTTGATCAGTTGGCAACGCGCTACCGCGAGCTGGCGCGCAACGTACATCCCGATCGTTTTGCTGACGCCTCCGAGCGTGAGCAGCGTCTGGCGCTCGAGCGTTCAGCCAGTCTCAACGAGGCCTATCAGACCCTGAAAAGCCCGCCGAAAAGGGCGCGCTATCTTCTGGCGATGAAGGGTAACGAGGTGCCGCTCGAGGTCACTGTGCATGATCCTGAATTTCTTCTGCAGCAGATGCAATTGCGCGAAGACCTCGAGGATCTGCAGGATGAGGCCGATCTTGCCGGCGTGGCGACCTTCAAGCGCCAGCTCAAGGTCGCTCAGGACGAGTTGAACCAGAGCTTCGCCGCCTGTTGGAACGATGCTGCACAACGCGAGCACGCTGAAAAGCTGATGCGGCGTATGCAGTTCCTCGACAAGCTCTCTCACGAAGTGCGCCAGCTAGAAGAGCGCCTCGACGATTAACCCCGCGCGGCTTTGGTCGCGCGCCAGTGATTATTCTGAACAGCATGGCTTTACTGCAGATCGCCGAACCCGGCCTGAGTCCTCAACCGCATCAGCGCCGTCTGGCTGTGGGTATCGACCTGGGCACTACCAACTCTCTGGTTGCTGCAGTGCGCAGCGGCCTGTCCGAACCGCTGGCCGATGCAGAAGGGCAGGTTATTCTGCCGTCTGCCGTACGCTATCACGCTGATCGTGTCGAGGTCGGGCAGTCAGCGAAATCCGCTGCGTCACAGGACCCTTTCAACACCGTTCTGTCGGTCAAGCGCCTGATGGGTCGCGGGCTGACCGACGTCAAGCAACTGGGCGAACAACTGCCTTATCGCTTCGTCGGCGGTGAGTCGCATATGCCGTTCATCGAAACCGTACAGGGGCCTAAAAGCCCGGTCGAAGTGTCTGCCGATATTCTCAAGGTCTTGCGCCAGCGCGCCGAGTCCGCATTGGGTGGCGAACTGGTGGGCGCGGTGATCACCGTCCCTGCCTATTTCGACGACGCTCAGCGCCAGGCCACCAAGGATGCCGCCAGGCTGGCGGGTCTCAATGTTTTGCGCCTGCTCAACGAGCCAACGGCTGCTGCTGTCGCCTATGGACTGGATCAGAAAGCCGAAGGTGTGGTGGCTATCTATGACCTGGGCGGCGGGACGTTCGATATATCGATCCTGCGCCTGACTGGCGGCGTGTTTGAAGTGCTGGCCACTGGCGGCGACACCGCGCTGGGTGGCGATGACTTCGATCACGCCATCGCGAACTGGATTGTTGCCGATGCCGGTCTGTCTGCCGACCTGGACCCTTCCGCCCAGCGTAACCTGCTGCAGGCAGCCTGCTCGGCCAAGGAAGCACTGACCAACGCCCAGTCTGTTGAAATTGCCTACGGTGAATGGCGCGGTACGCTGACCCGTGATGCACTCGATGCGCTGATCGAACCTATGATTGCGCGCAGTCTCAAGGCCTGTCGTCGTGCAGTGCGTGATACCGGTATCGAGCTTGACGAGGTCGAGGCCGTGGTCATGGTCGGTGGTTCGACGCGTGTTCCGCGTGTGCGTGAGGCAGTTGCCGAATTGTTTGGCCGTCCGCCGCTGACCCAGATTGACCCGGACCAGGTGGTGGCCATCGGTGCTGCGATACAGGCCGATACACTGGCAGGCAACAAACGTGATGGTGGCGAGTTGCTTCTGCTTGACGTGATTCCGCTGTCTCTCGGGCTGGAGACAATGGGTGGGCTGATGGAAAAGGTCATCCCGCGTAACACCACCATTCCTGTAGCGCGTGGTCAGGAATTCACCACGTACAAAGATGGCCAGACGGCCATGAAGATTCATGTGTTGCAGGGCGAACGCGAATTGATCAGCGACTGTCGTTCGCTGGCGCGTTTCGAACTGCGTGGCATCCCGCCAATGGTTGCGGGTGCCGCGAAGATTCGTGTCACCTTTCAGGTCGACGCCGACGGTTTGCTCAGCGTTTCGGCGCGTGAGATGGGGTCGGGCATCGAGTCGAGCATTCAGGTCAAGCCATCCTATGGGCTGACCGATGACGAGGTGACTCGCATGCTCAAGGATTCCTTCGAGTACGCGGGTGATGACAAGGTCGCCCGTGTGCTGCGCGAGCACCAGGTTGACGCCGAGCGCCTGCTTGAAGCCGTTCAAGGTGCCCTGGAAGCGGATGGCGAGCGTCTCCTCGATGAAGATGAGCGGCTGGTCATCAACCTGCAGATGGACGAATTACGTGAATTGATGCAAGGCACCGATGGTTACGCTATCGAGCAGCAGACCAAGCGTCTTTCGCAGGTGACCGACGCATTTGCTGCCCGACGCCTTGATTCGACGGTAAAAGCCGCATTGGCCGGGCGCAACTTGAATGAGATTGAGGAATAACTGATGCCGCAGGTGATTTTTCTGCCCCACGCCGAGCATTGCCCGGACGGGTTGGTTGTAGAAGTGGAGCCCGGCACGTCTATTCTCGACATTGCCCACGAGCATCACATCGAGATTGAAAGCGCCTGTGGTGGCGTGTGTGCCTGCACTACTTGTCATTGCGTCATTCGAGAGGGTTTCGACTCGCTGAACGAAGCCGACGAGCTGGAAGAGGACATGCTCGACAAAGCCTGGGGGCTGGAGGCTCAATCGCGCCTTTCCTGTCAGGCAATCGTCGGTAACGAAGACCTGACTGTCGAAATACCCAAGTATTCGCTCAATCACGCTGCTGAAGCGCCACACTGATTCAAGGATTGCTCATGAGTCTCAAATGGGTCGATGTGCAGGAAATTGCCATCCAGCTGGCTGAAAGCCATCCGGAGATCAATCCGCTCGCGGTGAGTTTCCCCAGGTTGCGCGATCTGGTGATTGCCTTGCCTGAGTTCGATGACGACCCCGCCCGCAGCGGGGAGAAGGTTCTCGAAGCGATCCAGGGGTTATGGATCGAAGAGCTGGATTGACGTTCAGTAACGTACGCCGTTAGGCAATACACCAGAACCCGCGTATAATTCGCGGGTTTAATTTTTCGCTTAAATCACTGTTTCTGGAGTTTCACCATGGCTGTCCAACGTACTTTCTCCATCATCAAGCCTGACGCCGTTGCAAAGAACGTAATCGGCGAGATCACCACTCGTTTCGAAAAAGCCGGTCTGCGCGTTGTCGCTTCCAAGCTGAAGCAGCTGTCCAAGGCCGAAGCTGAAGGTTTCTACGCTGAGCATAGCGCTCGTGGTTTCTTCGGCGACCTGGTTGCGTTCATGATCTCCGGTCCGGTTGTGGTTCAGGTTCTGGAAGGCGAAAACGCTATCGCTCTGAACCGTGAGCTGATGGGCGCTACCAACCCTAAAGAAGCTGCTGCCGGCACCATCCGCGCCGATTTCGCTGATTCCATCGATGCCAACGCTGTTCACGGCTCCGATTCCGAAGCAGCTGCTGCTCGCGAAATCTCGTACTTCTTCGCCGCTACCGAAGTAACCGCTCGCTAAGTCATTTTTGACTGACGAGTGAAGGGTGAATTCATGATTGCATCGACTGGTAAAACCAACCTGCTGGGACTGACTCAACAGGAAATGGAGAAATTCTTCGACTCTATCGGGGAGAAGCGCTTCCGTGCCGGTCAGGTCATGAAGTGGATTCACCACTTCGGCGTCGATGATTTCGACGCAATGACGAACGTCAGCAAGGCCCTGCGCGAAAAGCTCAAGGCGTGTGCCGAGGTTCGCGGTCCTGAAGTGGTCAGCGAGGACATCTCCAGCGACGGCACCCGTAAATGGGTCGTGCGCGTAGAGTCCGGCAGCTGTGTCGAGACCGTCTATATTCCGCAGGGCAAGCGCGGCACCTTGTGTGTTTCGTCCCAGGCGGGCTGTGCCCTGGATTGCAGTTTCTGCTCCACCGGCAAGCAAGGCTTCAACAGCAACCTCACCGCCGCTGAAGTCATCGGTCAGGTGTGGATTGCCAACAAATCCTTTGGCAGCGTCCCGGCGACCGTCGACCGTGCCATCACCAATGTGGTGATGATGGGCATGGGTGAGCCGCTGCTGAACTTCGACAATGTCATTGCCGCCATGCGTCTGATGATGGACGACCTGGGGTATGGCATATCCAAGCGTCGGGTGACGTTGTCCACCTCCGGTGTGGTACCGATGATTGATGAGCTTGCGAAGCACATTGACGTTTCCCTGGCCTTGTCGCTGCACGCACCCAACGATGCGTTGCGTAACCAGTTGGTGCCGATCAACAAGAAATACCCGTTGCAGATGCTTCTCGAGTCCTGCCGCCGTTATATGTCCAGCCTGGGCGAAAAGCGTGTACTCACCATCGAGTACACGATGCTCAAGGACATCAATGACAAGGTCGAGCACGCCGTCGAGATGATCGAACTGCTCAAGGACACGCCTTGCAAGATCAACCTGATCCCGTTCAACCCGTTTCCGCACTCCGGATACGAGCGTCCCAGCAACAACGCGATCCGTCGTTTTCAGGACCTGTTGCATCAGGCCGGTTATAACGTCACTGTGCGCACCACGCGCGGTGAAGACATTGATGCTGCATGCGGCCAGCTGGTCGGGCAGGTGATGGACCGCACGCGCCGTAGTGAACGCTACATCGCTGTGCGTGAGTTGAGCGCCGAGGCCGATACGGTGCCGGTTGCGGCAACTCGAACCTGACTGCCAACCTGATCGAGAGAGACTCCATGTCTGTGCGTGCCTCGCTGCTGCTGTGTGTTGCCATGTTGCTGACGGCGTGCGTGTCCACCGGCAACGTCAACCCGCTGACGACAGCGCAGGGACGTGAAGAAGCGCGCAGGGCTTACGTGCAGCTTGGATTGGGTTACTTTCAGCAGGGGCAGACCGAACGGGCCAAGGTTCCGCTGAAAAAGGCACTCGAACTGGACAGTTCCGATGCGCAGGCCAATGCCGCGCTGGCCCTGGTTTTTCAGACCGAGATGGAGCCGGAGCTTGCAGAGCAATATTTTCGCAAGGCGCTGGCTTCCAGCAACAACGAAACACGTATCGTCAATAATTACGGCAGTTTTCTGTTCGAACAAAAACGTTACAAGGAAGCCTACGAGCGTTTTGAACAGGCGGCTGCCGACAACCTGTATCCTGAGCGGTCACGGGTCTTTGAAAGCCTGGGCATGACTTCGCTGAAGCTGGGTGATCGCGAGCAGGCCCTTGAGCACTTTACCAAGGCGTTGCGCCTTGACCGCCAGTTGCCGCGATCCTTGCTGGAAATGGCGCAGATGTCCTACGAAGACAAGCAATATGTGCCAGCGCGTGATTATTACGACCGTTTTAGCCAGCTCAGCGAGCAAAATGCACGTAGTCTATTGCTCGGTACGCGTCTGGCGAAGATCTATGATGATCGTAACAAGGCGGCCAGTTTTGGTCTGCTGTTGAAAAGACTCTATCCCGGTACGCCGGAATATCAGCAATACCTGTCGGAGCAATGATGAAAGCGGCGCATCCCGAAGTTGTAGCAACCACCCGCGTGAACCCTGGAGAAACCCTGCGCCAGGTCCGCGAGAGCAGGAGCTGGTCGCTGCCAGATGTGGCTTTGAGACTGAACCTCACCGTGACCTCCCTGAGCAATCTGGAGAACGGCCATTTTGAAAAACTGCCTGGGCATACGTTCGCCCGGGGGTATGTACGCGCTTACGCCAAATTGCTCGATCTCGATCAGGCGGCGCTGGTCGAGCAGTTCGACCAGTTCACCGGCACCGATGGCAAGGGCAGTTCGGTTCATGCACTGGGCCGTATCGAAGAGCCGGTCAGGCTGTCACACAACATTCTGCGTATCGTCAGTCTTTTATTGCTGGTGATTCTGGTCGGCGGTGGTTTCTTCTGGTGGCAGGATCAGGCCTCGCTGCGCGGCAAGGATCAGTCCGGGCTGAACATGGAGCATGTCGAAGTCGAAAGCGCCGATGGCACCACGCAGATCCATCCGCTGGATGAGCCGGAAGAGCCCGCAGTGGCTGAAACGCCCGCCGCCGGTCAGACCTCTCTGCCGTTGAATACCGGTGCGCCTGCCAGTGAGGCGCCTGCCACTGCGCCTGCGGCCCCGGCTTCAAACGTCACAGGTCATGCAACGACACAGCCACAGACACCCGCTGCTACGCCACCGGCGAGCACTCCTCAGGCTCCCGTTGCTGCGCCGACCGTCCCTTCGATGCCGACTGCGCCAGCCGAGCAACCCGCGCCTGTCGTGGCGGGTGCCGGTCAGGTCACGGTGCAATTCGTCGCCGATTGCTGGACTCAGGTTACCGACGGAAACGGCAAAGTGCTGGTCAGCGGTCTCAAGCGCAAGGGCGATAGTCTCGACGTCAGCGGCAAGCCGCCATTGACCCTGCGTCTGGGCTTCGCGCGCGGTGCGCAGGTCAGTTACAACGGTCAGCCTGTAGACGTGGCACCTTTTACCAGCGGCGAAACTGCTCGCCTGAAGCTAGGGCAATAAGTCATGCACGGCGAATCTCCAATCAAGCGTCGCGAATCCCGAAAAATATGGGTCGGTTCCGTACCGGTCGGCGGTGATGCGCCGATCGCGGTGCAGAGCATGACCAACAGCGATACCAATGATGTCGCCGCCACCGTGGCCCAGATCAATCGTCTGGAAGCGGCCGGCGTCGACATCGTGCGTGTTTCCGTACCGGACATGGACGCCGCCGAGGCTTTTGGGCGTATCAAGCAACTGGTCAAGGTGCCGCTGGTCGCCGATATCCATTTCGATTACCGCATTGCGTTGCGTGTGGCGGAGCTGGGTGTCGACTGTCTGCGTATCAATCCGGGCAATATCGGTCGCGAAGACCGTGTGCGGGCCGTGGTCGATGCTGCGCGTGATCGCGGTATTCCGATCCGGATCGGCGTCAATGCCGGATCGCTGGAAAAAGACCTGCAGAAGAAGTATGGCGAGCCAACGCCGGAAGCCCTCGTCGAGTCTGCGCTGCGTCACGTCGAACACCTGGAGCGCCTGAACTTTCAGGACTTCAAGGTCAGCGTCAAAGCCTCCGATGTGTTCATGGCCGTCGCTGCCTACCGTCTGCTGGCCAAACAGATCGTCCAGCCGCTGCACCTGGGTATCACCGAGGCCGGTGGCTTGCGTTCAGGCACAGTGAAATCGGCTGTCGGTCTCGGTATGCTGCTCGCCGAAGGAATTGGCGATACTATCCGCATCTCGCTGGCTGCCGATCCCGTCGAGGAAGTGAAGGTCGGTTACGACATCCTCAAGTCCTTGCGCCTTCGTTCCCGTGGCATCAACTTCATCGCCTGCCCGAGTTGCTCGCGGCAGAACTTCGATGTGGTCAAGACCATGAACGAGCTTGAAGGTCGCCTCGAGGATTTGCTGGTGCCGCTCGATGTCGCAGTGATCGGTTGTGTGGTCAACGGTCCAGGCGAGGCCAAGGAGGCGCATATCGGCCTGACGGGCGGTACACCCAACCTGATCTACATCGACGGCAAGCCAGCGCAGAAACTGACCAACGACAATCTTGTGGACGAGCTTGAACGCTTGATTCGCGAGAAAGCGGCTGAAAAGGCCGAAGCCGACGCATCGGTCATCGTGCGCGGCTAACCAGGATTGCTAAGGATTTTCTGTGAGTAAGTCTCTACAAGCCATTCGTGGCATGAATGACATCCTGCCCGAGCAGACGCCGTTGTGGCGCCACTTCGAAGGCACTGTTTCACGACTGCTGGATAACTACGGTTACCGGCAGATTCGTATGCCTATCGTCGAATTCACCGAGCTGTTCAAGCGCTCCATCGGTGAAGTGACCGATATCGTCGAGAAAGAAATGTACACCTTCGCCGACCGCAACGGCGACTCCCTGACCCTGCGCCCGGAAGGCACTGCCGCCTGTGTGCGTGCGGTTCTGGAGCATGGCATCACCGGTGGCGGTCAGGTTCAGAAACTCTGGTACATCGGCCCGATGTTTCGTCACGAGCGACCACAGAAAGGTCGTTATCGCCAGTTTCACCAGATTGGTGTAGAGGTCTTCAACCTTGATGGGCCGGACATCGACGCCGAACTGATTGTCATGACCTGGCGCCTCTGGGGCCTGCTGGGCATTCGCAATGCGGTCAAGCTCGAACTGAACAGCCTGGGCACCAGCGAGGCGCGTGCGCGCTATCGGGATGCGCTGGTCGAGTATCTGTCGGCACGTCTTGATCAGCTCGACGAAGACAGCCAGCGCCGCCTGAAAACCAATCCGCTGCGGGTCCTCGATACCAAACACCCTGAAACCCAGGCTGTGCTGGTCGATGCACCGAAGCTGGCGGATTATCTGGATGATGAATCACGCGTTCACTTCGAAGGCCTGAAGGCCCGTCTGGACGCGGCAGGCATTCCTTATGTCATCAACCCGAAGCTGGTTCGCGGGCTGGACTATTACAGCAAGACCGTTTTCGAATGGGTCACCGATCAACTGGGTGCCCAGGGTACGGTCTGTGCCGGTGGTCGCTATGATGGCCTGGTCGAGCAGATGGGCGGCAAGCCCACTGCCGGCGTCGGTTTCGCGATGGGTATCGAACGTCTGGTGCTGTTGCTGGAGACCCTTGAGCAGGTCCCGGAAGAAATTGCCCGTCAGGTCGATGTCTACCTGTGCGCCTTTGGCGAAGCGGCCGAGCTGGCGGCGCTGGCCCTCACCGAAAAGGTGCGTGATCAGTTGCCGAACCTGCGTTTACAGGTCAATGCCGGTGCCGGAAGCTTCAAAAGCCAGTTCAAGAAGGCCGACAAGAGTGGTGCGCTGTATGCGCTGATCCTCGGTGAAGAAGAACTTGCTGCACAGGTCATAGGCGTCAAACCCCTGCGTGGTCAGGGTGAACAACAGAATATTGCCTGGGATGCTCTCTCGGAGCACCTGGCCTCCTGCGTTGTGCAGGGTTGAAGCTGATTAACAGCCGTTTAGCGAATAGGAGTATTGGGGTGTCGGGTACCGAAGATGAAGAGCTGGCGGTAATGAAGGACTGGTGGCAGCGTAACGGCAAACCCTTGTTGACCGGTGGTCTGCTTGCGTTGGTCGTGGTCTTGGGTTGGCAGTTCTGGCACCGGTATCAGGCCGGCCAGTCGCAAGGTGCCTCGATGCTTTATCAGCAATTGCTGGAAACCGCACTGACGCCGAGTGGCCAGGCAGACACCGCCCGTGTCGCCGAAATATCCGGCAAACTGAAAAGCGAATTCGGTGGCACTACCTACGCACAGTTCGGTAGCCTGTTCGTCGCCAAGGTGGCGGTCGATGCCGGCAAGCTGGACGATGCCGCAGCCGAGCTGAAAACCGTGGCTGACAAGCCTGCCAACGACACGCTGGGTGAAATTGCCCGTCAACGTCTGGCTCGTGTGCTGGCTGCGCAGAACAAGACCGATGACGCGCTGAAGCTGCTCGACGGCGATGCCGACAAGGCTTTCCTCGCCAGTCGTGAAGAACTCAAGGGTGACCTGCTGGTACAGCTGGGTCGTACCGACGAGGCCTATGCTGCATACCAAAAGGCCAAATCCGCGCTGTCCGAAGACGCAGCGGTAGGTGGCCTGCAAATGAAGCTCGACGATCTGGCGAAAGGGGATGCGTGACGTGATTCGTTGGAAACATGCAGCATTGCTGGCTCTGGCCATTCTGGCCGCGGGTTGCAGCAGCAACAGCAAAAAGGAATTGCCTCCGGCCGAGCTGACCGACTTCAAAGAAGAAGTGGTTCTGCACAAGCAGTGGAGCCGTTCCATTGGCGACGGTCAGGGCAAGACGTACAACATGCTCGTGCCGGCCATTGATGGCGACCGCATTTATGCGGCTGACGTTACGGGTGAAGTCGTCTCGCTGGATCGTCTGACCGGTGACGTGATCTGGAAGAAAGATCTCGATCTGCCCGTTTCCGGTGCAGTCGGCGTAGGTTATGGTCTGGTGATGATCGGCACCCTCAAGGGTGAAGTCATTGCCATGGACGCTACTTCCGGTGAGGAAAAGTGGCGTGCTCGCGTGACCAGCGAAGTGCTGGCCCCGCCTGCCACCAACGGTTCCGTGGTCGTTGTCCAGACTCAGGATGACCGTATTGTCGGTTTCGACGCCTCTACCGGTTCGCAACTCTGGATCTACGAAAGTACGCCAGCGGTACTGACGCTGCGTGGCACGGGAGCTCCGCTCGCAACCAACCGTCTCGCCGTGGCGGGGCTGTCGACCGGCAAGGTCGTCGCCCTGGATATCACCAACGGCGTACCGATCTGGGAGCAGCGTGTTGCCATCCCGCAAGGTCGCTCGGAACTGGATCGCGTGGTCGACATCGACGGCGGCCTGTTGCTGTCAGGCGGTACACTGTATGTCGCGACCTATCAGGGCCGCGTCGCAGGTCTGGAACTGGAAAGCGGTCGTGTGCTCTGGCAGCGTGACGCTTCCAGCTACTCGGGCGTAGCCCAGGGCTTTGGCAGCGTTTACGCCACCCTGGCCTCCGGCACTGTAGAGGGCATCGACGAGCGTTCGTCTTCGGCACTGTGGAGCAACGAATCGCTGGCCCGTCGCCAACTGGGCGCGCCGGAAGTGTATTCCAGCTATGTAGCGGTCGGTGACATGGAAGGCTACCTTCATCTGCTGAGTCAGGTGGACGGTCGCTTTGTAGGTCGCGAACGTATCGACAGCGACGGCCTGCGCGCGCGTCCGCTGGTGGTTGGGGACATGATTTACGTGTATGGCAACAGCGGCAAACTGGAAGCCCTGACCATCAAGCAATAAGTGTCCATGCCCAAGGCTCATGGCCTTGGGTGCCCTTGCTTCGGCAAGGCTGCGGTGCCTTTGTGGCATTGCCCCGAACTCCGGCCGCTGCCCTGCAGCGGCTTTTGTATTTTCTGAAATAACGAAGTGGAGAGCCGCATGGTTCCCGTAATCGCCCTGGTGGGTCGACCGAACGTCGGCAAGTCCACCATGTTCAACCGCCTGACCAGGACTCGCGACGCCATTGTCGGCGATCTGTCCGGTCTTACCCGTGATCGCCAATACGGAGAGGCGAAGTGGCAAGGGCGCTCCTATATTCTGATCGACACCGGCGGTATCTCCGGTGACGAGCATGGCATGGACGAAAAGATGGCCGAGCAGTCGCTGCTGGCCATTGAAGAAGCCGATGTGGTGCTGTTTCTGGTGGATGCCCGTGCGGGCTACACCGCTGCTGATCAGATGATTGGTGAGCACCTGCGCAAACGCAACAAGCGTTCCTACGTGGTTGCCAACAAGATCGACAATATCGATGAGAACCTGGCGCGTGCCGAGTTCAGCCCGATGGGTCTGGGCGACGCCATTCCGGTAGCCGGTGCCCACGGTCGTGGCATCTCGCAGATGCTCGAAATTGCCCTGCGGGACTTTCCCAAGGACGAAGACGAGCTGGAGGAAGGCGAGGAGGTCGAGGAAGTCGCCGAAGGTCAGGAAGCCAAGCGCATTCCAGGCCCGAGCGAAAAGGACGGCATCAAGATCGCCATCATCGGTCGTCCCAACGTCGGCAAATCGACGTTGGTCAACCGGATGCTGGGTGAAGATCGGGTTATTGTCTATGACGAGCCGGGCACGACGCGCGACAGTATCTATATTCCCTTCGAACGTAACGAAGAGAAGTACACGCTGATCGACACTGCCGGTGTGCGCAAGCGCGGCAAGATCCACGAGGAAGTCGAGAAGTTCTCGGTGGTCAAGACGCTGCAGGCCATCAAAGACGCCAACGTGGTGATTTTTGTGATGGACGCCCGTGAAGGGGTGGTCGACCATGACCTGAACCTGCTGGGCTTCGCCCTTGAAGCCGGTCGTGCGCTGGTCATTGCGCTGAACAAGTGGGATGGCATGACGCCGGGCGAACGTGATTTCGTGAAAATCGAGCTGGAACGCCGGCTTTTCTTCGTCGACTTTGCAGACATCCACTTCATTTCTGCAATGCACGGCACGGGCGTGGGCAACCTGTATCAGTCGGTACAGAACTCGTTCAAGTCTGCTGTAACTCGCTGGCCAACCAGCCGCCTGACCCAGATTCTGGAAGATGCGGTCAGCGAGCATGCGCCGCCGATGGTCGGCAGCCGACGCATCAAGCTGCGCTACGCTCACTTGGGCGGTGCCAACCCGCCGTTGATCGTGATTCACGGCAACCAGGTCGAGAAAGTACCCAAGTCCTATGTCCGTTACCTGGAAAACACCTATCGCCGCGTGCTCAAACTGGTCGGTACGCCGATCCGCATCGAGTTCAAGGGTGGCGAGAACCCGTATGAAGGCAACAAGAACACGCTGACTGACCGTCAGGTCAACAAAAAGCGTCGAATGATGTCGCACCACAAGAAAGCCGACAAGAAGCGCCGCGACAAGCGCTGAACCGGCAGCAGGAAAAAGGCGCTTCGGCGCCTTTTTTTGTGCCCGTTTTATGGGCTATCCTGCCTGACCCCGTGCCGCCCGGCGTCGGGAGATTGCAGGGAAAGGGTTCCATGATCGACAGCAAGTTGCCCAACGTGGGCACCACTATCTTCACCGTCATGTCACAGCTGGCCGCCGAAACCGGTGCTATCAACCTGTCCCAAGGGTTTCCCGATTTCGACGGGCCGCAGGCGCTGCGCGATGCGGTCTGCCGACATGTCGCTCAAGGCCATAATCAGTACTCACCGATGACCGGGCTGCCTGCGCTTCGTCAGCAGGTGGCGGCAAAGATCGCCCGCAGTTACGGGCGTGAGGTTAACCCTGACAGCGAAATCACCATTACGCCCGGGGCTACTCAGGCGATTTTTTGCGCGATCCAGAGCGTTATCCGGACCGGTGACGAGGTGATTATTTTCGACCCTTGCTATGACAGCTATGAACCTGCTGTCGAGCTGGCCGGAGGTCGCTGCGTTCACGTGCAACTGGCACTCGATGACTTTTCCATTGACTGGCAAAAGCTGACCGATGCGCTGAGCCCGCGCACACGCATGATCGTCATCAACAGCCCACACAACCCGAGCGGGGCTCTGATCAGTCGCGCCGAGCTTGATCGATTGGCCGCACTGATTGCCGAGCGCGATATCTACCTGCTCAGTGATGAAGTCTACGAACATCTGGTGTTCGACGGCGCACGCCATGTCAGTGTGCTTGACCACGAAGCGCTGTATCAGCGCGCTTTTGTCGTCAGCTCTTTCGGCAAGACGTATCACGTTACCGGCTGGAAAACCGGCTATGTGGTCGCACCTCCTGCGCTGACTGCCGAGTTGCGCAAGGTCCATCAGTACGTGAGTTTTTGTGGTGTGACGCCATTGCAGTACGCACTGGCCGATTTCATGGCTGAGCACCCGGAGCATGTTGATGAGTTGCCCGCCTTTTATCAGGCCAAGCGGGATTTTTTCTGTGGTCATCTGGCTGAATCGCGTTTCAGCTTCAGGCCGGTCGGCGGCACTTATTTTCAGTTGGTGGACTATTCGCAGATTCGGCCTGATCTGAACGATGTGGACATGGCTCTGTGGATGACCCGTGAGCACGGTGTGGCGAGCATTCCGATTTCTGTGTTCTACCAGAGCCCGCCAGCAGGACAGCGTCTGATTCGCCTGTGTTTCGCCAAGCAAGAAGCAACCTTGCTTCAGGCTGCGGAGAAACTATGCGCGATATAAGTGAACTGCCGAACCTGAATCTCGCGCTGATCCAGACCACGCTGGCCTGGCATGATCGCGAGGCCAACCTCGAGCACTTCGAGCAACTGCTCGACCAGGCGCGCGGTGTTGATCTGGTGATCCTCCCGGAAATGTTCACCACCGGGTTCTCGATGGAGTCCGAAGCCCTGGCCGAGCCGGAAGCCGGGCCTACATCAACATGGCTGCTGGCGCAGGCCAGACGCATCAACGCGGTGGTGACCGGCAGCGTCATCATCCGCGCTGCCGATGGCAGCCATCGCAACCGCCTGCTGTGGGCACGACCGGATGGTGAGTTGCTGCATTACGACAAGCGTCATCTGTTTCGCATGGCCGGTGAGCATGAGCACTACACGCCGGGCGAGCGTCAGGTGATGTTTGAGCTCAACGGCTGGCGTATTCGTCCGCTGATCTGCTATGACCTGCGCTTTCCGGTCTGGAGCCGTGATGCCGAGGGCACCGACTTGCTGGTGTACACCGCCAACTGGCCCGGCGCTCGACGTCTGCACTGGAATCGCCTGCTGCCTGCCAGAGCTATCGAAAACCTCTGCTATGTAGCTGCAGTCAATCGAGTGGGCTCGGATGGCAAGGGCTTTGCGTACACGGGTGACAGTCAGGTTCTGGATTTTCAGGGTGAAGGCGTCTTGAGTGCTGGCGAAGCTGATGGCGTATTCAAGGCGATCCTCAGCGCTGCTGATCTGCAGGCCTATCGCACCCGGTTCCCTGCCGGACTGGATGCTGATTCATTTATTGTTCATTAAATTGCTTCAGATTGTTACGGGGCAGCCGATAGGTAGTCCAGACCCTCAGGAGATCGCCATGACTACTATCAACACCTCCACGTTGAACACTTATTCAAGTTCACTGACGCTAACAGTCAAAAATCCCGATGCCGAGGCAACCAAGGCCGCCACTGCGAGCACAACGGAAGCCGAAAAGACGTCCGATCAGGCCTCGACAGAGGGTGGCAAGGCAGGCGCTGCAGCAGGCGGTGGCAGTGCTGGTGGTTCAACCAAGGCGGCGCTTGAGCAAACGATCGAGAAGATAAAACAACAGATCAAGGAGGCTCAGAAGCAATTGGCCCAGCAGCAGGCTCAATTGGCTGCGGCCCAAAGCGGTAAAGGTACGCCAGAAGAGAAAGCTCAGAAGGCTTTGGCGATCCAGGCACAGATCTCGGCCACCAGTGCCAATCTGCAAACGTTGCAAGGCTCGCTGTTGCAACTGCAGACCGAAGGCGGCGTCAACACCACTGCGTGATCTTTTCCGCAAGAGCGTCTGCAGTGACGCTCGATGCGTTCACGCTCCACATGGGTATGCTGCCTGGACGTACTGCGTTCGCTTCTGGTCAGGCGGCGCAGTGTCCAGAGTCAGTCATTCTGCCTGTTACTCATTCACGTTCATGAACTTGCGGGCCCACTCTACGTAGTCTTCGGGCTGAGTATAGGTATGGGTCAATTCCGTAGCGCTCATGTTCGACTCGCTGCCCAGTATCTGGCGTTGCTCGCGCAGGCAGTCGTAGGTGGCCTTGATCGCGGCAAAGTACGCAGCATGACCATGCACGCAGACCCTGACGCCCATCTCGGCGAGACGTGCATTGTCGTGCAGTTCCGGGTTGCCGTATGTGACCAGCATCAGCGGCACGGTCACGCCTTCGGATATCTGTGCCAGGTGATCAAAATCACGAATGCCGACAATGGTGATGCCATCAGCGCCAGCTGCCTGATACTGCTGAACCCGGCTGATGGCTTCCTGAACCGGGATGATTGCCGCATTGGTACGAGCGAAAATCGACATCTCCGGATCGACACGTGCTTCCAGCGCTGCGCGGATCTTGCCAACGCCTTCAGCCGTGGAAATCAGGTCAGTGGACTTGCGCCCGAATTGCGCAGGCAGCAGGGTATCTTCAATCGTCAGCGCAGAAATACCGGCGCGTTCCAGTTCGACCACGGTACGCATGACGTTAAGGGCATTGCCATAACCATGGTCTGCGTCCGCGATGACCGGGAGCTGCGCGACACGGCCGATGCGCGTGGCCTGCTCAACGAATTCGCTCAGGGTGATCAATGCGAAGTCAGGTGCTGCCAGCACCTGCAGCGACGCGACGGAGCCGCCGAGGATGCCTACTTCAAAGCCCAGATCCGCTGTGATTCGCGCTGACATGGGGTCGAACACCGAGGCTGTGTGAAAGCACGAATTCGACGAGGTGAGCGCCCGAAAACTGCGGCGCAAATCTTGATGGGAAGCCTTGGGCATAATCGCTCCAAATGTGATTGGATCAGCTCAGCGTACCGAGGCCGATGGTAATTTCAATGCACGGTGGGTCTGCCCGAGCATTCTTTTCGTCCGGAAATCAATGCAATAGTCGTCTTGGTTTTATAGGAAAGATGCAGCTGGCAGGTAAGTCCGGACGGGCATCGTCAGCATATGAATTGCTGTTGGATTGCGCCCGCGCTGGAGTAAAGGCAGCATGCTACCACAGCATAAATGAAAAAGATTATGCCGAAACAGGCAGGGTCATGCGTGGAATGCAAGAGGCTGGCGGGGAGGGAAGCGCAGGTTCGGTTTGCATGAGGATGGCGGATTTGCACCCGCCATCCTGCTGTCGACTCAGGCTGCCTTGGCCTGTGTCTGGCTCAGTGAGCGATTCAGTGCGCTGAACAGGGCTCGGAAGCTGGCGGTGGTAATGTTTTCATCAATGCCCACGCCGTGCACGGCACGCTCGCCGTTCACTCGCAGTTCGATGTAGGCAGCGGCCTTGGCCGTGGTGCCCGAACCAATCGCATGCTCGTTGTAGTCCATGATTTCCACGGCCACCGGCAGACCGGCCACCAGCGCTTCCAGCGCGCCTTTACCCTTGCCGCGCCAATGCTGGGTTTCACCGTCGACATGCACTTCGGCATCCACCGAGCTGTTGCCGTTCTCTTCCTGCAACTTATGACTGATCAGCGCATACGGCACATTGGCTTGCAGGTATTCGCGACGCAATAACGAGTGGATCTGCTCGGCGGTCATCTCCAGGCCCAGACGGTCGGTTTCACCCTGAACCACCTGACTGAACTCGATCTGCATGCGGCGTGGCAGGGAAATGCCATATTCCTGTTCCAGCAGGTAAGTGATGCCACCCTTGCCTGACTGGCTGTTGACACGAATCACCGCTTCGTAGCTACGACCGATGTCGGCCGGGTCGATCGGCAGGTAAGGCACTTCCCACAACTCGCCTTCCTTCTGCTGGGTGAAACCCTTGCGGATAGCATCCTGGTGCGAGCCGGAGAATGCAGTGTGAACCAGGTCGCCGACGTAGGGGTGACGCGGGTGAACCGGAATCTGGTTGCATTCTTCGACAACCTTGCGCACGCCGTCGATGTCCGAAAAGTCCAGCTCGGGGTCGATGCCCTGGGTGTAGAGGTTCAGTGCAACCGTAACCAGGTCGACGTTACCGGTCCGCTCGCCGTTGCCGAACAGGCAGCCTTCGACGCGATCCGCACCCGCCATCAGGCCCAGCTCGGTCGCAGCAACGCCAGTACCGCGGTCATTGTGCGTATGCAGGCTGATCAGCACGCTGTCGCGGCGGGTGATGTTGCGTCCGAACCACTCGATCTGGTCCGCATAAATGTTTGGCGTTGCTACTTCCACCGTAGCCGGGAGGTTGAGGATCACCTTGTTCTGAGGTGTCGGGTTCCAGACCTCGATCACGGCATCGCAGACTTCCTTGGCGAACTCCAGCTCGGTCGCACTGAAGGTTTCCGGCGAGTATTCGAAGGTCCACTGGGTTTCAGGCTGTTGTGCTGCGTATTTGACGAACAGCCTGGCCGCGTTGACCGCGATCTCCTTCACCCCGGCCTTGTCCTGATTGAAGACAATGCGGCGGAACGACGGGCTGGTCGCGTTATACAGGTGGACGATGGCTTTCTTGGCACCGCGCAGCGATTCGAATGTGCGGGCGATCAGGTCTTCGCGAGCCTGGGTCAGGACCTGGATAGTGGTGTCATCCGGGATGTGGCCGTCTTCGATCAGGGTGCGCACGAAGTCGAAGTCAGTCTGCGAAGCCGATGGAAAGGATGCCTCGATTTCCTTGACGCCGACGCTGACCAGGGTTTTCCAGAAGCGCAGCTTCTTGGCCGCGTCCATCGGTTCGATCAGCGACTGGTTGCCATCGCGCAGGTCGGAGCTGCACCAGACAGGCGCTGTATCGATGGTCTTCGAAGGCCAGGTGCGGTCGGGCAGATCAATGGTCGGGAACGCACGGTACTTCTTCGAGGGGTCTTTGAGCATGGTCATCAGGAAATCCTTTTGTATTCACGGGGCCGGGGTTGGGTCGGCCTGCCGTTCTGGATAGCACAGGGAATTACGAACACATGGGCGAGGCACAGCAATCTAGCCTGGCAGTCGGGCGCTGACCAGGCTGAGGCACCGGTGTTGGCGCAACAGAATGAGGGTTTGAGAGCTTTTCATGAGGCCAACCGTAACCATTGGGATGGATGATGGCAAGCACTTGAAAAAGATTGGGATAAATTCTCGAAAATGCGTTTTTATCGATCGTTTATAGCGGCATTTCAAGATTTACAGTGTGCTTATTGTTGGCTCAAAGCGATGTGCGCAAAGACAGGTCGCAGTGAGCAAGCGCCGCTGCGCTCGCTCACCGGATGGATCACGGCTGAAACGCGCCGATGAAGATCGCCGGGTCGACGCGTGCGTCGTTCAGGCTGACGTTCCAGTGCATGTGCGGGCCGGTTGCCCGGCCGGTGGCACCGACTTTGCCCACCACGCCGCCACGTGGCACCAGGTCACCGACCTTCACGTCGATTTTCGACATGTGGCAAAACATGCTGATAAAGCCCTGGCCATGGTCAACGAATACCGTATTGCCATTGAAGAAGTAATTGCCGGTCAGGATGACCTTGCCTGCTGCCGGTGACTTGATCGGTGTGCCGGCCGGTACGGCGAAATCCAGCCCTGAATGCGGGTTGCGTTCCTCGCCGTTGAAGAAGCGGCGCACGCCGAATTTGCTCGACAGCGGGCCGTTGACCGGCTTGTCCAGAATCAGGTTGCTCGGCGTGCCGGGGCTGAAACTGCGGTAGGCGCGTAGCTGTTCAGCCAGTTCGCCTTCGATGCGTTTGTTGTCTTCGGGGTTGGGATTGACCTGACGTTTGTTCTTCAGGGTGATGTGCTGTTCCGGGTATTTCTTGCTGCCAACCGTAAAGTTGAGTGCCCGCCCGCCGGAGGTGATTTGCTGAGTACCGGGCTTGACGGTCAGTGGAATGCCGACGATCGCCAGCCAGCGCGTGCCCTGTTCCTTGACCACCAGCACGGGTTTGCCTTGATAGGTGGCCGTTGGCGCTTGCGCACCTGTGCCCAGATCAATAACGGCCACGCCGCCGGGCACCGGTTTGTCGAGGGCGCGGGTAATAAAGCTGTCGGCGTGGGCGGGCAGGCACAGCAGTAGCGCGAACAGCGGGGCGATAAGACGTAGCATCAGGCAGTCAGTCCAGAAGGGAAAGGGTCACGGGTGTGAGGTGGTTGTCTTCGACACGTACTTGCAGTTCGCCTTCGCCGAGCCTGGCGGTAAGTCGCTGGCCCGTCCTGGTTTGTGCGGCGTTACGGATCGCATGGCCGCGCTCGTCGAGCAGGATGCTGTAGCCGCGCCCTAGTGTGGCGAGCGGGCTGACGACATTGAGAGTCTGCACCTGACTCTGCAGCTGCAGCTTGCGCGCCTTGATCTGTTCGCGAATGGCTCTCGGCAGCCGCTCGGCCAACGCATCCAGACGCTGACGCAGGAAGGCCAGGGTTCGTCCTGGATGCTGGGCCGCGAGACGACTCTCCATGTGGGCGAGACGCACCTGACGTTGATGCATGTTCTGTTCAAAGGCGCGGCGCAGGCGCATGTCCAGATCGTCCAGGCGTTGGGACTGCTGGCGCAACCGTTCGCCAGGGTGACGCAGACGTCGTGAAATACCTTCGAGACGCAGCCGTTCGCGCATCAGGCGATCCTGCATGCGGCTCACCAGTCGCCGGTGCAGGTTGTCGACGCGTCGATGCAGGTCGCTGGAATCCGGGGCGAGCAGTTCGGCGGCAGCGGAGGGCGTCGGAGCGCGCACGTCGGCGACAAAGTCGCTGATGGAAACATCGGTTTCATGCCCGACAGCGCTGACAATCGGCGTCACGCACGCGTCGATGGCGCGGGCGACGGCTTCTTCGTTGAAGCACCACAGGTCCTCCAGCGAGCCGCCGCCACGGGCCAGGATCAGCGCATCGAAGCCTCTGCTGTCGGCCAGCTTTAGTGCGCGGACAATCTGGTTGATCGCCTCGCGGCCTTGAACGGCTGTGGGAATCAAGGTCAGCTCGACCCGTGGTGCGCGACGGCGGAACACGCTGATGATGTCGCGGATCACCGCACCGGTCGGTGAGCTGATGATCCCGATACGTTGCGGGTGCAGTGGCAGAGCGACCTTGCGCTCGGCGCTGAACATGCCTTCGTCGCTGAGCTTGGCCTTCAATGCATCGAACGCCAGGCGCAATGCACCATCACCGGCAGGTTCCACTGTATCGAGAATCAACTGATAGTCGCCGCGGCCTTCAAATAGCGAAACCTTACCGCGCACCTTGACCTGCAAGCCGTCCTTGAGCGCCTGGCGCACGCGGGCTGCGCTCTGCCGGAACAACGCGCAGCGCACCTGCGCACCAGAGTCCTTGAGCGTGAAATACACATGACCCGAAGCCGGACGCGAGAGATTGGAAATCTCGCCTTCGACCCAGATACTGCTGAACACGTCCTCCAGCAACACCCGCGCACGGCCGTTGAGCTGGCTGACAGTAAGGACTTCCCGGTCGAGGCCGAGTCTTGCGAAAGGGTCTTTGATCATGTCGGGCATCATAATGGCAATGCAGGTCTGGCGCACGGGTCTGTATCGCCGCTTCGAGCAGGATTTCACCTTGACCAGAATCATCAGCCTATTAAGCTGCGGCCTCGAACAGTTTTAAGCGACGCTCCGTTATGAACACCCAAAGCATTATCGTCCCGCAAATCTCCACGTTCCCCGGGCACGAGGCCCGAGCGCGGTTGATCCTGCGCTGGCTGGTCAAACTCGATATGGTCGAGCCGGAGCTGACGACCTGTGGGCGGACCTATAACAAGATGGCCTACGCGGTGGCACCCGGAGCGAAGCGGGTGGTGAAGAAGCCCGATGCGTTGCCGTTCGGGCAAACGGTCAACGGCCTGGAAATCGTCACCAGACGCTGCATCTATACCCCGCTGAACGACTTTGCCGAGGAGGCCGGTTGCCCGGAGTGTCGTCGCGAAGTGGGGGAGGCACTGTTCGATAGCCTGGAGGACTGGATGCCCGGTCACACGGATAATTTCACATGCCCCGAATGTCGCCATGAAGATGACATCAACGGTTTTCTGTTTCTGGATGCCTGCGGGTTTTCCAACCTGGGTTTCATCTTCAATAACTGGCTGGATGCTTCGTTCACGCAGACCTTTCTGGACGACTTCGCCGAACGTCTGGATCGCCCGGTGTCTTTCGTTCATGTGCGTCTATAAACAGCTTTGATAATAGGCTGAGGTTTACATTGAGCCGGGCGGGGTCTGTAGGTATAATGGCGCGCTTCCAATTTCCCGCCCGGGAGCCCCCGCGATGCTGCGTATCAGTCAAGAAGCCCTTACATTCGACGACATTCTCCTTGTGCCCGGTTATTCCGAGGTGCTTCCTAACGAAGTCAGTCTGAAAACCCGTTTGACCCGTGGCATCGAGCTGAATATACCTTTGGTCTCTGCTGCAATGGATACAGTCACCGAGGCCCGTCTGGCGATTGCCATGGCCCAGGAAGGTGGTATCGGTATCATCCACAAGAACATGACCATCGAGCAGCAAGCTGCCGAAGTGCGCAAGGTCAAGAAGTTCGAGGCCGGTGTCGTCAAGGACCCGATCACGATCGAAGCCGATGCCACTGTCCGCGATCTGTTCGAACTCACTCGCATGCACAACATTTCCGGCGTACCGGTCCTGCACGATGGCGACCTGGTCGGCATTGTGACGTCCCGCGACGTACGCTTCGAAAACCGTCTTGATGTCCCGGTCCGTGAAGTGATGACGCCCAAAGAGCGTCTGGTCACGGTGGGTGAAGGCGCCGACAAGAACGAAGTGCGCGAACTGCTGCACAAGCACCGGCTTGAAAAAGTCCTGATCGTCGACGGCAACTTCGCGCTCAAGGGCATGATGACCGTCAAGGACATCGAAAAAGCCAAGGCTTACCCGCTGGCCAGCAAGGACGATCAGGCTCGCCTGCGTGTCGGCGCTGCAGTCGGTACCGGCAAGGACACCGGCGAGCGCGTCACCGCGCTGGTTGCTGCCGGCGTTGACGTTGTCGTGGTCGACACCGCTCACGGTCACTCCAAGGGGGTGATCGACCGCGTTCGCTGGGTCAAGGAAAACTTCCCTCAGGTACAGGTCATCGGCGGCAACATCGCTACCGGCGAGGCTGCCAGAGCGCTGGTTGCTGCGGGTGCCGATGCAGTCAAGGTCGGTATCGGCCCTGGCTCCATCTGCACCACGCGTATCGTTGCCGGTGTCGGCGTGCCGCAGATCAGCGCCATCGCCAACGTCTCCGCTGCCCTTGAAGGCACGGGCGTGCCGATGATCGCCGACGGCGGTATCCGCTTCTCCGGTGACCTGTCCAAGGCCATCGTGGCCGGTGCCTCCTGCGTGATGATGGGGTCGATGTTCGCCGGTACCGAAGAAGCGCCGGGCGAAATCGAGCTGTTTCAGGGGCGCTCCTACAAGGCTTATCGCGGCATGGGATCGCTGGGTGCAATGTCCCAGGCGCAAGGCTCGTCCGATCGCTACTTCCAGGATTCGTCTGCAGGTGCCGAGAAACTGGTGCCGGAAGGTATCGAAGGTCGTGTGGCCTATAAAGGTCCGTTGTCGGCCATCATCCATCAGTTGATGGGCGGCCTGCGCTCCTCCATGGGTTACACCGGCAGTGCCGACATCGAGCAGATGCGCACCAAACCCGAGTTTGTTCGCATCACCGGTGCCGGTATGGCTGAATCCCACGTCCATGACGTGCAGATCACCAAGGAAGCGCCGAACTATCGCGTCGGCTAACGCCTCCAGCTTCAAGCAATCAGCTACAAGCGGTAGTTACGCAAAGGTAACTACCGCATTGATTCCGACAACTTGCCGCTTGCAGCTTATAGCTTGCAGCTGCTCAGAGAGTTTCCATGGCCCTCGACATTCACGCCCACCGTATCTTGATCCTCGACTTCGGTTCCCAGTACACCCAGCTGATCGCCCGCCGCGTGCGCGAAATCGGCGTGTATTGCGAGCTGCATCCGTTTGACATGGACGACGAAGCGATTCGCGAATTCGCTCCAAAAGGCGTGATCCTCGCCGGCGGCCCCGAGTCCGTACACGAAGCCGACAGCCCGCGCTGCCCGCAAGCGGTATTTGACCTGGGTGTGCCGGTTTTCGGTATCTGCTACGGCATGCAGACCATGGCCGAGCAGTTGGGCGGCAAGGTTGCTGGTTCTGAGCTGCGCGAGTTCGGCTACGCTCGCGTTGACGTAGTCGGCAAAAGCCGTCTGCTCGATGGTATCGAAGACCATATCGACGCCGACGGCCTGTTTGGCCTCGACGTATGGATGAGTCACGGTGACAAGGTCACCAAACTGCCGGAAGACTTCCACATTCTGGCCAGTACCCCGAGCTGCCCGATTGCCGGTATGGCTGACGACGCTCGCGGTTACTACGGCGTGCAGTTCCACCCGGAAGTGACCCACACCAAGCAGGGCGGTCGCATCCTGTCGCGCTTCATCCTCGACATTTGCGGCTGTGAAGCACTGTGGACCCCTTCGAAGATTGCTGAAGACGCTATCGCTCAGGTTCGCGCTCAGGTCGGTACTGACAACGTCCTGCTGGGCCTGTCCGGCGGCGTTGACTCCTCCGTGGTCGCGGCGCTGCTGCACAAGGCCATCGGCGATCAACTGACCTGCGTATTCGTCGACAACGGCCTGCTGCGCCTGCACGAAGGCGAGCAGGTAATGGCCATGTTCGCCGAGAACATGGGCGTCAAGGTGATCCGTGCCAACGCCGAAGAGCAGTTCCTGAACAACCTGGAAGGCGAGAGCGATCCAGAGAAAAAGCGCAAGATCATCGGCCGCACCTTCATCGACGTATTCGATGCCGAGTCCTGCAAGCTGGATAACATCAAGTACCTGGCGCAAGGTACCATCTACCCGGACGTCATCGAGTCGGCTGGCGCGAAAAGCGGCAAGGCTCACGTCATCAAGTCGCACCACAACGTGGGCGGCCTGCCGGAAGAAATGAACCTCAAGCTGGTAGAGCCACTGCGCGAGCTGTTCAAGGACGAAGTCCGCCGCCTGGGCCTCGAACTCGGCCTGCCGTACGACATGGTCTACCGCCACCCATTCCCCGGCCCAGGCCTGGGCGTACGCATCCTTGGCGAAGTGAAGAAGGAATACGCCGACCTCCTGCGTCGTGCCGACCACATCTTCATCGAAGAACTGCGCAAGGCCGACTGGTATCACAAAGTCAGCCAAGCGTTCGTAGTGTTCCAGCCGGTCAAATCAGTCGGCGTCGTCGGCGACGGCCGCCGCTACGCCTGGGTCGTCGCGCTGCGCGCTGTCGAAACCATCGACTTCATGACCGCTCGCTGGGCGCACCTGCCTTATGAGCTGCTGGAGACAGTAAGCGGTCGGATCATCAACGAGATCGAAGGGATTTCGCGGGTGACTTATGACGTGTCGAGCAAGCCGCCGGCTACGATTGAGTGGGAGTGATCCCGCGTCCGGCACTGCTCGGCACGATCTAGCAAGAAATGCCCTGGAGCCCGCGTAATTGCGGGCTTTTGGCTTTTTGGGTCTGGCATCACCAGGCACCGTGTTTATGTGGCGTGATCCATCAAACAGCCCCCTCGCCACACTTCGCACTGGCACCAATCTGTTTAGCAATGCAAAAATGGCATCAGCACCCCGAACCACCAGGTTCGGATTTTTACAGCATGGATGCGTACAGGCGATGATCGGGCCTGTGTAAGGGATTTATGGTTT
>NZ_LJPW01000002.1 GCF_001400735.1 Pseudomonas caricapapayae
CACAGCGTGCCGTTCCGCAGTCCCGCCGAGCACTCCAAACCGAAAAGCCTCGGCCAACAGACCGCCGTAGTCGTCACGCCCAGTGGCCATGAAGTGTTTACCGACACCCTCAACCGAATCTGTGTGCGCTTCCATTGGGACCGCCTGTCTCAGGACGGCGAACTGGGTTCCTGCTGGCTGCGCATGATGCAACCGAGCAGCGGCCCGGACTGGGGCAGTGTGCATGTGCCCCGTGCCGGTGAAGAGGTGGTCATCACTTTTCTGGACAACGACATCGACCGGCCACTGGTGATGGGACAGGTCTACGGCGGTCACAAACCCGCCTGGCACTCCAGCGGGTTGATGGCCGGTTACAAGAGCAAGGAAGTCGGCGGCGGCGGTTTCAACCACTGGGTGATGGACGACTCGACCGGCCAGGTCCGCACCCAGATCCACAGCAGCCACGGGCATACCCAGCTCAACCTTGGTTACCTGATCGACCAGCGCGGCAACAATCGCGGCGGCCTGCGCGGTACGGGGTTTGAACTGCGCACCGATGCTTACGGCGCACTGCGCGCCCAGCAGGGTTTGTACCTCAGCACCTGGAAACGCAGCGGCGCTCAGGGCGCACAGATCGATGCCAGTGAAGCGCAGCAGCAACTGAAAAACAGCGAGCAGCGCGTCAAGACCCTGTCCGACACGGCGCAACAGCACAACGCCCTGCCCATGCAGGAAGGCCTGGACAGCCTGACCCAGCTCAACAGCGATGCCGACGTGACCTACGGCAGCGACGACGGCGCACCGAGCCAAGGCCCCGGCGAGCAACAACGCAACGGCGGCGACACTGCCTGGGCAATCCGCAGCGGCGGACGCGGCAAGACACCGGGTTACCAGCAACCGCTGCTGATCGCCTCCTCGCCCGCCGACATCGCCACCGCCACGCCGAAAAGCACCCACCTGCACAGCGGCAAACACCTGACCCTGAGCACCGGCGAAGACGTCAGCATCGCCAGCGGCAAATCCCTTCTGGCAAGCGTGGCGCAAAGCATCAGCCTGTTTGCGCAGAATGCCGGGGCCAAGCTGTTTTCGGCCAAAGGCAAGATCGAGCTGCAGGCGCAAAGTGATGCAATGGAGTTGACGGCGCAACAGAAGATAATGATTACCTCGACCGCCGCCGGAATAGAGATCGCCGCACAGGAAGGCATCCTCCTTACCAGCGGCGGCGGCTACATCCGCATCAAGGACGGCAACATCGAGATTCATGCGCCGGGGACGATTGATGTCAAAGGGGCGAAGAAGACGTTTAGCGGGCCAGCACAGCTTAATCGCGACCACCCTGCCTGGCCCGAGTCCTCTGTGACCCAAGCGCTTACCTTTTATGCAGGGCAAACCAACGCCGGGAGCTCTAGTGCGTGGGCTGGTATGCCTTACACAGTGCGTGACGGGGCATCAGTCGTCAAAAAAGGCGTCATGGATAAAACCGGGGCAATTGGCATTGATCACCACCCCACAACCAGCAGATACACGCTCGAACTGGCTAATGGCGTGAGTTACGACATTCCGGTCGGCGGGCAGTACCAAGGCGAGCAAAGCAATGCCGAATTCGCCAACAGCGGATTTCATCGCCATAGCAACCAAACGGGTTCAACGAACGCTAGGGCAGGAACTGAGAGTAAGTTCCGGGCCCTGTACACCTCGCTGAACAATCCAGAATCGGAAACGTGAACAATGGGGACACCTAGCCCAGCCAGGAACAGGTTTGCGACCGGTACGGTTACTGTTGACCGTGAAGAACGGCCATGGCTTATGCAATCAACTGTTCGCCATCCATCTCGCCTTCCCGGTCAGCCAGCGTGTCAGAACCTATAAGGAACGGAACTCCCATGGAATCGCCACTCCCGAGCCTCTCCAACATAACAGTGCCTGTCGCACTCTCGCACACCAACAGCGCCAGGATTGTCCAGCGCTGGTTCGTCGAGAACAGTGAATTCAGCCCGATTCCGGCCACCTATAGACCGCTGGTCAACGGTGAAGAAGCATTCAGGGCTGTCTTTGAGGCGATTGCAAAAGCCGAGAAATCCGTCGAAATCATCTGCTGGGGCTTCCAGCCTTCCATGTACTTCATCCGCGACGGATCCCACCCCTGCATTGGCGAACTGCTCAGGATCAAGGCTGCCAACGGTGTGAAGGTGCGCATACTGGGCTGGGAAATGCCCTTCAACTCCGCAGGCATGGCAGGCGAAGGCAACCTGCCGGGCAAGGGCTTGCTTCGACTGAATTCTAGAGCCATGCAAAGCTCGACCAAGGATCAGTTCAAGTACGACCGCGATTGGTTCTCTGAGTACGCAGTGTCCGATGGCAAGGCGGCTGAGCGAGTCAATGGTAAATCCCCGGTGTTCGTGAGTCGTGGCTTCAGCGCCAATGAAAGGTTAGAGATTAAGCACTGGGTGAAGTATGAAGCGCTCGATCCCAATATCAGCGTGGGCATGCAACTCGTCCTGAGCGCCAGCGCCTCGCACCACCAGAAAAGTGTACTGGTCGACTATGAACTGCCCAGCGCGGTCGGCTTTGTCATGGGCCACAACTCGCTGGACGAGTATTGGGACACCGATCAACACTCGGCACTGAACCGTGAAGAAGGCACCAAGCCTGCGCCCTATCTAGGCTCGCGCGGCTCCACGCCACGCCAGGACATATCATGCATGTTGTCCGGGCCGATCCTTCACGATGTGCACCAGAACTTTGCCATCGCCTGGCGCAAGGAAACCGGCGAGGACCTGCTCGCCTGCCGCGATTGCGATCCGACCTCCAATCGTCTCCAGTTCCAGAGCGGTACGCGATTGATGATGCAAGTGTTGCGCACCCAGGCTCAGGTGGGCCAGCCCAAAACCAACCGCAAGCACAAGGATGACGTGGGCGACCATGAAAAACCCGTTCGAGACATCCAGAGCGGTTACATGGTGGCTGCCAACAACGTCACCCAGTTTATCTACATCGAAAACCAGTACTTCCGCTGGCCGCCGCTGGCCGATCACCTCAAGACCTTGGCAGGGAAATACTTCGAGGCAGGCCGCAAGGAGCCCCTCTATCTTTTTGTCGTCACCAATGACACCAAGGACGGGGTCGGCATGGGCACGGCCAAGACCCAGGAAATGCTCGCCAGCCTGGGTCGGGCAGAAACCATTCCGGCCATCACCAAGCTGCGACTGATCAAGGAGATGAAACGTGAAGCCCCGGTCAGACCTCGTCCGGACGGGCCAAATGACCGTGCCGGACAGAGAAAGCTGGACGAATGGCAAGCGGAGATGGACAGGAAAACCAAGGAGATTGAAACGTCCAACTTGGTAGCCAAGAAAGTGCCAGGCTTGAAGATTCATGTTTGCTCACTGGTCGCGCGCGATTTGCAAGATGGCCAGCCCTGGATGCCCGTCTACATCCACTCCAAGCTGATGATCGTCGATGACGTATACACCACTCATGGCTCGGCCAACATCAACACTCGAAGCATGATGGTGGATAGCGAACTGAACATCTGCCATGAGCATCCGGAGTTTAGTCAGCCGTTGCGGCGGCGGTTGTGGGATCTGCATACCAAGGGGTTTGGGGTGCAGGATGAGCCGAAAGAGGCGTTTACAGCTTGGGGCGATATTATTAAACGGAATAAAGGTTTTCGAGACAACAAGCTTAAACCCTATGCTCCTTTAGTCGAATTTTATTACACCGAAACTTCTATGACGGACTTTGACTAATGCGCCTGACTTTTTTGCTTTCAAGCCTGCTGTTGGTTGCCTGCAGCTCTGGCAACGCCATTACTTTACGGACAAAGGACACTCCCTTGAATCAGTTGAGCGAAGTCAACGCCAAGCTGGCGTTTACCTGCGCACACGAGAAAATCCCTGCTCCCTCGGCAGAAACGGATGTTCTATTCCATTACGCCCGTTGGTTACAGAAAAACAATCAGATCCCGCAGGACGAAACGGTCGACATCGAAATTGGCAGACTGTATCGCATCGCCGCAGAAAACAATCACTACAAGGCCAACGTCAACCTGCAGAACGGTGCCATGCGTGGCCAGTTCAAGCTAACCGGTGCGGAAAGATTGCGTCTTAGCCAACAGTTGATAGATGCACGTGTGGCTTCGGGCTATTACATGATCGCCATCTATCTTCAAAAGGGCGCGGCTGGTCTGCATCAAGATGAAGATATGTCCCTCCGTTACTTTCGCAAGGCGGCGGATGAGGGAAGTTCGCAAGCACAAGCCTACGTTGCTGAGAAGCTCGCGCCCATTGACATTGCACCGGACGTAGCACGTCAGATGCGCAGTTGTGCAGCCTCACAAGGTAATGGTGATGCGGCTTTGGCGTTGGGCGTTAACTTATCAACAATTATGGAGTATCGAGCCGCCCTTGAAGCATTTCAGTTAGGTGTGGCGGCAGGAAATGAAAATGCAGCATCTTTTTTAAACAATGGCTTTCGAGGCCCTGAACCAGAGAATCTCTTGTACTATTTGGGTCAGCAGGAAGATATAGAGCGAGCAGATCGTTACAAACAAATTTGGAGTCTTCTGGCAGATTGGTCTTACGCCAATCCAAGCGTCCCCGAAATCAACGAAATCGTACCCTTGCCACCAGCCAAGCTTCCTGCCTGGGATGGCAAGCTGAAATGGGTTGAGGAACGTGAAGCCAATATCCCGCCACCCAAGCCTTCCGAAGCACTGATTGAGCAACTGGCTAAGGCTATGGTGCTTGATCCTAAAACAGGTAAGCCCTTGCCGGGATCGCCTGTATATATCAAGGAAGACTGAATATATAGGCGGTAGAGGGTTTCAGTTATGAACCGGATGTTGCGTGTGCCGAAAGAGAGTGGTCTGCACATGCAAATCTCTTCCCAAACTCAAACCCGACGC
>NZ_LJPW01000110.1 GCF_001400735.1 Pseudomonas caricapapayae
GTCAACGCCAAGCTGGCATTCACCTGCGTACACGAGAAAATTCCGGCTCCCTCGGCAGAAACGGATGTGCTGTTCCAGTACGCCCGCTGGTTGCAGAAGAACAATCAGATCCCGCAGGACGAAGCGGTCGACGTCGGAATTGGCAGACTGTATCGCATAGCCGCAGAAAACAATCACTACAAGGCCAACGTCAACCTGCAGAACGGCGGCATGCGTGGCGAATTTAAGTTAGGCGGCGAAGAACATCTAAGATTAAGTCAGCAGTTGATCGACGCGCGCATAGCGACTGGTTATTACTTCATCGCTGTATTTCTTGAACGGGGATCCGCTGGCTTGCATAAAGATCCGGAAATGGCCTTGCATTACTTTCGCAAAGCGGCGGATGAGGGAAGTGCCCAGGCCCAAGCTTATGTGGCAGACAAACTAGAACCGATCGATATTGCTCCGAACATTGCACGACAGATGCGCTGGCGTGCTGCTGAACAAGGTAACGGAAAGGCCGCGACAGCATTAGGTAACGATCAAACAATTGATGGAAATTATCAGAAGGCACTTAAAGCTTATCAACTTGGTGTTGCAGCGGGCGATGAAACTGCAGCATTTTTTTTAGAGAGTGGTTTTGATGGTCCTGCATCGGTTAATCGCTTGTACTTCATAGATCAGAAGAAAGATTTGGAGCGTGTAGATCGCTATAAAAAAATTGGTAAGTTGCTAGGTGACTGGTCCTATGCCAACCCAAGCGTCCCCGAAATCAACGAAATCGTCCCCCTGCCCCCAGCCAAACTCCCCGCCTTGGATGGCAAGCTGAAATGGGTTGAAGAGCGTGAAGCCAATATCCCGCCGCCCAAGCCTTCCGAAGCACTGATTGAGCAACTGGCCAAGGCCATGGTGCTTGATCCTAAAACAGGTAAGCCCTTGCGGGGATCGCCTGTATATATCAAGGAAGACTGAATATATAGGCGGTAGAGGGTTTCAGTTATGAACCGGATGTTGCGTGTGCCGAAAGAGAGTGGTCTGCACATGCAAATCTCTGCCCAAACTCAAACCCGACGCGCGCTCGTTGAACCTTATTATCACGACGCTACTATGACGGACCATGACTGATGCGCCTGACTTTGTTGCTTTCAAGCTTGCTGTTGGCCGCCTGCAGCTCCGGCAATGCCCTTACCTCACGGACGAAGGACGCGCCGCTGAGTCAGTTGAGCGAAGTCAACGCCAAGCTGGCATT